>JBBDJA010000010.1:0-129274 GCA_040880105.1 Waddliaceae bacterium | reverse complement strand
CTCACCATTTTTTTCTCAGTGATCACCGAATTTACACAATTTTATGGACTCAACCGCAAAAACTCCTCTCTATTGTGACCTGATTTTAATCAAAAATTCTCCTGTCCTAAAAAAATTTCACCTCAAATATTCAAGGTATAGATTTACTCTCAATTTTCTTTAAGAAATACATTAATCGGTTGCCTAATATCTAAAATACTATTTGAATGGTACACTCCGAATGTACCCATGATGACCAAACAATGCAGAAATTTTTAAAAGTTTATACTATTAAAAATAAATATCTAATAAATAAATTATATATAAATCAAACCTATAGATTTTCATGAAATTCTCTTAGAGGATCTGGACGTATTGGCTATTTAAGATGGTTTTATTAAAAAAAATTAGATTCATCTATCATATAATATAAATAAAATTATATAATCAAACAATTTTTGGAGTTACAAAAACTACATACATAACTATTTTAATAAATTAAATCAATTTATTTCCACAACACTTATTTCAAATTAATCGAGTTTGATTAAATAAAATATTCTAATTTACAAAAATTTATATAACTGAAAGTAATTAATTCACAACAAACAAACTTTATATAAACCCTTTTTTGTGATATATAACTTACATCTAACCTATTAATTAATAATAAATAATTATGTTTAATCCAGCAAATTATCATACCCCAGACGCACCTCATTATACCTCGCCTTTCACTAGCGCGCAGCCTGAATCGGATGTCGAAACAACTAACAGTCACTCTTCACCTCTCCGACCGAATGCAATAGATTGTGCTCCACATATACAACAACAGCCGATTGAACAGTGCTGGTTAAGTGGCAACGTACCAATCAGACCCGAATTTGATTTTGAAATGTCGAGCAGTGAATGCTCAACTCATAGATTTAGAGACGATCGACGCAGTAGCGAAAATTTCCATTCAAAACGGCCGGCTAAAAGAATGAAATACTCATCTACCTCCCAACTTATCTCACTTCTTGATAGAGACTGTAGGGTATGGGGAGAAGATCACCTTCTTACTTCCATATTCACAGAGGTCATTGAGAGTTTTTTAGTTAAATACGAGGAATGCTTCAGGTCTGAAAATATAGAATCTAAATTTGCCTCTATGAGAGTGATCTCAAGTTATAGCGGAAGAATAAAATGTTTTAATTCAAAATACCTTTCCTCCGGAGGGCATGGATTAGTATTTAAAATCCCTACAAAAGAAACTGAAGATGAAATGGTAAATCAAGAGGAGTATAAGAATAATTCATTAGCTCTAAAGGTGAATAGGTGGAGTGGAAGTGATGAAAATCTAAAGAGAGAGTATGCTATTTTGCAAAAGATCTTTAATAGAGCGGTTCCTAAATCGCAGCTCCCGATTGTAAAACCAATTTCCTTTTTACAAATTAAGCCTCGAAGCTATTTAGTGATGAAAGCGTATACAGGAAGCGTCGATGATTATATAAGTGTTAACAAAAGATTTAATATTAAGCTCACTAAAAAAGCCGGTAAAGAAATTCTGACCGCCTTAAAATTTCTTCATGAAAGCAAAGATGGAGTCATTATTCACGGGGACATCAAACCAGGCAACATATTTTATGATGGCTCCGAACCAAAACCTAGTTTTAATCAAATATTTAATTGTTCAAATGAATTTGAAACTATACATCATGATTCTGATGAAGAAATGCCAGATTTTGTATTAGGAGATTTCGGTAATTCGATTCCTCTTAAAAAGGGGGTCTCATCACTTCATACCAACGGCGAAGTGACCTCACTTTCTTATAGAGCGCCGGAACTCTTGCCGGCAGAAGGACGTGAGTTCTATGTTGTAACACCTTCAATCGATATTTGGAGTCTTGGCTGCACTTTATATGAACTGTACACAGGAAAAGTCCTTTTCAAGGCTAATAATGAGGATAAGCTTAATTCCCTTATTATGTCCTTTGAGCGGAAGGGCATATCATCAAAAATGTTAGAAGCTGATATCAAAGATCCAGACAAAGAGCTATGCGAGCTTATCTCACAAATGCTCTGTATTAATCCTAAGGAAAGGCCTTCCGCTGCGCAACTGCTTGAAAGGCCCTTCTTTGATAACTAAACGACCCTCTGAAAAAACTCATGCAAATTTTAATAGAACGAGAGTTATTCAGAGATTCCTAAAGCATTTGTTTAAACTGTGATTCATTGATTACAGTAACTCCAAGTTTAGTCGCTTTATCAAGCTTGGACCCCGGGCTTTCTCCTGCTAGTAAGAAATCTGTTTTTTTACTTACGGAGCCAGTTACCTTTCCTCCGCGATCTTTAATCAATTTGGCAGCTTCCGGGCGCGTAAATGCCTCCAGTGTGCCTGTCAAAACAAATGTCTTTTCTTCAAAAGGATGGCCCGAGTAGCTTTGCACTTCGACTTCAGGAGGAAGGACTCCAAGTGCTTCCATGCGCTCTAACTCATGTAGATTCTCATCTTGCGCAAAGAATTCGCATAATGAATTTGCGACTTTTTCTCCAACTCCGTTAATCGAAATGAATTGATCGTATGCGGCATTTTTTAAGCTCTCAAAACTCCCGAATTTTCTAGCTAATAAGTCAGCTGTCTCAGACCCGACATACTTAATACCAAGACCCATGATGAGTCGAGAAAGTGGCGCTCTTTTTGCGTGTTCGATGCTCTTTAAAACATTCTGAACAGATTTTTCTTTAAACCCTTCGAGAGTGGCAAGATCCTGCGCTGACAAAGCAAAAAAGTCAGAAACCCTTTTTACATATCCCTTTTCAAAAAGTTGTGCAACCACTTTTTCACCCAGATGTTCAATATCCATTGCCCGTTTCGAGGCAAAGTATATCAACTGTCTTAAGTGTTGTTCGGGACACTTCGGATTGGGGCAGCGCACTGCAACTTCTATCCCTCTAACGACAGGAGTATCACATGATGGGCAGCGCGACGGCATCTCCCAAGGCACTGTATTTGCAGCTCGCTTATTAAGATCTACGCTCAGGACTTTGGGGATCACATCTCCACCTTTTTCGATTGTGACAAGGTCGCCTTCTCGAATATCTTTGCGCTTAACCTCGTCTTCATTATGTAAAGTCGCCCTTGAGATCGTACTACCGGCCAAAAAGACCGGTTCCAAATTGGCAACAGGAGTCAACGCGCCTGTTCGGCCCACTTGGACTGTAATGCTTTTGACACGCGTCTTCACCTTTTCCGCTGCAAACTTATAGGCAACAGCCCATCTTGGATTTTTTCCGGTGACACCCATGCGCTTTTGCTCTTTTATCTCATCGACTTTAATGACAATTCCGTCGATCTGAAAGGGTAATTGCGAGCGTAAGTTCTCAATATCTTTTACAAACGCTTCAATCTCCTCCATTGAATGGCAGAGGCGATGCTCATGAAGAGTCGGTAGACCAAGCGACCGTAATTTTTCATGCGTTTCATACTGACTACTCCATGGGCCATCCGAGACGGCATAAAACACCACGTCAAGCTTTCTTTCGGCAACCTTCCTAGGATCCAGAAGTTTTAAAGTACCCGCTGCGGAGTTTCTCGGATTTGCAAATAGCGGCATTTCGAGCCTTTCCCGCTCTTCATTTAACTCTTCAAAGGCAAGAATCGGCATGAACACCTCGCCTCTAACCTCTAATAGATCCGGTACATCTCCAAATAGCATCAAAGGAAGCGATCGAATCGTCCTTAAATTTGCTGTGATGTCATCGCCCCTTTTTCCATCTCCCCTTGTCAAACCGCGCACAAAGACGCCTTTCTCATAGGTTGCTGAAATCGCAATCCCATCCATCTTTAGCTCTGAGCAAAAGGCAAGCTCTTTTCCACCCGATAGCCGCTCTACTCTCTTCACAAAATCCTCAACCTCCTCCATAGAGTAAGTATTGGCAAGCGAGAGCATGGGGTATTGATGAGGGACTGTTTGAAAACCGGTCGTGAGCATCTCCCCCACGCGCTGCGTGGGTGAACTTTGTGTGACCCATTCAGGATGCTCTTTCTCTATCTCTTCTATCTCTTTTAAAAGAGCATCGTACGCTTCATCGGAAATTTCAGGCGCATGGTCAACATAGTAGAGCTGGTTATGTCGAAAGGCTTCTTGGCAAAGCGTAAGATACTTTTCATGTAAAATCATGAATATAGATTAGGCGGAAATGACTAAATTTGTAAAGGAACCTATGAAACTTACACGTTAATTGAATTTTGTAGATGTAAAGCAGCAAATCCTACTCTTCTTTGGATTCTAACTCCGCCCCAGGCTTCCATAGAATATGAGAGTTTTGAACACTCCAGACACCTTCAGTCACACCCACACCGTCACTAGCATCAGCGTACTCATACGGTGCGTTAGAACCTTTAGATTGAATTATCCCTGCGTATTTTACTCCTTGGCCCATTTGCAAGCTATGAAGCGGCACATTTAACCGTTTGGCTTTTGCAACTGCTCCTTGGATGATCATCTCTTTATCCTTATCGGACATATTTCCCGGATAGGCACGCTCTAGGAAAAGGACTGGCTGATTGTCTTTATCTAATAACAGGCGAATAAAAGACCGACCCTTTAAATTTCCTTGTTCATCTACAAGAGCAATCATGCGGTTTTTTCCGTCTATGAGATATCCTGTTAAGCATTTGTTTAGACCAGGACTTCCATCTAATCTTTGACAGCTGCCTCCAACCTGACCGGCTGTCAGCAAATAGAAGGGTTTGTCTGTATCAATGACTTTTTTGTAAACACTCATTTGTGGTTTGAAAGCATGTTGAATTTCCCTAAGGTCGTTTACAAATTCCTCTTCTTGAATCTCGTTGCATAATTTGATAAGTTCCCCTACCAATTTTACCCTCTCTCTTTCTTCACTGGATTGACACAACTTGATTATTTTGTGCTGCAAGAGAAGAGAATGTATCTCTGGATCCTCCTTCGCCTCACTTTCTGAGAGCTCGCTTTCTAAGCTTTTTAACACATCGTCTCTACTTTCACTCTTTAGCCACTTTTTAAGAGATGCATACTCTCCTTTCAAATGGTTGTCGGTAATGATTTTGATATATAGATTATCTTCAATTTTTAAAGCAGGCTTTGGGCCTGCATCATTTTCTTGAGCAGCACTGACTTTACTTAAATCAACTGCCGCTGTCCAATTGGCTTTAAGATTCTCATCTTTAAATAACGTTCTTAGATGAGTTGAATTGTCTTTGTTGTAACGCTCAGCAAATTGATCTTCAACAGCCCACGTGGTGAATGTGGCTAAAGCTTCCGGCACCTTTGGAGTTTTTTGATGCAAACTAGCATAGAGAGGAAGCGCTCCTAAATCCGCCCCAAAGAACTTTTCATATTTTATCAAAAAATCATTGAGATCTTGCATCGGGATAAGGTTCTTAAATTTTTGAAGAAATTTAGAATTAATATCACTTAAATCCTTAACCTCATCTATTTTTTCAGGAGCGACTTTGATCAAAGCAATTAAACCGGTCAGATGATTTCTCACTTCAATTTTCTTTCTATTTGAGATTATCTCTTTTAGTATTTCAACCGCCTTTCTTTGTATTTCAGTTTTTTCGGAGTCTCTAATTTCTTTAAGGGCTTTGAATAATAAGGGTTGAACAATACCGTCCGTAATGGTTTTTCTCTTACTTGTGATCAAGCTTAGGATATCATTTAACTCTCTTTCAGAAAGCGGTAGAGTGGCAAGGTATACGCAGCTGTGTTTTAAGGTGTCCCCGAAATTTGCTTTATTTTTTACTGAATTTAACAGCTTTTCGAGAACTTTAGTTTTTACTTCATTTTCGGCAACGTCATCAATCAGCAGGCGGGTGAGGTCAATTCGAGTTTGCCTGTCTTTGCGCTTTGAAATCAGGGTTAAGTATTTGTAGATGGAATCTTTTGGCATTTTTGCTTTGTTATGGTCCAAGGCATTAGCTTTTCCAAGAGCGTATAGTGTCCAAATTAGAACAGTATTTCTCTGCTGAGCGGTTTGGTTTTTTAAATTTTCAAGAATCTTACCTATTAATTTGTCTTCTTCTTGGAGTTCTTGTTTGATAAGGCTACAAAGCGAATCTATTTCACCTTCATTGATTTCATTTGGAAAGAGATCAGGGAATTCGTTCAATAATATAATATCAGGTGAAGCGAAATAGGCCTTGATGGATAATTTATTGACATTGTCTTTGTCAAGCCCAGCTTCAACGAAGGCTTTAATGTAATATGCGAATACCACAGGGGCCTTTTTGGCCACGATTTCGGCGAGTTCGTTGACATTGTCAGAGGTATCTATAAAGTCATCGATGTAATCTTCTAATACATCAGGGTCTTTTTCAGCCATGGTTTTAACAAGTTCGTTCACATAATTCTTTTCGAGCCCGGCATCTATAAAGTCTTTGATGTTGTTTGCGAATACCCCAGGTACTTTTTCAGCAACGATTTTAGCAAGTTCGTAGATATTCTTTTTTGTGACGAGTTTAGCTCTGACAAGGTCATTGATATTTTGTATGAACTTATAAGGGATTTTTTCAACCACGATTTCAGCGAGTTCGTCGACGTTATCAGAGACATCGACAATGGATCCGATTATGTCTGCGAAGTGCCAAAAATCTATGTCAGGCAATATTTTTTTGGCGAGTGCGTTGACATATTTTTTTTCAAGTCCGGCTTTTACAAAATGCTTAATCCAACCTCCAAATCCCTTAGGATTTTTTTCAGCCATGATTTGGGCGAGTGCATTAACAGTTTCTTTATCCAATTCCCTTTCTGTAACTGCATTATAGATACGATATGCTTCATTTCTTTTAATAAAGGTTTCGACGAATTCTTTGACAATTTCTTTATCGAGCCCGGCATCTATAAAGTCTTTGATGTCATTTTCGAATACTAGAGAGTTTTTTTCAAACGCGATCTTGGCGAGTGCGTTGACATCTTTCTTTTCGAGTCCGGCGTTTGCGAAGGCTTTAATTTGAGATCCGAAATGCCAAGGATATTTTTCAGCCGTAATTTTAGCGATGTCTAAAAACACTTCTTTGCCAAGATTCCGGTAAATTGTTTTGAGGACAAGATATATTGCCTCTTCAGAAAACTTGTATTGCCTTCTGTGACCAATGAATTCAGCTACCTTGTTTGGCTCTTGGTCTGCAAGTTTTAGAAGGAGGGTTGCGTGTTGGAAACTGTCTAGTTCACTATCTTTTAACATCCTTAACAATTGTTCCTTATCTTTGACGTTCAATATCTGCTCAAACTTTTCTATGCTATGATCACCAAAGAACTCAGTAAATCTTCTCGAAATTGTGCTTAGGTTTTCTCTGTCGTTATCATCCTTGATGTCGTTGAGGTGATCAAAAAGCCACGACTCAACTGAATGTTCAAGTTTTTCTTCTGGTTGTTGTTTGTAAGTTTGTGTAAATAAATTTGTGACTGTTAATCGTAAATCCTGCTCACTCTCTTGTCCTTTCATTTCCGGTAACTGACTGAGCGATTTTGCAAAAGAAGAAAGTGCCTCTTTAAAGTTAGGATCAGTTTCCTCCGTTTCTTTTTCTAATACACCTGAAACTTTAACCTCTTCATCATTCTCAGGTGGGGGTAAAATTGAATTGACTGCATTTCTATCCCGACTATCTATATTCCTTTGTACGGACTTACCAACTCTTTGTAACAGATCAGATTTAGAAAATGTTATGTGCTTGATGCTTCTTCCAGAAAAGACCTCCTCCCATGAATCCTTAATTTTCGAAGAAAATAATGCAATGCAAAGAGTGCCGACTGTAAGAATTGTCAGAAGTAAAAACTCAAAGGTCCGATAAAGAATGGGCAGTTTTTTTTGATCAGATTGTATTACCGTGTAGATTTTTCCATTTTTTTCAGATCTTCTTCCTGAAATTTCACTATAGCCAGGGAATTTTTCCTCAATTTTTCCGTTTACACTTATATCTCTTTCCCTAAATGCATTTTTAAATGAATCTGAATTAACCATTCTAATATTCTCTCTTTAAGGAGCACCTAAAAAACACAGAGTGTCAAAATTAGCATCTTTTTTCCGATAGATAGTTAAGATCAATTATTTTTCGAATAAAAAAATCCATATAAAAAACTATACTAATTCTTTAGATATTCCTAAAATTAACACGAGAATCTATCAAATAATAGACACCTCTTGTAACCCAATAATAAAACAAAACAATTAAACTTAAAAGTATTTTTTTACAAAACACAACAAACTTAGAAAGAGTAGATTAAAAAACTATCTATATTAACGATTGATAGTGAATTGAGTGCGTTTTTCTCGAATTCCCTCGAAAAGGGTGCTAAATTTAATAAGCTGAGTTTATCATAGGTTCCTATATATCGAATTCCCTCGAAAAACACCCGAAATTTAAGGTAGCAAAAAAGTGATCCAAGGCTCCCTTACCTTTATCGCTCAAATCGATCGAGGACAAGCACTTTTCTAGAAGGCAATTGCTGGTCTCTTAAGATCCACTCGCCTTTCTCTCTATGATCTCCTTTTAGACGAAATCGCTTGATCTCCTTTGGAAGAAGTAACGGCTTTGAGGTACGAACGATTAGCTTACGAAGCTTGTGTTTACTCCATTCCATATCAATTTCAGGAGTTGTCAGCCGTCCGCAATGAAATTCGCTTGGAAGCCTTGGTAAGATATGAAAATATTCCGGTTCCTCTTGTAGAAAGAGGCTCTTAATCATCTTTGCGCCTTCCGTTAAAAGAATCAGCGGATCCCCAGCTTTCGGCATATCTAGGTCAAAGCCTTGATAATCGGTGTCCTGTAATCGCGGTGAGAGTATCCCTTCAAAACCGGCAAGGAAGAGGTGTTCAAGTGAGCGATCTAAAAGGGCGGCTGTTCCTTCGCGATGAGAAGGTTTTATGGGTGTCACTTGGCCAAGAAAATGCCAAAAGGGGAGAATTTCAGACATCATTTGACGTTTTTTCACAAGATCCCACTCTTGCGCCTTATGAACGCCTAAAGAGAGGCGCTCCTTTGGCTTTTGATAAGAAGGATTTGCAATTTTTTTTTCAAAATACCCGGTTGAGCTATGCCCAAAGACACGGATGCTTCCCTTCTCAAGATCTTGTTCTACAGTAAAATTCTTTACAGGACCTTTAATATCTAAGGGAATTTCGGTATCGCCTGTGATGATTTTTTCAGGATAGACTTGGAAAAATTGATCTGTTCCAGGTAGAAGAAGTTTAACTCCGGGAGTATGGGAAAAAGGCTTAAATCGATTAACTATTGAGATTTTCAATCCTAACTCCTAAAAGTCCATCGGGATGGTTCTCGATCAATTTGACAGCAACCAGTTGATTGGCCGCGATCGGCTCCCCTTCGATTCTAACCGGGAGAAAATTCTCTGTGTGACCAAACCCACCTGACTCCGTAAGCACAACCATCTCACGTCCGATAAAATCTTTTCTTCTTTCAAATCCAATATGCTCGGCAGCGCGAATCAGCTTTGTTTTACGTTCTTTTATCACTTGAGGTGAGATCTGATTTTTCATAATTGCAGCTCGGGTGCGCTTTCTTGGACTAAACGGGAAAACGTGAACTTTTACAAACTGGGTCTTTTGTATCACCTGCAGAGTCTCTTCAAAATCTCTCTCTGTCTCCCCTGGAAATCCAACGATGACATCTGTTGTAAAGGTAAAGTCGGGATGCGCGTTTTTCAGCCTCTCGATTGTTTGAAAAAATATTTGACGCGTATATTTACGGTTCATTCGCTTAAGCGTGACATTTGAACCTGATTGCAAGACGATATGCATAGAGGGGCAGGTATGTTTTCCGTTAATCACGGCATCTAGTAGGTCATCTTCCACTTCATCAGGATCAATTGAGGAGATACGCACTCTATTAACGCCTTCTACTTGATCGACTGCTTTCACAAGATCCGAAAGTCTATGACTGCCTCCCCCGTCGAAATCACCAATATTAATTCCCGTAAGGACGATCTCTTGATATCCATTTTTGACTAAATCTTCAACTTCAAGGATGATCTCATCAATCGTTCGAGAACGAGAGCGTCCACGCACATAGGGAATAATACAGTAACTACAGTACGAGTTACACCCGTCTTGAACTTTTACAAATGCTCTTGTGTGAGCATCAAAATTTTTGATCGAAAATTCAGGTACATCTATATCAGGAAAAAGCGAGGCGATTATACTTTCCTTATCTGCATTGGAGACAACTTTAGTGACACCCTCTATAGATAGAAAATCACCCGGATTTTGCTCGGCAGAGCATCCGGTTACAATGACCTGAGCGCCCGGATTTTGTTTTGCAATCTGTCTCACGGTCGATCGACTCGTGCTATCAGCGGACTGTGTCACAGTGCAACTATTCACAAGACAGAGGTCCGCCTTCTCCCCCTCCGCCGCAGGAACGTATCCGAGAGATTTTAATTGATCGACAAACCCTTGTGATTCATATTGGTTGGTACGGCAGCCAAGGGTTTTTACAGTAAAAGTTTTCTTTGAAGTTGACATGAGAAATATGTTAACAGAACGGAGAGGTAAAATCAACTCGCAACGGATATTTTACATCTGGAAAAATCTAAACTCACGCGTCTCTTTCTCTTTGATTCTATTCCAAGTTTGCTTTTGATCTTCCATTGACTCAACTAATTTTAGATGAGCAGGTTCTATATCATCTTCGGATTTCGTAGACTCAAATGATTCAATCAGGCGAATCATCTCCTTCTTTATCCCATCTGACCCTTGACCATACTTTGCGAAATCAAGCGCCTTTAATCCAACCTGATTCATACTTCCCACATCCACACGTTGTGACAAAATGAATTTTACGATCTGCAGATGTCCCTTGGCGGCCGCGATCATTAGAGGTGTAGAGGCATCCGCCCCTCTTTCTTCTTGAAAGAGTTTTTTTGGTAAACTCCTTAAAATCATTTCATTTCCACGAAGAACTGCTACTATCCAACCGGTTAAACCGGCCTTGTTTTTTATCTGCGCAGGTGATCGCACACTCTTTGGGTGCGTCCACAGCATCAATCTCACAAAAGCTGCAGAGTCTCCATGGTAGTCCGCCTGAGACGTGAGATAGGCATCTAAAAATAGAGGGTTTCCCGTTTTTTTATTACAACTGGATGCGGGGCACTTTAATACGTTTTGAAGTAGTTCGTGTGATTTTTCCTTTGTTAACTCTCCGCTAAGAAGTGATTGTACTACTTTTTTTCTCACTTTTTCTTCTTTGCTGAGAAATAGCCCTAAACCGGATACTTTTGTTGCTTTCTGTCTTTCTGTTTTTAACAGCTCATCCCAGGAAGAAATTTGCTGTTGCACAAGTTTGGTAATTTTTTCCTCAACTGTCTGATGATGTTTAATCTCTTCAGTTTGAAAGTTTCGGTAGGGATACCGTTGAAATTCATCCGTATAAAATAAATTCGACTGGAAATCTCCAGAATAAAATAAATTACAATTGATAGCCCACGCCATAAAAAACTCCGGTTTATTTACCTAACTATCGAAGTTTAGACCTTCTTGTCTTAGACTAATATAGTTTTGTGATCCGATAATGACATGGTCATGAATCGGGATATCGATGATTTGAGCGACCTTAATTAATGCATTTGTCACATCGTAATCATCTTTGGAAGGAGTCGGGTCACCGCTTGGATGGTTGTGTGCGAGGATTACACTTGCTGCCTTATGGCGTATGGCGGGATAAAACACCTCGCGAGGGTGAATGATCGATTGCGATAAGGTCCCCATAGAGACAATCTCTTGCTTAATCAAACAGCCCTTGGTGTCGAGTAAAATCACAACAAAAAGCTCACGTTTTTCCCCTTGAAAAAACTCATTAGCAAGGCGAAAGGCATCGTCCGGGGTCGCAATCTTAGAGCGGAAATTGGTTTTTCCTCTTAACAGTCTTTTACCCAGACCAAAGCAGGCGCGAAGCTGTATCGCTTTGGCAAGTCCAAGGCCTTTGATCTGACAAAACTCCTCTATCGTCGCCTCGGCGAGCTCCTCAACAGAACCGAAAAGCGATACAATTTCCTGAGCTAGTTTTAGGACCGGTTTGTCTTTGGTCCCACTGCCTAAAATAACTGCGATCAGCTCAGCTGTTGACATTGCTTCTGCTCCAAGTTGAACAAGCCGCTCTCTTGGCCGCTCACTCTCAGGCAGATCTTGAATTGAATAAGATGCTTTCAAATTTGATACTTTTTATATTTTTCGGCCAATTCATACGGTAGGTCTGCTGTTACAATCACATCGTTGTCGACGTACTCTGTTTCAATGACATGTCCCCGCTTATTCACATCGCTTACGACCGCGTACTCACTCTGAGGTAGCTTAAGTTTGACATGCTTGCGTGTCTTTTCAAGCTCTTGGGTGATGCGTTCGATTAATTCATCGAACCCGGTCTTTTCTTTTGCAGATATCATCACAGAGTTGACGCAAAGGACGCGCAGTCTCTTTAGAAGTCCGGGATCTTCATTTTGGTCAATTTTGTTAAAAATCGAAATTATCGGTTTATCTGTAGTGCCAAGCTCTTCAAGAACCTCAAAAGTTGCCTTTACGTGTTCGCAAGCAGCCGGATCTGAGGCATCGACAATATGTAGTAATATATCCGCCTCCAGAGCCTCTTCTAAAGTACTTTTAAACGAAGCGACGAGGAGATGTGGAAGTTTACGAATAAATCCTACGGTATCGATGAATAAGATCTCTTGGTGATTAGGAAGGATGAACTTACGCGTCGTTGTGTCAAGTGTCGCAAAGAGTTTATCTTCAACGAGTACATCCGCATCGGTCAGTGCATTTAAAAGAGTAGACTTTCCAACGTTTGTATATCCAATTAACGCAAAGGTCGGGATTCCCGATCTGACGCGCTGCTTACGCTGTGTGATACGGTGCGCCCTTATCTCTTTAATTTCCCTCTCTAGATGCGAAATTCGCTTACTTAAAAGACGTTTATCAATTTCAATCTGCTTTTCCCCGGCACCCTTTAAGTAAGCGCCGGCACCTGCCGTCCCCGACTGGCGGCCAAGATGCGTCCACAGTCTTTTTAACCTAGGAACTTGGTATTTTGTCTGCGCAAGCTCCACTTGCAAATGCGCCTCTTTGCTATGAGCATGCGCTGCAAAAACCCCTAAAATCACCTCTGTGCGATCCATTACGGTTATGCCAAATGCCTTTTCGAGATTTCTTTGCTGGCTAGGTGAGATTTCGTTATCAAAAACAACTATATTTGCCCCTGATTCCCGAACATATTCAATCGCCTCTTCTAACTTCCCTTTTGTTAGAAAAGTCGCTGCTGTGATCTTTCTTAAAAGACACGGCATTTGACCTACCGTCTCCATTCCGTAAGTGTCTGCTAATAAGGAAAGTTCGTGAAGATGCTCTTCACATTCACTCTTATTTTCCTTATAGCCTGCAATTAAAAAGGCTTTATCTTTACGTTCCATATGCAACATCGTACAAAATTTTACGATTCAATTGAAGAAAAAACGTTGAACACTATAGAGTAAAATTATGAAACAAATTACTAAAAAACTTGCCGCTACCCTTGCTGATATTCATCAATTGTATATCAAAACTCTTGCCTACCACTGGAATGTGGAAGATGCGCGCTTCTTTCAACTCCACAAGCTTTTTCAAGAGCAGTACGAGGAACTAGCCGAACATCTAGATCTTGTTGCTGAAAGGATCCGGATGCTAGGAGAAAAATCTCCCGGATCTATTCGAGAATTCAATGAACTTAAACGTCTGAATGACACCGAAGTCGTCTCTTGGGCAGATGATATGATTGAACAACTATCGAATGATTACAAAGCTTTAATTGAGTATTTGAAAGAAGATATTGATCAGGCTGCAGATCAAAGAGACCCAGGCACTGCCGATCTTCTTACAAATCTTTTAAGGAGTTATGAGAAGAGCTACTGGATTTTGGTCAGCCACCTAAAGAAGAGCTAAGGGTTCCATACGCTCTTAACAAACCGTTTTAAAAGAGCAAACACTTGAACGACCAAGTCACCCTTACACTTGTCTTATGCCTTACGCTATTTCTCTTTATCTGGGGAAAGTGGCGCTATGATTTAGTAGCCCTAATGTCGCTGATGGCGTGTGTTCTCCTTGGGTTAATTCCTGCCAACGAGGCTTTTTTAGGTTTTGGTCATCCGGTTGTTGTCACAGTCGCAGCCATCCTTGTAATCGGATCCGGACTTGTGAGTTCCGGACTCATCAACACACTTGCAAGATCACTTGAAAATCTCGGTGATAATCCTTATCTTCAACTCGCCGGCTTTACAATACTTGTCACCTTGATTTCAGGCTTTGTCAATAATATCGGCGCTATTGCTGTTCTTTTGCCGATCGCTATGCAAACCTGTAAGAAGAAAAATATTTCTCCCTCACTACTCTTAATGCCCCTTGCATTTGGCTCTCTACTTGGTGGAATGATGACGTTAATTGGAACCCCTCCAAACGTCATTATCGCAGGGTTTCGTCGCGACATTACAGGCGATCCATTTAAGATGTTTGACTTTATGCCGGTCGGCCTTGGAGTTACCCTTGCCGGACTTGCCTTTATCATCCTCATTGGTTTCCGGCTCATTCCTTTGCGACGCGAAAAAGGCGCTACAGATGAAATGTTTGAAATTGCGACCTACACAACAGAAGTTAAAGTCATTAAGAATTCCACAGTTGAGGGGATGACACTCGAGGAGTTTAATAACTTTTCAGATGGGGAAATTTCAATTCTTGGAATCATTCGTCGCGGTAAAAACCAAACAACGAAATCTAAGAGTTTTATACTGAAATCAAGTGATCTTTTAGTTATAGAGGCCAATACAGAAGCCCTAGAAACGCTCATCCAAAAAGGAGGACTTGAGCTTGTCACAGATAAAGAGCTTGAAAAGCCCACAACGGATGCTGAAATCATTACAATGGAGACAGTGATCACCTCTACATCTTCTATTTCAGGAAAAATTGCGAGTCGACTTTTCTTATGGAATCGTTTTGGCGTCAACCTCCTTGCAATCGCAAGGCAAGGAAAACGACTCTACGGCCGATTTAATAACATATCTCTGCGCGTTGGAGATGTCCTTTTGCTCCGTGGCAATGAAAGCGATCTGACAACAGTTCTTGGTGAACTTGAACTTCTTCCCCTTGCGGATCGAGGCATCCAACTGAAGCCAAGAAGGTTGATTCTAGCCTCCCTACTCTTTGCTTTTGCAATCGGGGTCAACATCCTTAACCTTCTTCCTGTTGAAATTGCATTTGCACTTACCGCTTTAGCGATGATTTTAACACGTCTTGTCTCATTAAAAAAGGCGTATGAAAGCATCGATTGGCCAATTGTTATCTTGCTCGGGGCACTCATTCCTGTTGGGAATGCATTTGAAACAACCGGAAGCGCCGAGACCTTTGCAAATAGCCTCATTTACTACAAACACATGCTTCCGGATTTTATGCTTTTAGGAGCGATTCTAGTCTTCACCATGCTCCTTTCTAATGTGATTAATAATGGAGCTGCCGCTATCTTAATGGCCCCAATTGCCGTTAATGTCGCACTTGGAATTAACGCCTCGATTGATCCCTTTTTAATGAGCGTTGCCATTGGCGCCTCTTGCGCTTTCCTTACGCCTATCGGTCATCAATCTAACGCACTTGTCATGGGAGCCGGTGGTTACCATTTCGGCGATTACTGGAGACTCGGACTCCCCCTTGGAGTTCTAACAACAGTTGTCGCTATCCCCCTACTCATGCACTTTTGGCCGCTTTATCCATAACTAGATCGTAAAAGGAATCTTTAAGCGGTCGTAAGATAGGCTGATATGAGACTGAAGAGTTGCATTTATCTCTGCATGCGAAAGTTCATATGAGAAAGAATGTTCTTTAGTAACCCTAGCAGAAAGTTCAAAGCACCTGAATCACAGGTGCTTTTTACCCTCTACATTTCAATTTCTTCATCTTGCGCTTCTCTGAAGATTTCAGGATCAGCCAGGACCACTTTTAGGTACTGGATAATAGGCGGGTCTAGTTTTATCTGTTCTGCAAGACCAAGCAAATCTTTAGTCAATTCTTTAGATTTTGGCAGCTCTCCACTATAAAGCAAGTGTACAAGGGCATCTAATAAATCTTGTTTCTGATACCTTTTAGCAAGATCGATCGGCTCCCCATTTTTTAAAGCCTCTTGAATTTTTTTATCATTACAAAAGAGGCTAAGTACAATCTTGTGGATTGGAACTCCTGCTATCTCCTCTTGAACCTCATCAATACCTACAACCTCTTTTGATTCATGATCTAATTCGCCTGTCTTAAGCAAAGTCACTTCTTCGCCACTATTAAGGCGTTCTTCTTCAAGATGTGTAAACAACCCCCGATTTACCGCTTCAAAACCTGGTATAACTTCTTTGACTATGTGTATATTTCTATTTAACAGCTGATCAAATATCGGCATATCAAAATAATCAATCGCCTTGATTAACTCCTTATTGTTTTGCAAGCCTAAATCTACTTCACCTTTCAACGCCTGTATTAGAGTTGGTAGCTGTTCCAAGAATTGTTTTGAAATATCTAACTCTATTTTCTTATCTTCACCTATATCCAATACATTGAAAAATTTAGAAAAAGATTTCATAAAGAGTAAAGGAACTGCAATCTCAGTCTCTCCACTTACTAACTTCAATTCGGTGAGAAATTCTTGAGGGATCCTATGAAATTTATTTGACATATTATCCAAGGTATAGGTAGATATACGAATCTTCAATGCCTTTGCTATTACTTGAAAAAGATTACCCATCCCATTCTTGTGAGAAAGAACGTCAAAAGGAGTTCGACCTCTATCATCCTTTGCATCTACATCCGCTCCAGCCTTAACCAACACCTCTACAGCACCCAGATCTCTAGCAGTATGCAAGGGAGTTTCGCCTCTATCATCCTTTGCATCTACATCTGCCCCTACCTTGACCAACGCCTCTACAACACCCCGGTCTCTAGCATTATGCAACGGAGTTTGGCCCATATAACCCTTTGCCTTTACATCTACATCTGCCCCTGCCTTAATTAGCACCTCTGCAGCTTCCTTATTTGGTACACAGGAAAGAAGGAGTGGGGTTCCATCAACATTTACATTTACATTCGCACCGGCCTTAATTAATGCACGTACGATATCTAGATTAAATGGTTTTTTAGAAAGAGCCATGTGGAGTGGTGTTAAAGTATGACGCATATTTGAGTGCGCATTTACATTCGCACCGGCATTAATTAATGCGAGCACGGTATCTGCATTAAAAAATTCTTCTATTAGTAGCATAACTACATGAAGAGGGGTTTCATTTCGATCATTCCGTGCTTCTAGATTTGCTCCAGCCTCAATTAAAACATCCACAACTTCCTTACTTCCAGCATAGTGAAGAGCGGTATTACCAGACAAATCTTCTGCATTTATATCAGCTTTGGCCTCAATCAATGCACGTACAATGTTTATTTTGCCTTTCATGCAAGCAGCCATAAGAGGAATCTTGTAATAACCCCTCGCATCATTTACATTGACTCCAGATTTGATTAGACCGAGTATTTTATCTTCGTCAGCGTCACCATCATTAATAAGATCATATAATTCCTTAATGTTCTGTTCTATCTTAGCTGGACTCAAGATTCTAACACGAGATCCCTCTGAAGATGCAGTATAAGTCCCTCGTAACAGACTTATAACTTCATTACGTTTATTATTGTCCACGAAAAAATAAAAATTCTTTCCTAGCTGTTCAACATCTAAAGGATAGTTATTTGTAGCATAGTCAAGGGGAGTTTTTCTGTCTCGATTCCGTATATTCACACCTGCTTTTGCATTGATAAACGCCCGCACAACTTCTACGTGACAAAAATGGGCAGCATAGTGAAGAGGGGTATTATTACCATTAGACTTATCTCTTACATTCATGCCTGCTTTTGCCTCAATCAACGCCTGCACAACTTCTACATGACCATTTATGCTTGCGTAGTGAAGGGGGGTTCGACGAAACTCCCCCCGCGAATACGATAACTCCTTCCTATGTACATCTGCCCCGGCCTCAATCAACGCCTGCACAACTTCCACATTGCCAAATTGGCTAGCGACGTGAAGAGGGGTTAAGCCCGAATCCCTCGATATCGTCATATTTACATCTGCCCCGGCTTTAATCAACGCAAGTGCAGCGCCTGACTTTTGTCTCTTAATTGCATCAATTAAATATTTTGCAACAGTCCTGTCATCCACTTTTTTGACAAGCTGAGGAAGGAGCTGATCCCTTTGTTCTACATTCTCACAATCAAGTACACACCACCTCAAAACCTGTTCAAGGTTACGATTAGAACCTTCATTAAGATACTTTTCGGGGTTCTGTATCATCTCAGTAAGATATATTAGCTCATCTTTACTTAACTGATGCTGAGAGTTTCTACCTCTAATTACACGATCATATGTTCTTGATATCGCTCGTGATTGTACCCAGTTTCCATAAGATACACTTACGCGACCAAATAGGGATTTAACCCCGTTAACCAATGGAGTAAATATTGCTACGATTAACGGTATGGCAAGTGTAACGTAAGAAGCATAGAGCGCAAAACGTGAAAATCTATTTTTAAATCTACTGGGATGCCAATATGTACTATCAAAGATACTGCTCTGAGATCTTGATGTGATTTTTCCAGTTTCTCCTGGAGGAGCTGCAGTGAGACGCCCTGACAATGAATCTTTAATCCCATTTTCTTCTGATCCATTGTTTCGCTGATTCTGTTCTACGTACCTGCTAAGCTTGTTAAATAGCCTGAGTGCCACAACACCCGACCTTTCGGCAACTTCCCTTTTTTGGTTTAAAAAATCAGAATCTAGTTCACTGGTCTTATATTCCCCTTCCTGACCAATTTCAAGCAGAAATTCTCGCAAAACTTGATTAATATCATTACTACCTGGTTCAATACTCATAACAATCTCGCACTTAATTATAATCTAACTTAATTATAACTTTTTTAAAGTTAATAAAACAAAAGAAAAACAAAAAATAATTTTACCTGTTTAATATTTTATTTAAGCAATTAACATAAAACACTAATCTATAGTGTCTTAAGAAATAAACTCATAAATATCCAACTTTTTCTGAGGGCAATTCAGAATTTGAATAATTTGAAACTCTTTCAAATCGAGACTTCTTCTCCAAGATTAGCCCTCAAAAAAAAACTATCAAGGGGCAGTAACAACCATCAATCAAACAAAAGAGAAGATTTAATCTCGCTTTGAAAAGAGTATATAGTCTAACTATTATAAAGAATGGATAAAGTGACAACAGTTGTCGCTATCCCCCTACTCATGCACTTTTGGCCGCTTTATCCAAAACTAGATCGTAAAAGGAATCTTTAAGCGGTCGTAAGATAGGCTGATATGAGACGGAAGAGTTGCGTTTGTCTCTGCATGCGGAAGTTCATGTCCGATATGGTTAAAAAAGGTCTTTTCAGCACCTACTTGCTCCGCAAAGGCAATTGCCTCTTTTATACTTAAGTGAAAGGGCGAGGGCTCATGGCGAAGCGCGCTTATAATTAACGTCTTCACCCCCTTTAAATCATCAAAAACTGTCTCGGGGTAGTATTTTAGGTCTGTGAGATACGCAAGATTTCCGAAACGAAATCCATTGACACGCATCCCCGCCTGCTCATACGAAAGGTAGCCAAATGTGAGTCCTAAAAACTCACACTCCCCTCGCTCCTCAGGAAGAATTTGAAACGTGACTTTTGAGAGTAGTTTCTTTGGATCTTGCTGTTTAAAGACATACGCATAGCGCGTTTTCAGATCATCTGCTGTCTCTTGTGATAAAAGACACGGAATCGAACGTTGATCAAAAATATAATAGGCGCGAAGGTCATCTAATCCTGCCGTGTGGTCATTGTGCGCATGGGTATAAATAACACCATCTAACCTATCGATATTAAAGTGAAGCGCCTGCTCCCTAAAGTCGGGGCCTGTATCGATTACGATCCTCTTTCCGTCGATCTCTATCATTGCAGAGGGGCGAAGACGCTGATCATGCGGATGATGCGAAAGGCAGACGGGACATGAGCAGCCAACCACCGGGATGCCAAGAGAGCCGCCTGTGCCAAGCATCGTAAAAGTGCCGTCCATTTTTTTCCTTCGATTCATTAACAAAAGCCGATTTTACAGAATTTACACTTTTTGCAAACCAGAAAGCGAATGATAAAGCACCTACTACCTCATGAGTTGCACTTAAGTCGCAAGTATTCCAAATGTATTTGTGACCCATTTACATGTTCAGGGGTTCCTCTTGAACGTGCCTAAGGCAAGATTGGAACAGTCCCCTATCTCCAGATATCGGGTACAAGCGAGTGGTGATTTTTTAGCCGATCGCTGTACTTAAAATGTTAACCACCTGCGCATAACCATTTTCTTGCGCGATAGAAAGTGCTGTTTTTCCATCTTTTCTTGCGTGATTTACAGTTGCTTTAGCGTGGAGTAAGAGTTCAACGATTTCCTTTTGATTGTGTTGCACAGCAAGTTGAAGAGGTGTTCCTTCTATAAGATTTTTAGAATCGACGTTAGCGCCGGCATTTATTAAAGCGGCAACAACACCAGCATGAGTATTTCCAGCGGCTAAATAGAGAGGCGTCTGTCCGGCTATATCAGGACAATCAACATGGGCTTTTGCATCGAGCAAGAGGTTAACGACTTGCATCCGACCAAGATAAGCTGCAGCATGAAGAGCTGTCCAGCCATCTCTTCCAACACTATTTAGATTCGCGCCAGCCTCTATTAAGACATTAATATCTTCAATATAGCCCATGGTAGACGCATAAAAAAGAGGCGTCTCATCATCTATATTTGCTACATTAAGATAACCATGTGCAATCAAAAAATCGATGCGTTCTTTTCTTTCTTCTTGGTTCAAATTCTTTCCATCCAACCCCTTATTCCAAGGCGCTGCTAATATTTCATTTAGTTCCATTTCAGATGAACGACTAAGAGGCATGTTTGGAGCTTCTTTCAAGGGACTTATTTGAGACTTTTGGACCTCTTCGAATACAAGAGATTTGTTGATTGGAGAGTCAATGACATATGAGGAAAGAGCATTAAAGTATCGTATTGCAGCCTCTCCAGACCTTAAAGCAACGTCCCTTCTCTTATCTAAAAACTCTCCATCGACTTCATCAATTTTAAACTCCCCGGCTTCATCAATGGCTGATAAAAATCGATTCAAATACTCATTACCGCTCACGCTACTCATACTATCCCTTCAAAAAACGTTTCATTTGCAATCAAAGGAATTTATATTAAAACAGGAATGAATACAATATATATAGGAATCAACACCTTGCAGATTAGTAACTAGATCGTTTTAAGAATCAAAACTGTGGTCATTTCTCTTTGGGCTTAATAAGACCATAGTCCATTAACATTGCTAAGACTAGATTGCTTGATACGATCGCACCTCCTTCCTCGTCTTCTTGCAGAAGATCTCCAAACTCAACATGACCAAGGTACTTTTTTATCACCGGAGTGAATTGATTTTTAAAACGGTCAAAATCATCAATTGTTTTTGTCCCTAACATCATTTCAGACTCAAGAGAGTTGAGTTGATTTTCAATTGACTGCTTTCCGGCTGTAAGAAGTTCTGTAACAATCTCCGGCTGATTGAGCTTTTCAATGACGAGATCTAGGTATTCAGGCTCAAAGTGCTCAAACAACTCCCAATATATTTGTGCCGCATGATAATCGTCCTCGCCCTCTTTTCTTGAAAATCCCAAGCGGTTTCCAATAAAATATGCGACAGCGGGCAAAAAATGAACCGTTTGTTCCGCAAAATTTTCTCTAATTAAATGCGCATCAATTTGAAAATCAGAATATTCTGCTATTTTATCAAAAAAATAGTGACAGGGTTCCTCAGAAATAATATTTAATAAAACTGTATGACACACAGATCTCTTCAGTTCGCATAATTTAGCGGCAAAAAAACTTCTTTCTTGAAGTAAAAGGGGGGAAAGAAACGCAGCCATTCGGTTGTAAACACCATCCTCGCAAGAGGGACTTGTCACATCTTTTATAGAAGTAAAGAGTTCCTCGATTTTGTGATTATCTTCCCTATCAAGAATACTCAAAGCTTTCTTTAGATAATTCACCATCAAAGGTTCAAGTGGGATAGCATTTCGTGTTCTCTCACCTGCCAACTTAACAATTTGATCCTTCAAATCTTGCGGCTCTTTTATTTCGCCTAAAAAGAGCGACTCTTTTAAGTCATTAGAAAGGGAGTCTACTTTCTGAAGCAACCGATCTATTAATAATGGTACATCCCCATCTTCTAAAAGGATTTCATTAATCGCGTCATGAGTATCGATCTCACTAAAGAGGGCAAGTATACTTGTCAGTTCAAAAGAGTCTGCGTCCCATTTTGTTTCAGCATCCTCTCTTTTCACCTCGCCGTTTTCTTCTAAAACGTCAATGTATTCTGCTGGACCTCTACCGGAGCAAAGAGAGAAACGGCTGTAATCTTTGTGTATGAGATAGTCCACAATATCATCTATATTGATTAAGACTTGATCTGCTTCATCAACTTTAAAAAATACCATCCACCTCTCAAGAACATCAGAATAGAGGCTTGGACTTGCCTTTAATAAGTGGTGAACAATTTCGTTATATCCTTTGTGAGCCGCAAGGTAAAGGGGTGTCGATCCATTATCTGTTATTAAATTTATATTTGCCTTTGCTTCAATTAAGGCAAGGGTCATTTCCTTATTACCTCTGTTAACAGCAAAGTGAAGAGCTGCCCATCCATTAGCATCGACAGTATCGACTCTAAATCCTGCTTTCAATAGAGTATTCACAACATTTATTTCATTTTTCCTAACAAAGTAATGAAGAGCAGTCCTTCCAAGAGTATTTGGTAATCCCAATAGTAACTGATCTACTCTTGATAAAGCCATCAGTACATCAATACACTCACTTTGCGCTGCAATTTGAACCTGCTTAAGATAGAGTTTTTTGTCTAATACAACACCTGCTTTCAATAATGTATCGGTAATTTCAGCATCTCCATTTTCAACTGCAATTTGAATAAGTGACCATCCCCAGCATATTCCCATGTTCACATTGGCGTTATTTTTGATTAAAGCATCTACCACTTCTTTGTTACGCTGCTCAACAGCCAAGAGAAGAGGGGTGTGCCCCATTTGATTTAATGCATTAACATCTGCCCTCTCTTTGATCAAGCGATTAACGATTCCAATTTGACCCTTAAGGCACGCGAGATGCAGTGGTGTATAACCGTTGTTGTCTTTTAAATTAATGAATGCCTCTTGAATCATTAGATCGATAAGCTTACTACTCTCCTCTTCATTTAGATCCTTCTGATCAAAAGCTCGATGCCAGATATCCATAACTTCAGATCTGCGCTCTCTTTGATTATGAAAATTAGGAAATCTATCACATCCATTTATCTCAAGGGGCTTGTAGGGACTTAGAATGATCCTCCTTGCCTTTTCAAATTCCGATAGTTGGACTATAGACATTTTTTGACGCTTTCTCAATCGTTTCACATCAACATTGCCTTCATTGACATATCGAGCTAATACATCAAAGCTTCGCTTTGCTGCCTCTCCACATCTAAGCGCCTCTTCTTCTCTATCTGCCAAAAATTTTTCATTTACATCATCTAATGTAATCTCCTTGCTCTCATCAATTGAATCTAAAAAATTTTGTAAATGAACAAAAATATTCTCGCTATCAACGTTTACGCTCATAAAAATCACATGACATTAATATTTAATAAACACTTGGATTTATTCACTCAAACACATCAGTAATAAAAAATGAAATGTTTTCTGTGATTACATACGCTCACAAGAGAGCCGTAAACAAAGAACCGAAAATCAAGAGAGAATCATGCTTACAGAAACTTAAGCGGTGAAATTTAACGTCGGAGTTTACTATTGCAAATTGAATATTTTGATTTTGGGTCTGATCAGACCTTGGTCCATTAACATGGCAATAACGAGATTGTTTGATACGATTGTGTTTCCTTCGTCATCCGCCTGTATGAGATCTCCAAACTCGGCACCTCTAAGGTACTTTTTTATCGCCTGAGTGAATTGACTTTTAAAACGGTTAAAATCATCAACTGTTTTTTTTCCTTTTATCATTTCAGCTTCAAGAGCATTGAGTTGGGATTCGATGGTCTGTTTTGCAAAAATAACAAGCTCTTTAACAACTTCCGGTTGGCTTAGCTTCTCTTTGACAAGATCAAAAAATTCTTCATTTAACACATAAAAAAAATCTTCATATATCTTTGTCGCAAAGTAATCTCTCTCACCTTCGTATTTTGAAAATCCCAGTCGATTTCCTAGATATATCGAGACTGCCGGCAGAAAGTGAATGGTTTGATTTATATATGCATTTTTTATCTGAATCGAATTGATTTCAAACAGCGATCGATTGGCAATTTCATTAAACAAATCATCATACTTTTGGTCATTAAGAATTTCAAAAAGGGCAGTTAGGCAAGCTGTGCGCTTCAATTCATGCAGTTTTTGCCCAATAATACTATCATTGTTTAAAAAAGGAGCAAGAAACTCCGCGATTCGGTTGTAGACACCTTCCTTGCATGAGGGGTTGATTATTTCTTGTAAAGAAGCGAAAAAACCCTCAATTTTCTGTTCATCCTCTTGTTGCAGAATATACATTCCCTTTCTTAAATAATTGATAACAACGGATCTAAGTGGAATCCCACCTTCAGTCCTTTCGCTTGACAGTTGAATGATACGATCTCGTATGCCTTGGGTCATCTTTACTTGAGAGACATTTTGTATTTCTTCAAGTAACATATCCGGAGATATAGAAACAGAATCGTCTTCTGAACCTAACGCATCAACACTGTCTTGAGCACTCAATTCAGCTAAAAGGGGAAGAAGGCTTGTCGGCTGAAATAGATCCACGCTCCACTCAAGATCTTCTTTTATTTCTTGGTCTATTTCTATACTTCCATTGTACTCACTTGGACCTCTTCCGGAGCAAAGAGAAAGGCGTTTGTGTTCCCCATCAACTATAAATTCTGCTAAATCTTTTTTATTGATTAAGACCTGATCAGCTTCATCTACATTATAATACAACATCCAACAATGAAGCTTTTCAAAATATGTCGCAGTGTGTACTGATAATATAAACTCAATAATCTCCTTATTACGACTATGAACTGCTAAATCATATGGGGTGACTCCCTCATAGCCTCTTGTATCGATTTTAGCACCTGCCTTTAATAACAATTTTACAACTTCAAGATGACCGTAAAGAGCCGAAAGATGTAGCGGTGTCCACCCTTCAAATCCATTGAGATGCGCGCCTCCATTAATTAAGACTTCTACAACTTGATAGTGGCCATTTTCAGCCGCACGATGAAGTGGTGTCCATTTATCAATTCCGTTAACACAGACGCCTGCATTAATTAACACATCTACTACTTCATGGTGGCCATTTTGAGCAGCAAGATGAAGTGGTGTCCATTTATCACACACATTTACAACAGCTCCCGCTTTTATTAAAGTAGTGACAATTGAAAGATGACCGTTGCAAGCGGCAACACATAGCGGTGTCGCCCCATCCTTCTTTCTTGCATTTACATTAGCCCCCGCATTTATTAAAGCGACCAACACTTCAACATGTCCATACTCAGCAGCAAGATAAAGAGCGAACAATCCAGTAACCAAAACATCGTTTATATGAGCTCCCGCTTCTAATAAAGTATTCACAACTGGAAGATGACCTTTATATGCGGCAATACATAATAGCTGTGTCCATTTCTCACTCGATTTTTCATTGAGATTATCTCCCGCATGCATCAAGGCTTTTAAGACTTCAACTTGTCCATTTTTAACAGCAATATAATAAGGAGATAACTTACCGAATCTCTCATGGTCTATATGGGCTCCCGCTTTAATTAAGGCGTTAACCAAGTCTATATTCCCATTCATAGCAGCAACATAAAGGGGTGTATGACCGTTTTTAGTGGACAAGTTCACATTTACGTTTGCTCGGATTAAGACATCAACAACCTCTTTATTTCCGCAAAGAGCAGCGCAATATAGGGGGCTAAATCCGCCGCCGCCTAAGTCGATACCGGCACCTGCTTGAATCAATACATTAACAATTTCAGCATTCCCATTAAGAGCTGCCATATAAAGGGGAGTGAAGCTAAGAAGTGTATAGAGATTAACATTCGCGCCGGCGTTTATTAAGGTAATTACGAGTTCGAGATTGTCATTAATTACTGCAAGGTGGAGAGCTGATATACCTTCTGAAAAGAAGTTAATACGTGCACCTGCCTGAATCAAGGTTTTTGCGATTTCAGTATACCCCTTCTGAATCGCTAAATACAGAGGGGAAAAAGGGGCTAAAGGGATATCGACTTGCATACCTGCGTTAATTAATATATCCACCACTTTCTTATGACCATTACTAACGGCAAGGTGTAGAGGTGTCATTCCCATGCAGTTGATTGGGTATAAAGAGGCTTTTGCATGAATTAACTTATGTACAACTTCTGTATCTCCCTCTTGACAAGCTTGGTGAAGAGGCGTTGTACCTTTTCTATCAACAACATTAATAAATCCACGGCTAATCAACAGATCAAAAATCTCTTCTCTTTGAACATCACTCCATTTTCTACTCGCTAAGACTCTAATCCAAATCTTCACCAATTTGGGTCTGTAATCCAATTCATTGGGATTACTAAAAAATCTATTCCAAATCATTTGTATACAACTTTGACGAGTGCTATTGATTAGATATTTGAGTTTTTCAAAATCATTTAAACTAATCTCACTGACTTTTTGACACTGAACTGTTCTTTCCGCATTTTTTTTGAAATGATTGACATACTGAAAAAGAACATGAAAGCACCTGATTGCCACCTCTCCGGATCTTAACGCGACCTCCTGTCTCTTCTCCAAAAATGCACAATCAATCTCATCGATTTTGTACTCCTCAGTCTCGCCTATTACTGTCAAAAACTGAGTTAAATATTTATTGTAATCAACATTAGATAAACTAACACTCATAAAAACCGCTCAACAAATTTACAAACTATACTAATATAGATAAAACCATTTTTTATTGATAATCAATTTTACACATCTTATACTTTTTGGTTTATGATTTCTCTCAACACACCTCTCTAGTATGATTAAAAACATTTCAATTTTAGGAGCAGGATTTTGCGGGGTCGCTGTTGCATGGTACTTAAAAAAAAGCGCCCCTCATCTTAATGTCACGCTCATTGATCCAAATGGCATTGGCAATGGTGCCTCCGGCGTTTCTGCCGGTCTTCTACATACATTCGGAGGAGCGCGAGCAAAACTGAGTCGATTCGGAAGAGAGGCGTATCAAGAGACTATTCACTTACTTGGAATCGCTGGCACAAGCGTCTATAAAAAAACAGGAATCTATCGCAAAGCAATGTCTGACGAGCAGATGCTCGCATTTAAAAAGAGCGCAGAGCTCTACGACGATGTCCACCTGGAAAGTGACGGTATTCTTATATCATCCGGCATTGTTGTTGACACAAGAACTTACCTAAACAAGTTATGGTCTGCATGTGAACAACTCGGCATCAAGTTTTCTTATGAAAACATCTCCTCCGATCTTACCATTTATGCAACCGGCGCGAATACAAAAGCGCTCCTCCCTGAACTCCCCTTGCGCTTAATTAAAGGCCAAACATTAACGCTCAAATGGCCGGACGCGCTCGAGCCACTAAAGGTTCCGATCAACTCAAAAGCATACCTGATTTGCCACGGAAAGACTGCAACACTTGGTGCAACATTTGAAAGAGAGTTTAAGTCGTGGGAGCCTGACATCGCCTTCGCCTCAAAGCAATTATTGCCTCATTTAGAAAAAATGTTTCCCGACTTATTGAATGCTGAGATTATCAGTTGTAATGCAGGCATTCGTGTGGCAGCCCCCGATCACCTCCCGCTTGTCAAAAGATTAGATCAAAAGCATTTTGTTATCACCGGGATGGGATCTAAAGGGCTTTTATATCACGCCTACTATGCTAAGGCGCTCTGTAGAGATATTTTGGCCGCACAATAGGCGTTCCTTTCCCCTCTCTTGCCTCTAAACGCTCGTAAATGATCTGACGCGAAATCCCAATACATCTTGAGAGTCCAAACAGAACCGTATAATACTGCGGATATGGGAAACCTGCGGCATACAAAGTAATTCCGGAAATCGCATCCACATTCGGGTAGGGGTTTTGGATTTTTGGGTTTTCCTTTAGCACTTTAGGTCCGACCGTATGCAAAAGATGGGCAATTTTCACTAAAGGATGATCTGAATACTTTTTAGCGCTGAGTTCATAAAAAGTGGTTGCTCTTGGGTCTTCCACACGTAGAACCGCGTGACCAAAGCCGTAGACTAACTTTTTCGACTCCAGACGGTCGCGTATGTACTGCTCTAACTTTGCCTCTTCAACATCCTCTCCAAGTGTGTCCACTATTTCTTGAACAAAAGAAAGGCAGTCTTGATTAGCTTTTCCGTGTCTTGGCCCTGCAAGCGCGCACATCGCAGAAGAAAGCGAGCCGTAAATATCTTCAAGCCCGGACGCCACAGCCTTTCCGACAAAGGCAGAGAGATTACCTCCCCCGTGATCCATATGTAGAAGGTGAAAAAGGCGCATCGTATCGATCAGACTTTCATCGTGTGGATCCGGTAGATTGAGCATGTGAACAAAATTTTCGATATACCCAAGCTCCGGATTACTTTCATTCACCTCTCCCCATCCCGCATGGTGATTGATTACAGTTGCTGCAATCTGCGGGAGTGTCGCAAGTAAGTGGTACGCATCTTTTTTGTAATCCTCTTTCCCCTCTGACATCCCTGCAATTAGCAGAGCGGCAGAAAACAGCTTCATCGGATGGCCCTCTCTTGGAAGACGCCGAATCGCATCGACAGTCTCTTGCTTAAGCTGGGCTTCGCTTCGAATTTTTTTGGTAAATGTAACTAGCTCATCTTCACTCGGCTCCTTTGCAAAATACAAAAGATAAATCACCTTCTCTGTTGGCCAGTCTTCCATTTCTGTTACCGGATGGCCAGAGTAAAAAAGTCCTTTTTCGGGATCAACAGAAGAGGTACTGCAATATCCACATGGATATCCTCTTAAGCCTGTCTCAAGATTGTCAACTTTAATTTCAAATATCACATCGTTCATCATAATACCATCTCGCGTTCTCTAATCAATTCTTGTTCGGATTCATAAATTTTGCTAGCCAAAAACTCATTCCATTCAATATCGGGCACGATTTCACCCATTCGGCAGGGAAATGAAAAGACTAAATTCTCATCAATGCCATATGGGTTGCCCTCGGTATAAACTCCCGAAGAATCCCACTCTCCCTCAGGTGGCGGATTAATCACCCCACGCATCGCATCGAGCGCCGCATTAGCAGCAGAAGCCGCAGAAGAAGCGCCTCTTGCTTTGATAATCGCAGACCCCCTGTTCTGGACGGCCGGAATAAACTCCTCTTCAAACCATATGGGGTTTCCAATGACATCACGGGCGGGTTCCCCGCCAATTTTCGCATGGATAAAATCCGGCACTTGTGTAGATGAGTGATTACCCCAAATCGTCACATGAGAAACCTCTGTAAGATCTACTCCAGCCTTTTGTGCGAGAAGTGCTTTTGCACGATTTTGATCGAGCCTAGTCATCGCATGAAAATTCTTTTTAGGAATGTCCGGTGCATTGTGAATGGCAATTAAACAATTGGTGTTACACGGATTTCCAACGACCAAGACTTTAACATCTCGACTTGCGACTTCGTTTAATGCTTTGCCTTGTTCAACAAAAATCTGCGCATTGCCTTTTAAAAGATCCGATCTCTCCATTCCGGGACCTCTTGGTTTAGCTCCCACTAAAAAGGCGTATTCGACTCCTTCAAATACCTGTTTTGGATCGGAGCCAATTCTAATTTCTTTCAGTAGAGGAAACGCGCAATCATCAAGCTCCATTTTGACTCCCTCAAGCTTCTCTAAAGCCTCAGGAATCTCAAGTATATGCAACGCAATGGGCTCATCTCCTAAAAGCTCCCCGCTTGCCAGACGAAATAACAAACTATACGCGATGTTGCCACCGCCTCCGGTCACTGCAATGCGCTTCATCAAATTCTCCATTAAAATTTAAGTTTTAACTTGCCACACCTGATTTGTCAAGAAAAAGCCCATAACAACATGAAGAATGGATATAGCTAAAAATATTTACATTTAATCAATCATTAATTAGTACAGTATTCAATCTAAAGACAGCTTTCAAAATACTTACTATCATCAATTTAATTTGATATAAATCTCACAAATTTCGAAATCAATTCACCATTAAGTCTCATGATAACTGCTACATCAAGAAAACTTTAACCTGTTGATATGCTTTCCTGAGAAATGACCATGCATCTCAATTCTTAATAATGGAAAGAAGTACTTCATCCGTCCAATAAAACCTAATCAGAAAGTACGGGTGCGAATATATCTAACGGTCTTTTCAATCTTTTACGACATAAAGATATTTTGGAAACTTAAGAGAGACTTAAGAGATTATGATTGTCCTACAGGAATTTACTGAATGGGGGTCTCATGAGTGAGTTTGACTCAAAATCATCTTAAGCTCTTGGAAGGTAAATTCATAATTTAAAGAAAAATTGAAGTTTTTCTCTAAAAATGGGACTTCTTTTGTGATTTACATACTCAAACAGGAAAATGCGTATATTGATTGGAGGATCTGAGGATCTATCGATTTAGATGACTTTAGACGTCTAATCTTAAGCATTATTGTACTTAAATAGTACTTCACTTTTTTCAAGTGTTATTTTTAGCGACAGTCACCGATTTTCACAGGTTTTACCGACATGATCCTTTTAAGAGAGTTCAATATAACACTTGTGTTGCATTTATTTTAATCTTAATCATTTATTTAAAAATATAAATTATAATCAACAATATAAATAAATCAGGTTACAGAAATGACTAATTATGAAAATTATAACGAATGCTCTTACGAGGATACTGAAGAGCAGGGACTATACTACGCCCTTAAAATCGCATTTAGAATTGGTGTTGCCATATTCATTGTCGCCCTACCAATTGCCCAAGTACTCTTTTTCGGGTGGATAATTAGTATTTTGTAGACAGGACCTTAATAGGTGGTTTCTAAAGAAACCTCCTGTTCGGTATATTTTGAATCACTCAAATACCCATATCTCGTTAGGATAAGGGTGTGACAAATGTTGAAACTGCCGAAATGGATGAAATTTTATCAAGTGAGGTCAGGCTCGAAGCGTCTCTATTTGATTCATCGGATATTATAGGAGATTTAGTCAAGGATACTACTCACTCACAGATTAATTTTTTTGATAGCAGAGCTCAATGCTATTGATTCAAAATAAAAAACAAATTCAGTAACAAATTCTCTAGGTACAATCTCTGTTTTTATTGATTGCAATCAAGATTTCTTGATATAATATTTCCTATGACAATTGATATAACAGAAATTTTTGAGAGTGTTCAAGGGGAAACTACCCTTGTTGGCCTCCCTACAACATTTATCCGGCTTTCTAGGTGTAACCTACGCTGCTCTTGGTGTGATACTCCATATTCATTTTCAAGAGGAGAAAAGCAGGCAACTGAGGCGATTATCGATAAGGTTGAAGGGTTCGGACACCGCCATGTATGTATCACAGGCGGAGAGCCCCTTTTACAAAAGCAAGTTTTACCTCTGATGAAATCTCTTTGCGACAGGGGCTTTATGGTTAGTATCGAGACCGGTGGTTCCCTATCGACCAAGGAAATTGATCCGCGCGTTAAGATCATACTCGATATTAAATGTCCGGGAAGCGACATGAGCGATCGTAACTTGTATCAAAACCTTGATACCCTTAAACCACAAGATGAGGTAAAGTTTGTCATCTTGAATCAGCAAGACTATGCGTTTGCAAAGCAAGTATGTGAAAAATACAACCTTTTCGTCCGCCCGACCCCCCCTCTTTTTTCACCTGTTTTTGATCAATTGGAAGCAAAAAACCTTGTGAGCTGGATTTTAAATGATCGGTTGTCTGTGCGACTCAATTTGCAGACGCATAAATTTATCTGGCATCCAACCACACGAGGCGTCTAACCGATGAAAGCTGTCATTTTATTGAGTGGAGGCGTTGACTCTACTGTGTGCCTTGCACAGGCGATTGAAAAGGAGATCGACTGCTACGCGCTTTGTTTTGATTATTATCAAAATCATAGAATTGAGATTCAGGCCGCAAAAAAAATTGCCGATCACTACGGGATTCCGTTGACTTGCATTCGAATCGATCCGGCTCTTTTTGCACCAAACCCTTTATTAACAGGTGAGCGAGTTCCAAAAAACCGCAGCCTGAAAGAGATCAGCGACTCGACCGCGCCCACTTTTGTGCCCGGACGCAATACACTTTTTTTGGCATCTGCTACAAGTTACGCTGAATCGATTGGCGCCTCGGAAATATACATTGGTGTCGGAGCTGTCGATGAAGTTCCCTATCCTGACTGCACTCTTGAGTTTATTCAGGCCTTCCAACAAGTGATTTTTGCCGGAAACAAAAAAATGACTCCCCTGATTCAAGCGCCATTGATCGGTCTGAATAAGCAAGAGATTATTGAAGAAGGGATGCGTCTAAACGCACCTCTTGAAAAGACCCACAGTTGTTACGATCCATATAACCAAATGCCGTGCGGCAAATGCGACGCTTGCTTAATTCGAGATCGCGCTTTTGCGTTTGCAAGAGAAATAGACGTACATTAAAATCAAAAGTTTAGCTCAGGAAACCCAAGTGAAACTCAAACTCATTTTTCTTTCTATGTTTTTAGCGATCGCTGCCGGAAGCGTCACTCCCTCAGATTCGCTTATATTTGAGATTTACGATCTGATAGGAAAACTTTTTCTAAATGCTCTGACGCTTGTTGTTTTACCCCTCGTTGTCTCGTCGATTATTACAGGCGCAATGAAGCTTGGACAAGAACAATCGGTTGGGAAGATCGCACTTGTGACATTTCGGTCCTTTTATTTGACGAGCTTTTTTTCTGTTATTTTTGCTCTTCTTGTTGTGATGCTTTTTTCTTTAAATGTCGTTCCTTTAGCTGCAAGTTATAGTGAGTCCATTCAAGAGATCAGCTTATCTGCTAGATTTTATGAAATCCTTCTCTCCTTAATCCCCTCAAATCTCTTTGCAGCTGCATCTCAAGGTAAATTACTTGGGTTGATCGGTTTTTCTTTTCTTTTCGGCATCTGTATTAATAAACTCAAAAGCGGTGTTAAAGAGGTCGTCTCTCAATTCTGGCAAGGAAGTTTTCAGATCATGATGGAAATGACAATGATCATTATGAAGTTTCTTCCGATTGGCGTTTTTGGTCTGATTGCAAAGGCTGTTTCTGAAACCGGAGCGAGTATGATCGGCCCTGTCCTCTATTTTTTTACTCAGGCGCTCCTCGCCCAACTTCTTGTTCTGTTGGTAATTATCCCCTCTCTTTTGCTCATGCACAAGGTCTCACCTTTCAGGTTCTATCAATCTATACTAAAGCCGCTAATTACAGCATTCACAACAAGCTCAACTGCTGCAACTCTTCCTGTTACGCTTCAATCTCTTGAAGAGGCAGGTCTCCCTGCACGTATTTGCAGTTTTGTTCTTCCTCTTGGGACTTCCATGAATTTGGCCGGAACGGCTGCATACTGCGCGACTGCTGTTCCATTTTTAGCGGGCACAATGGGCGTTGAGCTCACATTTTCTACCTACCTAACAATTGGTATCATGTGCTTTTTTACATCGTGGGGTATGGTGACCGGGATTCCATCAGCCTCGCTTGTCATCATTATCATGATCTTGCAATCCATTGGAGTCACGGGGGCTGAATCGGCAATTGCCCTTCTCCTTCCGGTCGAGCGTCTTTTAGATATGATTCGTACAATGACAAATGTTGCAAGTAATGCCGCTTGCTGTCAAATGGTTGCTGTTGTTGAAAAAAAATCTGTAATCGCTTAAACTTTAGAACTTTAAAAGTGAATTACAATGAAAGAAACAATTTGCGTCGGAATGTCCGGTGGCGTTGACTCCTCTGTTGCCGCGCTCTTACTAAAGCAACAAGGCTATCATGTGATCGGACTCTTCATGAAAAACTGGGAAGAGAAGGATGCAAACGGGGTGTGTCAATCGACACGTGATTATGAGGATGTCGTCCGCGTCTGTGAAACGCTTGATATTCCGTACTACGGCGTAAACTTTGTTCAAGAGTACTGGAAAAGCGTCTTCGAGCCTTTCATCTCTGATCTAAAACAAGGTTTGACGCCTAATCCCGATCTTCTATGCAATCGAGAAATTAAATTTCAGGTCTTTTTAGATAAGGCGCTAGAACTAGGCGCAAGTAAGCTTGCGACGGGCCATTACTGCCGGATTGGAATGGAGGGCGCAAATCCGCAACTTCTAAGAGGAAAAGACCCGAATAAAGACCAAAGCTACTTCCTTGCATCCATTAACGGAAACGCACTCAATCACGTTCTTTTCCCCATTGGAGATCTTATGAAAAGTGAGGTAAGGGAACTGGCCAGAACCCATGGCCTTGCAACATCGGAGAAAAGAGACAGTACAGGAATCTGCTTCATCGGTAAACGCAACTTTAAAGAATTTGTAAGCCAGTATGTCCAAACAGAGCCGGGAGAGTTCATTACCCCCGAAGGTGAAGTGGTCGGGCGCCATGACGGGGCACCCTTTTATACGATTGGTCAAAGGCGAGGTCTTGGTATCGGAGGCGCGGGAGATCCGTGGTTTGTTGTCGATAAGGATTTATCACTAAACCGCGTCGTTGTCGTTCAAGGTGAGAATCACCCGGCCCTGTATAAAGAAGGTCTTCTTGCAAACGAGTTAAACTGGATCTCTCCAAATAGTCTAGATACACTCCCATTTGCTTGTAGTTGTAAAGTCAGGTACCGGCAAAATGATGTCTCGTGCATCATTGAATCGATTGAGAATGGTGTAGCAAAAGTGAAGTTCGCAAATCCCGAGCGTGCGATTACCCCTAGACAAGCAGTTGTTTTCTATAAAGGCGACGTTTGCCTTGGTAGCGGGATTATCGTTTAATACTAAGTGATCTTAACAGTTGTGCATCTTGAAGTATTAAAATTTTGAGTGGTTTCTCATTTCGAAATTCGCCAACATATCATTGGAGCGTAAGTCCTATTACAGGGGTTGAGAGCAAGAGTATCGTTTCAAATTAAATCGACTTCAGCGTTGTCTCTCCCGATTAACTCATTTGAAAATTTTAGAAACTTTGATGATTCTCCATATCGAAATTGCCCCCTAAGGATGAGTGATGAGTATCTCATAGATCTATAAATATTCTCTACTTCGGATCTTTCAAACTTCCAACGCATAAGATCATACACAGGACCATTTACACTTGCTTTGCTGCGTCGCTTTTTAGCCCTTGTCGCGACTGTGTATTTAATGCATTTTTTAAATCTTTGATTTGCTTCTATAATCTGAGCTGCATGACCGTGCTCTGCATAGTACATCATGTCACGATACAGTTTTTTTGGTGCTTTCTTCAATTCTTCTTTAGTCAAGCCAGCAACCCCTTTAAGATTGTATCTTGCTTCTAAAGAATCTGAAGCGCCAATCCAAATGTTACGAAACCTGATATCGGGCGCTGCTTGTTGCATTGAGAAGTGATTGACAAGGCGACTTTGAAAATTGACAGGAGTTCTTAAAAAAGAGGAGTTGACTTGGGGTCTAAAAGGAAATAGACACATTCTTCCGATGCTCATATAAGTTTCTCCAGTTTTAATTTAATCTCTTTAACTTCCTCGAATAGTTTACCTAAATTGCGGATATGGACATTGGTTCGATGGTGTTCTTTAAGAGGGACTGCCGGTATGCCGCCGTAGGGACCCGCTTTGGTAATCGATTTTGAGACCCCGCTCTTTCCGGTTATAATAACCCCATCGGCAAGTTCCACCTGCTCTTTCACTGCGACATGTCCGGCTAAGACAACATTTCGCCCTGTCTTCGAGGATCCGGCAATACCTGCTTGTCCGACAATTAAGTTATTCGGTCCAAGTTTGACGCCGTGCCCGATCACAACGAGGGTATCTATCTTTGTTCCTTGACCGATGACTGTCTCTCCAAATCGCGCCCGGCAGACGGTAGTGTTAGAGCCTATCTCAACGTCATCTTCAATTACTACAATGCCAATTTGACTGATCTTATGATGATTGCCCTTAGCGTCTGTTTGAAATCCAAAGCCGCAGCCTCCAATAACAACTCCCGGCTGTAGATTCACGCGATTGCCGATGACTGTTTTTTCGCGTATCGTCACATTTGGATGAATGAGACAGTCATTTCCTATGCGCGTTTCCAAACCGATATAGCAACCGGCTCCGATAAATGTACCGGCGCCAATGAAACAGTCTCGATCAATAACAGCTTTTGGTCCGATTGTGACATTTTCTTCGACAATTGATGAGGGATGAATAACAGCAGTGTCATGAACTCCCTGGAAGGCGGAGCTTCGGTCACAAGATAATCCTTGAAAGTGTTCCGCTACTGTCTGAAACGCGCGAGATGGGTTTTCATTAAGCAGAAAATCTTTCCCTTCGGGTAGTTTCATATTATAAGGTGCAAAGATGACCCCCGCTTCAGATTGAAGCATTGCTTTGTAGAAGTCCTGACTTGCAACAAAAGAGGCGTGTTGCCTCTTTGCTGATTTCAAGTCAGAGACGCCGGTGATATTTTTTTGGGGGTCACCGTGTATTTTAGAGTGCGTTAGCTCTGCTATTTGATTAAGTGTTAACGCATCCATTATTTTTTATAATCTTTATCCATTTGCTCAACGACAAGATTTGTAATATCGTGTGTTGGGTTTGCATAAAAAACAGAGCCGTCTCTTAAAATAAAGTCATAGCTTTTTGCTTGTGCCACTTTTTCTGAAGCACTTGATACATGATCTTGAATGATTTGCATCACCTTCATGTTTGCTTGCTGCAACATTTGATAATACTCATTTTGTGCGCGCGACATCTCTTGGCTAAGCGTTCTTCCTTTATGCTTAAGTTCAGCTTCTGCTGTTTGAGACAAGCTGTCAAGATAGTCAGGGTCGCTAAGTTTAGCGGCTACTTCCTTTAGCTCCTTTTCTTTAGATGATAGCAGTTCGTCCATCTGCTTTTTCATGGTCTCAAAGTTATTGAGCTCATCTTTTCCTTGGCGTGAATTTTCAACGCATTTTTTAAAGTCCACGTATCCCACTTTCACTTCTTTCGCAGACGCTGCAGAAAATGAAAGCATTGCACAGGCAATGAATAGGATTAACGGTATTTTTTTTGTTTTCATCATGATTCTCCTTTCGTTTAAAACTTAGAATCTTCCCCCTAAGGTCAGGAAGAAGTGCTTTACATCGTTATCTTCTTCAATCTCATTAATAACCCAACCATACCCAATAGTAACCGGCGGATTGCCGGGCATTAAGCTTAGGCGCGCTCCAATCCCGTAAGCCGCTTTTTTGTTTACTCCGTAGTCCCATACTTGATCGGATAGTCCACCGGCATCAAAAAAGACAAAAGGCTCAAATATCGAAGTGATTGGTTTATACAATTCAATGGAAAAGAGCTCCATTGAAACCCCTCCGGCTGGAATATCATCCTTTCCTGCCGAATTTTCATATTTAGGTCCAAGATAGTAAGGTTTATATCCTCTAACTTCGTATGCGCCCCCTAAGAAAAATCTCTCATCGATCGGAATATCATCGACTGTTGTGCCGTTCAACGGATGCAAGAAACGATAGTCGGCTCTCACTTTTAAAATCGCAAAATCATACACATTAAAGTATACAGTATTTAAAAAAGCAGCCGATAGGAAATTGTGATCACCGGGGGCACCTGCCGCTTCAACACTCCAATTCATTTTAACGCCGCTAGTCGGACATGCGATGCTATTTGTTGTGTTATGGACAAATGAGGCTCCCATAGCGGTAATCAGGCCTGAATTCTTCACCTGTCTCTCTAATTCCTTGGAAGGATTATCTGTCTGCAAGTGAATGTGACTATCTCGCAAGCGATAATGCAGCCCAAGCTTCCAAAACTTATCTAGACAGTAATGTGAATGGAAAGAGAATCCCCAAGCGTCGATGTCATATGCGTTTGAGGTATAGTCGGATGTAGAATAGTCTATATCAAAACCGAGAGTCCAAGGCGTGTCCATAAAATGAGGCTTCGTCCAGGAGATCCCATAAGAACTTGCTTCAAGCCCTTGCTGAGTTAAGATACTAAAGTACTCACCGCCCCCTCGAAGATTGCTATAATCACCTCTAAAAGCAGCTGGAACGCCTGCGATATTGAAGTTCTTTTCAGTGATGTTAATCGCGGCAAAAAGATTTTCACTCGTACTAAATCCGGCTGAAATTCCAAAGTGTCCAGTTCCGGTCTCTTCTACTTCGATATGAACATCACGGTAATTTCCGCACCCTTCAAGCACACCTTGAGACTCTACAGGGTAGACGTTGACACATTTAAAAAAGCCGGTGTTTAAAAGTCTGATCTCAGTCGCACGCATTTTATCTATATTGAATACCTGACCCGGAACCAATAGCGTTTCATGGAGGATGACTTTGGTTTGAGTACAGCTATTTCCAAATACTTTAATCATCCCGACTCGATATTGCTCACCTTCTTCGACTGAAAAATGCACATTATAACTGCATTGATCGGCAATCAGACGGGGCTCGAATGTGACAAATGTGTTGATATACCCGCACTTTCCATAGAGTCGACTGATGCGGTCAGACGCTTCAATTAAATGATCGGGAGAGTAGACATCGCCTGAGTTAATGCAAATTTGATCTGCGATCTCTTGATTAGAGAAGATGCAGTTTCCACCGAATGTCACCTCGCCAAAGCGATAAATTTGACCTTTAAACGCGGTGATATGAACAAGTAGTTGACCGGTTTTCGGATCTTCCGTTATATCAATTTCAACGTTGACATCTGCATAGCCGCGATTTTGGAGATAATTGATAATGATATAGCGATCCTGCTGCAGCATCTCCTCGTTGTAAACGCCATGAGATGTCAGCCAACTGATCAAAGAGAAGTATTTGCTTGTGAACATTAAGTCGAGGACAGCAACTCTCTCTGCATTTGTAAAGTTGGTAAATAGGATGTCTCTCACATATCCAGACTTGCCTTCATCGATAGAAACTGTAATATCGACTTGGTTCTCAAATTCATCCGACTCAACATGATAATCCATCTCTGCTTCAAAATATCCTTTTTGCAGATAGAGCGTTCGAACTTTATGAAATGCCTCATGGAATGCAAAGCGATCAAAAACTGTTCCAGGAGTAATATCTAATTCGCTAAGTAACCTAGAAGTTCCGATTTTTTGATTCCCTTCAAAGCGGATTTGACGAATAAAGGGCTTTGTCCAAACCTCAATTGTAATGACGAGCTTACCATCAACAAAATCAATATTCGGTTCAACTCTATCAAAATCTGCTACCAAAAGCTTAAGATCTTTATCAAACTCAGCCTGTGAGAAGTAAGCGCCTTCTTGAGTTCCCAAACGCGACTGGTATGGGTACAGGTCAATTTGCTCCATCATCCTAGGATTGCCGTGAACGATTTCTACCCGTTCAATTTCATAACGCTCTTGCGCATATCCAACAGCGAATGTGAATAGGAAGAAAATTAATAAAATAGGTCTTGTTAATTGCATATTATCATTCCCCAGAAAGCACAGAAGTATAGAGGATCGTACTGAATAGAGCAAATCTAAAATTGTCTTCTTCCGGAAAAAGCTCTCGCTAATGTTCCCCCGTCCACATAATCAAGAGAACTTCCCATAGGCACACCAAAGGCAATCCGTGAAAATTTTACTGAAAGATCTGAAAGTTCTTCCTTGATATATAGAGCTGTCGCATCGCCTTCTAGCGTTGAGTCTAAGGCGATAACAACTTCAGAAAGTTGGTAGTCAAAAATACGCTTACGCAGCTGTTTCAAGGCAATTGCCTCAGGACCAATCCCCTCAAGTGGAGAAAGCAAGCCGCCAAGTACATGGTAGAGCCCGTTGTACTCCCCTGTTTGTTCGATTGAAAACAGATCGCGCTTTGTTGCGATCACACAGATATTTTTTGTGGATTGACGCTCTTCAGTGCAATATGGGCATTCATTTTCACTAATCAAAGCGGAGCACTCACTGCATGACTTTAACTTTTCGGGAATCTCTTTAACAGCTTGTGTGAGACGTTTTAGGTGCTCAGGGCTCCATTCCAGAAGATCGAACGCGTAGCGCTCAGCGGTTTTCCCACCCACGCCCGGAAAAAATTTCAGTACATCAATAATTTGAAGAAGGTGATTTGGATATTTCATACGCTAGATTATATACAGAATGGTTCAATTTTTCATATTGCCAATGTAATCGGCTGTTCAATCAAACGCTGGACGGCTTTAACAAATTTAGCTCCAAGAGCGCCGTCGATGACACGATGATCGAAAGAGAATGAGAGCTTTAGCGTTTTTCCAGGTATAATACTTCCGTCTTTTACAACAGGAGTCTCTTCTATACCGCCAACTGCGCAGATTGCTGCTTGCGGTGGGTTGATCACAGCTTCAAAAGAACTGACCCCAAACATCCCAAGGTTGGATACAGAAAATGAACCGCCTTTAAACTCATGAAGTTTCAAACTTCCAGCCCGTGCCCGCAACGCAAGCTCTTTTGTCTCCGCCGAAATTTCAGCAAGATTTTTATAATCGGCATGGCGGATAATCGGGGTGATTAATCCCTCAGGCGTATCAACGGCAACAGAAATATCTACTGTTTGATACCGAATAAAGGTTTGATTCACACTGTTGTAACCGGAATTGACTTCAGGAAACTCGCGCAAAGCAAGCGCGCACGCGCGGACAACAAGATCATTATAGGTAACCTTAATTCCAAGCTCTTTTAGCTGTTGATACAGTTGAACCAAGCCGCTTGCATCTACTGTCTGGTGGACGTAAAAATGTGGGATAAAGGTCTTTGAGCTTTGTAATCGCTCGGCTACTACTTTTCGTATCTGTGATAGAGGTTCTTCTTTAAAGGTGCCGGGTGGAATTGTTGGAATTTCTTTTCTATTAAACTGCGCCGGGCCAAGCGTTTGTGCCTTCGAAAGATCTTTTTCAACGACTCTTCCTCCCGGTCCGGTCCCCTTTACGGATGTCAGGTCAAGTCCCTTTTCTTCTGCAATTTTACGTGCGAGCGGGGATGCTTTGATACGATCTTGAATCTGTTCTCTTGGGAAGGCAAATTGGTACTCTTCTAGCGGGGCTTCCGGAACAAAAGCAGGTTGCTGCAAGCCAACGGTTTCCTTTTGCTTTTTAGGTGAAGGTACTTCCCCTTCACTCGCCTCTTTTTCTTCTACTTTCTCTTGTTTTGTCTGGACGCTTTGATACTCATAATTTTCAATGGACTGATCTTTTTCTTCAGTAAAGATAGCAAGCGGGTCATTCACGTTTGCCTCATCGCCTTCTTTGCGAACGATTTTCTTAAGCCAGCCGGGATCAAGCGCCTCATGTTCAACGGTTGCTTTATCTGTACTAATCTCAATTAATAGATCGCCGGACTCGACATACTCGCCTTCTTTTTTATGCCATTTTACAATGACACCCTTTTCCATCGTGGGTGAAAGCTTTGGCATCGTCACTGTAAAGGGCATACGTTCTCTCCTGTTTGAAAGGCAATCTTAGCGTCAGCTCGCGTTATTTTCCACTTTTTTTTACTCTTATAAAATCAGGAAATGAAGCCCTGATAAAAATGAGACTTTTAAGCATTTTATTCGCCCTACTCAGGGATTCCCATGCATTTTAGTGCTTGAGAAAGAATGCGCTTGACATTTGGGAGCGTGGCGTGTTCTAGGGGTACCGAATATGGCATCGGCGTTTCACGCTGACATACTCGATACAATGGAGCATCGAGAAAGTCAAAGCAGTGCTCCATAACTTGGAAACCGACCTCAGCGCTGATACCTGTAAAGATATGGCCCTCTTCAACAAGGACTGCGCGGTTTGTTTTCCGAATCGACTGCGCCACGGTAGCAATATCTAAGGGCTTTATGGTGCGAAGATCTATTACTTCTGCCTTTACCCCTCTTTTTGCAAGTTCTTTTGCGGCATCTAAACAGACTTTTACAACGCTTCCATGGGAGACAATCGTAATGTCACTTCCCTCTTGAACCACCTTGGCCTTTCCGATTGGCACTAAGTACTCATCTGTCGGGATCTCCATTTTTTTGCCATAATCAAGTTCGCACTCAAGAAATAGCACAGGGTTGTTATTCCGAATTGCTGATTTTAACAGCCCTTTATAATCATAGGCATTACTTGGAGCTATTACAATTAACCCTGGGATATTGCTGTAAATTGCCTCCACACAGTGCGAGTGTTGACAAGAGACTTGAGCCGCAGCGCCATTTGGGCCGCGAAATACAATCGGGACTGAAAAGCGCTCTCCGGACATGTAATACATTTTGGGAGCATTTGAGATTAATTGATCGGCTGCAACAAATGAGAAATTAAAACTCATGAATTCAACTATGGGCCTAAGGCCGCACATGGCAGCTCCGATACCGACTCCGGCAAACCCAAGCTCTGAAATTGGGGTGTCTACGATACGTTCGGGGCCCCATTTGTCGAGTAAGCCTTTTGTGATTTTATAGGCTCCATTGTATTGTCCGACCTCTTCGCCCATGACAAATACTTTATCATCACGCGCCATCTCCTCATCAATCGCTTGGCGAATGGCTTCTCGGATTTCTATAGTCTGGGTATTCATGGCGCAAAGACTCCCTCTTCAAGAGTGGCCGGGTCCGGCCACGGCTGATCATCGGCATATTTGATCGCTGATACGATTTTTTCCTTAATTTCTTTATCGATCTCTTTGTACTGCTCTTCTGTTAGCCACTGCCTTTTTTCAAGATGATCCTTTAGTTGTAAAAGCGGGTCGTGCTGCATGTCCTTTTTTAGCTCCTCTTTGGATCGATACAATCCGGGATCTGAAATAGAGTGCCCTTTAAATCTCTCACATACGGCTTCAACCAAAACCGGGCGCTTTGTCTCAAGTGTCTCTTTGTAAATATGTGAAAACCCGGAATAGCAGCTTAAGTAATCCATCCCGTCAAGAGAATACCCCTTCATGCGATAGGTCGGGGCTATTTCTTCCGCAAGGTGTTTGGCAGCAACTGCACGCTCAACTCCTGTGCCCATTCCCCATTGATTATTTTCAATCACATAAATAATCGGGAGATCCCATAAAGAAGCTAAATTTAAAGACTCATGGAAGGCTCCTTGAGCGACTGCACCATCTCCTAAAAAGCAAACGGCAACTTGATCATTAATTCCTTGATATTTGATAGAAAACGCAGCTCCGGTAGCCATTGGAACTTGTCCGGTTACAATTCCGAACCCACCCAACATCCGGTCGGTATAAAAGTGCATCGAACCGCCGCGTCCTTTTGCATTACCGGTTTTTCGTCCAAAAAGTTCAGCCATCGCACTTTCAGGCGATACTCCAAGAAGAAGCGCAAGCGCATGGCAACGATAGGAAGTGGCCCACCACTGCTCTTGACCCATCACATCAACTGCAGCTGTTTGGATCGCTTCTTGACCGATGTAAGAGTGAAAAAAACCGCCAATTTTACCCTGAAGATAGCTTGCCTCAGCCCGAATTTCAAAATTCCGAATGAGTAGCATCTTTCTAAGAGATTGTAGAAGCGCATCTTGACCGATCGTGTTAAGAACAGCCTCTGGATCGAAGGAAAAGTAATTTCGTTGATATTTTTTCAAAGCACCCTTTCTTAATGACCCCGATGAAAATCGGGGTTTTAAATGCATTGTACGAACTATTGATTAAGCTGGCAAATGTCTAGAGCGAAGTTCGTTAAGGAGAGCTTCTGCCCTTTCAAATAGCGATGTATCTCCGACTGTAAGATCCGTTGAACACGCATGAACAATCATCTCATCCACATCCCCATATAGGCGATTGAGTAAGTTAAATTCTTCTGCAGAGCGAAGGCTGGAATCAACGCGAAATGTTTCAAGCCAACGCAGCTCAAACTCTTTTTCCGATATTTGACCACCTACAAACTCTTCAAGTAAAGTGACATAAGGTGAAATATCGCCCTTATGTGCTGTCTCCTCTTCGTGTTCAACGACTCCGTGATGTTGATTTAGACCAAGACCAAGCGCTTCAAGTGTAATATCCCAGTTATCGAGATCAAAAACTGGCGCGCCCTCTTTCATGAGGATAAATTGCGGGGATTGATGGGTAATACCTGTAATCTCAGTAATATAGTTAGAGGCAGGTCTGTTTTCAATGACTCGAACCACGCCCAAGTGTAGATCCTTTCTTCCTTTTAAAGCGCTTTCAACAAAACCAAATCCATGTGTTGTTTTATGGCAAGAGCCTGCTTTAAAAAAAACACAGGTCGGATATTTTTTAAAAAATGCATCGACCTCTTCAGGTGTTGTCAATTCATACATACGATCACGCACTGCCATATTTCTCTCCTTTTTGAAGAAATTATACAGCAATGCGCAGAAAATTGAAACCTATCTTGGATTTTTCAATGAAAGAATTGCAGCTAAACAGAGTGCAATTGCAAGCCAACCAAAGCGAATAGCTTCTGCAAGACCAAAACCACTCAAATACTCGCTGCGTATAGAAAAGAGCAAGCTGAAAATTAAAATCGCAAGTGAGACGTATTTCAATGCATAAAATGCCGGGACTCTTCGACCACCTTTCATCCATATGGGATGGTCTCGAAATTCGGAACTTACATACATAAAGACAATGATTTGTGCAATGGCACCGATTAGCATGTTATTCCCCAAAACCATAGGCTCAAGAGCTGCGATCAGTGCGGTGCCATTTCCCATGCAAAACGGGATGGAGAGGATAAAAATAACAATCATCGCAACTGTCGCTGCCATTTTTCTTGAAAGAGAGAACTCTACTCTTAAGTTCCCGACAATACTTTCAATAATTGAAAAAACGCCGGTAAAACCTGCAATGAAAACGGAAAAAAAGAACAAAACACCAATCACTCTTGAAAAAATGGGTCCAAAGCTATTTAAGATTAATGGGAAGATGACATAGCCGATTTCAAAAGTGGAATGAGACGTCACCACCTCATTGAAGGCAACATCTTGCTGCTGAGACATAAATCCAAGACAGCCGAAGATCATAAGACCGCTTAAAAATGAGATCGCAAAATCCGATAGCGCAACAATCAGCATCGCTTGACGGATGTCTGTCTTTTTTTCGGTGTGACGCGAGTAACCCACAACAATTCCCAAACCTAAAGAGAGGCTAAAAAAGAGCTGTCCGAAGACATCTCGCCATATTGTCAAATCGTAGAGTCTTGTGAAGTCAGGATATAAGTAATGGTAAAACCCGTCAAAAGAGCCAGGGAGGAAACAAACAACTGCAGTAAAGACAATAATTAAGCCGATTAAAAGTGGAAGAAAAATGCTACACCACTTCTCGATTCCCGATTGAATATTGCGCGAAAGGACATACCATCCTAAACACCCAACAAACAAAGTAGAGATAATGACAGGGTATGAAATGCCCCCAATTTCAGATAAACTAGGGGTAACTTTAAGAAATTCCTGCGAAAAGAACGCGGCTGTATCCGCTCCAATTCCACCTGTAGCTGCAAAATATGTATACGCAATGGACCATCCGGTCAAAACAGTATAGAAAGCGCCGATTGTCATAACTGCAAAGACAGCAAGCCAGCCTAGGATTTTTGCAGGTCTCCCCATGACACGACCGTAAGCTGTAACGAGCGGTTCTTCTCTTTTTTGCCCGATAATTCCCTCGAGCATCAGCATGGGGATGCCAAGGATAAATAGTGCGATAAAAAAGGGTATTAAAAATGCCCCACCACCGTTTTTGTAGCTTTGAGATCCAAAACCCAGGAGATTAGCAAATCCTATTGCCGAACCCAGCATTGACCATATATACCCGGCCGAGCTTCTCCATTTTTGCGTTTCTACTTGAGACATTTCTTAAACTCCACAGATATAAAATTGAAACTAACTTTTTAGAAGAGAAAAAAGGAGCTTTTGATAAAAAAAAGAATAAAACATGGGCAAATATTAACGAATGAACTAATTTTTTATCAAGGGATAGGAACGCTCTGCAGCTGAAAGTTTGAAAGAATTAATTGAATAAACTCTAAATATGGCGGGTCTGTCTAATTTTTTTTTGTGAATTTTTCCCGTATTTTTAGCAAAAGTAATCGAGCGTTACCACTTGTAAATTGAACGAGTGAGTTTTTAAATTTCAGTAATATGCGGCTAAACCTTGCAATCTGACTTATTCTAAAGTTTCTTGTAGTCGATTGAGATAGCAACTGTCACTATTAGAGAGTCCATGCGGTTTTCAAGTAAGCTACTCTAAAGTTCTTGGATCTGTCTTTTTAATGATATAACTGACATTTTTCTGATTAAATCCCTTGTATCCCTCGCGCCTTTGTAGGTTCTCCAAATGGCTGCCCACAGCGCCGTAAGAGATAAACTTATCAGCTTCTTGATGCGTAATTTTTCCTTGCTGGAGCAAACGATTGACTCGGCTCGGAGCGACTTGCCAAAGTTCTCCGGACGTAAATGCCTGTTTAAGGTAAGGGAAGTCACTGAAAGGTTCCATCATAGCAACCCCTAAATGATCTAAATCATCTTTAAGTTCGCTAAACATAAATTGCGCCTCTAGATGATGCATTCCGGCATTTAGTATAGAGTCTCCATGTAATTCACACCACAGACCCACCGTTGCTAGTTTTGAAAGCTCAGGAAGTGGGTGATGAGCAAAATCAATCTCAACCTCTTCGGGAGAGAGATCCAGGTCACAAAAACATACAAGCCCGCATCGGGAGTTTTCCATTATTTGCGCTCCCCATCCCCCTTGTTGTCCGGCGTAGTATCTCTCTCGGCAGTGAAAACCGAGCATTTCAAGAAGTCGAATGAGGTGAGTGAATTGTCGTCTGGACGAGCGAAAAGTATGATGATCGTGGTTGGCCCATCCCATTCCGAGCTTATCTTGGCGATTCTTTTGGAGCTGAGCTGCAAAATTCCTTGATTGCCAATATTTACGCTCTCCCTCCATTACTACCCATGCCGCCAAGTCTTTGCCAAGTGTTCTAACAAGATCCTCTGCAATTGTTAAGGTTTGCTCCATTGCAAGATCTTCATCGTCAAGTGATCTTGGACGCGTTTGCCATTTTTCAAGCGCATCCAGATACTTTTCAACATAATCGGAGTCCGGGTAGGTAGGTTCGAGCGTCTGAGTGCCGCGCCGCTCAACAATTAAAAGTTCAACACCATTTTCATCTGAAACCCTCGAGCGTCGATAGCCGCTATATGGGATTCCTTCAATAATGGCATGGATCCCGCGGACCATCAAGAAATCCGCAATACTGTCTACAGTAATCGCCACTCCTCTCACAGGTTCATCATGATCATACACAACGACCCGGGGAAGCTGCGCTCCCGGATGGGCAAACACACGATAATCAGCAGACGCATGCACCGCTTCAAATCCAAATTCGATTAAATCTTGTTCCAATTGGGGAGAATAACCAAGTGTAATATGATCGGCCCAATCAAATAATCTCGTACTTGTAAAATTGAGAAGATCTTCCCTTAAGCTCTCAATCATTGAATTTTGCTCGCAAGCAGATTCAAGCGCGTTCATAATTAATTGTTCAGCCTTCGGATGTCTTTGCCATTCAAAAGGAGACTGTGTTGTCATACAAAGCTCTTTGGTTGGTCTACAAGTGGATTTTCAACAGGAACATCAGTTGCGTCGCTTATTCCCGGCTCCCAATCTAAGTCGTGAGTGTAGAAGGCGGGTAAGTTCTTTTTCTGCCGAAGAGCAAGCAAAAGAACTTGCAGCAAAAGAAACGGCTCTAAAAGAGATGGAAGAGGGTCCTTAACGGAAAATAAGACATCTTTGGAGCTTAAAAATTCTTTTAAAAAATGTTGACCTTTCACTCTCCAGCCATACATCAGCATGCCAACAGCAATTTGTCGCTTTTTCTGTTCCTTAGGAAAGAGGCAATTAGAGGGACTTTTAAAAAGGGCGCTCGGGAATTCTGGAGTAGAGGCGAATAGATGCAGCCCACTCGTTCCTCGAGGATTACATTCGATCGGATATAGACGACCATCTTCTAGTTCGATGAAGTCAAATGCGATTAAGCCTGTAAAATTTGCCTTTTTAACGAAGTCCTTGACCCATTCATAAATTTTCTTATGTTCTACTGAGACAAAACTTAAACACGAGCTCTTATCGATAGAAAATGTCACCGGATAAACGGAGTGAGCAGAAAGGTTCCCTTCATGACAAACGCTCAAGGTACAGTATTTATCTCCGCGAAGCCATTCTTGGGCAATCCAATCGCCGCAGTTAACAGAGATGTCTATCGGTTCATTTTTATCATCGATTTTATAGACATTTTGAGACGCTCGGGAAAGACACGGTTTCAAGGCAAATGGTTTATCGATATCCACATTTTTTACCTCTTCTGGATTTCGAACAAGAAAAGATGGAGGAGTGGGTATCCCCCATTTTTCAAGCATTTGCATAAAATGCCACTTATGATGGAGCTTGTAGAGCGTTTGAAAGTTATCGCAAAAAACTTCGCATCGAGGTAAAAACTGCTCTTTGACCTGAGAAAAATATAAGACATCTTCCCAAATCGGGAGCAAGAAATCGATGTCGTATTTTCGAACTAACTCCAAGTGTTCCTGTATGTATTTGTCCGGCAATTTGCGTGGGTCTGAAACAGTGAAGCTCTTTTTAACAGCATTTGAAAACTTAGAGACATACATAGGAAGACAGTCTGTCACAAATACAGTATGCCCAGCCTTTGCTAGCTGCCTTGCTAATTCCAATGTAATTGGAAGTCGTCCTGCCGTAAGTAAAATTCGTTTATGATTTTTAATATAAACCTCTAATGCATCAAGTCAATTCACTTTGAAATCAATCGTCCCAAGGATCTGACGGGTTGTCTCTCGGTATGTTATTAATCAATAGATTGATGAAATGTTCCCATTTGCGTTGTTGAATGGAACCATAGATCAAATCGATGTCGATTTTTACATTTAAACTAAAATCATGGATATACTCATCGCGCATATTGCTTAGGTTCATCTCTTCACCAAAGGATTTTCCCATGTCGCTGATAAATTCACCCCATACATAGCCGCCTCTTGCTTGTAAATTGCGCAAAGCAACCTTTAGAGAATCATCGCTAAATGCGCAGCAAAGCAATTGAAGAGGATGCACATGAGCAATCTTGTCTCCTGCCAATTTAAGTTTGGGACGCAACGCAAGCAGCTTTGTAAGCGGTTTATTGGAAAGGTTAGTTAGAATAAATTTCCAGTTATTCTTGTCTTCTTGCGTGTACCCGGCATAGTAATCTCGTAACACTTCCTGTTTGATGTCTACATTCATGTGTGACACCTTTGCTTGCACAGAACCGAATAACAAAATTGCGCCCATGATTATACGAAACATCTTTACTCCTCAAATATATCTAAAATGGATTTATAAAGTTTTTTCATAAGAAACTCAACTTTTTTCATCTCAATCAAATGGTTTTTTTCTATAGGAGCCTCTGATTAACTCGGGTCGATTAAATTTTGTATGAATTTTTTCTAAAATCCGAAAACGCAATCGAAATTAACCACTTGATGGTTAATCAAGTGCGTTTTTCTTAAATTCCCTTGAAAGATGTGCTCAATTTAACAATCTGAGTTAATCAGGGGTTACTATACACTCATATGGTCATGTTTTTATTGCGCCATAATGCCAATACAAAATATAAACCATAGATTAAAGACAAGAGCCCTTTACGGAAACATTAGAAATGAAACAGTACTTACTCATTGCTCTCTTAGCTCCCTTTTCACTTTTCTCCTTCGATTTATGCTCACTCTTCCAAGGTCATCGACTCGGTGTTGGGCCTGAATTTTTTTACACAAGTCGCCGGATTACAGAAGGAAGTAAGCAGGACGGTTGGCTGTATGGTGTGCATGGACATTATATTAGACAAGTGCCATGGGGCATAATGTGGGGTGTCGAAGGGTATTATGCCTACGGAAACATTGAGGGCAACGATACAACCGGGACAAAACGGGCTTCTTGGAAATCTGATGCGGAAGTGGAAGGTTACCTTGGATTTACATTCTATCAACCGATATGCACATACGGGGTTTCTTTTACGCCTTTTGCAGGATATGGTAACTTTTGGGGAGAAAATATCATCAAAGAGCCCGTTCACTGTAAAACAAATACACGTTTCCATTATTACCTTGCAGCAGCTGAACTGAAACTTGCCATTCATAATGACTTGGATGTAGCTGTTTGCTTTAAAACAAAATTTGTTGAAGAGGCGGAGCGCTTTTTAATTAGAGGAGGAGAAGTTCGACGTAAGCGGATTGGTGATAAAGTCAATTATGAAGTCGATTTTCCTTTAACCTTTTCTCGCTGCGTTAATAACAAACAGTACTCGATTGAACTCGTTCCCTTCTACCGATTTCGCGACTATGGAGCGTGGGAAAATTCACCACATGATTTCAAGGAAGAACAGTACCGAATCTGGGGCGGTCGCGTAATGTTTAATTATCACTTTTAATATTTCAAGCAGGCAGGAGCTAATGAATTTTGCAGCTTACATCAAAGAAGGGCCTAGCGCTTTTTTTGATAATATCATAACGAATATGAGCGTACTTAAGGTTGATAACCTATCTTTGCCTCTAACAAACAACAAGGCGGAGTTTAACAACTCCTACGTTTGCTCACCTTATGGCCAATACATTGAATACGGAATTGAAGAACTTTCTCATTTAGCTCCTCCTTGGCTTAAAAGTCCTTTAGCGATCATCCTGAAAGGAGCTGGAAAGTTTCTCAAACGCAATGAGATCAATAAAGTCGTCATGGTCAATAACTGGCTATTTTCAACAAATCTCTACCCTGATATCTCAAGAGAGCAAGTCCTTACACTTATCTCCTCGCTACAAAAGGAGTACCCTGATCATGCGATTGTCTTTAAATCTATCAATCAAGTGACGACGCCATCTTTTTTTGAGCCACTCCCCTTAAGGCTCATCCCCTCAAGACCGGTCTATATATTCAACCCGAAGCTACCGCGTGCGTTCAAGTCAAGAATGGTGCAGAGCGATCAGAAACTACTCAAACAGACATCCTATCGACGCGTGGCATTAAAGAAAGAGGATGCTCCTCGAATTGCCGAGTTATATCGAATGCTAAATATTGAGAAGTACGCCAAAATCAACCCGCAGTTCAATGCAAAGTTTATTGAAATGGCACTTCAAACCTCTTTGCTTGAATTTATTGCTTTTGAAAAAGAGGGTGAAATCGATGCTGTTTGTGGATTTTTTTGTCAAAACGGAGTCATGACCTCTCCGTTTTTTGGATATGACACCACTAAACCGAAAGAACTTGGGCTTTACAGACTCATTTCTATCGCACTAATGTTAGAAGCTGAAGAGAGAGCGTGTCTTCTTCACATGAGCGCGGGCGCCGGATCCTTTAAACGTCTCCGTCGAGCTGAAAAACATATGGAATACAACGCGCTTTCTATAAGTCATTTATCCAAAAAACGTCAGCGTCCTTGGAAAGCAATTGACTTTGTTATGAATAAGATAGGAATTCCTATCTTAAATCACTTCGAACTATAAACCGCGTTCATTTGATCTAAAGTTACATGCTGGCAACCTAACCCTTCAACAGCAATTCCAGCGGCAATATTTGCAAGAGCAATTGCCTCTTCTATAGAAAATCCATTGGCAAGAGCAACACTTATAGTCGCAAGTACGGTATCACCGGCCCCGGTTACATCCTTAACTTCTCTGTTTTTAGCTGGAAAAAACTTCGCTTCGGCATTCGGCCTAAAAAGAGAGATTCCCTTTTCCGATCGAGTAATCACAAGTGCTTTGCATTGAGTGATCGTTAACAGTTTTTCCGCAACCTGCTCTAATGAGTGCGAATGCGTAAGTCCGCTCGCACCATACGCCTCTTTAAGGTTGGGCTTAATGACACATGCGCCGCGGTAGATTGAAAAATCAGTCCCTTTTGGATCTACAATCACAGGGACCTTGGATGCGTGTATTACCGCCTGAATGAGATTGGGAGTCAGTACTCCTTTTCCATAGTCAGATAAGGCAACTGCACCGACACCTGACAAAAAATTTGGTAGAGAATGGATAAGAGCGTTTTCTAATGCGTGGTTAATTGGCATAATCACCTCGTGATCCACGCGTGCCATTTGCTGGTTACCGGCGATCAGTCGATTTTTACGAGGAGTTAAGAAATCGCTCTGCGAAATCACAGACTTACAACAGATCTTATAATCCTGAAGCTCCTTGATAAGAATCTCTCCACTGCTGTCCGGGCCGATGCGCCCCATCAATCGAACTTTTGACCCAAGTGCTGCTAAGTTTAGCGCCACATTTCCAACCCCTCCGGGTTGATTAGATTCGCTTGTGACATGAAGGATAGGAACCGGTGCTTCGGGCGAGATACGCTCGACATTTCCAAAAGTATAAGCATCTAGCATTAGATCGCCGATGAGTGCAATTTGTTTCGATTCAAAATTTACCATGTAAGATCCTCTTTCAGATGATTGACAACGTAATCTTCAATTGCGCGTGTGAGTGAAAGGCACTCCGATTGATTTCCTAGCGCTTTTTTGGTTTTATCTACTGTCGCGCATGTGAAATTTTGATACTGGTTATACAGCTTTTGTGGCATTGGAATATATGTAATTTGGGCGGGCTTTTCTGCTGCTTGAAAGATTGCTGTCATTAATTGATTCCAAGTGGTCGGGTTTCCGGTTCCTATGTTATAAATACCGCCGCATGTGTTATGCAGGAACTCACAAGTCATTCGAACAGCATCTTTCACATAAATAAAATCGCGGCATTGATCCCCATCTGCATACTGCTTGTCGTTAGATTGAAAAAGAGAAACAGGCTTTCCCAATGCAATACTAGGATACATTTTCAAAACAGCAGAAGCCATCTCATCTTTATGCCACTCATTGGGTCCATATACGTTGAAATACTTTAGTCCCACAACATCGTTTAGAGCGCCTTGCCGTTTTAACCATAAATCGAATAGTTGCTTAGAATATCCGTACATGTTTAAAGGTTTTAACAGCTCTAACCCGTCATGGTCATCAGAAAACCCTCTTGATCCATCGCCGTATGTTGCAGCTGAGGAGGCGTAAATAAATCTAGAGTCATTCTGTAATGCAATCTCTGCAAGTCGCACGCTGTAGCGGTAATTATTTTCGAGGAGAAAGTCGGCGTCAGTTTCAGTAGTTGATGAGCAAGCACCTAAATGGATATAGGCATCAATCTCGCTTTCTCTACCCTTCACCCAATCAAAAAATGAATGAATTGGGACAATCGTCTCAAAAGATTTACCTACTAAATTCTTCCACTTTTGACCATTTCCTAAATCATCAACAATGATCAGGTTTGAATATCCTAGATTATTGAGATGTTTGACAACTCCGGATCCTATAAATCCCGCGCCCCCGGTCACAACTATTCTCTTCATTCCTTTATCCCCTGGTTCAGAGTGGATCATCATAACACGAGAACCTCTTTTCTGTAAGAGAGAGCTTTAGGTATTTTAAATAACTTCAAACAATTGATTTTTATTACTAAATCTTATATAATTTACTTTTTAAAATTTAAAATAACAAAAAACATGAATATACTAAACTTTTTTATAGTTTCTTTAGTAACTATCCCTTTTTTAATTTCTGCAGAATTTACCAACTATTCCCCGCAACTCAAAACAGCGATCCATTTGGTCAACCAAATGGACGAGGTCAATGAAATTCTTTCTGAAGTCGAAGAGCGAATCGGGACAATACGCGTAGAGATAAAGCCACAGCATACGAAATTTCAAGCACTTTGGAACCCTGACCTAAAAACAATTCAACTCAACAAAAATGCACATAACTCCTTAAGCGATAACATCATTTCGATCGTCTTTGAGCTGCATAACGCGAAGACAACCAATCAAATGAGCGAAGTATCCAAACTTGCGCAGGCCGGTTTGCTTTCTAGACTTGAGTACATAGAGACAATGGAAAGAATAGAATATATCAATGCTCTAGGCACAAAATCCATTATTGAGAAAGGTGTTGCAAAAGGTATTTTCCCGCAAAACACCCACTGGAATATTCCCGATAGTTTTGATGAACATTTCAACCTTCAGAAAATGTCAGGGCACTCTGCATGGTTTTCTACCCTTTACAATCAAATGACCGGAGACCTGGCCAATAAGCCAAAAGAGATCCATCCGAAATCGCGACGAAACTATAGTGAAATGATCATTGAATATGTGGCTTTGAAAGAGAAACTTCAAGCAAACAGTTATATTGTGAGACAAGATGCCTTGAGAAAGGTAATCAACACATGGGAACGGATACATACGGGTTATCCACATGTACTAAATTATAGACAACAAGAGCTAATCAGTAGACTATTTGGAATGGAGCTGCGTTCGGCCGGTATTTTGACAGGTTAGGACGTTCAACTTTACACATACCAATGGTACTGATTTCGGACAATTGACTGCACTTTAAACTTTAGATGACTCTCGGTTATTTCCGGCTCAATATGAGTAAAAAATGCCGATCCCGATCCTGTCATACATGTATCAGATAAAGAATCCCGCGAGAATTCAGTTTTTAATTCCATAAGAGCTGGATGCAAGCGGAACGCCGGTTTTTCCAGATCATTAAAGTAGCAATGACTTCCAGCCTGTAATCTACCCAAGACATCATCTGTACACTCTTTGGAGAAGTCATTTTGGATATTGAATTGATTATAGATAGACTGAGTGGAAATTGAGATTGGCGGCTTGACGACCCAAAATTCGTCTTTAGAAAAAAGGGGGACATCCACAAACTGATCTCCTCGCCCTTTACAATAGGCGCGGCCGGATGAAAAGAAGAAAGGAACATCGGATCCGATCTTCGCTCCTATTAATTTCAGCGACTCTACTGAGAGATCCGTATTAAATAGTTGATTAAGAGCCCATAAGGTAGTGGCTGCATTTCCACTCCCCCCTCCAAGCCCAGCTTCGTGAGGGATACGCTTTTTAAGATTGATATCAAGTGGTGTATGAACCTTAGTCTCTTCTCTAAAAGCATCAACAGCTTTCCATATCAGATTCGAGCGATTTGTGGGAATTTGAGAGCAGTCGCAACGAAGAGTGTCACTCTTTGAAATACTAAATGTAATTTCATCAAAAAGGGAGATTGTCTGCATTAAAGTTTCAATCTCATGATAGCCGTCGGGAAATCTCCCGACGACTTTGAGAAATAGATTGATTTTTGCGGGAGAAAAATAAGAAACAGACTTCTTACTCAGCTTCCACCTCTTCAATCTCACTTGCGCCTTCAGCTACCACTTTAACAGTAAATGATGCTTTAACATCTTCTTTAAGAAGAACTGAAAGAGAGTGATCGCCAAGCTTTTTGATCGGATGCTTCAAATCAATTGAAGATTTATCAATTTCAAGACCTGTCTCTTTTGACAAGAGATTCGCAGCGTCAGTTGCTGAAACAGAGCCATACATATGGCCTGCAGGGTCAACTTTAACTGTGACTGAAACAACAGTGCCATCAATTTTAGAAGCAAATCCCTCAGCTTCTGTACGATCTTCTACAGCTTTTTGCTTTCTTTCTTCTTCCAATCGCTCTTTTAAACGAAGAGTGTGTTTGTCGGCGCGCAAAGCGACACCGTTTGGAATCAAATAGTTTCTCGCAAATCCAGGGCGTACAGAGACTACATCTCCTTTTCTTCCCAATTTACGAACATCTTCAAGTAATAAAATTTTATGTGCCATTATCTTCTCTCCTACGCTCCTGCGACGAAAGGAAGCAATGCCATATATCTTGCACGCTTGATCGCATTTGATAATTTTTTCTGGTGATATGCGGAGACTCCTGAAATTCTTCTAGGAAGAATTTTACCCCGTTCTGTAATAAACTGTTCTAATGTTTCTACATCCTTATAATCGATCTCTTTGATGCCTGCAGCAGTGAATGGACACTGTTTTTTCTTGCGTCTGCGCTCAGAGACTCCTGGACGGTACGTACGACTCGACATGTTTTCCTCCTACACTTCGCCTAAAGGTTTATATTCAAGATTTTCTCTCACTTCATCCGCTTGAAGCGTAACAAATCGGAGCAAATCTTCATGTAAATTGAACTCTTTCCACAATTTTGCAATTGCTTGTGTTGGAGCTGTGAAATAAAGTAGAAAGTAATGCCCTTCTTTATGGCCATGAATTTCATAAGCGAGCTTACGTTTTCTCATGTCATGTAGTTTATTAATTTCTCCTTTCTGTTCTGTAATCGCTGTTTGAATGCGATCAAAAGCCGACTTAGTCGCCTCCTCGCTCAGCGTGGGGGATATGATAAACATTCCCTCATACAGATTCTTCTTCTCTGTCATTTTGTACCTTTAAATTTATTTTGTTCATCACTTGTTCGATGGGCTCTTTCAAAAGAGTTTGCAAAACATCTGTCCCTTTTTGCACAAACTCATCTAATATATCTGCCTCATCTTTAGTAAACCGATCCAACACATGTTTGGCCAACGGTTTCTCTTGCCGTCCTCGACCCACTCCCATACGCAATCTTGCATATTCCTGGGTGCCAAAATGGAGCTGAATACTCCTTAACCCGTTATGCCCTCCGTGAGTCCCTCTCTGTCTTAGACGCATTGTCGCAAAGGGAAGCGCAATATCATCGACTACGACAACAAAGTCAGAAGGCTTAAGTTTTAAATAATCACAGTATTTTCTTAAGGCAATACCGCTATTATTCATATAAGTCGCGGGAAGTAAGAGATGTACAATCACACCCTCTACATTACCCTTTGAAAAGTACGCGCTGCATCGTTTGTCTTCCTTGAAGTTCAAGCCATGCCGTTTGGCAAACTCTTGAACGACAAGATATCCTAGATTGTGGCGCGTTCTTTCATATTCTTTGCCCGGATTCCCTAGGCCTGCAAAAACGACTTGTTGCATTATCTTTTCGCAATCACCACGGCAACTTCTTGAAGTTTTGCAAGCGGCCTTACTGTTTCAGGAATCTTAAGGTCACTTAAACGTCTCTTCTCTTTGATTTGCAGCTTGCGTACATCAATTTTAAACTCTGAAGGGATGTCTTTTGGAAGGCATCTCACTTTTAAGCTACGAATCACTTGTCGTAATACTCCGCCCAATTTAATTCCGACACAATCGGCGACACCTACGCACTCAATCGGAACTTTGATATTGACAGGAACGTCCTGAACGAGTTCTTCAAAGTCAATATGAATCGGTTGATAGTTCGTTGGGTTATATTGTATCTCTTTAATAACCGCTTCCGCTTTTTCACCGTTCTCATCCACAAGGTTAAACCTTGTTGTTGACAAATGCCCTTTTCGAACATTTCGCATGCAAGCATCAAATTCCACACCGGATATCGATACAGACTTGCCGCTTGTTCCGTGCGCATAAATCACTGCAGGAATACAGCCTTCTCTGCGAAGTTGATTTGTCTCGCCTTTTGTTTCAGCCTTGCGCGCTTTCGTTTGTAATTTAAACATTTACTCCTCCAATAAGATGGATACATTTTAACTATAAAAAGGCTACTTGTCTTAAACACCGGATTAATAGGTAAATTATGATTTACAGATTAAACTCGAGTATCAGGACTAAATTTTTTAATGACTAATCGTTGGCTCTTTTCCGGAGCTGTCGATACGGTAGAATGAAGAGATGGATTCTCGCGATAAAATACAATTTATCGCTTTACTAATAAGAGGGGCAATTGAAACAATTTGGATTTTGGTCGTCCCGGATAATCGATCCGAGAACGGGATGCTGTTACTAATTAACAACGTTTCAATCGGACTTGCTTCTAATCTCTTCATGGATTCTCCTACAAGAACTCCATGCGAGACAGCAGCAAAGATCCTACTTGCGCCCTTCTCTTGGCAAATTTTTGCTGCAGACACTAATGTTCCTGATGTAGAACACATGTCATCAGCGAGAAGTACATCCTTTTCTTCCACATCCCCGATTAAAGCGACAACCTCCACGTGACTTGCATCTTTACGATGCTTGTCTACAACTGCAAAATCCACATTAAGTTGACTTGCAAATGTACGTGCCAATTTGACGCTCCCAATATCGGGGGCCACTACTACACATTTTCCCGGGACAATTTGTTGAAATGCTTCAACCAAAGCGGGTCTAGCATACAAATTTTCCACAGGGATATCAAAAAAGCCTTGGAGTTGCTCAGTGTGCAAATCCATTGTGACAACTCGAGTAACTCCCGCTGTTTCAAGCAAATTAGCGACTAATTTTGCTGTAATTGGGACTCGAGGTTTGTCCTTTCGATCCTGCCGGCTATACCCAAAATAGGGAATCACAGCAGTAATACTTTTTGCGGATGCTCGTTTGAACGAATCGACCATGATTAACAGCTCCATTAAGAAGTTGTTAGGGTCAAGAGCAATGCTTTGCATTACAAATACATCCCGACCGCGGACATTTTCCTGGATTTGAAGAGCAATCTCCCCATCCGGAAACCGTTCAAATGCAACCTTTCCAAGAGCCACGCCTAAATTCTCAGCTACTTCTATCGCTAATTCTCGATGTGAAGAACCTGAGAATAGTAGGAAATTATTTCCCGCTTTGGGCATGCATTTATCCCTTGGTCAATTTGGGGTGGAAGGATTCGAACCTCCGCATGGCGGTACCAAAAACCGCTGCCTTACCGCTTGGCGACACCCCAATGGTCAATTGATAAAAAAATAGTAGCAATGACATGGATTTTATGCAAGTAAGAACTTTTTGTAGATTGAATTTTAAGCGTAAAAAACTACCAAAAAGTCTGCTCTTTAAATCCTAAACGTCTTAACGGTGATCGACCCTAGGCACACCTAACTAATTATCAATCAGTTATGTTTACCTCTCGTAAAAGTACACGTTCCAATACATTTGCGTTAGTGCTCGGCGCTCTCCTCCCCCGCTAAATTATCAGTTGCACCCTGAAATTTCACCGCACAAAGTCTGATAAAACAAAGATATATCAATCTACATTTAAATCCTTTAACAATAAGGGAGTTAATTAAATAAATGTAATAAATGTTGTAGTTTTTATTTGACTTTGTAAATTTATTATTTGATAATAAAAGTATAGAAGGAGGTTAAGTAAAGAGAGTTTAGGAGGGTTGTCACAATGATCTTGATTTATGCAGATACGTTTTGTGACGCTAAACCGATTAGGTTTAAAGACATCACGAAAATGATCTGTTATTCGCCTTTTTAGGCGGTCAAGTGAGGGCAATCCTCCGTTATCGTTTAATAAATTAAATGGAGGTGCATATGTACCTAGCAAAAGTAAGTGGACTATTAATCGCGTTAGGGATGATGGTAGCAGTTCCTGCCACTGGAGCAGAAGTACTTAAGGGATCAGCCGATACAGAAATAAGCCAGCGTGTGTATGTACGCGGTGGATTTGGATCGCGTCCTTATGTAAGAAGAGGTTACTATCGACCTTACAATCGCAGCTATTATTATCGCCCCTATACATATGGTGATTATTGGGGCCCCGGATATAATAACTTCTATGGACCTCGTCATGGTAGATATTACAGACGTGGGGGTTCGGGAGTTCAGTTCCGTATTGGATTCTAATATATAATAGTATGAAGTATTGATAGCCTGCCCGTTTCACACGCTCTTTGGGAAAAAACTTAGAACTTAAAATGAGATTTGTTTATCAAGTTGATTAAAGTTCGTTATAAGTCTGAAGAGCGTGTGTAACGGGTGGGCTATTTTTTATACTAGATGTAGAATTTCAATCACGACAACCATAAAAACAATCACTGTAATCAAAAATAGACCTAATTTCCCTACAGGAAGTTTTGTCTTAAGCTTTAGATAGTATTTTCCTGAAAAGAACATAAGAATCGGCAACAGGCCTAAAAGTAGAGCGCCTCCAAATCCCCCAGCCACACCGAGAGCGGTCAAAAATAATCTTGGGTCTATCATAGCGACTAATACAGGCGGAAAGAAAACTAAGGCGCCAAGAAGAAGGCGATATGCACCCCTTTTTGGAATTTTTAGCCCATCGGAGAGAAAGTCCATTAATCCAAGAGTCACTCCAAAAAAGGAGGTAGAAAGAGCAAAGAAGCCAAAAACTTGCGCTAAATATGCAACTTTTGAATTTTTAAGCTGTTTAGCAAGGGGCGCAACCACCTCTTCTCCTTGAATGAGAGCTTCACTTAAACTGTTGGGGCCATCTAAGGGGACGATTCCCAAAATAAAGGCCTCCCAGATCGTATAGATTACAAGTGGAATCAGCGACCCTAAAACGATTGCAGTCTGGGTTTTCTTCCTATTGTAATTAAAATAATGTCCAAGACTTGGTATCACACCTTGAAACCCAAATGCTGCAAAGGAGATAGGAAGGGCAAATATCGCAGCAGACCAATCGGCTGTCTCTAAAATCGGGAGATGTATGTGAGAAAACCCAAGCACGAGAAATGAGACAAAACTCACAATAAGTCCAACAACCATCACAGCATTCACCTGACTAAGCAAGTGAGCCCCGTAAATAACAAAAGGGGAAAAAAGAAGCACAAAAATAGCTGGAGATAACCACTCGGGGATCGCTCCATCCGAGAGAAAGGTCAAAAACTTTCCGCATCCTGTGATATAGGCAAGAGTCAAAAAGTAGAAGAAAAATAAGTAAATGACCCATGCGAAGGCTGCACCCCAAAACCCAAGTGTCTCTTTAGCCATAGAAACCAGATTCGTGCGTGCCTGGAACCAAAGAGTCACTTCAAGAAGCAACAGTCCAGTGGATGCCATAATGGCCCATGCGATTGTATAAATAAGACATGTGGGTAGAAACCCGATTTGAGCTGTTAAAACAGGAAGACCAAGCATTCCGGCGCCAATAGAGGTTCCTGCTACAAGTAATATCCCGCCAACTAATGAATTTGTATTTCTCATTCGACAGTTACGGATTTGGCTAAATTTCGAGGCTGGTCAATTTCTGTCCCACGCTTTAGTGCAAAATAATAGGCAAAAAGTTGCGCTGCGACAGTGGAGGGTATTGCCGATAGTTCATCAAGCGTTTTTGGTACATAAATGACATCATCAGCAATAGATTCAATGCGCGGGCTATGAAAAGGAGCAATTGCAATTACCTTTCCATTCCTTGATTTAATTTCTAAAATATTTGAAACCATTTTTTCATACGTACTTTCATCTGCACAAAAGGCAATTGTCGGACAATCTTCGTTAATTAAGGCAATCGGACCGTGTTTCATCTCACCTGCTGCATACCCGTTAGCATTCACATAGGCAATCTCTTTAAGCTTGAGAGCCCCTTCTAAGGCAGTCGGGTACATATATCGACGCCCAATATAAAAAAAGTTATTGTATGCGTTATATTTTTCTGCGAGCTTTTGGATCTGCTCTGATTGATCCAGGACTTGCTGAATCATTTCAGGCAGCTTTTGGATCTCTTCAAAAATCCGCCTTCCCTTCTCTTTGCTCATATGATGTAGTCTTGCAAACATGGTAGAAAGTAGAGTAATCACTGCGACTTGGTTGACAAAAGCCTTTGTTGAACACACTCCGATCTCAGGACCTGCGCGTAAAAAAATCGTTCCGTCTGCAATGCGCGTTAATGTGGAAGAGTAGACATTGCAAAGCGCAAGTATCATCGCCCCTTTTGACTTCATTTCTCTAACAGCTGCGATCGTATCGGCAGTTTCCCCTGACTGGCTAATCGCAATCACAAGAGTCCCTTTAGGGACTATCGGGTTTTGATAGCGTAACTCTGATGAAAACTCGACGCGAGCGGGTATTCTTGCTAACCCCTCCAGAAGATAATGGCCAAGGATTCCCGCATGCGAAGATGTGCCGCAAGCGACGATCAAAATATTATTAATCGAGAGAAATTCTTTTGGATCGAACGGAAGCTCTTCAAAAATCGCACTTCCCCACTCTTCTGAAAAGCGAGAGAGTAGGCAGTTCTTAAGAGCTTGAGGCTGATCAAAAATTTCTTTCAATGTATAGTGAGCATAACCTTCTTTTGTGATTATGTTTACACTGTCGGAAAGAATTTCTGTCTCTTTTTTAATGATTTCAAGTGTGGATGAATAGATCTCAATTTTATCTTTTTGGATGACTGCAATCTCGCCGTCTGATAAATAAAAGACCTCTTTTGTATACTCTGAAAAAGCTTGGGAATCTGAAGAAAGAAAAGACTCGCCTTTTCCCACTCCAACAACCAATGGAGAATCTTTTGCAATTCCTATTAATGTTCCGGGATAGTCTTTATGAATACATCCGATTGCAAACGAACCGTGCAGAAGTGGAATAGCCTTTTTTAGTGCTTCAATTAAGTCGCCATTATAAAAATGGCTGATTAAGTGGGCGATTACCTCAGTGTCTGTCTCGGATAGAAATTTTACACCTTCTTTTTCTAGCATTTCTCGCAATTCATGGTGATTCTCAATAATCCCATTATGCACAACTGCTAAACTTCTACTTTCATCAAGATGCGGGTGTGCATTCTTTTTGGCAGGCTTTCCGTGCGTTGCCCATCTAGTATGGCCGATTGCAATATCGAGTTTCAATTGCCTCTCTTCAATTGCCTTTTCAAGCTCTTCGACTTTTCCAACTGCTTTGACACATTCCAACTTGCCATTAAACAGGCCTGCAATCCCCGAAGAGTCGTAACCTCTGTACTCAAGATGTTTTAATCCCTTAATGACTTTTTGAATGGGATCGCAAGTATTGACGTAACCAAAAATCCCGCACATAATTATCTCTCTCCTATCTCTTCTTTTGCAGCATTGGCTATGCTTGTGGCTAATTCTTCAACCACTTCTCCCTCTTTTGCCTCAACCATTACTCGAAGAAGATCTTCTGTTCCGGAATAGCGCACAAATACACGTCCTTCCTCCCCTAGTTTTTTGGTGGCCTTATCTATTGCATTTTGTGTATTCGGCAAGCTTTCTAAAGGAGGTTTCTGGCTTACTTTAACATTTAGACAGATCTGAGGATATTTTAAGAACTGACCCGCTAGCTCTGATAACGTCGTTCCTCTCTCTTTCAGAATGGATAAAACTTGAAGAGCGGAAACAAGGCCGTCTCCGGTGGTATTATGATCAAGAAAAATCAAATGACCACTTTGTTCGCCACCTAGATTTGCGTCTTCCTCGATCATCTTTTCGATGACATGTCGATCACCTACATCAGAAAAAATCGTTTGAATGCCTATTTCATTGAGATGTTTAACTATTCCTAAATTACTCATGGAAGTAAGGACTAATCGGTTGCCACGCAACATCTTTCTTTCCATCATATTCATTGCACAAATCGCAAGAATTTGATCCCCGTCAATAATATTTCCAAGTTCATCCACAAGAATCAGCCGATCCCCGTCACCATCTAATGCGATTCCAATATCTGCTTGATGCTTCAATACGGCATTTCTGACATTTTCAGGATGAAGAGCCCCACAATTGTCGTTGATATTTAATCCGTTAGGTTGAACACCATAAGTAATTACATCGCCTCCAAGCTCTGTGAAAATTAAAGGAGCCACGGTGTAAGCAGAACCATTTGCACAATCAAGTGCAATTTTAAATCCGTCTAGTGTCAATCCCCGAGGATACACTGCCTTTGCCAGTTCGATATATCGCCCTTGAGCATCATGGACTTTTGTGTTCCTTCCAATCTCGGCGTCACCAGGAAGATCATCGCTAAAGTCACACAACTCTAAGTTCCGTTCCATCTCTTCTTCCCATTCATTAGATAACTTAAACCCATCGGGAGAGAAGAATTTAATTCCGTTATCATAGTATGGGTTATGCGAGGCAGAAATCACGATTCCGGCATCTGCACGATATGCGCGGGTCAAAAATGCAACGCCCGGAGTCGGAAGAGGACCTACCATTAGGGTATCAACACCCATCGAACAAAGCCCGGCAATCAGCGCATTTTCAAACATGTAGCAAGAGCGTCGTGTATCTTTTCCGATAACGACACGATGACGTCCTTTATGGCGCCTAAACATCTTACCGGCAGACCTTCCAAGGGCGAGTGCAACCTCAACTGTCATGGGAAAATGGTTCGCTCTTCCCCTTACTCCATCCGTTCCAAAAATTTTATAATGCTCTTTACTGCTCATTCTAAACCAAGATTGATTGACTTCAAGTTTGGAAGTCTAATATAATCTTCCTTTATCTACAATCAAGAGCTTAGAAGTTGTGCGCCCAAAAATATATTACGCAACAGATCACGATATCGATCCGGTACAAATTGACAACGAAGCATTATACGTCGTCCAGAAACTCGTAGAGGCAGGCTACAAAGCCTATCTTGTCGGAGGTTCTGTACGCGATCTGCTCACACATCGGAAACCGAAAGATTTCGATGTCTCCACAACGGCGAAACCGGAGGAAATCAAGGCTGTATTTCGACGTAAATGCATCCTAATCGGCAGACGGTTCCGACTTGCTCACATTAGATTTGGAAATAAAATTATTGAAGTTGCAACGTTTCGCTCAGGCGATAATGAAAGCGATTTGATTATCCGGGATAATCAATGGGGTTCTGAAGAAGAGGATGTGCTGCGCCGAGATTTTACAATTAACGGTCTTTACTTCAACCCATTGACAAGAGAAATCATCGACTATGTCGACGGTTGGGAAGACATCCATAAGAATACACTCCGCTCTATTGGAGACCCTCTCATTCGCTTTAAACAAGACCCGGTCAGAATGATCCGATTGCTCAAATTTCGGGCGAGGTTTGGCTTCCATGTAGATGAGCAAACCAAGCAAGCGTTATTGAAATGTAAAGAGCATATCGCCCACAGCTCTCCTGCAAGAGTGCTTGAAGAGCTGCTACGTATGTTAGAGTCCGGTTACGCAGCGCCGTTTTTCTATTTGCTGCACAAATCCGGAATTTTAAAGATTGTGTTCCCGACTCTGGATCATTTTTTAACAACAGCACAATCAGATTACGTCTTTAAGTTACTCAAAGGGGTTGATTTGCTAAAAAACATAGCACCGCCTCGCTCTGTATGTATGTCCTGCCTACTTTTTCCGATGCTTGAATTACAACTGGAAAAGATAGAGCATCCGACGCTTGGGGATGTGATTCTTGAAATCTCCTCACTAATTCGCGATGTTGTGAGCAGCACCTTCTCTCATTTTCCAAGACGTATGGCAGCTCAAGTCAGCTATATTCTATCCACGCAATATAAGTTGACTCCTATTTCAAAAAAACGCAATATGCGCAAAAAAATGTTAACCAATCGCGAGTTTGTCGATGCTCTGCAATTTTTAAAAGTCCGAGCATTAGCTAACCGAGAACTACAAGACGACTACGATTCCTGGAAAAATTTTCATCATAAGAATACACAAATCCATAAAAGGAAGAAACATCCGCCGCCTAAACCTAAAGCATGACAAATAGCGAAATTGATATTCTAAAAACAGAGGCGGGAACCACCCTTTATCACCTAGGCCCGTCTCTTTCGCAAGGATCGCTCCCCACACTTTTTTATTTTGCTCTCACAGGAGAGGAGAGTTTAAATCTACTTCCATTCTCAAAAGTTCCAAAACTTCTTTCCTCCCATAATTGCCGCGTTTTTTCTCTGACTTTGCCTTATCACACAAATGACCTTCCACACACAAAATCAATGAAGAAATGGGCAGAGGCTCTATCAGAGGGGCGCAACTTTATTTCACCGTTCATTGAGCAATGTCTCGAAGCGATTGATTTTGTTATCAAGCAAGGGTACACAGATCCGGCGCGCCTGGCAACTGCCGGGATATCAAGAGGAGGATATATCGCCTCAGCTCTTGCCGCTAAAGAACCAAGGGTCTCATTTATTCTTGGATTTGCCCCTGTAACAGATCTTACAGTTTTGCAAACTTTTGACTTTCTGAAAGAAGATCCATTTTCTGTTGTTGCTATGAAGGACCAGCTGATCTCAAAACAAATCAAATACTATATTGGGAACCGAGACGAACGTGTAGGGACAGAACACTGCATTGAAAGCTTACTGTCTGTTATCAATGCCGCTGCTAACTCCGGCATTCGCTCTCCAAAAATTGAACTTGTGATGTACCCCTCAATCGGTTTTAAGGGGCATGGGACTCCAGATAAAATTTTCTCCGACGGCGCATCTTGGCTTAAAAACAAACTAATCGATTAAATTTTAACGCTCTCTCACATTGAATTTTTATCTTCCTATCCGCTATGATCTTTTCTACTTATAATCCGTGGAGGGAAGGGTGAGCCTTCTGTATTCAATTGTCATACCCCTGAAAAATGAAGAGGGAAACATTTCTTTGCTAATTCAAGAGGTCGAAGAAGTGATGAACGGCCTTCAAAAGCCATGGGAACTCATATGTATTGATGATGGGTCGACGGATCAAACCCTTCCTATTCTTAAAGATTTATCCAAGAACAAACCATTTTTAAAAGTGATCGCCTTTAACAAAAATTACGGACAGTCAAGCGCGTTTGCTGCAGGTTTTGAGGCTGCAAAGGGAGAGTATGTCATCACACTAGATGGAGATCGCCAAAACGATCCTCGGGACATTCCGATGTTAATTGATGAGGGTAAGGGATATGATCTTGTATGCGGTCGTCGAAAAAAACGGAAAGACACTCTTGTCAAACGCCTCACTTCAAAACTTGCAAACGCCCTTCGCAACTACCTTTTAGAAGATCCGGTAAAGGACACGGGATGTTCACTAAAGATTTACAAGAAGAGCTGTTTACAAAAGATAAAAATGTATAACGGCATGCACCGTTTCCTACCTGCGCTATTTTCTATTGAGGGATTTTCAATTAAAGAAGTCGATGTTAATCACAGACCGCGCACAGAAGGTCAAACCAAGTACAACTTCTTCAACCGTTCATTCAATACAATCGCCGATCTTTTAGCCGTTCGATGGATGCGCAAACGCGTGATTAACTATCGGATCAAAAATGGATGATTCTCTTCGAGTTGTCCTCTACCCTTTGGGTCTTTGCGCGCAAATCCTCTTTGGCGGCCGCGTGATTTACCAATGGATCCTCAGTGAGGCAAATGGAAAATCATATGTCACAAAAGGATTTTGGCAGTTATCAATTTTAGGGAACCTCTCTTTGATGATTCATGCCTTTATTCAACTACAGTTTCACCTTTTTTTAACCCAGGTCGGCGGCGCGTTTATCTCTTGGCGCAACCTTAACTTGATGAGCGACAAACGATACTCTGCTAAACAGACAATCTTCCTTCTTTTTTTAACGTTATCATGTTGTACGGGAATCTATTGGATGACGTCTACTGAATGGTTTCGTATCCCCTCATCACTTTGGCATCAACCAAGCAGAGCAGTCGGATGGCCTTGGCACATGCTTGGGGTCATTGGAATGACTCTTTTTGCATCTCGTTTCTGGGTGCAATGGTGGCAAGCGGAGAAAAACCAAACGAGTCTGCTTACCCCTCTATTTTTTTGGATCAGCGGCGCTGGTAGCATTTTAACTCTCGTCTACTTTGTCTACATCCAAGATTTTATTAATGTCACTGGGCCTCTACTTAGCCTTGTGCCGTATGCTCGCAATCTCATTTTACTTTCAAGGGAGAAAAGCGCATGAAGTCACTTTTTATCATGGCCGGAGAAAAAAGCGGTGATCTACTAGGAGGGATGCTTGCTCTCTCTTTAAAAGAAAAATTCCCGAATCATGTACTGCAGGGCGTCGCAGGTGCAACTATGCGAGATAATGGTGTAGAAGCCGTAATGCGCGCTGAAGATTTTGAAGTGATGGGGTTTTCGGACCTTATCAAATCGCTAAGAAAAATGGTGAAGCGACTCAAGCAAGTTCAAGATCATATTCTTCTTACTCAACCGGACGCTGTCATTCTCATCGATTATCCCGGATTTAATTTAAGACTTGCGTCAGCATTAAAGCGCAGTGGATATAAAGGGAAAGTCATTCAGTATGTATCACCCTCAGTATGGGCATGGGGAAAGGGCAGAATTGAAAAAATGGAACATTGCCTTGACCACTTACTGACTATCCTCCCATTTGAAAAAAAGCTTTTTGAAAAGACCTCTCTTCCTGTGACTTATGTGGGCAACCCGATTGCAGAGATAGTAGAAAAACACACATATGACCCTCAGTGGAAGCGTCTATTTGGTATTAGAGAAAGTGATCATCTAATCGGTCTCTTTCCGGGAAGCAGGCGTAGCGAAGTGTTAAGTAATCTCCCCTACCAACTAAAAGCCGCTGAACAATTCAAAAAGAAATATCCGGATGCTGTTTTTGCTATCTCATGCGCTCACGAACAAGTCATTCCCTCAATGCATCAAATGCTCGAAGGAAAGTCTTTAATCATTAATGAAAATATATTTCTTCTTCCAAAATCGTACTCTTATGAACTTATGAAAGATTGCAAGAGCGCAATTGCCAAGTCCGGAAGTGTCACTCTAGAACTTGCGCTACATTCGTGCCCATCTGTTGTCATGTATAAGTTAAACCTGTTCAACAAACTCATTGCTAAATACTTCCTGAGACTCAACCTTCCCTACTACTGTATTGTCAATATTTTAATGGAAGACTCTGTATTTCCGGAACTGATCGCAAAGGGTTTGAGTCCAAAAAATATTCTTCGAAATCTAGAAGAGCTTCACGAAGATACAGATTCACGTAAGATCTGTATTGAAAAATGCAAAACCTTGCGAAGCAAACTTAAAGATAAAGTCGCAAGCATCGAAGCTGCTCAGACCATTTTTGAACTGATTTGAGAAAGAGCATTAAGTCTCACCAAACGAGTCGCTAGTTGAATGCTATGTTGAATTGCAGTGTCTGATGAATGACCATGACACTTAAGAACAACAGACTCGATTCCGGAAACCAAAGCACCTGGATACTCTGCAGAACAGAATGTCTTTTCGACCAGATACAACCCTTCTTGAGTTAAAAGATTTTCTTTGAGTTTCTGAAATATAAGCGAAGAAATACCCTCGCATGTTTTTAATAGAACATTACCGGAAAATCCATCTGTAACCACAACATCGACATTATCTTCGAAAATCTGGTCGGGTTCCACATTTCCAATAAATTCAAAATGCGGCTGATCTTCCGCAAGAAGCCGATAGGCAGCGCGCAGTTCTTCAGTCCCTTTTACGGATTCGGAGCCGACATTAAGAAGTCCGACTCTTGGCATTTCTATATCATTGACGACACTGATATAAGCGCTCCCAAAGCGAGCAAACTGCAAAAGATGATTGGGTCTGCACAAGAGCATTCCTCCGACATCAAGAGCTATAAACTCGCCTCTTCTTGAAGGTAGGGTAGCAAGGAGACCGGCTCTTTCCATTGATCCCATTTTAGTTAAAAGCGCGGTAGAACCGGCAATTAAAGCACCTGTATTACCTGATGTGATAAATGCATCGATAGCGCCTTGTTTTAAAAGTTCAAGGCCTTGAATTAATGAGGACTGTCTTTTTGAAATGACAGAGCGGATAGGATCATCTTCCATGGTGATCACCTCGTCCACTCTATGAAAAGAAAATGAAGAGTTTTCCGGTATTTCCTCATCTGTTGCTAAAAAAAGCAACTCAACATCATCCTCAACTTGAGAGATAGATGCTGAAAATAAATCAGATGGAAAACGTTCGCTTCCCATCAAGTCTATTCCTAGGCGTACCTTTCGACTCTTCACTTTTCTGAAATCAATAGAAATCGGAATTTCCTACTCTTCTGTGTCTTTTGCAAAGATTTGTCTTCCTGCGTAAGTTCCGCAAGATGCACAAATCACGTGCGATGGTTTTTGTGTTCCACAGTTAGAGCAACCCTGCAATTGCTTCGGTGACTTCGCATGGTGTGAACGCCGTTTATTTTTTCTTTGGTTCGATAGGCGACTACGTGGTACTGCCATTGTTTCTTTCCTCTATATTATAATTTTGAAAAAGGGTTTTCCGGTGGAGGCATCTTCTCTGAATACTTATTGAGCAACATGCGTTTTGGGCAACTATTCCGAGAACACTCGGCAAAAGTTGGGGTCTCAAGAAGAATTGTCTCGCGTAAACTTTCTTTAAGGGAATAAATGCTTCCTTTGATTTCACTTAAAGAGACGGGGTAATAAACATTTCTAATTTGTATCGGTACTTTGACCGGTTCATTGCAAATTTTACACGGAATGGTTGCATATGTGTCTACATTAAAATGCAGGATCAATTCATCATCGGCAAGATAAGCCTCGCCCTCGTAAAGGACCGGGTCCTTAAAAGAGAGTTCGACATCTTCCGTCTCGATAAAATCCGGTGTATAAGTTTGAGAGATCTTCTCAACTTTCCCGTCTTTTAAGCGATCAATATAAACTGAAAATAGATCTTCCATTAATTCAATAAGCAAAAAATTATGATTATAATGTTACAGAATAGACGAAAAAAATTCCAGAAAAAAACAAATTGAAGCGAGGAAAACAATGGTTTTAGCGAGGAATCGCTAAAAAATAAGTTAAATTTAGGTTTAGACTGAATTTAAGGGTTCAGAAAAGACCTCTTCGATCTCTTTAATCAAGCACGAAGAGAGATAATTTGTCTCAGCAGTAAGCAATTTTCTTAAGGAGTCGGACGGCTCTTCATACAGAGATTTGTCTTCCATGTGCCTTTGTAATCTGAGAAATAACGGGAGATTTTTTAGCCAATCGGGTCGATATGATTCACACCATTTAGAAAAAAGTTCTAAACAACTTTTTTCTCCATCTTGAACATGCGCTCCAATAAATAGTGAGGCAGCAAGCATTTCATCCTCTTGAGGAAAGCGTGGAGATGAAGAAAATAGAGCGCGTTTCCCCTCGAGCTTTGAAGGAAATGGCAGAACTTTACCATGTTCAATAAACGGGATTGACCCCCCAACTAAAATAAATCGGCTCGGTAGTTCTTTTTCTAACGGTAAAAGCCAAGGGTGCAATTGTGTAGGTGGAAGGTCCGGAATTAAATAAATGATTTTATTTTTAACAGAAAGCAGAGAATCGATCTCAGCGCGCATTAGATCTTCTAAAGTTAGATGCAGTTTCTGGTTTTCAAGAAACTTAGCATGAACAAGTAGGTAGTCGGGGTTCAGCTCTTTATGAGTACTGATCGACTGAAGTCCCGAAAGATTTTTGCAAGGAGCATTCAGGACGACAGCATTATATCCCATCTCGGCAATGCGAGGCGGCATTTCGGGGCTCAAACTCTCTTTAATCCAAAGGGGCTTAAGATTTTTCATGTTTAAAAATTCACTTTTTGATAGTTTGAGATATTAAACAATACAAATCAATTTGTCATGTCCAAAATTCACCCATTGCCGGAAGAACAGTCAAAGCCATTGCCAACTCCCGAAGAGCTGATTCAAGAATTCCCATTATCTACAGAAGACAAAGATTTTGTGGAACAATCAAGAAAAACGATTTGCCAGATTCTTGAAGGTAAGGATAGGCGCAAGCTTATTATCGTAGGACCTTGTTCGATACACGATCTGACATCAGCTAAAGAGTTTGCTGAAAAGTTCTCTGAGCTCTCTTCTCAAGTTTCCGATCAGTTTTTCATGGTTATGCGCACCTATTTTGAAAAACCTCGAACAGTATTCGGTTGGCAAGGGATTTTACACGACCCACTTCTTGATGGTTCCGGGGATATAGAAATTGGACTAAAGTGGACACGTGAGTTGCTGTTAAAACTCACACAAAAGAAAATCCCAATTGCCTCTGAAATTCTAGGACCCCTCTCCCCTCTCTATTTCGATGATTTGATCTCCTGGGGATGTATTGGCGCGCGAACGTCTTCTTCTCAACCTCATAGACAGATCGCATCGACTCTTAACTTTCCTATGGGTTTTAAAAACAATACGGATGGAAATATAAAAATTGCAGTCGACGGAATTAAAGCGGCATCTGTATCTCAGACTTTTTTGGGAATGGACAAGAGAGGTGGACCGGTAAAAATGATAAGTCGCGGGAATCCGATGGCCCATCTGGTGCTTCGCGGCGGTGAAAATGAGCCCAATTATCACCCCTCAGATATTGCATATGCTCTATCGCTGCTCAAGGAGTGCAATCTCTCAAATGCTGTGGTTGTAGACTGTTCTCATGACAACTCCGGTCGTGCTCACAAAAAGCAAACGACAGTATTCCACGAGATCGTCCGTCAAATTCTTTCAGGAAATGAATCCATACGTGGGTTAATTTTAGAAAGTCATCTCTTCTCGGGAAATCAATCATTAGATAAACACACATCAGAGCTTAAGTATGGGGTATCAGTGACAGATCCTTGTTTGGATTTTTCTACGACTGAACGACTCATCCGCTGGGCTGCTGTTAAGCTACAAGAACCAGTCACTCATGAAACGTCTCTTACTTCTTCTCTTTCTGTCTAGCTGCCACTCACCGCAGCTTGAAGTGAATAGAGAATATCTAACTAAATACAGCCTAGCAAGCTATATCACAGGAACACCTGACCCTCTATATAACTGTCCCCCTCAAGGCGAGAAAATCTTGATCAACTGGTCCTTGCCGAAAGGTGCTGCACGGCTCTTTCCGCATACGCTTTATGTTCAAATCCGCTTTAGAGACCATAGTCAATCTAATTTCAGCGTCCCGATCACAAGGGACTGCGGAACATACAGTTATCTCTTATGTAATGAGGATTATTTTCGTCTGTGTGGCATTCTAGCCTATAAAGTTCAGCTTTTAGCCGAAGATCAAGTACTAAACACGTGGGAACATCCTATGTGGCAAGAGCGAATCGTCTTGCCAGAATAAAAAAAGCAGCCTGAGGCCACTTCTAATGAAACCTTAGGTGGCAAGAGCGAATCGTTCTGCCAGAATAAAAAAGCAGCCTGAAGCCACTTCTAATGAAATTCGGATGTTCAAGATCCAGTTTTTCAGAAGTGCTAAAGGCTGCTTTTAAAAAATTGCTTTTTCTGCAAGCGATTCTACATGATGAGTAAAGCAAAAACGAAAGCAAAAAGAGCAAACGATTCAACAATACCGACTGCAGCAAAACATTTACCAAATATCGCCGGTTGCTTTGCTGAGGCTTGGATACCTGTAGCTGCAACTTTTCCTTGGTAAATAGCAGAAATCATAATCGCTGCGCCTGAAGAGAAACCGATTGCAATTCCTGATAGAGGCGATAGTGAACCATCTGTAATCGCTCGAGCCATTAGAAGCATTAAAATAAAGCCGTAGATCGACTGTGAGGATGGAGCTGCTGCCATCCCGATAAACTTACCATGTCCCTCTTCAACGCGACTCATAACGCCATGAGAGGCCATTCCCGCAATACCACAACCAATACTGCTACCAATGGCACTTAAACCAAGGGCAAGAGCTGGTCCTACCATATCAAAATTCATAATTCCCATCCTGTCTGTTACTCGATCACCACTTTTTCAAGGGGACGAAACATTTTTCCTCCTCCTTCAAAACTATAGTGATACCATTCGATAAAATTTAGACGCAAACCGTGAATAACACCTCCAATGATTGAGAGGATAATATTGACGGCATGGCCGATTAAAAGTAAAAAGATTGCAAAAATCCAAGGTGACCCGGCGGCAATGTCATTGACAGTATTGCTGATGATCGCTCCTGCAAGTCCTAGTGCATACAGGCGAAGATATGAGAGTATATCTGCAAAAACTTGTATTAAATTGGTAATTTCAAGCAGCCCGTAGAGTTTGTTTTGGATGAAGGATAAGATAAATGCAAGACTTAGTCCTCCAGCCATCATAATGATCCCTTCAAATGCAGCGAAGTCTCTATCAACTCCAAAAATGTATTGAGTCATCGACGCGGCCTCTAAGTAGCTTGGTAGGTAGAGATAAGCGCCAAAAATAAAAATCACCCATCCGGCGCCTGACCAGTTGATATCTAAGTACCTAAGGAAAGAAAGCGAGACATGGATCATACCGACCAATAAGGCCAGCTCCATTAGAATGGAATCGTTAAATTTATCTAAAATCTCATACTCTATTTGACCGGTCGGCTTTTCCTTAGCTCCTATCTTTAAGAACTCATTCGCATCATTAGCATCAAGAGCTGCAGGGTACTTCCTCACCCACTCTTGATATGTGTCATCCTTTTCTTCAATATGGTAGGCGGCCTTTTTTTCCGAGACCCATTGCAACAAAGAGACTTTTCTAAATGGGCTGTCTATATCAAAAATGACACCAAAAAAACTATTGGATAATACGCCCCACCCGATGGTTGCTACAGATAAGATAATGACAAGTTTATAGAATCTATTTCCTGCTTTTGGGAGAACTTTATATTTAGAGCGAATGAAAAGTGCCGCTATCAAAAAGAGCAGACCGTAGCCCCCGTCATTGATGATTAAGGCAAAGAAAAGTGAGAAAAAGACTAAAACCCAAATAGAAGGATCTTTATCTGTAATCGAGGGGGTATCATAAATATGTACAAGATCTTCACCGATGCGTTTAGTTCCAGAGTTTTCCAAAAAAGTAGGGACGTGATCGAAAGGTTCGATTGCGATCTGATTGGCTGTCACATTGAGTTCTTCGAGTAAATCAAAAAGAGCCTCTTCTTTGTGTTTGGGTACCCATCCTTCAATCACAAAAAGAATGTCATTAAGTTTTCCTTGAGCAAAAGACTGTGCCTGAACAAGTGAATATTGATTCATCTCTTTAATCAATGCGGTGTGCAAAAAGGCGTTGTACTTGGCAAGATCCTTTAGTTTTTCTTCGATTCTACGCTCTTTGATCTCAATTTCATTCAAACGATTTTTTAGCGTTCCAAGCGATTGATCAAAATGCATTTCAATCATCTGATCATACTGTTTTTCAACAGGATTAATTGAAATAAAATAATCAAGACCACTCTTAAAACCGATATAAATCAGCTCTTCAGGAATTTCGAGCTCTTCTTGGGGTAAATGTTTTGAAAAAAAGAACTGAATTTTACGGCCGGTTTCTCGGTCGATTTTTTTCAACTCTTCAAGTGAAAAGTCTCCGAAGACTTCTATTCGGGAAATCTCCATATGCAATTGGCGCCTTTCTTCGGAATACTTTCCGTGCGCATGTTCTAGGTCTAAGATTTCTGAGACGATTTTTTTCGCGTCGTTTGGATTTTCGGGCTCTTCTTGTGTAACGGATGGCTTTTCACGAAGCACCTTAATTGCATTGTGGTACTTTTGTACCTCTTCAGGAATCTCTTTTTGCTTCAAAGGCTTTGGGTCGATAAACTCGATAATCCCAGCTGACTGTGCCTTTTGAAAAAAAACGGTTTTTATGTTCTCTGGTCCCCAGAAGAGATACTTTTTAACATCTATCCTCATTCACTCTTCCTCGCTTCGATTTTTGCTTTCGCAACCTTTGCTTGTGACACTGCAGCTAACTCTTGATCACCCAAAAAAACTTTAATTGTTTTAATGTTTTTATTTGCACGTGGAATCAAAATCTTTTCGAATAGATTCACTCGAATAGATACCTGTCTCAATTCTTCTTCTAGGCGCTTACTTTTTTCCTTTGCTACTCCATGTGCTGCTTTGTGACTGATTAACTCTCGAATAGACTCAACCGCTGGATCTATCCATGGAGGAGAATCAAACAGGTCGTACTCAAAGGGTATAAAATGCGCCTTTTCAAAAATTGGGACTTCAACGCCTGCAATATTTTCCGTAGTGGTATCTAAGCGGTCAATCACTGCAACCTTATCTATTTCAATAGAAAATTGATCGGTCAACAAAGCTGCAAAATGCTTAATGGATTCATATTTTTGCATGAGCTCTTGATTGACTTTTTCAATCTCCATCCTGGCAAATGAAACCTCTTGCTGCAATTGGGCTTTTTTTAACTGCAACGTCGGAAGATATCTTTCCAGTTGTCCCAACCGAATTTGCTGGGCGCGCAGTTCATTTTTCGTCAGTTTAATTTCTGCCATTATCCGGGCCAATATGCTTCAACAAGACTTTGTTTAATTCCAACTTGTTCAGGCTTGAAACATTCGGATAAAATTCTCCACCCATTGTCAAGAGCCTTCTCAAGCGGCAAATTCACTTCGAGATCCATCATCTCCTTTTCAAAAAGTTCGGAGTAAACTAAAAGCTGTTTATCACGCTCGGACAAGCGAAATCCCATACTTTGTCTCTCTTTTGCTTTCTTAGATTCTGCAAATAGTCGAATCATCGCATTCGCAAGATCGCCATGATCTTCTCTGGTCACTTTTCCGATCACATTTTGTTTTAAACGTGAAAGTGAACCAAAAGGGTCAATCTGATGATTGTGAAGGTAAAACTGTCCCTCGGTGATATACCCTGTATTATCCGGAATCGGATGGGTCACATCATCACCGGGCATTGTTGTGACACCGATAATTGTAATGGAGCCGCTTCCTTCAATCAACACGGCCTTTTCATAACGGGAAGCTAGATCCGAGTATAGGGAGCCCGGATATCCGCGATTAGAAGGCACTTGGTCCATTGTAATTGAAATTTCCTTAATAGAGTCTGCAAAGGCTGTCATGTCAGTAAGCAAAACTAAAACGTTTTTATCGTTAATGGCAAACTTTTCTGCGCAAGCAAGCGCCATATCGGGAACTAGCAGGCACTCAACAGCGGGATCTGTCGCCCGATGGATAAACATGATTGTTTTATTCATAGACCCTGAACTTTCGGCATTATCTATAAACGCTTGGTAGTCGCGGAAGGTAAGACCCATTCCTGCAATCACAACAACATCTGCATCCGTCTGGTTGGCAATCCGCATTAAAAGCTGATTATAGGGTTCGCCGGAGACAGAAAAAATCGGAATCTTTTGAGACTTGACAAGCGTGTTAAAGACATCGATCATCGGAATATTGCTTCGCACCATCTCTTTGGGAATAATCCGTCTTGTCGGGTTAAAAGAGGGAGCGTTAATATTAATCGACTCACCGATGATTTCAGGGCCTCCGTCGATCGGCTCGCCTGTTCCGCTGAGTCTGCGCCCTAAAAGCGCATCGCTAAAGTTCGCTTGCATCTGCCGTTTTAGGAAGGTCACTTCATCGCCGGTTGAGATTCCACGCGTATTTTCAAAAACCTGAAGAGTCACATCGTCACCTTCAATCCGAAGAACTGAGGCGTAAATTTTTCGACCATCCCGAAGCTTAACCTGAGCAAGTTCGCCTAAAAAGACATCTGTTGCAGTCACCGTAATCAAGTTTCCGCGCATATCCTTGATTCTATCATATACTTTTTTCATATCGATCCCCTCTCCACACTCTCTTCAATCGCGTTCATTTGTTTACGATACTCCGGTGATTCGAATATCATGAAATTTAAATTTTTGATTCTATTTTGTAGATTTAAAAAGAATTCGCGAGCTTGATCATGAGATGAAAATTGATACTGCTTTTCAAAAATGCGATTGATCAAATTAAAAAGTGGGATCTGTCTATCTAACGGACAGTATTCATCTTGTTTGTCAAAAGCATTTTGTTGCAGATAACAAAAGTCGTAAAGCTCGGATTTCAGATAAACAACAAGATCCTCAATTGCCGTTCCTTCCTCTCCGACCACTTCCATACGCTTGCGGACTTCATCACCCATTTTCAAAATTTTCGTTGCCCGCTTTACGCTGTCTCCCCATCCATCCGAACGTCTTTCAAGAGCCTGTGCGACATCATCTACATACTTTGTCCAAGACATGTGGGGGTCGACAGCCGGATATCGACGAGAGTCTGAACGCTCGCGTGAAAGGGCGTGGAATGCGCCGACTACAGACAAAGTGGCCTGTGTCACGGGTTCTTCAAAGTTACCTCCCGCAGGTGAAACAGCTCCGCCGATTGTAATTGAGCCTGTCTTTCCATCTCTTAGGTTTATTACACCGGACCGCTCGTAAAAATCGGCAATACGAGAGGCAAGATAAGCCGGGAAGGCCTCTTCTCCGGGAATCTCTTCTAAACGGCCGGACATTTCGCGCATCGCTTGCGCCCAGCGAGAAGTGGAGTCGGCAAGCAATAACACATTGAGGCCCATTTGTCGGTAATACTCGGCAATCGTCACTCCCATATATACAGATGCTTCTCGAGCTGCTACAGGCATTGAAGATGTGTTACAAATGATAACGGTGCGGTTCATTAAGCTCTCGCCTGTATGCGGATCGATCAGGTGCGGGAATTCACGAAGCATCTCAACGACCTCGCCCGCTCTCTCTCCGCATGCGCAGACAATCACAATGTCAACAGCAGCAAATTTAGCGAGGTGGTGCTGTAGAACTGTTTTACCTGCACCAAAAGGTCCTGGGCTGCAAAATGTCCCCCCCTTCACAACAGGAAACTGTGTGTCAAGTGTGCGGCATCCTGTATCCATCATCTCAGTTGGACGCGTTCTTTCACCTTCGGAAAGAGCAGATTTGACCGGCCATTTTTGTACCATTGTAATGTCGTGCTCTTTCCCCTCTTCATCTTCGAGTTTCGCAATGACAGTGTCGATATTATATGAGCCGGGCGCGATCGTCCATTTAACTGTATATTTCCCATATAAAGAGAATGGAACCATCACAAGGTGATGAAAACGCCCTTCTAAAGTTTGTCCTAATGCATCGCCTCTTCTGACTTCATCACCGACTTTTACAGAGCTCTCATATCCCCATTTTTTCTGTCGATCAAGGGGGGGAAGATAGACACCTTGAGGTAAAAAAAGTCCTGCCTTTTCAGCAACATCAACAAGTGGGTTTTGTAAACCGTCAAAAATTGATGTCAGCAATCCGGGGCCAAGCTCAGCTTCGAGCAAATCACCTGAAAAGCTAACTTTTGTTCCAAGCTTAATTCCTCGAGTATCTTCAAAGACTTGCACTTTTGCCAGGTCCCCTACTATCTCAATAACCTCAGCTTTTAACCCAACGTCTCCGACGTGAACCTTTGCCACCTCACCTTGACGAATATGACCTTCGAATTTCACATTGAGCAGGTTACCGAAAGCGCCTGCTACTTCTCCACGAGTTTCTGTTTTTGTCGTCACACCACTCCATCCTGTTTTAATTGACTATCAATAAGTTCTATTCCTTTCTTCTGATCAAGCTGCATCCATTTTTCAACAAGAATCAATCTAACTAAATACGAGAGAATCCGATCAAGCGAAAAGACAGAGTCTCCATACATTGTAAATAGTTTTTCAAATCTCCATTCGACAAGCGCTTGGTGCAGCTCGATCGGTTGATTGCCGTATTCTTCAAAAATTGCTTTAAGATCACTATAACGAGTCGGGGGCTCAAAGACTTTTGCGTCTTTTTGTGCGATCAGCTGCGCGACGATCTCATCATTTGGATCCTCAAATTGCAATTCGTTAATGATATCCCTCTTAAGTTTCTTCGCTCGAAAGCCAACTAAAACAAGTCGCCATTCGCGCTCAAACTTCAAGAACTCATGTAAAAAACCCTCAGAATGGTCTTTAAGCTCTTCTTGAAAATATCGGACAGATAACTCTGAAAAGTATTTTAATCGTTCATTTTTTGATTCATACTTCTCCAAGAAATCAAAAACATAATCAGGTAATCCACTTCTGACAATTAAAGCATCTTCAATGGAGTTTTCATCTAAATTGCCATACTTATCCATCTCCTCGCTCTTCCAAAATGCTCTGATGTTTTGCAAATCGAAATAGAGTCTAATGACAAGAGTCTGTTCATAATCCTCTCGACTTAGATTTTCTTTTAAAAGAGTATCAAAATCTCCGAAGCTAATCTCAGGAGGCATTCCAATTTGCAAATCCGGAAGTGAGGAACCAATAAAATAGTATTGCATTAAAAAATCAGTTCTCTAAAGTCTTTTCTTATATAACGGCTTAAAAGCTCCTTTAGTGCTTCTTCAGAGAAATCAAGAGTTACTTTCTTGTCATGAAGCTTAACTTTAACCCCGCCACCAATGGCATCAACGGTCAACTGTTTATCCCTCAATCGGTCAAGCGCGCTTTTGCCAATCAGCTCGGCAAGCTCTTCTTTGTTAATTGCATTTGAAACAACGACAGAAAAATCCGAAGAGATTCCCTCTTGCTTAATCGAGTCAGTGATCGCAAGTATCACCTTTGAAATCAGTTTAGGATCATTCATCGGCTCTGACACTAATCGATTCAACTCAGGATTAAAAAGTTTCGTTTCAATCGACTGTCTAAGTCTATCAAGAACTTGTTTTGCCCCTTGCTGTAGAGATGAGGTAAAGACATTGCGTTCTTGTTCGATTTTCCTTTTAGCCTCAACAAACATCTTTTCAACGTGTTGCTCTGCCTGGGAAACAATCGCTTTGGCTTCCTCTTGCGCACTTTGAACAATTGCTTTAGCCTCTCTTTCGGCAGGCTCAATTGTCTCATTTCTGATCTGCTCGCAAATTTGCTGAACCTTATTCTCACTTTTCTCTAAAGTTTTCATCTTTATTGTCCTTTTATAGAGGGTCAAACTATCATCACGTACTTTGCTGCTATCATATTGTCCTCGAATAGAAATTTCAACCAAGAAAAACTTCGACCACATGTACAACTAATGTATCTACCACAGTGCAAAGATATTAGCAACAAAAGAGAGCTGTATGATATACAAAGGCACATTAATCATTAAGGAATCCCATGAAAAGAGAACTTTTTATCCTAAGCGTTTTACTTATTCTCTTGCAGATACCCTCCACATACGGCTCTCAGTCAGACACAAATACGCAAGAGTCTATCTCATTTACTCCCCCAAAAGGATGGCACTTAGCAGATAAAAAAGACCTTCCTCCAAGTGTTGAATTTATGGTGATAGGAAACGGAAGCCCGTTTCCCCCCTCGATAAATCTTGCAACTGAATCATTCAGTGGAAGCATGGAGGACTACTTGGGAATTGTCAAAAAAATCAATCAAGAAAATCGTTCGGAATGGAAGAGGCTTGGTCAAGTGCAGACTAAAGCTGGAAAGGCTGAGCTCTCAGAAGCCATTCAAATGACGCAGTGGGGGCAAGTGAAAATGATGCATGCCATGTTCATTAAAAATGGGACCATGCATATTCTTTCCGCAGCTGCCTTAAAAGACGAATTTCCAAAATTCTACCAAGAGTTCTTTGCTGCGATTCGCTCTTTGGAGATCAATAAGTAAAAGAGCCTCTGAAGAATCTATTCTTTCAGAGGCTTCCTTTGATTTTAGCTAAAATATTTCTTTACGATCGTTTGTTTAAGCTTAGTATAATCTCTTGCAAATCCACGAATTCCTTCGCCTAGTTTTTCTGTTGCCATTGCATCATCATTAAGACGGTAGCGAAAAGATTCTTCATCAATAGGAATTTGCTCAATCGGGGTAAGCTTTGCTTTTTCGGGATCCAATTTACGTACAACGGGGTCTTTACTTTTTTCAAGTTCCGCTAAAAGCTGAGGAGAAATTGTCAGTAAATCGCAGCCAGCAAGCTGGATAATCTCCTCTTTATTTCTAAAACTCGCTCCCATAATCAAAATAGGATGATTGTGGTGCTTCAGGTAATGATAAATGGTAGCTACTGAACGCACCCCAGGGTCCTCTTCCGGGGCATATCCCTCAACGCCTTCTGACTTTTTATACCAATCAAGAATACGTCCGACAAATGGAGAAATCAAAGTGGCTTTGGCATCAGCGCATGCGACAGCCTGAACAAGAGAAAATAACAAAGTCATATTGCAATGAATCCCCTCCTTTTCAAGTGCTCGCGCGGCCATTATCCCTTCCCAAGTAGATGCAAGCTTGATTAATACTCGATCTCTTGGAATACCCATTTCTTCATATAGTGAAATGATAAACCTTGCTTGGTCTATACTTCCTTGTACACTGAAAGAGAGGTGCGCATCGACCTCTGTTGACACTCTGCCAGGAATAATCTTTAGTATTTCTGCTCCAAAATTAACAAAAAGCTTAGGAAGCAAAAACATTTCTTGCGCGACTTCAGCACTCCCCTTTGTTTTGGCATATTTGACAGCGTCTTCAATAAGATAATCGTATTCCGGCTGACCTGATGCCTTCATAATAAGTGTTGGATTTGTCGTAGCATCTTGAGGAATATATTTTCTGATTTCTTCGACCTCTCCTGTGTCTGCTACAATTGTTGTCATCTGCTTTAATTGTTCTAACTGATTCATCTAATCTCCAATGGTTCGAAACGAAAGAATATCGTAAGGGGTTTATCTCCAATTTTAAGTTCAAGACAGGAACTCAGTCTTGTTAGTAAAAGTTTATAGGGAACCTTAACTTGCTCCTTTCCGACATCAATTCCAACAGAAGTATTGCCAAGAATCTCTTCGCACTCGTGGATCTTTTCGCAAAGTGATTGAAATTTTTGAAGTTGACGGATCAAAGTTTCGTCATTAAACAAGTATTTTTTTCCGCAATCAAAACATTCAACTGAGGTGTCTCTAGATACATTCACAAGGGAAAAAAAGACAGCTTTTTCACATTCAAGACATTTAAACTCTAGATTTGACCCTTTTTGCATACTTTCTCCTGTTGCATATACGACACATCTTACTGATAAAGATGCGTAAATTGCTAGTGAAAAATATTGTATGTGCTCTAATATGAATATTACTAAGGGAGTCACTTTTAATGTCTGATCCGATTGAATTTCACGGTGTCGCATCTTTAGATCTAGAAGTTGCGGAAAAACTTAAAGCGTATTTACAAGAAAAGGAGTCCGAACTGCTTTTGCTAAGAGTCGCTGACACTGAACAATGGGAACATGAAGCAAGCCGAATTAACAACCTTCTTTGGGAATATGTTGAGCTACTTGATGGGTTTTCTGTTGAATTGTATAGACATGTGAAACAAATCAACTTTGATCAATGGACTGAAGGCCTCTGTAAAATTGTTAATGATATCTCAACAGTCCTAATGGAGAAGATGAAAGGCGCCCTTTTCACCATAGACAAACTTGAGAACTCGCTATGGAAAATTCGCCTAAAGAACGAAAAGAAAAAAGGAAAGATTCAGACGTTTTTTAAAAGATTATATTACCCATTTGTTTCCATTTTAGATCGATCCCTTAACTCATATCTTAAGAAAAGTGTCTATCAGCTAAAAAGTCAAAAGAACAGTTTTCATACACGCTACGAAAACTTTCAAGTTTTGCAACAGAAAGTCGAGCACTCATTAAAGAAATTTGAACATTTTAAAATATTTTCATCATTAGATAGTAAGACGAAACAAGATTACAAAGAACTTCACAGACTATTAAAAATGTGGCAGTTAGATGAAAAGACACATGCGATACCTCCCAAGGACATTGCGCGCCTTTTACGTAGTCGCATTAGTATTGAACAAATGACAACTCACTTCAAAACATACTTCGATCAGGCGACCGAGCAACTTTTCGCCTTAAGCCGGACAATTAAGTCTGATCAATTAAAAATTCCCACTAAAGATCAATTCAACGCATTTCGAAGAGAGGTACGCTCGCTTAAAGCTACCATAGCTACCTATCGTAATTTCTTTTTACGTACCCACCCCAACCCATATGTGCGCACCCGCTTTGGATTTTCTGAATGGGTTGTGGGACCTGAGCCTACGCAGACTCGTAAACTTTTAAATCTTGTTTTTGAAGTTGAGCAATTAGATGAACTATATGAGGACCTTCAAGCTTCCACTCAAAATAGAGTAGAGACTCCCCTACAAAACCCTGCAGATGAAATTGATGCGACTCTACATGAAATGGGACAACCACTAACTCCCCGCCATCTTTTACGCTCCCGAGCAGAAAAACTATTGGAACAACTTGAAGGACTAGATGAACTTGGCTCCAAAGACCCTAAGGTTGTTCAAGTTGTTGGATCTGCATTATCCAAAGCCATTAGTATAGATTGGCGACACCAGGTTCTATTTGAATTCCCACTTTTTCACCAATTATACAAACTCCACTGCGGAATCGATTCTATACCGAAAGACGAAGAGCATCAAAGGCGGAAAGAATGTTTTACTAACGCAATTTCCAAGTGCCAAAAATGGGTGACTTCTAGAAAGGCATATCGACATGCAAATGAGCTCAATTTATTGATACAAGATGTAGAAAACAAATTAAGTGCATTCTTAAATGACGTAAAAGAAGAAAAGAAGGGCTCCCAGATTATTCAGCGCGAGCTTCTTGAATACCGCTATCAGTTTTCTGAGTTTTTTCATTTTCTTAATGATTTTGATAGTGAGGGAAAATGGATTCGCAACCAGTTTCTCTTTGTGAATCAATACCTTGAGACAATTGACAACATTGAAACATATGAGTAATCAAGAAAAATCTTCTAACATTATCTCCAAAAAGAGACATCTAATCCAAGTGGTGTTTCAAAATCGCAAATATCGTAGATCAAAGTAAATAGCAGATTGATAAATTTGACGTTTCTAGTTAGCTAAACGAAAGCTAGTCACAGTGCACATGATCGTGCGCGCCCTTATTATTATGAAATGCGACTGCGATGATCACACCCAAAGCAACTGCGCCAAAGGCAACAGCCGGTGTAATGCAACAAGAGGCGTAGCTATCTCGATAGCCACATCCGCCAATATCAGTACAGTACTCTTGGCGATCACACCATCCATCAAGTCCAACAGAGTCTACACAGGAGGTGCAGGCTCCTGCATTCAGCTGAAATGAGGAGAGAGTTGTTATAATAGTCAATACAGATAGGATATAAGATTTACACATATTTTTCTTTTGTAATAGTTGGATGGAGACCCTTGGGTCTCCATTCAAGGAATTTTAATCGTGAGATAAGTGACCGTTATCAGATTTTTTGTTATTTACAAGCACAGCGATAACTGCAGCTACAGTGACAACTCCAAGAGCCACGTATGGTGATATACAAGGTGCGCGGCAGCAGTCTTGATATCCGTAGCCGGTGTTGTTATAACAGCAAGGATCTGCTGATAAAGTTCCAACTGATGAACTTGCCATTGTAGTCAAAGCAAGACCAGTGATGATTTTCTTAAATTTATTCATTTACATTCTCCGTAACTTAAATTATCCGTTATGACTTGAACTTCCACCCAGTTTCGTACTTTTCGATCCGCCATTTGCATTTATAATTAAACCCGTTAACAATGCAACAGAAAAAGTAGCAAATGAAATCGCTGTAAATCTATTTGTAGATTCTCTTGATTGGGTATAGGCAATTCCTGCATCCTGATAGTTCATATCATGTGCATTCATATTCATAGAAGTGGTCAAGAGTGCGAGGCAAAAAAACTTTTTCATATAGACCTTAGATATGTACTTTCATAAGTCAATAGATATAGCGTTAAAAGATTTATTGTTCAACCGAATTCACAAGAAATCAGTTTTTTTTTAGTCTCTAGGGGTATAGGAAGTCAATAGTGAACAACTCATATAAATACATATCGCCTTTTGAGAATTTCTATGTATTTTATCATATGAGTGAAAAATCGAAGTTATCCACCTAAAAGAAACTCTAAAAAGGCGATGTTGATGCACTTTTCGCCTTTTTCTAGGGTATTCGATATATACGTACACACTTAACTATCAAAACGTTAAGATAGATTGTTGTTTGGGATTTGTGCTGAAGTTCTTGTTTAATAGAAACCGAGTCATTCATAGGTTCCTAAAGCATAAAGAAAATCTGATTAACTGAACTTATTAAATTCAGTGCCTTTTTCGAGGGAATTCGATAAAATACACTCACCTAACTACCAACAGTTAAGCTCGATTTTTTTTTCGAATTTTAGAAAAAAATCATGCAAAATTAAATTAACCTGAGTTAATCAGACCTTCCTTAAACAACCGTGAACGTTCTAATTTTAAGATGAGAGCGGAAAATCTTGACGATCAGATTATTTAGAAATTTATTTACAATCTTTAGTCTATATCTGGACTGATCTTGAGTATTTGAAAAAGTTGCCTCCAGATCATCCGGAGGCAACAAGAGAATCGAAAGCTTTATACGTTAATGACTTCGTCATCAAAATCAAAGACAAGTTCCCCTATCTTCTCTTCATCTACGAATTTACCAACTGCGCGGTGTTGCTCATAGCCGGTACCACCTGGAATGATGTGACCCATAATGACGTTTTCTTTAAAACCTCGTAATTTGTCAACTTTTCCAGAACATGCAGCATCAGTCAAGACACGTGTTGTATCTTGGAATGACGCAGCTGAAATAAAGGACTCCGTACTTAATGAAGCCTTAGTGATTCCAAGTAAAACAGGTGCAGCTTGTGCGGCTTTTCCACCTTCATCAACCACTTTATGGTTTTCTAGCTCAAAGTCTCTCTTATCGACTTCTTCACCGAAGAGGAAGCTTGTATCGCCCGGATCTGTGACTCTGAGTTTTTTGAGCATTTGACGAACGATAATTTCAATGTGTTTATCGTTAATATCAACACCCTGCAAGCGATAGACCTCTTGCACTTGGTTAACAAGATACTTCTGTAGCTCACGTACGCCGCAAATATCTAAGATTTCATGCGGAATTACAACACCATCTGTAAGCTGCTGACCCTTAATCACAAAATCACCTTTTTGAGCAATCAAGTGCTTTGTTAATGGAATTAAGTGCTCTTCTTCTACTCCGGTTGCATTGTCACGAACCACAACAATACGCTTATTCTTTTGGACGCCTCTGAAGTCTACTTCACCATCGATTTTAGCAATTTCAGCGGCATCTTTTGGTTTGCGAGCTTCAAATAATTCAGCTACACGTGGAAGACCACCCGTAATATCTTTTGTCTTAAGCGCGCCGCGAGGAAGTCTCGCAAGCAACGTACCAGCTGAGGCGAACTGCCCCTCCTTCACAGAGATAATCGCGCTGGATGGGATTGGATATGTTCCCACAAGTTCTGTGAACTCTTTATCAGCAAAAATTAAAATCTGTGGATGGAGCTCTCCGCGGTGCTGTTTTACGATAAGCTCAGTCTGTCCTGTTTGTTTGCTAATTTCTTTTTCAATAGAAATTCCTTCAACAAGATCTTCATACTTAAGGTAACCGGGTTTGTCGCAAATAATCGGGATATTATGCTGTTCCCATTGACCAATCATTTTAGATTTTTGGATACTTGAGCCGTCCTCAACGAAAATTTTTGTTCCAAGCTCAACAGTAAATGTCTGAAGAGGCTCGATAGATTTAGTTGAGAGTAGTTTTTTATATGCTTCAAGCGTCCTACCTTCATCACGAAGAACATGTAAAGATCCATTTTTATTTAGAACAACCCACTGTCCTTCTTCATTTTTAACTGTGCGCAAATCTTCATAAACGACGATTCCGTCATGCTCAGCAATAATTTCAGGTGTCACAGATGTAGAGGCAATACCCCCTAAGTGGAACGTTCTCATTGTCAACTGCGTTCCAGGTTCACCGATTGACTGAGCGGCAATAATACCGACAGCTTCACCTTGGCTTACATACCGTCCGTTTGCGAGGTTAATTCCGTAGCACTTCTTACATACGCCGCGTTTTGTTTCGCATGTTAATGCAGACCGAATCTTGACTGATTCAATCCCTGCATCATCAATTTTCTCTGCCTGTTTGACAGTCAATATGTCACCTGCTTTTCCTAAGAGCTTTGTCTGATCCCCTGGAAGGTAAACATTTTCACAAAGCGTGCGTCCAAAGATTCTCTCCTTAATAGGAAGAAGTTCTTCTTGTCCCTGTTTAATTGCAGAGACTTCAATTCCGTTAAGTGTTCCGCAATCATCTTCTGTGACAATCACGTCTTGAGCGACATCGACTAGACGTCTCGTTAAGTAACCTGAGTCTGCGGTTTTCAACGCTGTATCGGAGAGACCTTTACGAGCACCGTGTGAAGAAATTGAATACTCCATCACGTTCAAACCTTCTCTAAAGTTTGAAAGAATCGGAAGTTCGATAATAGCACCGGATGGTTTCGCCATCAAACCACGAAGCGCTCCAAGCTGACGAATCTGTGATTTATTTCCCCGAGCTCCTGAATCCATCATCATCCAGATAGGATTAAGTTTGCCCTCGCTTGTCGGTTTCGAGATTTCATCGAAAAGAATCTCTGACAAAGTGTCAGAAACTTCCGTCCAAACTCCAATTGTCTTCGATTTACGCTCACCGTCTGTGATAATACCATCGTTGTACTGCTCTTTAACAAGCTCAACTTTCTTCTGAGCATTTTCGATTACTTTGGTTTTTTCAGGTGGGATGTAAACATCTTTAACACCAAGTGAAAGAGCGGATCTTGTCGCCTCAGCAAAACCAAGCATTTTGAGATCGTCAAGGAAACGAACAGTTTTCTCTAAGCCGACAGTCTTGTAGCAGTTCATAATGAGTTCTACGACCTTTTTCTTCGGTAGGCTATAGTTTTGAAATCCAAGTTCTTTTGGAACAATCGTATTGAAAAGAACACGTCCGGGTGTCGTTTCAATAATTCCATTTTCCGTTCTTAACTTGATCTTTTCGTGCAGTCTTAACCCTCGGAAGAAATCCAATTTTTCAGGTTTTTGGTCCTTCTTTTCACTCTCTTCAAACCAGGTGTAGCTCCCGCTTGCTTCTAGAGCGACGCGAACCTCATCTTCATTGCTGAAAAAGCGCGTCTTTTTCCCGTGATCTTCGGGGATATATAGCGGATCGCACATTAAGTAATACAAGCCGAATGTCATATCCTGCGAAGGGACCGCAACAGGCTTACCGGAAGAGGGTAGGAAGATATTATCCGGGGCCATCATCAAGAGTTTTGCCTCTAATTGAGCCTCGACAGAAAGCGGAACGTAGACGGCCATTTGGTCACCATCAAAGTCAGCGTTGAATGCTGCGCAAACAAGAGGGTGAATTCGAATCGCTTTTCCTTCAATTAAAATAGGTTCAAATGCTTGAATCCCAAGTCTATGTAGTGTCGGCGCACGGTTTAGAAGAACAGGGTGGCCTTGAATGATCTCTTCAAGTACATCCCAAACCTCAGGGGCCTGTCTTTGGATCATTTTTCTAGCAGAGCGAATCGTATAAACGAGACCTAAATCTTTGAGACGTTTCACAATAAACGGCTCAAAAAGTTCAAGAGCCATCAGTTTAGGAAGACCGCACTGATTAAATTTGAGTTCAGGTCCTACAATAATAACTGAACGTCCGGAGTAGTCGACACGTTTTCCTAATAGGTTTTGACGGAAACGCCCTGTCTTACCTTTAAGCATCTCGGATAAAGATTTAAGAGGTCGGTTACCCGCTCCCATCACCGGATGTCCATGACGTCCATTATCAAAAAGTGCATCAACAGCTTCCTGGAGCATTCTTTTTTCATTACGGACAATCACTTCAGGGGTTTTAAGCTTTAAAATCGCTTTCAGACGGTTGTTTCTGTTGATTACACGTCGATAAAGATCATTTAAATCAGATGTGGCAAATCTTCCGCCATCTAGTGGGACTAAAGGTCGTAATTCAGGTGGAATCACCGGAACTGAAGACATCACCATCCACTCCGGTTTATTCGATGAGGATACAAAGCCTTCAATGATCTTTAACCGTTTAGAGATTTTCATGCGCGCTTGCTGTGAACGCGTACGTCTTAACTTCTCTTTAAGTTCGATAAGTAGCTGGTGCAGGTCTTCTTGTTCAAGTAGTTTAGATATTGCCTCTGCTCCCATCATGGCTACAAATGCGTCTCTACCCCATTTTTCTTGTGCTTCGCGAAGTTCAACGTCATTGAGGAGCTGCTTGGATTCAAGGTCTGTATTACCCGGATCGACAATCACATGCTCTTCATAATAAATAATGCGCTCTAGGTCAGTAGATGGCATCCCCAAAATATTTCCAATGCGAGACGGCATTGTTTTGAAGAACCAAATATGCACAATAGGGACAGCAAGTTCGATATGCGCCATGCGCTCACGTCTGACTACAGACTGAGTAACCTCAACACCACATCGATCGCAAACAATGCCTTTGTGCTTTATTTTTTTGTACTTACCGCATGCACATTCCCAATCGCGGGTCGGGCCGAATATTTTTTCACAAAACAGACCGCCCTTTTCAGGTTTAAATGTACGGTAGTTAATTGTTTCAGGTTTTTTTATCTCACCGTTTGACCATTTATTTCTAATCACATCACTCGAGGCGATATGTATCGATAATGTATCAAAGCCTTGCCTTTCACTATTTTGGCGATATTGCTGATTATCTGTCATGAAATCTCCCTCGTGTTCTGTGAACTATATTCTTCAGAAAGTTGTGTTTTCACATCAAGTCCTAAGCCTTGCATTTCTTTAATCAAAACATTAAATGATTCAGGGGTTCCTGATTCCAAAATATTTTCTCCCTTAACGATAGACTCATAAATTCTAGCGCGTCCAGCGACGTCATCTGACTTGACAGTCAATAGTTCTTGTAGTAAGTGGGCAGCTCCATAAGCCTCTGCAGCCCAAACTTCCATCTCACCAAAACGTTGACCCCCTCTTTGCGCTTTACCACCTAGAGGTTGTTGAGTGACAAGTGAATACGGTCCGACAGCACGTGCGTGAATCTTATCTGCAACTAAGTGTCCGAGCTTCATCATGTAGATGTATCCAACCATGACCTTGTTATCAAGACGCTCGCCGGTATAGCCATCGTAAAGAACAAATTTTCCATCTTCTGGTAGATTTTGCTCTTTCATCATTTTCCAAATTTCATTCTCTGGAAAGCCTTCAAACACCGGGCTCATGACGTTGACGCCTTTGCGTTTTGCAGCAAATCCAAGGTGTGTCTCAAACAATTGCCCCATGTTCATACGCGAAGGTACACCTAGCGGGTTCAAAATAATCTCAATTGATTGACCATCTTCTAGAAATGGCATATCTGCTTCAGGAACAATATTGGACACAACACCTTTGTTTCCGTGGCGTCCAGCCATTTTATCCCCAACTTGCAAAGTGCGTTTGGATGCAACATAGACTTTTACCTGACGAACAATTCCGGGCTCGAGATCTGTATCCCCTTTGCGTAGCTGCTCAATCTGCTTTCGGTACTCAGTCTCTAGCTGCTGTCCCTTAAGCTGATAATCGACAAGGAGCTCACGCAAAATTTGATAAGTCGGATTATTTGGCATTAGAAGATTATCAACAGACTCTTCTTCTAATTCTTCTAAATGATCTTGTGTAAATACAGTTCCGTCTTCAACGATCACATCGGCTGTGACGCGATGGACAATTGAACCTGAAGCCACTTCATTAAGCAACAGCGCGCCGACTTTTTCTCTGCTAGATGTCTTTAACTCTGCTTCTTTTTGCTTGTATTCATTTTGTATTTCTTTAAGCTTAGCCGCTTCTTCAACAAGTTCATCTTCTGTTCTCGAGAGACGCTCTTTACGACTAAAGACCTTAACATCCATTACATACCCTTCAGTCCCTGGAGGAACAGTAAGAGAGGCATCCTTTACATCAGCTGCCTTCTCACCAAAGATTGCACGTAAAAGTCTCTCTTCAGGAGCAAGTTCAGTTTCAGACTTAGGTGTAATTTTCCCAACGAGAATATCGCCCGGTTTAACTTCAGAGCCGATGCGAATGATTCCATCATCCTCAAGGTGAACTAAAGCGTCTTCAGAAACGTTTGGAATATCTCGTGTAATTTCTTCGCGACCTAACTTTGTATCACGGGCAGTGATTTCAAATTCTTCGATGTGGATCGAGGTGAATGTATCTTCTCTGATTAACTTTTCAGAAATGATAATCGCATCCTCATAGTTATAACCATACCAAGGTATAAATGAGACAAGGACATTTTGTCCGAGTGCGACCTCTCCTTTATCGGTTCCCGGTCCATCTGCAATCACATCGCCGGCTTTAATTTTATCACCCACTCCGCATAGTGGCTGTTGATTTATGCATGTTCCAGAGTTTGAACGTAGAAATTTCTTTAGAGTATATGTTTTCTTTTCAAGTCGATTATCTTTGGGAGAAACGACGATTTTCGAGCCATCTACATACTCTACAGTTCCATCCTCTTCGGCAACAACAACAGCTCCGGAATCGCGCGCCGCTCTTGCTTCAAGTCCAGTTCCCACGATAGGTGCTGTAGGTTGAAGTAGCGGTACACCTTGACGTTGCATGTTTGATCCCATCAAGGCTCTGTTCGCGTCATCGTGCTCAAGGAATGGAATTAAACCTGCAACAATAGAGACAAGCTGTTTTGGTGAAACGTCCATATGTGTCACCTTAGATGTCTCTATCTCAACCGGTTCTCCTCTATATCTCGCCCAGCAAAGATCATTTTTAAATAAGTTGTATTCATCGAGTTCTGCTGAGGCTTGCGCAATTACGCATCGCTCTTCTTGCTCGGCAGTCATGTACTCGATTTCTTCTGTAACAACTCCGTCCTTTACAGCTCGATACGGCGTTTCAACAAATCCGAATTCATTGATTTTTGCATAAGATGCAAGGGAAGTAATCAAACCAATGTTCGGTCCTTCAGGAGTCTCGATCGGACAGATACGACCATAGTGACTTGGATGAACGTCACGGACTTCAAAACCTGCGCGGTCACGATTCAAACCACCGGGCCCAAGCGAAGAAAGTCTTCGTTTATGTGTAAGCTCAGCAACAGGGTTGGCTTGATCCATAAACTGAGAAAGTTGTGAGCGTCCAAAGAAGTCTTTTAGGACTCCGGCTAAACCTTTAGCAGAAACAATTTTTCCCGGAGTTAATGTATCGGAGGTGAAGTCAAATAGATTCATGCGCTCACGAATAATTTTCTCCATACGCGCAAGACCGATTCTGCATTGATTTTGCACAAGTTCACCGACCGAACGTACGCGTCGATTTCCAAGATGATCGATATCATCAATAGAGGTATCTTCATCACCTTCTTTCAAACGAATCAAGTACTTTAGCGACTCAATAATGTCTTGTCTAATGAGTGTCACTGTTTCAAGGGCTTCATCATCAACTGCGATATTAAGCTTTGAGTTCAGTTTATAACGACCCACTCTTCCTAAATTATAACGTTTAGGATCGAAGAAAAGGCGCATCATTGCGGATCGTGCGTTTGTCAAAGTTGCAGGCTCGCCTGGACGGACCTTCCTGTAGAATTCTTTTAGTGCGCTTTCGTATGAATCCGTTGGGTCTTTGCTGAGCATTTTGATAATTGGTGAATTTTCGTCAGCATTTTCAGCGATAACAATTGATTTTTCACCAGCATCTGTAATACGCTTTAACATTGCAGTGGTCAATTTTTCAGATGCACGTCCGAAAACAAGTCCTGTCTCTTCTTGAACAACATCTTCTGCAAGAATTTTACCGGTCAACTTTGCAATATCTTTTTGCGAACTGATCTTGTATTTCTTTGTAGTAAAGAATTCTTCTATAATTTCCGCATTCGATGAAAAGCCAAGGGCTCTAATAAAACTTGTGGCTAAAATTTTGCGTCGACGTTTTTTTCTATCAATGTAGATATGAATCATATCATTAATATCAAAAGAGGCTTCTAACCAGCTTCCTCTATACGGGATGATGCGGAATGAGTAAATTGCCGTGCCTCGAGGATGCAGCTCATGCTCATAGCTAATTCCGGGAGATCTGTGTAACTGTGAGACAACAACTCTCTCGGCACCATTAATAATGAATGTTCCCTTGTCTGTCATTATAGGGATTGTCCCCATGTAGACTTCTTCTTCTTTAATCCCGGTTTCATCTGTTAGGCGGAATTTCACTTTCAGTGTGACGTTGTAAGAAATTCCACGGCGAACACATTCATCAGGATTGTATTTAGGGACTCCAAGCGTATAGCTTAAATACTCTAAAGTTGTTTTTTCGTCATAAGACGAGATAGGAAATATTTCTCTAAACACTTCTTCAATGCCGACATTTTCACGTTCATGAGGTAATTTGTCTGCTTGCAGAAATTGTTTAAAGGATTTAATTTGAACTTCGATAAGACTAGGAAGGTCTAAAATTTCTTCCCGCTTAGAAAAACTAACCCTTTTGGGCGCCGCTTTTTTCATTTATGAGATCTCCCTGATTGATCAACTTAAATTCTTTAGCTGAATGTTGTTCACCGATTTTAATCAAACCTTCGTAATTAATTGCAGCCTAGTGATAGCTCAAAGAATTATATATAAATACAAAGATCCCAGATGCGAGCAGGAGTGATCACTTCTGCCGCATCCAGGCTACTGCGATAACTAATGTAGTATGAATCTTTTACCGATCCTTTTCGCAATATGATTTTTAATTAGACCGCCTTTAAAGAAACTTTAGCACCAGCTTCTTCGAACTTCTTCTTAAGTTCTTCAGCTTCTTCTTTAGGTGCAGATTCTTTAACAGGTTTAGGCGTTGACTCTGCCATTTCCTTTGCTTCTTTAAGACCAAGTCCAGTTATCTCACGGATAATTTTAATAACTGCAATTTTCTTAGCAGCTGGTACTTCTTCTAGAATGACATTGAAGTCTGTTGCTTCTTCTTCTTTTGCTCCACCTTGCTCAGGTGCTGCAAAAACTGCTGCTGCTGGTGCTGCTGCTGTCACTCCCCATTTGTCTTCTAATTGTTGCTTAAGTTCTGACATTTCTAAAACTGTCAATTGGCTAAGCTCTTCTACGAGTGTTTCAAGTTTTTTACTCACGGTTATTCCTCTCTATCATTTAACTTTGAATGTTTAAGATATTTTTTCGCATCCCAATGCGAAAAATCTATCATCATAATTTAGACGTTTACTCCTCAGATTCTTTTGACTTGTTCTCAAGGCAATGAGGTACTGCTGTTAAAAGAGCATTTGTAACAGCTAACATTTGTGCCATTGGCGCTTCAAATAGTCCAAGTAGTTGACCTCTCATTTGATCAAGTGATGGAAGTTTTGAAAGCTTTTTAACGTCATCGCTTTCATAATAGTTTCCATCAAACTTAGCTCCGATCACTTCAATTTGATTGTCGCTTTCTTCAATATATTTATATATTTCCTTTGTAATGGTAATATAATCATTGCCTGAAAGCACGATTCCAATCTGTCCAGGAAGATCTCTAGGTGTAAATTTCAAACCGGAATCTTCAAGAGCTTTGATTAAAAGTCTCTTTCTTACCATTTCAATTTCACCACCGAGAGCCGCTATTTTTGTTCTAAGATCATTTGCGGATTCTGAATTGATTCCATTGTTCTTTGTAATTAAAAAAGACTGATAGCGATCAATATGTCCCTTGATTTCATCAAGTAAGAACTGTTTTTCCTGTTTCATTTCTGACTCCTTTACGCTACTTCTAATTCTTTTACATCAACTTCTAATCCTGGAGTCATCGTTCCTGAAAGGACTAACTTTAACATGTAACGTCCTTTTGAAGATGCAGGTTTTGCTCGTTGAATGGCACGAATGAATGCTTCAACATTTTCTTTTAACTGTGCAGACTCGAAAGAGGTTAATTTTCCTACGCCGTGATTAATCACACCATTCTTATTGGTTTTGTATTCAACACGACCCGCTTTTAACTCTTCGACTGTTTTAGCAATATCATTTGTGACTGTTCCGGCTTTAGGAGCTGGCATTAAGCCTCTCGGTCCAAGAACTTTTCCAAGTTTTCCAACCTCTCTCATCATGTCCGGAGTTGCGATGACTGCATCAAAATCAGTCCAGCCGCTGCTAATTTTTTGTACGAGTTCGTCTGTGCCAACGTAATCAGCGCCTGCTTTCCTTGCTTCATCTGCTTTGTCTCCAGCTGCAAATACAAGGATACGAAGCTCTTTACCTGTCCCATGAGGTAAGGCAACTGTTCCTCTTACTTGCTGGTCAGCTTTCTTAGGATCAACACCTAATTTCAATGAAACTTCTAGTGTTTGATTAAATTTAGTTCCAGGTAGTTCTTTTAACATTTTAATCGCTTCTTCTAGAGAAAAGGTACGATCTAAGTCAAAGTTCTTTTCAATATCCTGAAAACGTTTGCTCAATTTTGTCATTATATTCTCCTTAAGCTGCGGTTGCTGCCCCTGTATATTCAATTCCCATAGACCTAGCTGTTCCTAATACAATCTTAATTGCAGCATCTAGGTTGCGAGCATTAAGGTCTTCCATTTTATCCTGAGCAATTTTCTCTGCTTGTTCAGGAGTGATTTTTCCCACTTTGTCTCGATTGGGAACTGCTGATCCCTTAGAGATTCCAGCTGCCTTCTTTAGCATTTCTGGTACTGGAGGCTTTTTGCAGATAAAGGTAAACGACTTATCTTTATATACAGAAATGACCACAGGTAAAATATCATTTGAGCCTTGCGTCTTCGCATTAAACTCTTTACAAAAAGCCATGATATTAACACCTGCCGCTCCTAAAGCAGGACCGATCGGTGGTGCCGGATTTGCTTTTCCAGCGGGAATTTGGAGCTTGATTAATTTAGTTATTTTCTTTTTTGCCATAATATGCCCTATGCCTCATCTTCAACTTTTTCTACTTGATGAAATTCTAAGTCGTCTACTTCAGTGTCTCTTCCGAATATAGAAACTCTTACACTCAATTGACCTTTATCGTTATTAACATCAAATACTGTCCCTATGAAATTAACAAACACTCCATCAATAATCTTAACAGAATCCCCGACAGCAAATTTATGCTTTTGAGTAACTTTTTGTCCTTTTTCTTGAATATCTCTTAAAATTTCCTGTACTTCATAATCTGATAACGGTGTTGGTTTTCCACCACCTAGAAATCCGATTACGCCTTGGGTTTCTTTTATATAGCCCCATGATTCATCATTGAGGACGAGATTGACGAGAATATATCCCGGCCAGATTCTCTTCTCTACGACCTTTTGCTGCCCTTTTTTTACTTCAGACACATTTTCTATCGGAACAACAACTTCTTTTATAAAGTCGCTCATTCCAGAAGCTTCTAATTTTTCTTCGATCGTCTTCTTTACTTTCTTTTCATGTGATGACAGCACATGGACTACATACCAATGATTCATAAAATTCCTTAGAAACTTTCTCTTGCGTGGGAGTTTAACCTACTAAAACTTTAAAAACTGTAGCTAATGCTTCAACAGTATATTTTATAAATAAATCAATCCCGAATATTGCAAACCCCATAACAAAAGTGGCTCCAATGACTACTTTCGTATAAGCTTTAAGCTCTTGCCTTTCGGTCCAGGTGATTTTCTTAAATTCTTTCTTTATATCACCAAACCATTCTGCAGGATTAGCACCTGCAGCAGCGTCAGAAGCTGCCGAACGCTTTTTACCCAATTTTGTCGTATTCTTTGAATCGAGTTTATTCACTCTCGACACCATATTTAAACCTAATTGCTTGCTCTTTATAATCATCCAAATGGCGAGTGCGGAGGGACTCGAACCCCCGACCGGCGGCTTTGGAGGCCGCTGCTCTACCAACTGAGCTACACACCCACCGAGATGTTTAAAGGCGCCTTATTCAGGCGCCACCTATATTCACTAATTGAATACTATTCAATAATTTCTGATATCGTTCCAGCACCGATTGTTCGACCACCTTCACGAATCGCAAATCTCATACCTTTTTCAAGAGCTACAGGACTAATTAAGTTCACTGTAATTTCAACGTTGTCACCAGGCATAACCATTTCAACTCCTTCCGGAAGTTCAATAGTTGCTGTAACATCTGTTGTACGGATATACATTTGTGGGCGATATCCAGTAAAGAAAGGCTTGTGACGTCCACCTTCTTCTTTCTTCAAGACGTATACAGGGCCTTTAAACTTAGTATGAGGCTTTACAGTACCAGGAACAGCAAGAACCTGTCCGCGCTGAACATCGTCTTTACCTAATCCGCGAAGTAAAAGACCCACATTCTCACCGGCACGAGCTTCATCCATAATTTTGTTGAACATTTCGATTCCAGTCACGACAGTTTCGCGAGTATCACCTAAACCAACAAGTTGAGCTTTGTCGTTAATTTTAACAACACCTCTTTCGATACGTCCAGTTGCAACGGTTCCTCGACCAGAGATTGAGAAAACGTCTTCTACAGGCATCAAGAAAGGCTTTTCTGTATCACGCTCAGGAGTAGGAACAAACTCATCAACTGTGCTCATGAGTTTCTCAATCGCCTCACCATACTTCTCATCGCCTTCTAGTGCTCTAAGAGCAGATCCACGAATAATCGGAGAATCTTTATACCCTTTCGACTCTAGAAGCTCTTGAAGCTCTAGCTCAACTAGCTCTAGTAGCTCTTGGTCTTCTTCGCCAAGCATATCAACTTTATTAAGAAACACAACAATAGAAGGTACCTGCATCTGGTGAGCAAGTAAGATGTGCTCTCTTGTTTGAGGCATAGCACCATCTGTTGCTGCTACAACAAGAATCGCACCATCCATTTGTGCAGCACCTGTAATCATGTTTTTAACGTAGTCAGCGTGACCTGGGCAGTCTACGTGAGCATAGTGACGATTTGCTGTTTCATACTCAACATGTGAAGAGTTAATCGTAATTCCGCGTGCTTTTTCTTCAGGAGCTTTATCAATTTCATCAAATTTTCGCTCCGTCGCTCCACCACTTTTCGCCAATACTTTCGTGATAGCAGCTGTCAGTGTCGTTTTACCATGGTCAACGTGACCAATAGTACCAATATTTACGTGTGGCTTGTTTCGCTCAAACGCTTGTTTTGCCATTTGTTTCCTCCAATCAATTAAAAAGAAAATTTTTTTCTTATTTGCCCAGAATAGGAATTGAACCTACGACCGCTTGCTTACCATGCAAGTGCTCTACCCCTGAGCTATCTGGGCAAGATACCGTCTACCTTCGCATTGCTACCCATGAAAGAATAACATTCTAAACTCTCGTACATATAAAATCAACAGGTATACAAAAAAAATTCCAGGTTGTATCCAATCTTAAATATATTACTTGTGTCTATATACGATTCGCCCCTTCGTTAAATCGTATGGTGACATCTCAACAGTCACACGATCTCCGGGTAGTACACGAATATTTCTTACCCGCATTTTTCCGCATAAATGGGCTGAAATCTTCATCCCGTTATCTAGCTTCACCTGGAACATCATATTGGAAAGGAGTTCCTCAACGAGTCCGTCTAACTTTATGATATCTTCTTTTGCCATGATGTTTTAGTTATGGATTATGGTGTAATGGATCAATATAAAACCAAGAGTTTGGATTTATGTCAACAATAAAATTTCAAACAATCCTCTTCCATAGATTCTAGAGATGTATCGAGAAGATAGAAGCTTTGTCCGCACCAAAAAATTTGTATATCCCTAGTTTTTGTCCAACCACATCTAATAAAATATTTACTACTACATTAGAAAATAAATACGGATGTTCTATTCAAATTTATATATCGTTTTCCAAGGAATCACTCATATACAATTAGGATTAATCTCTTGACCATCAACCAAGCGAGGATCATCGAATTCCGGCTAAATTTAACGACCATTCTTATAATTCAACAGAATCCTTCAATCCTTATTTTAGCTTAAAGGCGTCGGTAACCATTCTGTCAAAATTTCAACGCACCTAACAGTCATTAGTCTCTACTATCCAAAATCTGAATGCATCTAAATATCGTTTGCCTTAGACTCTAAAGCTAAAATAGAGAGAGCTTTGACTAAATGGCAGAAAAACCTCTTAAATACTCCTACCTTCTACTTGTTTTTATCGCGCTTACAATTCCATCCACAAGTAATCATGGTTTATTCACATTAAAATCTTTAACTTTTCTAACGTCTATACAATTCTTTTTTTTACATTTAATGTTTAAAAAAAAGATGTTAAAATCGAGCCTCAAGGTATTTTTCATATCGAGCGCATCTATTTGCTTTTTGCTCTTTTGGTTTTTCATTAGTCAATTCAACGGTTCGATTCCAGGCACTGTCGCAATCGATCAGCTTAAACTATTTGTTCTTACCCTATATCTGCCGCTTTTGTCGTTATACCTTATAAACGAAAGGATCATCACTCCGGATCAGATCGTTTGTTGTGCAATTTATGCAAGCATGGCCTACATCTTCATTAAGCTTCTGACTTTACTTCTTCATTCCTTACACTTAGTAGATCTACCATCTCTAGTGAGATTGTTTAATCTTAGAGTCATGAGTATGACAATATTTAATGGGGTTGCTAGGATTCAATTTTCTACCGATATTGCAACCCCCTATTTGATTTTATTTGTCCTTTTTTCTGAAAAATTGGGACAAAAGATCAGTGGGAAATTTAAGATTCTGTATTTAATTTTAAGTTTAATTTCAAATCTGATTTCGTATTCAAGATTCCTAATCGCTGTGTACTTCATCTCACTCTTCCTCTACATACTTTCTGTTCCCTTGAAGGAAAAAATGCGAGGAGCTTTGATTGCTTGTTCACTTCTGATAAGTTTAGTTTTTATTTGTGGTCCGGAGAATTTTTATAATGGTTTTGTAGATCGATATACAGGTAAAAGCACTCAGATTTCCGACTCCATTCGAATTGAACAATCAAGATCACTCCTTAAAGAGTACCAAGCGACCCCCTATTTTGGAAAAGGTCTAGGAGGTTATGCTAAAGACTCCATACGATCAACAACCGGTAACTTCAATATGCACAGTTATGAGGTTCAATGGCTTGCATTTTTAATGCAGTTCGGTATTGTCGGGATTTTACTTATTTTATCCCCTATCTGTTTGATTGCATTTCGTCTCATTTACCCTCAGCCCTCATTGATCAGTATCAGTTTTCTTATCCTTTTTGCTCTTTGGATCGGATCAGGATTTACTAACCCTTATCTTATATCTATGCAAAGCGGCGCTATCTATACATTATTTGCGATCATCCCGCATCAAATCCATGCAACAAAACTTCGTTTTGCATGAACATTCTAAGAGGTTGCCTCGCGACTAAGATCTGGGATTGTACGAGGAGATGAGTTTTATAAAGATTGGTAATAAAACGGTCAGATAGTTATATTCTTCAACTACCTGACTTCATTTAAATTAACTTTTAGAAGGTGGAAGTTTGCTTTTAAGAGTGATAAGAAAAACAATCATCAACAGGCTTAAAAAAGCCAGTCCACCTGACCGAAGCTTGCCGGTATCAATGTAGCTGTGAGCAAAAAAGAGCGTTAAAATCGCAGAGAGTGCAACAGCTCCGATATAACCCCAAACATACTCCTTTAACATGCCCATTCCACTTGCGACCAAGCTGGCTCCAAAAATCGACCCCATCACTAAAGAAGCGACGCTTCCTGCTGTAAGATAGCCGATTAACCCTCCGAGAAGAACTATACATCCATATAGGATGACAAGGTACGACCCCATTTTAATCATTTCAAAACCTCCTCGAAAATTTAGCATCAAGACCATAAGCGGCTATCCGCGTACTTTTATGCAATTCATATGATTTTTTATATGAGAGTAGAAACTACTTGATTGAAAGAATTTTATCAATCTTTTTCTTCATTCAAGATCCTGACTTCTCTCTGAGGAAAAGGAATCGATATCTCAGCTGCTTTGAGCGCTCTGATGATTTCCCATAAGTACTTAGACTTTGTGCGTCTAATGTGTCTTGCCGGAAAGCCGTCGACCCACACCACCAGTTCAAATTCAACGCCGCTTTCTCCAAACTCTGTAATTCTCACCTGAGGATCCGGAACACCGGGACGTTGAAATGTAGAGGGTACATCTTTAGCTGCATCTGATACCACCTTTACGACTAGATCCATATCCGAATGATACGAAACAGAAAATGGAACTCGGAGCCTTCGATAGTTGCTGCGATAGGTCCAGTTAGTTAAGCGTGAGTTGATCATTTCAGCATTTGGAGTCAAGACATCGGAACCATCGTTTGTCCGTATAACAGTGCTAAGAACACTAATCTCTCTAATTTCCCCATGAACCCCGGACTCAAGTTCGACAAAATCCCCTACTCGCAATTGACTTTGAAACAAAATGATAATGCCCGAAATAAAGTTTTTGAAAATATTTTGAAGACCAAAACCAATCCCGACACCCAACGCACTTAACATGATGAAAATATTTGGCGTGTCAATGCCAAGTGTTGTAAGCGCGATGATGATTCCGGCAGCTAGAATAAAATAATACAAAAGCAGGTTGAATCGGTAGGCAACAGCTTCATCAATTTTCTTTCTTCCCTTTATGTACCCTCGTATTCCCCTTCGTATCGTTTTAGCAAGCCAAAAGGTTAAGATTAGTGTTGCAAAAAACTGCAGGATATTCACAAAAGTGACTGGTATCTCCCCGACATGAAATGCAGGTGATTCAAGCCAACTAATAACGCTTTCAAATGCGGATTTGATTTGAGTCCAAATGACAATAAGCCATCCAGTGATTCCGTCAATATTACGGGAGTTAATCCCACGGACTAATGAGAGAATGTCATTTGTCTGCTGTATGATGCTGTAATTTGACCCGAGTGCTATTAAGTTGTCACTTGCTTGCTCTAGCGCCTCTTGAATTTGCTGCCTTCTCTCATCTTCAATCTCCGGATTCACACGAAGCTCATCGATTAGCCCTCTTTCAAACCGTTTAAGTTGCTCCTCCAAAAGCTCAAGTTCTATGGTTATTTCACTTATAGTCTCTTGGTTCTTTCTAACCTCATTGCGGAGCTCGGCATGATTAATTTGGGTTGGTGCAAATACAAGGCTTGCAAGTTGATAGGCACTTTTTGCAATCAATGCTTGTAAATGGGCATGCATTTCATCAATTCTTAAATGTAACAGCTCTCCTCGATGCACCTCATCATGGGCAGCCGGATCTGATTGGAAATCACGCAGCTTGGTTTGAATTTCATTCCAATCTTCCAATTTTGTATCTGCTAGACGCTCAAAGGAAAGGACTTCAGCTTCAGAGCTGATGAGGTGGTCTTTTGCAAACTGCGCTTCTTCTTTGATAAGAGCGAGTTTATCTTTTGCTACTCCAACCCTTTGTCGCAGTTGTGATACGCGTTTCTTTAAATTTTCAACCTTTAAACGGGTGTTGATAACCCTCAAACCTAAGATAAGTTTCTTCTCGGTTTTTTCATTAATTGTGAAGTACTCTGACAGTGCTTGATTTAATATTTTTTGCGATTCTGCTAATATTTTATTTAGTTCATTAAATTGAAATTCGCTGTTTTGAACTTCAAGAATCTGCTGCCTCTGCTGCTGCTTCAGGCGTAAAAAGCTATTGACTGTATAAGATGATGAAAAGGAGAGCGTTGTTTCCAGGGGTTTTTCCGGTTCATTATTCACTTCTTGAAAATTGCGTAAATTCGTTTCTATTTCATTAATGAGAGTGGTTACTTCTTCAAGATTTTCTGCGGAAATATTTTGCAGATTATTTTTAAGCGAATCTATCCACGGCTTTAAACTCTCTCCTTCTTTTACCTCGGACCATTCAACCCACCATTCACGAGAAAGATTTAAGGGGTCCGGAAGAACTCCGAAAAGAGCGCCGGCATAAAATATGATGAATAAAATAAATTGTCTCATTTAAACTATGTATAACAAAAACAAGATTTCTATGATCCTAACAATTTTTTACGAATTTTTTCTTCACATTTATGCATTATTTTATCGTATTTTTCGCCCGAAGCGCCCCAAATTAAAAATCCCTAAAATAGGAAGTAAAAGACGCCCTGTGATCTGGGTGCATTCTGTCTCTATGGGTGAAACAGTTGCCATTGCCCCTCTTATTCAAAGTCTTCATTTAGAATATCCGGAGAGTACCATTCTCTGTTCAACGCAAACAGAAACCGGTTTACAGACATCTCGAGAGAAAATGCCATTTGCCGACTCTCATTTCTATCTACCGTTGGATCTATGTTGGGTGATTCGTCCGATTGTTAAGCAAGTCTCCCCTGATCTTGTCATTATTACCGAAACGGATTTTTGGCTAAATTTCCTAAAAATCTGCAAGAGCGTGGGAGCAAAAATTATTTTGGTGAATGGAAAAATCTCCCAAAGATCTTTTGAGAGATATAGAAAATTTCCGCAGTTCTGCGCTAAAGTTTACTCTCTTTTTGATTATTTGCTTGTTCAAAACGATGAGTATAAAAAAAGGTTTTGCTTTCTCGGTGCTCACCTAAAACGAATTGAATCAACCGGGAATATCAAACTTGATCGGGAGATCTCCCCTCTTAAAGATCTTAGTACATATCGCAAACGCCTCGGGATTGATGACTCTGACCAAGTGATTGTCTTCGGCTCCACTCATGAAATGGAAGAAGAAATGGCAATTGACCAATTCGAATCATTGTCCAAAACAATCCCCAATCTCATATGCATTATTATCCCAAGACATCCCAATCGTTTTAATTCAGTTGCAGAGTTAATCAGTCAAAGAGGTCACAAATTTAACCGTTTCAGTTCTCAAACCCTTGAACCTAAAGCTAAGATTGTACTTATCGATACAATTGGCGAGCTAACAAACTGCTACCAAATTGCAAAAGTTGCAGTTGTTTGCGGCAGCTTCATTAAAGGTGTCGGCGGACACAATATTCTAGAACCTCTACATTTTGGAGTACCGGTGATTTTCGGACCCTACACATACTCCCAAAACTCTCTTGTTCAATTAGTTAAAACCTATCAAGCAGGAGTACAAACAGATAGTGACCATTTAGAGAAAGCTCTTCGCTCATTTTTTGAGGAAGAATATAGTGAAATGGGAATGAGAGGAAAACAGCTCATCACAGAGCAAAAAGGTGCTACTTCCCGGTGTCTTGAGAGAATAAAGGAGCATATAGACAACCCTATCTAATCGAAATCTTTGCTTTCTTTGAGAATGCTCTAAAATAAGGCTTGCGAGAAATCTCTCATGCATGCTATCGTATAACATGTAACCAGTCAAAAAGATGTTGACGCGGGGTGGAGCAGGGGTTAGCTCGTCGGGCTCATAACCCGAAGGTCGGAGGTTCGAATCCTCCCCCCGCTATCTTTTTTAACTGACAAACAAAAACTTTCTGGCGGTATAGCTCAGTTGGTTAGAGCAGCGGAATCATAATCCGCGTGTCGCTGGTTCGAGTCCGGCTACCGCTAAGCTTCATCACACATCGTTCTCTCACAATATCAGATCAAGTTTAATATACACATCGCTCAATAGAAACAATCAAACATTTCATACCTAAGAACACTATAATCTAGATTTAAGCTATCGAAAAGAGAGATAATTCTAAGAGTATTTGCATGTTCAATCTAACACTATCAACAGAGCTGTAGCTCTAGGACTATTTGCATGCTCAATCTGAAACTATCGACAAGAACCGTAACTCTAAGACCATTTGTATGTTCAATCTAAAGCTATCGAAAAAAAGTGGTTATTCTAAGAGCATTTGCAGTCTCAATCTGAAACAAGCGACAAGAGTTGATCAGACCTTTTGACACCAAGGGATCGAATGTAAGATCTGGCACGTTCAATCTCAATTCGCTGAGAAGTCAAATCGCCTTGTTTTCCGAGATATTCCCTTTTCCTTCTTAGCACATCAAAAAGACTAATCCCGCACGAAACAGATAGATTAAAGCTCTCACACATTCCATACATCGGAATCGTGTAGGTTAAATCGCACTGCTGCAATGCCTTATCTGAAAGCCCTCTGTTTTCGTTTCCAAATATGAGACAGATCGGACGATCAATAGGCACCTGTTCTAATGTCAACTCGGCTCTTGGTGTCGCACCTATTAAGGAAATTCCTTTAGTATCTGCTATAAAATCATCAAATTCAGTATGCAGACGTAAGTGCATCCACCTTTCAGTGCCACGCATCGTCTGACGACCCATCCTTCCTTTTCTTTCTTGTCCAATTAAATGAAAGTGACAGACACCAAGCGCCTCAGCTGTGCGTACCATGGCAAAGGCATTGTGCAAGTCTGCAGGACTCTCTGCTGCAACGTGAACAGACCCGATCCTTGATTTAAGTAAACGATCAATTCGAGCGCATCTTTGATCTGTTAGGAACGGTGTGAGTCCATTAATAATTCGCTTAACCCCAAACTTTTCAAATAATTTCTCTTCTCTCATATCAAGATTTCTCTTAAGAACAGGACTGCAGACCGTTAAAGAACACTCTTATAGTCTAAACATTCACATCATATTAATATTAGGCAATTTAAGTTAGAGGAACCTCCAGTATAAAAACAACTAAAATAAATCACTCCTCCTCTTTTCAAGATTGATAAAAATGAGACTGAGACTTAATGTAAAAATTATGAAGTACCAGCCCATTGAAAATTACGGCATCGTCGGCGATCTCAATACTATTGCTCTTGTCGGACTTGACGGATCGATTGACTATATGTGCTTTCCCAATTTTGATTCCCCCTCAATTTTTGCCTCTATTCTAGACTACAAGAAGGGGGGGAAATTTAAAATCAGCTCCAAACTTGAGGATCGGACACATAAACAAATGTATTTGCCTGATTCCAATATTCTACTTACCCGCTTTTTATGTAACGAAGGAATCGCTCAGGTTTCTGATTTCATGGCCATTCAAAAAGACGATGATACTCATGCGTTGATTAGAAGGGCAAAAGGGGTTCATGGCACGATTCCGATGCAAATGATATGCGACCCTAGGTTTGATTATGGACGATGTAGCCACACCTTAAAATGGGGGGATGGCGAGGTCCTATTTATCCCCGAAAATGATGCGATTTCTGCAGTTAGACTTAAAACGACACTTCCCATCAAAGAGCAAGATGGCGCTATAGTTTGTGATTTTACTCTCTCAGCCGGAGAATCCCATACAATCATTCTTGAAGAGGCTAGACCTAATCAAAACAGCCGCTTTAATTCACCGGATGATGAAGTGCAGGCTTTTAAAGACACATACAATTTTTGGCAGCGATGGGTCGGCAGATCAACCTATGAAGGTAGATGGCGTGAGATGGTCAACCGATCGGCACTTACGCTAAAACTTCTGACTTCAAAAAAACATGGCTCGATTATTGCCGCTCCCACATTTGGTTTGCCAGAAGTTCTGGGCGGTGAGCGAAACTGGGATTATCGATTTACCTGGATTAGGGACGCCTCTTTCACTCTCTATGGACTTATGCGCCTTGGTTACACCGAAGAGGCTGCTTCTTTTATGAATTGGATAGAGGATCGCTGTGAGGATCTAAATCCCGACGGGTCTCTACAGATTATGTATGGATTAGATGGGCGTAAACAGCTCATCGAAGAGACGCTACCACACTTTGAAGGGTATAAAGGCTCAGCCCCCGTCCGTATTGGAAATGGGGCGTATAATCAACTACAACTCGATATATATGGCGAGTTGATGGATTCAATTTATCTCTACGACAAATATGGGAGTCCGATCTCATATAAACTATGGAAAAATGTCGTTCGGCTTGTGGACTGGGTTTGCAATAATTGGCAAAGAAAAGATGAAGGGATCTGGGAGGTGCGAGGAGGAAAGCGCGAATTTCTGTATTCCAGACTCATGTGCTGGGTGGCTCTTGATCGCGCCATTAGACTCTCTCGTAAACGCTCTCTTCCTGCCCCTTTTGATTACTGGATGCGTGTACGGGATGAAATTTATCACGAAATCCATACCCATTTTTGGCAAGTTGAAAAGGAAACATTTATTCAACACAAAGGTACCGACCGACTAGATGCCGCTAATTTAATGATGCCCCTCATTCGATTTATTGGGCCCACCGACCCACGTTGGCTTAGCACACTAAAGGCAATCGGAAAACACCTTGTTGAAGACTCGCTTGTCTATCGGTATAGGTTAACAGAAGACGCACCGGATGGGCTTTCAGGAATTGAAGGCACTTTTAACATGTGTTCCTTTTGGTATGTGGAATGCCTATCTAGAGCCGGGGATGTAAAAAAGGCCCGATTCTTTTTTGAAAAAATGCTTGGTTATGCCAATCACCTAGGTCTCTATTCTGAGGAAATTGGCCTCGACGGAAGACACCTCGGTAACTTCCCTCAAGCCTTCACACACCTGTCACTGATCAGTGCCGCATATAACTTAGATCAAAATCTTTCTTCACATCATATTAATTGGTAAAAAAGTCTAGCCAAAAAACATACGAATGTCTTATGATTCTCCCATAAAAATGGTAGGACTCCAATGGTACATAACCGAAAGACCAAAGCAGACAATACATTTGTACTCAAAAAAGAAGAAGTTAATAGAGGCTGGATCCTCTTTGATGCGGCAGGAAAAACTCTAGGCCGTATCTCAACAGAAATTGCTAACGTACTTCGCGGAAAACATAAGGCGGATTTCACTCCCCATGTTGACAGTGGTGACGGAGTAATTGTAATTAACGCGGATAAAATTGTAGTAACCGGTTCAAAAGAAACACAAAAAGTTTATCGCTACTATACGGGACATATCGGCGGAATGCGTGAAGTTCCTTATAAGACTATGATGGCTAAAAAACCAGGTTACGCAATTGAACATGCGGTATGGGGCATGATGCCTAGAACACGCTTAAGTCGTGCACAAATTAAAAGATTACGCGTATTTGCAGGATCCGAACACAAAATGGATGCGCAAAGACCAATCCAAGTGAATATTTAAAAAGAGAGGTACCCCTTGGAAGAACAAGTGGCAACAGGACGACGTAAAACTGCAGTTGCGTCAATTCGACTCCGACCGGGAAAAGGAAATGTAGCTGTAAATGGTCGTAAATTTGAAGAGCATTTCCCACTAAAAATTCATCGTGATGCATGTCTTGCTCCCTTTTCATTTATTGGCGACAATAAAGATTATGACATCATTATCCGCGTAAAAGGCGGCGGCATACAAGGACAAGTTGATGCAGTGAAACTTGGCGTTGCCAGGGCGCTCATCGAAAATAATGAGACTCTCCAGCCGAAACTAAAAGAAGCCGGGTATCTTACTCGCGACCCTCGGAAGAAAGAACGTAAAAAATACGGTCTTGCCGGAGCGCGTAAACGATTCCAGTTCTCGAAACGTTAATAGCAATTCAGTCGTCCCTGAAATTTCTCTCGGACGACTAATCTTCCTTCATTCCATCAGATCCCACATATTAGAATCAACTTCAAGTTTAATTTATTGATATATAAGAATGACTTGGCGTTTGAATCACGTACAACCATTTGTATTACAAATTGATATATAAGAATGACTTGGCGTTTGAATCACGTACAACCATTTGTATTACAATTTGAAATAATTATATCAAAATGCAATAACATGCGATCTCACTCCCATATAAATAGAGGTGTGAGCGCAAAGATTTGAATTTAATTTAAAGTAAGATCTTCAGGAATCATGGAAAGAGAGGCGTATTTTCCTCCCATGTCGCGTAATATTGTCTGCCAGAGTTTTTCCGGTGGAACATCAAAGACATACTCAGCAGTGGCTGGGTGTAGGAACCAACCTCCATCAAGAAATTCCCGCTCAAGCATCCCAGCGCCCCATCCGGCATATCCAAAGCACAAATACACGTTGGGCCCATTTTCATCAGAAACCACTTCTTGTAAAAATTGAAGATCGCCGCCTAAATACACACCTTTACAGATTTCAAGAGTCTGGTCAGTAATTTGATCATGTGTGTGAAGCAGCATCATCTGATTTGTTTGTATCGGTCCGCCAGCTCTAATGGCAACTTTGGGATTTGCAAGCTCATCCATATGGATAATCTCCTCAGGCAATTCTAAATCGAGGGTCTTATTGATGAGAAGTCCGAATGATCCTGTTGGATTATGCTCGCAAATTAGAATCACACCTCGGCTAAAAAGGCCATTTTCCATGTCTGGGCTTGCGACCATCATTGTACCTTTCTGTAATTGTGTATAAGGCGTTAGTTCGCTCATCTTATGCAACCTCCTCCCATTGCGCATTCATCGACCGGGCAATCTCTTAATTGCATATTATACATCTGTACCGATTCTTCCAAGTTTTCGATACGTCTAAGCAAATCTCCGAATACGTTGACAAACTGGCAGTCTTGAGACAAATCATAACACGATGTCTGTTCCATCACCTGCGTGACCCGTGCAATTGAGGTGGAAATTTGATTCACCTCATCATTGAAAAAGTTGCGGAATTGTTCTGGGGATCGGAGAGTTCTAACTAAGTTCATTCGACGAGCACGGAGCCTTTTCCAGCCGTTATCTGTATGAAAGAGGAGACCATAGTGAGTAATATCATCCATCACAGTCTCTCCCTTAGCAAATACTGCTTTTGCTTGCAAATAGAGATCTTCATTACCGAAAAGGCGGCCAAGAGTTCCTCTGCCACTTTTTAAGTTTGTAGAGACTTCAAGAAAATTATTGGAGACTTGTTCCAAATTTGCAATCATATTTTTTAAAGCGACAACCGGGGGTAGCTCGCCATTTCGCGATTCCACTAGGCTTGATGAGATTTCCTTTATATTCTGAACAGAAATGCTTATATTATCCCAAACCTTATCTTGTTCCAGTTTTTTTAAAGCATCGATAGCTAGGTCTAAAAGGGCTTCAGCCTTATACCCAAGATTTTGTAAGTCCTGAAAGGTATCTTCCACCGAACCGACAAGCTCTGCATAAATAACCTCTTGATTCACAAGGCGAAGTTCCTGTCCGGGCTTTAGGGGTTCTGGATTGATTGAGACTGATTTTTCCCCAAGGAGACCCGACGTGCGCAAGGAGATTATGTCTGAATTATAGATTCTAACAGACGAATCGACTGAGAGCAGTAGCTCATAGACATAAACATCGCTCTTTCGCTCAACTCCATGTCTTTTTCTATCGATGGGTGTGATTCTGATGACTTCACCGACCGGTTTTCCTGCGTATAGAACGCGGGTTCCGACATTGACTTTATCGATATCTGCAAAACGGACAATCACTGTCTGCCCCTCATCACCAACAAACGGGCGAAGAAAAAGAATGAGAAAAGTAATAATTGCAAGAGCGGCCAGTACAAATAGACCGATCATCAAGTTCTTCATGCTATCTCTCATGAACTCTCCATTTTATGGTTCCCATTCCAGTGATCTTCAGTTATTGCTGAATTTTCAAAAAATGACCTCACTAGAGGATCATCAATTTTCAAAAACTCTTCTTTAGGTGCAATATGCGTGATTTTACCATCTCTATGCAAAGCAAATCGATCTCCAATCTCAATAGCTGAGCGTATATCATGAGTAACAGCTATAATGGAACGGTTTTTGCTTTTCAATTTATTAATTAGCCGATTGATATTCATTGCGGTAATCGGGTCAAGCCCGGTTGTGGGTTCATCGTAAAGCAAAATCGTTGGATTGTACACAATTAACCTTGCTAGAGCAGCACGCTTTCGCATCCCCCCGGAAAGATCGGCCGGCATTTTATCGTATGTTCCTTTAAGTTCAACCATTTCAAGCGCATCTTCAGCCCGCTTGCGAATCTCTTTTCTACCCAGCCGACTTTCATTCTGATTTAAATAAAAGGCAACATTCTCTCCCACAGACATTGAGTCAAATAGAGCGCCGCTTTGAAAGAGCATCCCCATTTCCCGAGTGACTTTTTCACGCTCTCTACGTGACATTCGACTCAGATCCTTCCCACCGATTTTAATGGTCCCTCGATCCTGGGTCTCAATTCCAATAATCTGTTTTAAAAGTACGCTTTTTCCTACTCCGGAACGACCGAGAATAACAACTGTTTCCCCTTCATGTACTGTCAAGCTAAGTCCCTTTAGAACTTCAAGCGTGCCATACGATTTCCATAAATCTTCAACTACTATATCAGCCATTGCTCAATCCTTTGCCCAAGAACTACGAGGTAGTCGTGAGCGTTATTTAACGTTATAGTGATAATAAAGTTGGCGACTAAAATAACTGTATAACAAATCACAACGCTATTTGTTGTCGAGCGACCGACACCTGCCGCACCGCCGCGTGTTCGAAGGCCTTTATAGCATGAGATCGTCACAATGATAATTCCAAAGAGAATTGCTTTCGTCATACCAGTAAAGAGATCGTACTTGGTAATGTGGACAGGAAGCGGGTCTATAAAATCTGTATGAGGAAGTCCATAATAGGAAACGGCGACCAAGTACCCACCCCAGACTCCCATTACGCAACTAAAAGTGGTGAGTAACGGAAGTACGATAACACCTGAAATGAACCGCGGGGCAATTAAGTAGCCGTTCGGATCGACACTCATCGATCGCATGGCGTCAATCTGCTCTGTCACTTTCATTGTTCCAATTTCCGCACACATTGCAGCGCCTACTCGCCCCGTGATCATAAATGCTGTTAATACTGGGCCTAGCTCTACTAGCATTGCCTTCGTGACCATAAGTCCTGTTGCGCTTGCTAGTCCTTTATCTGAGAGTTGAAAATACGACTGTGCTGCAAGCACCATTCCAGTTGAGAGACCTGTGATTGCAATCACCGGAAGCGATAGAACTCCCATTTCATACATCTGATCACGAATTAGAGGCCATCTTGGGGGGCGCTTAAGGGCAACCCAAAAGACTTGAGAGATAAGTAAAACATAAGCGCCGACTGAAGCAATCGCGCCTATCAATACTTCCTTCATCGTTGATAAATTCCAATATACTCAGCTTGGTCCAGAACATGACTTTTGATAGCATCTAAAAGTTCGTGCTTACTGATTCCATTGGAAAGATTGAGCTCTGTATCTAGTGCATATGCTTTAAAGAAATACCGATGCGACTCCCCTTTCGGCGGCATCGGTCCTCCATACCTAACGTCTCCAAAGTCATTTTTTCCTTGGTTTGGAAGTTTAGCATTTTCAGTTAACTCAAGATTAGAAGGCTGAATATTCCATGCAATCCAATGAACAAATATTCCCATAGGTGCATCAGGATCATCGACAATCAAAGCAATGCTTTTCGTTTGAGCCGGCACATCTACTAAGGATAGTGGAGGAGATATATCCTCACCTTCCCCTGTGTACTTTTTTGGTATTTCTTCATGATTTCGAAAAGCACTTGAAAGCAACTTCATCTCTGTCTCATCTCGCCTTTGTCAGTTGGTTGCACACGTTTAAACTTTTCTTCAAACTGTTGAAGGTTTGCTTGAAATTCTTGATATGGGGTTCCGAGCAGTGATGCCACTGCAGCTCCGCCCTTTTCTTGAGATGCCTTTTCATGCGCTGCTTTAATCATCTTTAACGCGGATTGAATATTGTGTACCGATTGCGATTGATCTGCTTTGAAATCAACCCCTTGACTCAATTCGTGATTTAATTCATTCAGTCGATTTTTTACCGGATCTACTTTACTCATATCTTTAGCTTCAACAAGTGAACTAAAATCTCTTGCTGTTGACTGTAAAATTGGACTCAATTGATCTAAATTCATTTTTATTCTCCCTCTTTAATTGTTTTTTTACCATATCACTTAACCCTCTTATGGTCAAATGGTCTAGACATGGATTACTTACCTTACAGCTTTAGAACCCCCGAAAACAAAGAGTTTTGTTATCAAAGATTCCAAAGAGTCGCAATTTGCAGAAAGGGAGTTAACTTGCCCCGTTTTTAGCACCAACAGTAATCTTAGTTCCGTCAAATTTAGTGAGTGTATACCCTCTAAAATTTTCATTAAAAAGAAATGACCTATTATTCAGTATGTCAATGGCTACCTTTTCTCCAAGAAGCATCCCTTGCCAGGCATCGCTTCTATAATGAACGCCGGCATGGTCGCGTCCAAGTGATATATTTGAAGCAAGTTTATTAAGCTCACCGCCGACAGTCAAAATTCCCGGGTACGGCTCTAAAGCAGTATTATCTACATTTGGCTGCAGAGGATCCGGAATAACAAAATCCTCATTAAATATTGCCTTCAAGACAGTGATCGCAGCTCCCGAGAAGGCTGCATGACCTGATGGATATGCCGGGTGCGTTGGACTGCCTTCCGGATATGATTGAGGTAAGAAATAGCTGCCAAAAGCATTAAAGATTTCAATAACTGCTTGAGAGTTGAGAAGCTCTGGGTTGATTCCAAGGTTTTGCATTTCTACCAGCTGTCTCTGAAGATAAAACCCATACTCCTCTGGTCTTAAACGAAGGCTAACTTGCCATTTATAAAACCAAGCCGCTTTCAATGCCTCTTCAGCTGCTTCTTGCACAAGAGCAAGTACATCTGCCATTCCAAAAGTAACAAAGCCTACCTGAGTTGGATTGTTAAGGTAGGGTGTATTTGGATCAAGTGCATCGGGGCCAAAAGAGAGTAAAAGTAGAGCGGCGCAATACCCACTCTGCCCGGGTACATCTATGTGTGCATATTCACCTAAATCGCGAGGAGTGCGAATGAAGTGCTGATCAGCGTCAAACTGAATGGTCTGACCGGTAGATCCTCCATTTATAACAGTAAACCAGTCTGCAAATGTCGTAATAAAATCGTTACCGGGAGAAATGGATGCAGGCTCAGGAACGGTATACTCTTGATTAATCACCCCGGAGCCGAAGGGAATCTGCTTAAACAGAAATTGAGAGATATAGGGTCCCTCTAGTTCTCCTGGCGCGTTACCACGTAAAAATGTTCCTGGGGTAACAACCCCTCCAATTTTAGGCCCTTTAAAGTTTGAGAGGTTATTAAGATCATCAACAGCCGCGCCAACAGTCAATGCAGTAAAATTATTAAATGGGACATCACGCAACATTGCGGTCCAATAAAGTTCGACCATTTCCCCGGCTGTTTCAGTTCCTGCAAACGTTGGGTCTGTGGCTATGGCATTAATCCAGGCGTCGTTTCCTGAAAGCGAATACGCAAGCGATGCTTGGGGATTGACTAACTTGCGTCCCTCTCCTAATACAATCTGGTCAAATTCGTTTGAATTTTCTGTTTGCAATGGCTTCATAAGTGAAGTAAAGGCTAGTGGGTTGATAAAGCCACTGGTTTCATGTAAAAGCGCTTTGCCGTAGCTGCCTCTTTTATCCGAATAGAGCTGATCGTCACCATTTCCTGAAATACGAGGAACCGATTTTCCTTGATCGAAAAGTGCAACCTCAGATTTGACATGTCGAACATTCATTCTTCTCTGTTCTCGTCTAAAGTTCAGAAAAGCGGTATCGTTAATTTGTGCCGGCAAAAAGTGCGGAATAAGTAACAGCAAAGCAAGTATAAGAGACATTTTGTTTTAAGCTCCTTTCGTTAAAAACGTACACCAAGTAAGACTCTGAAACCAATGTTCCAACGAGTCTCTGAATCGATAGGAAGAACGATTCCATTTGAATTTTCTTCTTCTGACTCACCAAAACGATTCCAGTCATAGAATGGAACAAACTGGATGTGATAGCAGTGAGACCAGTCAAAAAAATAGGTAAGAGGCGTTTCGATACGAAAACCATGGGCGAGTTTAAGATCGGTCTCTATTGTTTCTGTAGTTCCGACTTTAAGAGTCGAGTAGACATCAGGACGCCACTCCCCTCTTAACCCAAAATATAAGTCTCTGCAAAGAGGCCCTTCAACTAAAAACCCAACGGGAATAAAGATTTTTTTGTAGCGCCAATCCAGTGGAAGAGAGTCAGGGTCTTGACTGTTTTCGTAGTAATTGTATCCAACACCCACATAGGGTTTAAAACGATACACACAAGAGAGATCAAAACTATACCCAAGGCGGAGCCACATGAGGTGTTCGGTAAGCGCGCTTGTGTCACAAGGACTACCAACTGCATTAACTATCGTCCAGTAACCTTCATATGCAGCTTCTGCAAAATAGCAATTGCATTCGATTTCATATCCGGCGGCAACTCCCGTTTGATATCCTTCTACATCAAAGGCATTGTTAGAGTGAACATTTGTATAATTGTGATGTCCTCCAATATAAAATTCATGAGAGAGTGCCGAGAGTTGATGTGATAGGCATAAAATGCAAATTAGAGAGCGAAGCATCCTTTTTCCTCAAAAAAAATAATTTATACTCTATATTAAAAAAAAATATTAAGTCAAAAAAATAAATTAGGAATAAAGCTTTTCAGTTAAAACGCCGCATGACACGACTGCTTTTAGAGCATCTTCTAGTGACATATTTAAGGGTACAAGCTGGTCTTTCGGGTACATAAGTAAAAAACCCATTGACGGATTTGGAGTCCCCGGAACAAATACAGCAATACGCTCCTCTCCATTTACAAGACAGCGAAATGGTAAATCTCGCGAAACAAAACCGATAGATACGGACTTTTCGAAAGGAAACGGAACTAAAACAGCTTGAGAAAAGGTTTTGACCTCTTGAGAAAACATTGCAAGAACCATCTCTTGAATCGCACGATAAAAGGTTCCGACAATTGGTACACGGTCGATTAAAGATTCAAGATTTGAGAGGAGCTTGCTCATAAAATAGACGCGCGCAAAATATCCAAGTAAAAGAAGAAAGCAAATGAATAGGATGAGAATAATACCTTTACTCACAATGTTTAGCAGTATAGGAGGGCGAATCCGATAACCCAGACTTGAGAGAAACTCATGAGTCATGTGTTCAAATGGACGGGTCAAAAAATTCACCATCAAAAATAGAATGACAAACGTAATGATTAGGGGTAAAAGAGTGGCTAAACCTGTAAAAAAGTGCTTTCTCAATCCTCAATAACCTCATCTTCTTTAACTTCTTGCTGTTTAGCCATTGGGGTCTGCACAACACCGCAAGAGATAATGTATTTGAAAGCGTCCTCTACCTTCATATCGAGATAGACTAGATCCTTTGGATCATACATCATCAGAAATCCGGAAGTTGGATTAGGTGTTGTCGGCACAAAAACAGCTACCAAATTGACCTCTTTTCCACCCTCTACTTTTGGGATGTTTTCGCGAGTTACAAGCCCTATTGCTTGGGTTTTCTCATTAGGAAATGGAGCCAAGACCACTTGCTGAAAAGAGCGGGTCGATGTTGTAAATATCGTCTTTATCACATCCTGGGCAGTTTTATAGATAGATCGCACTACAGGGATGCGGTGGAACACATAGTCGCCAAGACGAATAAAATAATGGATAAAAACCCAGCGGGTTAATATGCCAAGAAGTACAGTAAACAGGAAAAGAAACGCAAGAATCAAAACCTGGCTAACAAACTGCTGCACTTGATAGGCGCTCAAAAAGAGAAACCCCTTTTCAAAAATACCGTAATTTTGAAAAATATCTCGAACAAACCCGACAAATGGGCCTGTCAATATATTGACGATAAATATCAAAACAGCAAGTGTGACCGCAAGCGGCAGAAATATAACAAGCCCTGTGATAAAAAATTTTTTCATTTCAACTCCTTCATTTGAAATCTCTAGGGTAGTTTAACATCCTCACCGACACAAACAACACCTATCTTTGCTCCCTCTACCATATGTTCGACTTTTTCCTCGGGGCGTTCACACCGAACCTTAATAGCTCCACTGTTGACGGGAGGCCTAGAGTCTGCTTCAGCATAGCCCCCGGTCATTCGTCTTGAAATAATGCGGGTCGCTTAAGTATTTATCCAAAAGCTTTTCACCTAAAAATAAAACAACTGGGGCCCGTAAAATATTCCGGAGGCGAAGCATTATCGAGGAACATACTCCCACTCCACATTGAGATAGATCAAGTCAATTTTTTGCGGCATTACAGTAATTCTTTCTCCGGATCGAAACTTTTCGCCTCGATCGGATCCACGTAAAATCCCTTCTTGTTCGATGTATCTATAATAGTCATCTCCGATTTCCGAAATATGCACAAAACCCTCGATCATAAAATCGAGCAGTTCAAAATAAAAACCAAAACTGCGTACTTTGGTAATCACAGCTTCATACTGTGTAAACCGATCTTTTTTCTTTGTATTTTTTAACAGTCGAAGTTTTTTCAAAAGCCTGACCCGTCGTTCTGCTTTTTCACTGACGCGTTCTTTCTCAGAGCAGCGTTTAGATTTCTCCTGAAGATGTTCATCTGTTTCCTCATCTCCGAAAAGCACCCGGTGAACAATCAAATCAGGATACCTACGAATGGGGCTTGTAAAGTGAGAGTAATGAGAAAGGCCGAGTCCGTAATGTCCGATATTCTCCGGCGAGTATTCGGCTTGGCGCATCCGTTTAATGTAGCTAGTTGCTAGAAATCTTCCTGCCTGTGTCTTAAGCGCATCGTCAAAAAAGAGCTGCAACTCCATCGGAGTGGGAGCCTCGGGAAGTTCAAAACCAAAATAGGAGGCAAGCGCAGAAAACTCCTTCATTCCATCTTTTGACGGCTCTTCATGCACGCGAAATGGCAGACGCTTCCCCTTACTATCTAGATGACGCGCAATGACTTCGTTGCATTTGAGCATGAATTCTTCAATCATTTGGTGTGTGATGTCGTACTCAACGACCTCTGTTCCGTATGGTTCTCCCCTTTCGTCCACCTTAATCACAAGTTCGGGAATTGAAAACTCAAGACTTCCGCGTTCATATCTCAGTTTTTTTAAGTGGCCGTTCAACTCAACCATTAAGTGAAGGGTTTTTTCATATGGACTTTGCTTTTTGCCTTGAATCACCTTAAGGGCTTGTTTGTAGGTAAAACGTCTGCGACTTCGGATCACTGCTCTTTTAATCGAATAGTCAAGAAGTTCTCCTTTCTCATCAAAGTGCATCATCACAGATGCTGTTAAGCGGTTTACATTCGGTCTGAGGCTGCATAAGTTCTCAGATAGAACTCCGGGAAGCATCGGAATGCATGTCCCCGGAAAATATGTCGAATTGCATCTTTCAAGTGCCTCTTTATCAAGAGCTGTCCCAAGTCTTACATAATGAGAGACATCGGCGATATGCACCCCTAAATGATAATGACCTTTGTCATCTTTCTCTATACTAATGGCATCGTCAAAGTCTTTAGCTGTATCCGGATCAATTGTCACACATTCCAAGTGGCGAAAATCTTCGCGTTTTTTGATCGTCTCTTTAGGCACAATTTGCGAATACTCTTTTACCTCTTCCAAAACAGCGCCGGGGAATTCATATTTTATATTAAATTCTTCAATAGCTGCCGGAACATCAGTAGAAGGGTCTTCAATATTTCCAATGAGGTGAGAAACCACAGCTTCGGTTTCAGTTTTATCACTACCCCATTTAACAACTTTCATGACGACTCGATCCCCGAGCTTTAGATCACTTTCAGACTCTTTTGTCCAAATCAATTGCTCCTCGCCTAAGATTGGAGCGTAAACAGCAGCTCCTTTGTCCGTAATTTGACAAACTGTTCCTGCGACATGTGTGCGGCTGCGCTGCAAAATGGCGACAATTTTCCCCTCCGGCCCTTTTTTGCTTTTAGATGTTTGATCAATCACAACTTCAACGTGGTCCCCATCGACTCCATTTAGCGTCAAATGCTTAGGAATAAATACATCTTGGTCGGAATCTGCCGGATTATCGGGAATGACAAATCCAAACCCTTTAGGATGAAGACGAAGGACACCTGTCATTGAGTCGTATGTCTCCTCAACAGGAACAATGCGATTATTTTTCAAAGAGACTACTTTTTGGTCGACAAGTGTGTCAATAACTTGAAAAAACACATCTCGATGCATCTTCGGAATATTTAACGCCTGCATCAATACAAGCCTTGTCATAGGCCTAAATCCGCGGCCACGCAAATACTGCTCGGTTACCTTTAAATAATTCCTGTAGAGTCTATCGGGTTTTTTTGCCATTCAGAAGCTTCCGTTTTATCATCGATTTTAGCATAATACTCACTTAATTAAGAGAGGAAACATGTCATATCAGCATAAAGAGATCGAAAAAAAATGGCAAAAAATTTGGGACGAAAAAAAACCATACAAGGCAGAACTGGATCAATCTAAGCCAAAATACTATATTCTTGACATGTTTCCCTACACTTCCGGATCCGGACTACACGTAGGCCATGCTGTCGGGTATACAGCAACAGACATTCTGGCAAGATACAAAAGACAGTGCGGATTTAATGTTCTCCACCCGATGGGTTGGGATAGTTTTGGCTTGCCGGCAGAACAGCACGCCATACGTACAGGAACTCATCCGGCCGAAACAACTCAAAAAAATATTGACAACTTCCGCAAACAGCTCAAAAGAGTCGGTTTCAGCTACGATTGGGACCGCGAGTTTGCTACAAGCGACCCTAAGTACTACAAATGGACGCAGTGGATTTTCACAAAACTCTACGAGACAGGCCTTGCATACGAAGCCAATATGCCAGTGAACTACTGCCCGGCTCTTGGAACAGTGCTTGCCAACGAAGAAGTTGAGGGAGGAAAATCAAGAGAAGGCGGACACCCTGTGGAAAGGCGGCAACTGAAGCAGTGGATGCTCAAAATTACAGCCTACGCTGAGCGACTTCTCAAAGATCTAGATGATCTTAACTGGCCGGATTACTTAAAACGTCTGCAAAGAAATTGGATTGGGAAGAGCGAGGGTGTTAAAGTCCATTTCCCTGTTGAAAATCAAAAAGAAGAGCTAACTGTATTTACAACAAGAGCCGACACGCTTTTTGGCGTCACCTTCATGGTCATTGCCCCGGAACATCCATTTGTCGAGGCATTAACAACAGAGGTGCATCGTGAGGATGTGCGCAAGTATCAAAAATCTGCCTCTCTTAAAAGCGATCTTGACCGCACCGATCTTGCGAAGGGCAAATCGGGTGTCTTCACAGGAAGCTACGCGATTAACCCGGCAAACAACAAAAAGATTCCAATTTGGATTTCGGACTACGTGCTGATGGGGTATGGAACCGGCGCTATTATGGCCGTCCCATCCGACGATGAGCGTGATTTAGAATTTGCAAATCAGTACAAGCTAGAAGTGATACCGGTCTATAATGAAGATGGACTTTGCATTAATAGTGCAAACAGCGAGATTTCCCTAAATGGAATGAGAGTCGATGAGGCAAAAGAGAGTATTGATAAATGGCTTGATCAAAAGGGTTTTGGCGAAAGAACGATTAACTACAAGCTTCGCGATTGGCTTTTCTCCCGCCAACGGTATTGGGGCGAGCCAGTACCGATTTTGCATCTCGAAGATGGAACTAAGCGCGTTCTCTCTCTTGACGAACTTCCCTTATGCCCACCCGACGTTTCAGACTACAAACCGGTCGGCGCCGGAGAAAGTCCTCTTGCTAAAGTCACCGAATGGGTTCAAATCACTGATCCCAAAACCGGGCAAAGTGCGACTCGTGAAACAAATACAATGCCCCAATGGGCCGGCTCTTGCTGGTATTACCTGCGGTTTTGCGATCCTCATAATGAAAATGCTCCTTGGGATAAAGAAAAAGAGAAGTACTGGATGCCCGTGGACCTGTATGTCGGTGGGGTTGAACACGCTGTCCTACACCTTCTTTACGCAAGATTTTGGCACAAAGTTCTCTACGATGGCGGCTACGTCAGTACAAAGGAGCCCTTTTCCTCTATGTGTAATCAAGGACTTGTTGTCGCAAAATCTTTTAAAGATTCATCCAATAACTATGTCCAAGCAGATACAGTGATTAAAAAGGACGGAAAGTATTTCCACCCCGAAACAGGCGAGGAACTTACTGCACAAGTTGAAAAAATGTCTAAATCCAAACTCAACGGCGTCACCCCAGATGACATAATCGAGGAGTTTGGAGCTGACAGCTTGAGACTGTATGAAATGTTTATGGGACCGCTTGATAAAGAAAAATTATGGAATACAGACGCTGTTTCCGGCTGCCGTAGATTTCTTAAAAGGTTTTATGAGATCGCAGTCTCAGATAAGGTTTCAACGGAAGAAAGCCAAGAAGCTCTTAAACTTGGCCATAAACTTGTTCATAGTGTAAAAACAGACATCGAATCTATGCAATTTAACACAGCAATTGCCAAGATGATGGAGTTTGTGAACGACTTTACAAAACTCCCCTCTTATCCGAAATCTGTAATACGAATGTGCACACAAGCCCTTTACCCTTTTGCCCCACATATCGCAGAGGAGATTTGGGAGATCCTAGACTCTAAAGAATGCCTGACAACACACCCATTCCCGAAAGCGGATCCTAAATACTTAACGGAAGAGAGTGTGACATATGTTGTGCAAATTAACGGAAAAGTTCGAGGCCGTTTTGAATTCCCGAAAGATCAATCGGAGGAAAAGATTTTGTCTGTAGCAAAACAAGATCCGCGGATTCAGAAATTTTTAGATGAAAAAGAGATTAGACGCGTGATCTTTGTTCCTAACAAAGTCTTAAATCTTGTTGTAGGGTAGTTGGATCAACAGAAAAAAATCTGGATCTTTGGACTAAAGGACCCTCTGAATAACTCAGGTTAATTTAATTTTGCATGAATTTTTCTAAAATTCGAAAAACCAATCGAACTTAACTGTTTAACAGTTAATCGAGTGCGGTTTTATCGAATTCCCTCGAAAAAGGCGCTAAATTGTACAATCTGAGTTTTTCAGAGGGTCCTAAACTTAAAACAATCGCAATTCTTTGATTTAATGAGAAGCGATCTAAATTGCGGTAAAAAAAAGCGCGTTTTGAACTCTGAAAACGCGTCATCTTAAAACCACAGGTGCTTATGAAGTTTAGATTAATTAAACACCTGACTAACTTAGAATTGGATTGGCGTCAAATGGTCTGGGCCTGAAATCATTGGAACTTGCTGTTCTTTCAAGAACTCCTAAGAACACATCTTGAATTCTGGCAAATAAAGCTTCATTTGCTGAAATTGCTCTCTTTTGCACCTCTTTATCATCTTCTCCAATGCCGAGTAATTTTTTCTGAATTTGGCGTAAAGCTCGTGATAACTGCTCAGGAGTTCCTAAGACTCTTCGCAATGCGAATGTAGGTACAGGTGCATCAACGGTATTCATTAGGTAATCAATTGCCACATTAGATAGCTCATCTGTTGCGTTGACAGCAGATTCTTCTACTTTTACCTCATCCTCAATATCTTTGTCTTTAATCAATTGATTAAATAGATCTGTAATCGACTTCACAGCAAAACTTCCATCTGGATACATTTTTTTTGTCGAATACAATATGTTATCTTCAAGAGCAGTTACAACCTTACTTTTTAGTGTATCAAAACGTAAGAGACGACTCCCCCAATTACCAAACTCGGTGTTATTTAAATAATCAATGGCAAGCTCCGCAATCTGCTGGTGCGCGCGATTTTGGTTATTCTGTTCCTTCAGGGCTAAAGTATCTTCTAGTTCTTGTCGCTTTACCTCTTTAATATGTTCCTTACGGTATTTTGCAAAATTATTGGGAAGTTTAATTTCGCTCTTCTTCTTATGAATAACTTTAAAATCAATCTCTAAATCCTTTTTCAAGTTATCGGAGATCAGTTTCCTTTTGGCAACAAGATCACCTTTCCAGTAATTAGGAGCATTCTTTTGAAACAAACTCACTAATTTATTTACCATTTCTTCATGCAAATCTCTTTGACTATCAATTAATCTGTTGATTCGTTCATTGATATTTTCTGTACAGTTTTGTGCAAAACTACCGATATTGAGATTGGATATTATACTTTCCGCCCCAGCGTCGTATTTCTCCTGAATTAAATCACTCACTATTTCCTTCAGTTCACTGACAACCAGCCCCTTACCTTCAAAATAATCATCAATAATTTTTTTTAAATAGCCTATTAGAGATTCCTTTCCATTCATAAAATTTGATGAAATCTGGAATTTTAATTTTGACTCAAAGTTTTCAACATCCTCTTTATAATGATTTAAAACTTTCTGTTCTTCATCCAAACGATAAAGTTGAATGGCATTTTGGGAAAACGTATCGATATTTGAGATATATAAATGCTCTTGCAATTTAGTTGCAAAGGCTTCAGCAGAAGTCAAGAATATACGATCCATATTCTGTTCTAACGGGCCAGAATATATTATGGAGCGTATTTTAGGTATAATGTGTGGTATAATAGCCTTAACGATCCACTTTGCTTCATCGTTCGGAAAGAACAATTTTGCAATTCTTTCTGAGTCCTCAGCAAGATTTTTGAATTTTTCTCCGCTGTCATGTCTTGCGCGCAGCTGTAAAGGATTAATAATTTCACTCAGAACATCAGGAACCTTAGTTTGAACCAAAAGATCGTATAACCTTTCAAAACCCATTATCAAGGCTTTTTTTGACTCTATAAATTGCGGATTTTTTCTGAGTACATTATCTGACTCATGTTTACGTTCTGCATTACTAAACTGATAACCCAATAGAGCTTCATCATAAGAATCTATCAGCGAAACGCATGCACTCATATACCTTGTTTTTTCAGGATCTACTACTGGAGGTCCACAAGGCACATTTTCATCTACTTTAATCTCATCATCCGAATCCGTCTCTTCATTTCTATAATCGGGTCTATTATATTTTATACGTTTGGCTATTGCATTTTGAATATATTCGGGCATGGGCTTTTCGCAAAAGAGACTCTTAATCCAATTCCATATCTTCTGAACGCAAGTTAAAACCTTTTGGACAAGGGAAGTAAGAAAGTGATTTTTTTTAGGATCTAACGGATCTATATAATCAATTCCTGTTAAATCTGCTGCACCCTCAATACGAGTCATAAAACCTCTAAATTCCGATATATTAAGACTAATAATCACACACAATTATTAAGATTAAATTAATTATGTAGAAACAGAATGACATCGCCGTCTTTTACGATGTACTCTTTACCTTCTGCTCGCATTTTCCCGGCTTCTTTTGCTTTCACTCTACCTCCAAATTTTACGATATCATCATAGTTGATGACCTCTGCACGAATAAACCCTTTCTGGATATCGGTATGAATTTTTCCGGCTGCTTGTGGAGCTGTCCAGCCCTTTTTAATAGGCCAGGCTCTTGTTTCCTGCTCGCCTGTTGTTAGAAAGGTAATTAAACCGAGCATTTCAAAGGCTCTTCGAATGAGTCGAGATAACCCCGATTCGTTTAAACCCATTGACTCCAAAAACTCCTGCTGCTCTTCTTTTGGAAGTTGTGCGATTTCTTCTTCCATCTTAGCAGACAAAGTCAAAGTGGGTGCCCCTTCCTTTTCCGCATGCGCCTTCACTTGTGCTAAGTATCGATTATTCTCAAGATTGTCCGAATCCCCTACATTTGCAACATACATTACTTTCTTTGCTGTTAAAAAAGGGTAAGGCGTTAAGAGGTCTTTCTCATCATCAGTAAGCCCCATGTTAATGACTTTTTGATTCTCATTTAATCCCTCTTTTACTTTCTTCAACACTTCAAACACTTGCGCTAGCTGTTTATTCCCTTTCACCTGCTTTTCTAATTTTACCAGACTGTTTTCTGCCATCTGCAGATCCGACAAAATCAACTCAAGATCTATAACCCCAATATCTGAAACAGGGTCGACTTTCCCTGAAACATGAGTAATATCTTCGGAATCAAAGCATCTAACGACATGTAAAATAGCATCTGTCTGGCGGATATTCGCTAAAAATTTATTTCCTAGCCCCTCTCCTTTTGAAGCACCTGCAACAAGTCCGGCAATGTCGCAAATCTCTAAAAGAGCGTGAATGATTTTTTGACTTCCAGAGATTTTCGTTAGCGTCTCAAGTCTTGGATCCGGAACTTCTACAGTCCCAACATTCGGCTCAATGGTACAAAATGGGTAATTAGACGAAGGAGCCTGATTGGCTGTAATCGCATTAAAGATGGTGGATTTTCCCACATTCGGGAGACCGACAATTCCGCATGATAAACTTGACATTAAAATTTCTCTTTTATTAGTTCCGACTGTTATTTTACACTTAATCGCGATTAAACGTCCAATTCTCTCATTCTCCAGGAAGTTCCTAATCGAATTTCAGCATCAGAACGCATTCAACGGATTATTCTATCTTTTAACCGACCCTAATTCTTAGGTTTTAAAATAAAGTAATAACTTGACATACAGTGATTTAGTGAAGTATACTAATAATAAGAAGTAATGTTGAAATTTGCTTCCTTCTATTAAAAACAGGACATCTTATGGGTGAAAAAACCGAAAAAGCATCGCCCAAAAAACTGAGAGATGCAAGAAAAAAAGGACAGGTGGCTAAATCCCAAGATTTACCCTCCGCTTTTACATTTATTACATCGATTTCACTTGTTCTCATGATGGCGAACTGGTTTTATGAACGGATTGGCGCTTTTATCACTAATGTCTACACGTTAATCCCCCATTCGAACCTTCACTTGGTCATCCCAACGATCTTTCGCGAGGCGATACTTGTGATTTTCTCAACGGCTATCCCGATCCTTGTGCTGGTTGCATTTGTGGGAGTTGTAGTCAATTTTCTTTCTATTGGACCGGTCTTTTCTGTTGAGGTATTTAAACCTGACATCAAAAAATTCAATGTCGTCCAAAATCTAAAAAATAAGTTTAAGATCAAAACACTTGTTGAATTGATCAAATCCCTTTTCAAAATATCAGTTGCCGCATACCTAATCTATGGTGTCCTCTATAAGAGCTTACCGGTTTTAGTGCATGCTGTGCATTTGGATATGGTGGACTCACTTGCGATCTTCTACCACTTCTTATTAGAAGTTGTCATGAAGGTTGGTGTCTTCTTCATTTTCGTTGCAGTTCTTGACTTTGCGTATCAAAAGTACAACTTTGGTAAAGAGATGATGATGGAAAAATTCGAGGTCAAGCAGGAGTACAAAAACACCGAAGGAGACCCACAAATTAAGTCAAAACGTAAACAGACTGCACGTGAAATCGCCTACTCTTCAGGCCCGACAGGAGGGATTCAAAAAGCAAAGGCAGTTGTTACAAACCCGGTTCACTTAGCGGTAGCTGTTGCGTATGATCGGGAAGTGGATGTTGCTCCCTATATTTTAACAATGGGAGAAGGGATGCTTGCCAAAGAAATAGTCAGACTGGCAAAAGAACACGATATACCTATTGTACGAAACATCCCACTTGCTCATAAGCTATGGGAAGAAGGAGATGTCTATGAGTATGTGCCGGAAGACACATATCAAGTGATGGCAGAAATCCTCCTCTGGATTAATTCAATGGAAACAGGTTATGATGAAGAAATGTTAGAAGCAGTGATGAAAGAGGAGTAGCATGAATCTCATACGTTCCATTCTGGATGGGATAACAGCAAGACTTGGTGGGGATCGATCGCTTAGAAATATTTCACGATCAAGCGATCTGGTTTTAGCGATGCTAATTATGATGATCCTAGCGATGATCATCATCCCGGTTCCTCCTGTTGCAATCGATTATTTCATTGCGGTTAACCTCGCCGTCTCAGTTTGTTTACTCATGGTCGCTCTTTACATTCCAAGCGCAGTCGACCTTACAATTTTCCCCTCTTTACTTCTAATTACAACGCTTTATCGTTTGGGGACAAACATCGCCTCCACAAGGCAAATTCTGCTTAACGCAAATGCCGGGGATATTATCTTCCAGTTCGGAAACTTCGTTGTGGGTGGAAACTTTGTCGTGGGGGGAATTATCTTCCTTATTATTACCCTTGTGCAGTTTATCGTCATCACCAAAGGGGCCGAAAGGGTTGCAGAAGTTGCCGCGCGTTTTACCCTAGATGCGATGCCGGGTAAGCAGATGAGTATTGACGCCGATATGCGCGCCGGGATCATCGACTCCAATCAAGCGCGTGAAAAGCGGTTGATGATTCAAAAAGAGAGTCAGCTATACGGTGCGATGGACGGTGCGATGAAATTCGTAAAAGGAGATGCCATCGCAGGGATTGTGATTACGTTAATTAACGTGATCGGCGGACTGATCATAGGGGTCACCGTCAACCAAATGGATTATGCCCAGGCCATACAAACCTACGCGCTTTTATCTATTGGTGACGGCTTAGTCTCTCAAATCCCGGCTCTTTTGATCTCAATTACAGCGGGTATTGTCACAACACGCGTGACAAGTGAAACCGACACAAACCTCGGGCGGGAAATTTCAACCCAAATCCTACGTCAACCCAAAGCGTTGATGATTGCGGCCGGCTTCTTGATGGGAATTGCAATTTTACCCGGATTTCCGAAAGCGCCATTTTTAATTCTCGCTTCAGCCTTCGGCTTAATCGGATATGCTCTTTGGTCTACAAAAGCACAAAAACTTGCAGCAGGCCTACTGCAGGGAGATGAAGAGACAGGCCGCGGAAGAGATCGTGAGTCAAAATCCTCGGCAGTCTCAACAGGTGTATCCGGTCATCAAGTCATCACAGGTGGCGGGGTTGACAGTTACGCCCTGACTTTACCGGTGATTATTGAGACAGGTTCGGGTTTAAGTCAAAAAATTAAAGAAGCGCAAAGAAACCCAAGAGTGCAAAGCTTTATTGAGATCATGGTCCCTCGTATGCGGCAGGCACTATATAATGATTTAGGGGTCCGATTTCCCGGTGTGCACGTGAGAACCGACTCGCCAATCCTCGACCCTGATGAATACTCCATTCACCTGAACGAAGTGCCGATTATTCGAGGAAAGGTTCTGGAAGGGTATGTCCTAACTAACGAAAGTGAAGAAAATTTACGTCGCTACAACCTTCCATTCACTGCCTATAAAAACGCTCTTGGAATGCCATCGCTTTGGGTAGAAGAAAAACATCGGGAGCTACTTGATCGCGCGGGAATTAAATACTGGAGCACGCTAGAAGTGATGATTCTTCATCTCTCCTATTTTTTCCGACAATACGCCAATGAATTTGTTGGAATCCAGGAAGTTAAATCGATGATCGAATTTATCGAAAAATCGTTTCCCGACCTAGTAAAAGAAGTGACACGCTTGATACCTTTGCAGAAAATGACCGAAATATTTAAGCGACTCATCCAAGAGCAGGTCTCGGTAAAGGACTTAAGAACAATTTTAGAGGCGCTAAGTGAATGGGCGCAAACAGAAAAAGACACAGTCCTCTTGACTGAGTACGTCAGATCATCTCTCAAGAGGTACATTAGTTACAAATATTCACAAGGACAGTCGGTCTTGTCCGTATATATCGTCGACTCAGAAATAGAAGATATGGTCCGGGGCGCAATTAAGCAAACGTCTGCCGGATCTTACCTAGCCCTTGATCCTGACACAGTGCAAATGATCTTGGCTTCCATTCGAAATACTGTTGCACCCCCTCCCCCCGGAGGACAACCACCTGTGATGCTTACAAATATTGATGTGCGTCGATTTATGCGTAAATTGATTGAAATGGAGTTCCCGGATATTTCTGTGGTCTCATACCAGGAAATAGTTCCGGAAATTCGCATTCAACCCCTTGGCCGCATCCAACTAACATAAAGGGAGAGTAAATTATGGGCTCACCGATTGGCCACCCTGGTTTTGGACGCAAGACACTTGATGCAATGAAAGAGATTGCTCAAGACACAATGAAAGAGTTGCAAGCAGAACAGGCAACTTCGAAAGCAAGTGCGCAAGTGGCAAATACACAAACCGCCTTCCGCTCGAAGGTTCCTCG
>JBBDJA010000009.1:0-32310 GCA_040880105.1 Waddliaceae bacterium | reverse complement strand
GGAAGTAGATGGAAGCTTCTGCAAACGCGCTTAGAAACGGTGTATTGCACTCAGGAGGGCAAGATTCGACGATGGGGTAAGCAAGGCCGTACTTTTTATGTGAATTTGGCCTTTTTCTGTTAAGATCCGCATCTTTCCCCCAAGGATCGCAAAATAGAAGAGCAGGTAGAAGAAGCAGAAAACAAAATCTCATTGTCAAAAAGAGGTCTCAAAGTGGAGTATAGGAAAGAGTCTCTCTTGGATCATGACTTTTCTACCCATGCGGTTATAAAGAGTTTCATTAAACTCCTTTGCAGCAAGTCCGGCGCCATTGATGCCGCCTAAGTACCAACCGAGTTCAAGGCTTCCGGATATGCCTGCCGCCCCCCAGTTGTTCTCTTCGATAAAATGCCAAGTCGCTGCTATAAAGGCGGCATTAATCAGAAAAGAGGTCAGGGCTGTTTTTTTTTGCCCCACATAAAGGTAGCCAGCTCCGGGAATCACAGCGTTTAACGTTTGTGCTGTCTGAACCGAAAGGGCATTTTGGGCAAAACAACAGTTAAATTCAGAAATAGCGATCTCAGAGGAAGTCCCGGAAGAGAGCGGGATTAGGCAGGAAAGATTGCCTTGCTCAATGGCCTCGCCGAGCCTAAATTGTGATCCGTTTAGGGGATTTTCGATTTCGATCATTTGTAGGACGGCTTCACTTTTTTTGCACTGCCCTGTCAGTTTATACGAGTCATAGAGCATGATAAGAAGTTCGCGGTAGCCGGGGAAACTCAAGTCTATGTCAAAAAGTTCTGTATTTTCAAATGTTTCAATCACATCACAGTATTTGCAGCCTAAATAATAGCACTTTGCAATCAGAAATTGGAGTTGCCTGCGGCGGTCAAACTCTCGTTTAGGTAAAAGAAGGTATGCGCGCTTGTATGAGGTAATTGCCCGATAAAGGTCGAACTCCAATGCAAACTGGTTTCCTAAATAGAGCTCCTTGACCCACTCCTTACCATTTTCAGCCTTGCTAATAGGGAGAAAGGGGGGAGGTGGCAAGCTCCTGACTAAACAAGGGTCAGGGCAAAGGGAGATTGAAGGTTCAAGCAATGCGCTTCTTGGATGACAACAGTTTAGAAAAAGAGAGACTGCAAGGCAGCTGCTAATCGCAACAACCTTGTTCACAGCAGTCGCGATTGATGTTAATCCATTCAAAAGCCTCATCCACTTCGACTTTCCAGCTCGGATCGATATGATTTTTGATTTTATATACATTTTGTTGATGTCGTGTCAGTTCTCGAATTTCATCTATGCTATTGACGATTTGAGGACGAATAAAGAGCATAAGATTGCGCTTCGTGTCATCAGATCGATGGTCGCTGAAAGCCCATCCAATGAGTGGAAGTCCGCCCAAGCAAGGCACTTGCACGCGGCCTTTGTTTTCTTGATCATCGATCATCCCGCTCATCACGAGGAAATGCTCGTTTGGAACGTGGAAACGGGTGCGTGTACGATTGATCCGAGTGGTTGGACCGGGAGATTCTGCTCCGATGATTTCAGTTATAGGTTCAAGACTACTTGATTCTTGTTCAATTTCCAAAGTGATGATGTCATCGCTGTTTAAGTAGGGTGTGACGCGAAGAGTGGTTCCTACATCTCGATACTCAAAGTTTGAGGTCAAGATGCTGCCTTCGTCGTTTGAAATCGACTGTGTACGGTAGGGGACATTGAGTCCAACGAAGATTTCGGCAGTGACACCATCTTCAGCAATAATTTTAGGGTTAAGAACGATGCGGGAATTGCGTCTTTCATGGATCGCTCTTACAAGGGCTGCAAGTTCAGAAAATTGCGTTCCATTGTGAGTAATCGCCTGACCGATGACACCAAGAGTGTAGCCGATTTGGCGCGCAACAATAGACGCATCGGGCGTTTGAACGACACCGTTGCGAATCCCACCTGTATCTAGTAGCTGAGGAAGGGGAACAGCGCCACCAATGAATCCTTGAGAAGTCGCTGTATTTGCTCCGCCGGATCTAGAGCCCCAGCTCACTCCAAAGTTTAAAGAGTCTGAAATTGTTGTGTCGAGGATCAGCATTTCAATGAAGACTTGTCTTAAAGGAACGTCGACTTCTTGAATCAGGTCTCTGACTCTGGAAATGGCTTGGCCGGTCCCTGTGATAATGAGCGAGTTTGAGGTTTCGATCCACTGTACAGTTGATATGGCATCGATCAAGTCCGGATTGATCAGTTCGGGTCGCAAGCTTGCTGAGATACGAAGTAGAGCATCTTGTATTTCAGCGCCTAAACGGTATTTTAGTTTATGGATATAAAACTTCGTACGTTCAAGGGTTCCAACCGGTGCCTCTTCAAGGAATCGCGACTCTCTAATCACACGAGCAGGCGCGATTTGTTCGGTAGGGGCGAGTTGAAATACCCAAGATCCATCGGGAGCAAGCTGCCATGTTCCTCTTGGCTGCTCTCCAGGCTGTACTTGTGGACCTTCTCTTCTCAAGCCAAAGGGGGCTGCACTATCTCTTGGTAGGAAAAACCAATTACCGTTAGGGTCTAAAAGCCAGTTGCCTTCGGGACGCGAGCGGCCATTTTCGACGCGCGCCGGCGTGCGAAATTGTCTTCGACCGTCGGGACCAAGCTCCCAATACCCTTCGGCGGCGGACGCGTCTACCGGCAGCGGTCCTGGCGCTCGATCGAGGGTCGGTCTGAGGCGATCCAAATCTAAAATTCTCGTCTCTCCATCAAGCCGATCGACTTCCTCTAAAATAGAGATGGCTCTTTCGACAAGATATGGGGAGGATATGATAAATATTCTGTTTGCACCAGTATGGGCAACAAATTGAAACGTTTGACCGGCAACAATGGGATCCATGATTTGACGGGTAAGCATCACAAGATTATTCACATCATCCGATTGCACACGGTACTCTCCAATTGTAAGTCCACCGCTCGGTGAATCTAGACTTCGAATGAGCTGAGCGATCTTTTTCACATTATCAACTAAATCGGTCACAATCAGGTGGCGCGTTTCTGGGGAGGATTCAATTAATGCTTGTGGCGATGTGAGTGGAATGACAATTGCTGAAGCTGTCGCAGGATCTAGTGTATTGAGGCGGAAGACTTGGGTCACAAGCTCGGTTCCGTTACTCTCGGGCTCACCTTCGACCTGGATTCTTGAGATGCTTCTCACATTTGACAGTGGATGGATGATCAAGTTATTGCCTTGTTCAATGACTTGGAAGCCATTGATACGGAGCTCTTGCAGTAGGGCTGTGACTATGTGATCGACAGTTGTCGGCTCTTCGGAAATAATGGTGACCTGAAAATTCAACTGATTTTCGTCAAAAATGAAATTTTTGTTTGAGATGCGACTTACAAACCGAATGAGTTCAACGATGTCGACATTTGTGAAGTTAATCAGAATGGTATTTGGTTCGCCCGGAGGTGTCTCCTGAATAACTGCTTGAGGTTCATTTTGGGCGATATGATCGGGAGTCGGAGTTTCTAATTTACGGTTATCGACGTATTCAAACTCGTAAATGGAGTCATCGTCGAATGGTGAGATCGATTGTGTGTGCAACGTCTCATCTTCTTGGATATTATCTTCTTCAATTGCAAAAAATGAGGAGCTTGGAGAGGTAGAGTGGGTCTGTCTCTCGTTTGTCGATTCTTCAATGACAAAATAGTCATTATCGAAAGGATTAGCCTCTGCCCCATGCGCAGGCAACGATCCATGAATAATTGCAAGGATAGAGAATGTGATGAGACGATTAATACTCATCTGTCTGGTACCTAGTGTTGAAAATAGAGAACTCTACTCGTTAATATTAAGGGCTATTTATCTCAAATCCTTTGATTATTGCATAGGAAAATTTCGTATGTGACTGTTGAAGAGGTTGCACGTTTTCTAAAGGAACCCCTGATTCACGTTAGATTGTTAAATTTAACGCCTTTTTCGAGGGAGTTTAAGAAAAATACACTCTGTTAATCAACAAGTGGTTAACCTCGGGTTGATTTTTCAAATTTTAGAAAAAATTCATGCAAAATTGAGTCGATCCGAGTGAGTCAGAGGCTCTAAAATGAATCTACTATTTTAAGTTTTTTAATCCTAAAGCTGCCTGTGGGCGGTTTTGGATCGGTTGTATTGTCGATGACTGACTTTTTCGAATCAAATTTTCAATTGTCTTTTCGAGGCTTTGCCGGTAGCTTTCTTTGAGAATCTTCTCCATTCTTTTCTTAAGATCGTTTGATTTTTGAAACTGTGGAGTCTTCGAAAGATTAAATGAAGGTAGAAGAAGTGTCTCTCCGGGCCCCCACGTCTCTTCGATAGGCTCTGCATTAAATTCCTTGTCGATTCCAAGGGCAAGTGTCTCTTGGAGAATCGGACGCGCTTCTTGGTTTTTTTCAGAATATTTCCATAGAGGGGCGAAGCCGCAGTTAAGATAACTTAAGCTGTTGTCTTCGGGTGATACAATGAGGTAGCTTAAGAGAAGAGAGGACCCTAAGCAAGAGTCATAAATTTTCTGATTGAGTACCGATACCCAATTTGTAGAGTGGAGATCGCAGGTTTTTAAATACGCTTTAACTTCGGTTAGTTGGATGAGTCCTTCAGCACCTTTGGCAAGTGATTCAAGGGCGAAAATCGCGTATTTATTCTTTTCTAACTCGATAAATTCATAGGCGCAACTTCCAATCGAGGTGCCGGTGTGAGGGTAGCTTACAATCTCTATATTTGGCCAATCTGGTATTGTGAGATTGCTGAAATTACTTTGGACTTCGCGTAAATCTTCTGTGAGCGCGCTGAGTTGATCTTTGACTGTTTTTATTTTTTGCACTTCGGGGGAGTAAAGGAAATCAGATAGTTCTGAGATGAATTCTACAACATCCTGATACCTCTTATCCGGATCTTTTTGCAAGGCTTTGTGAAGAATTTTCTGAACTCCTTGCGGCATCAGCGACAAATGGATGCGACCATGAGAAAGCTTACCTAAGATGAGTTCATAGGCAATAATTCCAAGGGAGTAGATGTCAGATGGATAGGATACCTTTTCAGGGTCCTTTCTCTGTTCTGGACTCATGTAAATGGGAGTTCCAATCAACTTTGGCTTTGATGGCGTCACATCGAGTGGTTGTTCCGTTAGCAATTGTGCAATGCCAAAATCAATAACTTTAATTTCACCGTCCTCTGTCACAAGAACATTCTCAGGTTTGAGATCTCGGTGGATCACCCCGTGCGTGTGAAGGTGGCAAATCGCATAGCTAATATCGAGAATCATCTGCAGGGAGCGTTTAAGGGAGAGAGGAGTTTGAAGGAGGAATTGTCTCAAGGACATCCCTTGGATATACTCCATTGCAATATAGAGTCCCCCTTCCCATTCCCCTTGGTCGAAGAGTTTTACAATATTTGGATGATCGGCTAGGGAAATAATTTCAGATTCTTTCAGAAACCTTTCCACAACCTCTGTATTTGAGAGGTACTTGGGTAAGAGAGCCTTAACTGTTGTCGGTTGTTTAGTCTCAGGATGCGTGGCGAGATAGAGGTTGCTCATTCCGCCCTTTTCAAGTAGAGCCTCTACTTGATAAGGACCGATTGCTTTAGGGATTTCTTGTGCGCTCTCCGCTTCTTCATCTCTGGCAGCATAAGGTAAAGTGGGTTGTTTATGCGAATCGAGGTCACTCATTGCCGATTTCAAGGATGCGAACACCGACAGTTTCACCAATTTGAAGGAGTTCTGCTTTGGCTAATCGTTTTCCCCCGATGACAAGGTCAACACCCTCTTCGGGGTTGATGCCTAAGTCCAGAAGGTTTCCCGGCTGAAGACTTGCAAGATCAGCAAGGCTCATGCGGATGCGTCCGACCTCAACATTGACAGTCAGAGGTATTTCTTCAGGAGAGGATATTTCGGGTCTTTCCTGTTTTTCTATTGGTATTTTTGATTGAGGAATATCTTCATCGCTTTTTTCATCGTCACTTTCGACTTTAGGAGCCTCTCTCCTTGGTGCATCAGTCTCAGGAAGCATCTCGTCTTCCTCTTCCTCGTTCTCGTCGCTTTCTACTTCTTCGTTCTCGTCGCTTTCTACTTCTTCGTCCTCGTCACTCTCTACTTCTACATCCTCGTCTTCGTCTTCATCCTCGATTTCACTTTCTTCCTCGATTTCACTTTCTTCTTCAATTTCGCCCTCTTCCTCATCTTCGTCTTCATCCTCACTTAGGTCTTGGTCGTCGTCGGCATTAAGGTTAAGCTCTTCTTCAAACTCTTTTTCTTTATCGTCCATATTTATCCTTTTTCGTAACGGAGGGGATGTTCTAATATTTTGATCTTACCTGATTTGATTTTTCCGCGAAATAGGGGAATATCATCTAAGGTTAGAAGTACTTTTGTTTTTTCATTTTTTAAATCAGCGCTGCAATGGTCAAGAAATAGAAAGTCTCCGGGTTTAAGCTCTTTCCACTCTTCTTGCGTGAGGGTAACTTCTCCGATGTTTAAACCGAGGGTGATCGGGATGGCTTCTAAGTGCGCGGCGTCCATCGTCTCAAGGGTGACTTTCTTGTGAAAGTGCTTTTTTAAATGATCATGTAGAGTGGGAGAAATCAAAAGACGTGACCAAAAGCTATGTCCAAAGAGAGAGATCCCTATGTCGATTCCAATCATTTCAAGTTCGGGAAGTTCAGATATTTGCTTAATTTGAGGAGAAAGAGAATCAAGACCCTCCCAGTTTCGAACGATGGAAAGAACCTCAACTCCTAAGAAGAGAGAGAACCCTTTTAACGCCTCTTCGGGGAGGTTGGTATATTCTAGTGTGTTGTTATAGAGAAGCGATGCAATACTTGAAAGCTCTTGGCTGCTCATCGCAAAATAGAGGTTGCCTTCAAGCGGACTTAAAGTGATGGCGAAAAGCTCAGGACTCGATATTCCGCTTAATAATTTGTCACTTGTTTTCCAGTTAGTCGGATTGACAGTAAACTGTAACTCTTTAATGCCGAATAACTCTTTTAATTCATTAGTTAAATTTTCCCAAGGGAACTCGGGTGGTGATCCAAGCATTGGAATGGAGTCAAGTGTAATGAGATTTCCGGGAAGCTTTTCAAGCGTCTTTAGAATGGATCGTTCTGTCATCCTTGTTCTTCTTCTTCCTGTTGTTGATTCTTTTGCTGTTCTTTTTCTTGCTGCTCGGAATTCTTTGCGAAACCGCCACCTTTAAAGGCTTCCGCGCTTTCATTTTGCGTTGTCGTTGTAATCATATGTACAACATACCCTTTTTGCTCAAGCGCAGCTTTTAGACCGTCTTGGTTCAGCGGCGAGTCTAGCATCTGCTTGGCCGAAGTCGACAGGTTTTCAAAGCGAATGTTAAATTCTCCTTTAGCGCTTTTAAAGGAAGAAATCACCACATTTGATCCTTCCAATAGGGGTGGATGTCGCAATTCTATAGTCGTATCTGTCTGACCTTTTAAGGTTAAGGTGTATATCTTACTGACAATTTGGTCAACTATTTCCTGCAGTTCCGATGCACGTGAGACCTGTGGAGTTGTGGAAGATACGCTTTCGGTGGGAGCTTGCGGCATGATGTTTGGTACTTCCTGCATGGCAACAGTTGGTTTTTGGTCACCGGTTTCTGTCTGCGCAAACCCTTTTGTCTCGAGGTTTTTGATCATCGGCATTGCGGCTTGAGCCCCATTTCCATTTTTCGAAAAGTCGGCTTCCTTAATTCCCTTATTCAGCGCAGAAAGACTGTCTTTGTACATCTCTTCAGATAGGGACTTTAATGAAGTCAGTGGCTCATCTGCGGTCTCTTCGTTTGCGATTGCTCCCTTAGAAATTTTTGACTCACTTTGCAACTCAAAAAGGGAAGGATCTGCTTTTGCAAGTTTCCCTTCCTTTTCAACAGATTTTTTCTCTGTTTTTTTGGAAGAGAGATCTTCCTTATCAGGATCTTTGACTCCTTTTTCCGCATCTTTTGCTTGCTGCTGCTTACTCAGCACTTTCTCAAATTTATCTTTATCCGGGGGATAGGGGGCGGCTCTTGACTTTTTAAAAGAGTCATCTTTACCCGTATCCACTTTAAAATTAAAATCTTGATTCATAATTTCACCTCTTTCTCATATGAAGCTGATAGGTGATGTTGCCGATCTCATCCATTTCCTTTTCGAGTTCTTTCGCGATTTCGAGTTTCCTCTCTTTCATCCAGTCGTCTCTGTGAATTTTCAGCTTATCCACTTCGCGCCTTTTTCTCGCGAGCTCATCCTTTGCTTCTTTGAGAGCTTGTTCAGCCTTTACGACCTCTTCTTTTTGGTCTTTGACTTTTTTTTCTTCTACTTCAAGTTTTTCCTGCACATCTTTAATATAAAACTTCATCTGCAACACTTTTGGGCTTGTCGTGCCCCCATCGATCTCTTCGCGCAGTTGATTATATTTTTCTTGAAGATGCTGAAAAACTTTATTTCTTTTTTCCTCGCATATCTTCAATTTCTCTTCTTCTTGTTCAAGTTCCTTAAGCTTTACTTTTACAACTCTCTCTTGATCCTCAACGCGCTTGACTTTAACTTCGAGAACCTTTTCAAGAGGGTATTCAATTTTAGTTGCCATAAAGCCCCCTCTATCTAAAAAGCGCCCGTAGGAGCTGCAGTGTTTCATTCCAGGAGCACTTCTCATCCATTCCTTGCTTGAGAAAGTTGTTGACCTTGTCGATATGATCGATGGCAAAATCTCCGGCTTTATCGCTCCCGCGCTTATATTCGCCAATTTTAATCAGCAGTTCGTTTTTCTTATAATTCGCAAGAACCTCTTTAATTTTTCCAAACAAAGCCAAGTGTTCTTTATTGACAATAGACTCCATCACACGACTCACAGAAGATAAGATGTCAATGGCCGGGTAGTGGTATTTCTGCGCGAGTTCGCGGGATAAAATAATGTGTCCGTCCAAAATAGAGCGCACTTCATCGGCAACCGGCTCGTTCATGTCATCACCGGCGACTAAAATTGTATAAAAAGCTGTGATTGAGCCCACATCTGAATTACCGGTTCTCTCTAAAAGCTTTGGCAGCGTGGAAAATACAGAAGGGGTGTAACCGGCGCGGGCCGGCGGCTCACCGGCTGCAAGTCCAACCTCTCTTAATGCGCGAGCAAACCTAGTAACTGAGTCCATCATAAATAAAACAGACATCCCTTGGTCTCGGAAGTATTCAGCGATTGCTGTTCCCACATAGGCGGCGTTAAGCCTAAGCTGCGAGGCTTGGTCCGATGTGGAAACAATTAAAACAGACTTCTTTAATCCCTCGGGCCCAAGGTCTTTTTCGATAAAGTCTCTGACCTCACGTCCCCGCTCACCAATTAAGCTAATCACGTTGACATCGGCGACAGCGTTTCTTGCCATCATTCCCAAAAGGGTCGATTTACCACCCCCGGCGGCAGCAAAAATCCCGACACGTTGGCCAAGTCCCGTTGTCAAACAAGAGTCAATTGCGCGTATACCCACAGAGATAGGCTCGCTAATGCGCTTGCGTTTTAGGGGGTCGGGGGGAGATTGGATGACGGGGTAGGTCTCTTCTAGCTCAAGCGGCCCCTTCTCCTCAACATCAATCGGTTCGCCCATTCCATTTAAAACGCGTCCAAGTAAATTTTTACCGACTTTAATGTGGAGCGAAAGTCTTGTGGGAATCACTTCTGAAGAGGGACCGACACCCTTCATTTCACCTAAAGGGGAGAGGAAGACCTCGTCCCTTGTAAAGCCGACAACTTCTGTCAACAAGGGAGCGCCTTCGCGCTTGACAAGACAGATCTCGCCGATCTTGACTTGCGGCACAATAGCCTTCATGAGCATGCCGACTGTTTCGGTAATACGTCCGTTTACTGTCGCTAGCTTGACATCCTCGAGGCTGCCTAAGAGTGAGTCGAGATTCTTCTCGAGCGTCATGGGTTCCTCCTTCGAGAACTAAGCGAGATTAGACTTGAATGTTCATTGTTGTTTTCACAGACTCAAGCCCTTTGTTGAGCATGGCAGTAAACAACTCAATCTCTTGCTGGATTTGGTGCACTTTGACCTGTATTAAAAGCATATGCGCCGGACTTTGCAGCTTAGGATCTGCTTGTATCGTTTGAATATGTCCGCTTAACTTCTGCAGCTGGTCTTGACCGTGACTTAAAAGCCCTAAAAATCTCTCTACAGGGTTGTTCGTTGCCGCAGTTGCTTGGTTTGGTTGAACGTACTCAATCCCTGCTTTGTCAAGAGCGACCTTTAAGCTTTCATCGATATGATGAATTTTATTTCTAAGAACGGTCTGAGTCGACTGCTTAATGTTAAGATCGGGAGTCTCAAGCGTATTTTTGAGATCGTCAATCTGCGCAATCAGATCATCTGTTTGCTGTCCCAACTCTACAGGGGATGAGCGCGTCATGTGATCTACACGGCTATTTAACCGGCTCACCTCTTCCATAAGGGTGGGCGCTGTTTTTGCAACGTCCTCTACCTTTTGTGCTTCGGGAGCCGCTTGATTAACGTCTTGCTTATCCGACTGCTGCTTGACCACTTCATCAAACTCTCCTTTTTGGGGAGTCGGTTTCAGTGGCTCTGTGTTAGCACCAATTTTTCCAATTTGTGTAATTTTATCTTCAGCCATTTTATTCCCCTCCAATGGGGTTATTATTAATATTGAGAGGCTTACTCTTCTTTGGCGTTTGCGTCTTCTGCTTGAAAGAAGGGCGACTTCATTTTCTTGAGGTCCTTTTCGGCCCACTCAAGAGAGACTTTTCCTAGATTGACAATTGTTGGATCGTCAGTCTTTTCCATCGCCTCTTGAATTAACTTCTCTCCGTGGCTTTGCTTGCTTTTTGAGAGCAAATAGCAAATGCCTAAAAACGTTTGAGCTAGCCAATTATCCGGCTCTTCTTCAAGAACTTCTTGAAAGATTCGCTTTCCTTCCTTTAGTTCCAGCTTATTTAAAGCGATATAGCCCATCCCCACTTTAGGGGCGACATTGTGTGGGTTCAACATCTGCGCCGCTTGGAAAATCCTTTGTGCGCATATGCCATCTAGCTGTTTAACAGCCACAAACCCCGCTTCAATCAGCATGGGGAAGTCTTTGCGAAACGGCTCAAATACATCCGATTCTTTTGTTTCTTCAGTAGCCAAATTACCTCTCTCACATTTGGGAGCAAACGCATAGGCGCTTTGCCTATGCTAGCTCTCTTATTTATTATCCTTTCACGTTTCTAGATGCTGACATAGTCGCAGTATGTGCGGCACTTACAACAGAAGTCGCCATCTCAGAGAGCTGGGACAATCTGTTCATGATCATTTGCATCTCAAACATGTCCCCAATACTAATCGCGCTTCTGTTTTCTTGAATTGCCGCTAATTTTTCTTTAGCACTAGCTGTGGCAAAGTCAATGAGTTTAAAAAGCGCATCGGCACTGAAACCGCTATGCCATTTTGGCTCGTTGTCTAAGTTACCGATATATTTAAAATCCGAGGTCATAACTAATCCTCCATAGTTATTATAATCAATATTTTGGAGAATCAAGTCATTGACAAGTCATTTATACTGGAAATTTCATTTCCTGACCTAAGGTCTTTCTAAATCACTTCAATACTTTATTCTTCTTGTGAATTTAAGCATTTGCTTAAACCCACTATAAGAACCATTAGTTGTTCTAGTTGATGGCCCTTATGGCGAGTTTAAGGCGATTACTATTTCGGATTGATTCGCGACATCACTTTTAGAATGGCGATATATCCGTAGAGTAGCTGACCGAATTTGTCGTAGCTCTCTTTGTTGTCTCCCTTTCTTAATATGTCTTTAATTTTCAGCACTTGGTCTTGAATATGCTTTCTTAAATCTTCGTGTTTATTTCGATCGGAGAGCTCTTTCTCTAAGTCGAAGATAAATTCCGCATTCGAATTGTCTTTGTTTTCTAATCCAAACATAATTTTTCTTGTTACCTTGGGTACTTGGTTAACCTATGTACTCTTTTTACCTTATTTCTATTTTAACATAAATCCATTAATTTATCCAAATAATTACTATATATACATAAATGCAGGGTTTTTCTCTCTACTGCCTGTAATTAATGATATATTGGACATTATTTCTTCTTAAGACTATCTGTCTCTGATCAATCTCTTCAATTCGCATGCCATCTATGGTATCTCCGATAGAAAGAATTTTTCCATCGATGATCACACTGACATTTCCGCTTCCAAGTCGAGAAAAACCGGAGACCTGGTACCGATCACTGATATCGACAAGCGAACGCTCCTGCTCGGTTTGGGTGACTTGGTTTCTGACAAGGCGCACGCCGTTAATCTCTCTAAATTCAGGGATGAGTTGATTGAGTTTTTGAATATTTTCCTCTGTGAGCCGTCCGGTTAAAGTCAGCTCGCCATTGGCTATATTCGGTGTAACGGTGTGGATGTTGTTAGTAGTAAGGATTTTCTCTATTCTGTTTGCGATATCTTCTTCGACTACCACCCGGATATCTAAAAGGTGTGGGTAGGGGAAGTTAGCCGTTAAATAATCGCTAAGTTCTTCTGCCTGGCTTCTTGTCTCTAGATAGCCTGAGAGGACAAACTGTCCAGCTTCTGGAGAGCTCACAGCGATTCCTCTCCATCTTGGAGTTCTTGATAAAATCTGGTTGATCTCTCTCCACACATACTCATCGATTACAACTCCGCCATCGTCAATTTGATTAATAAAATTAAGTCCTTGCAAGCTGTACATTAGTTGTGACTTTTCTGTCGCTGTGCGCACATGGCCAACTAATAGAAGCTGACGTGTGGTGTTGTTAAAAGTGTAGCGAACGTTTGAAAATGGGCTCGTAGCTGCCTTTAGCTGCTCTTGAATCGCAATCTCTGTAACTTGTTCGATCGGCTCGCTTTGGAAAAGCGACATAATTCCAATTGTTCCAAGAGATAAAAGACCGATAATCATGGCTGTTAGCATAAAGCCGCCAAGTGTGCTTTTTTTATCTTGTTCTCTCTCTTTCGCCTCAACCTTCTCTTTTTCTTCTTTGAGGCGTGCAACTTCCGCAAGATCTTCTTGCTTCTCCTTCTCTTCTTCTTTTTGTAGGATTTTGACAATTGAGGGGAGTAGGGGAGAGATAATCGTCTGCATTTCACCGTCGCGGTCGTAGATCACAAGTGATGTGGTTCCGACTGTAATGACGTTATTTGGATCGACGGTTTCCGACTTTTCGATTTTTTCTCCATCCATGAAGGTGCCGTTTCGACTGCCGAGGTCTTCGACTGTGATGACTTCATCTTCAGAAAGGGAGATGCGCGCATGTTGCCTTGAGACGCTTGTGTCGTGGAAGACGACATCGCAGCTTTTGGAATCGGTTCCGATCACATAGCTTTTTCCCGGCTCCATCGAAAATTCAGCGCCATTATTCGGCCCTCCGATGACCTTGAGTAGCCATCGCCCTGACTCTGTCAGTCCATAGTCAATCTCGGCAAGGAGCCCTTTTGACCCCTCCGCCTCTTCATCTTCATCTTCGTAGAGGGACTTTGGCTTATACTGCTCACTTTCATCGACTGAATCCGGCTTATTCTCACTCTCTTGAAGAAACGAGATTTCAGCCCCTTCCTCATCGACAATCTCAGCTGTTGATTCGGAAAAAAAACGAAAGATTTCAGAACCGAGAGTAATGGTATCGCCATCCTTGAGTAAGGAGGTCTCTGTCAGCTCATGCGCATTGAGAAGGGCAGGGTTGGTTTCACTTAGATTTTCAATGAGAATGCCATCGGGCGTTTTACGGCACAAAAGGTGCTTGCGAGAGACAGAAGGGTCCTCGACCAGAAGTTGGCAGTGATCCGGATCTCTCCCGATCAGCCATTTCTCGCCTTTTTCCAAGGATAAAACAAGTCCTTGAAGTTCCCCGTGTTCTGCGATTAATTTTGCGCCCATAACTCGATTATTGTTATATCTGTCTATGTGAAATTATACCGTATAGCGCAATTAAACAAAAGATTGCGCCTCTTCCTTCCAAAAATCGATGGAGTTAATAAATTTTTCAAGGATCTCTTTAAAAGCCGCATAGTCGACATTGACCTCGATGACCTCGGATAACACAAGGGTTTTATCATCCTCATCAATTCCAAGTACGCAGTCTTCCGTGCCCTCACAGTAGAGATTGGCATGCAGCGCATGCGTGAAGAACGAAAGCTGCTTTTCATCCGGATATCCCCCAAAACGGCACTCAAGATAAAAACCTTGAGGGACGGACGTAATCGTTACAACCTCCCCATCATCCAGAAGAAGTGTCCATACACCGGGAACCTCTGTCGGAATTTCCGTATCCAATTCACTTTTCAATGCATCAATCATGTCGTCTAGCATGCATTAACCTCTTTGGTTGAACAGGCTGGCCTGTGTGGAGGCTTGAATCAATTGAGTCAGAAGCTGCATGACTGAACCGAATGAGTCATGTAACTGTCTTTGCCGTTCATCTGAGGACTGCATCATCTTTTGAAACTGTCTCTCCATGTCTTCACTCAGCTTTTTAACCTGCTCTTTCGCGCCTTTATCTAAAGTGATTCCGGCATTAGTCAGTTTTTCCCAACCTTGCGCACCTGATGAGACGATTTGACCCGGGGCTTCTTGCGCCATCTTTGCTTTAAGGAATGAGCCGTCAGCCATCCCATCTGCAGGGCTTTTACCTTTGAGTGAGCTTGCATAAGCCATTCCTGAAGCTGTTCCAAGAAGATGTCCTGCCATTTGAACGAAGGCCGCAATGGCCTCATTCTTCATCATCTCCGCTTGGTCTTTTGCGATATCCATAATGAGTTGGCCGATGTGTTTAGCCTCTTCAGCCACTTTAGCCATAAATTCCGCTGAATGGATCGCCTCACCAAATGCCTCTCCCGAGCGCTCTTTTGCTATTTGGGCCAAGATTTGAAAAAAAGCACTCATCGGAATCGCGCTGAAAAACGGATTTCCTGTATTTTTCGCGCCTCCGGGAGGGGTTGTGACATTTTGGTTTTCAGGACGGTATAAAGCCTCTCCGAGTAGATCGGAATCTTTTTTTAAGACCGAACTGATGCCATCTCTAAATGACTCGTTGAGTTGAGTGGAACCTGTTGCTCCTAATTGGGACTCTGAAATGGAAGGGTTCAGGTCCGGAGCATTGGGTCCGTTGCCTTGTATTGAACTCATAATTATCCTCTTTGTTTTTTCATGCTTGAGTGATTGTTATATGAGGCGCATCTTCATTTTGACGTATTACCCTGTTTGCACCTTCAATCGCATCACTTAAATTCGCAATTTTTTTCAGATCCGCTTGGATCTCTTCCTTAGTTATATTTGCAAGGGAAAGAAGGCGGGTAATTGCCATTTCTAACCCTTGGAAGTTATGTGCTCTAAGGGCGTTTAACACCTCTCTAAGAGCAAGTAAGCTTTTTTGCTCGTATGTATCACCTGACCCTACAATTTTTGTTGAGAGCGTCTGCTCGAGCCTCTGAAGCCGGGATTCAAGCTCTGTCATCATCTCTTCTATGCGCTCACCTTTATCTTCGACACCCTCTAGCATCGTAAAGACCATAACAAGAGAAAACAGATCGCAAATCTGTGGTTTTAGCTGCTCTTCCACATTTAAACTTAAACTGAGTCGCTCAAACAGCGGATTTAAAAATTCACTCTTCAGCACAAATGCAAATATCAGATCAAGAGTAAACACCTTAGCTCTTTTCTTATCGACAGCATCTCCCGGAAGCGGTCCAAGACCGTTAACGGTCACTTGCCTTGCAATCACAGACGCTGCAGTCAATGCTGTTGCAAGAAGGTGGGTACGCATAGAGTAAGTCCGCATCGCAATCTTTTTTCCTTCCAAAACAGAAATGACATCAGCGATTGCTATGGCGACCTTTTCCGTGGCCTCTCCATACGGCATCTCTCCTTGGGTGATCGCATGGATTGCCAATTGCAAAGAGGGCGAAAGACTTTGATTTGTTATCGCCTGCGCACTGACTCCAAGCATTTCAAGCATCGGTTTGATGACTGAAATCGTCTCTTCGAGATTACTTCTCTCGACGCGCTTTTGCAATTTGTCGATACGGTCTACCACTTGATGTCGATCTTTTTCCTCCTTGTTCATCGTTCTCCGGCGGATCTGAGATCTCTCAATATTTGATTGATTTCTTGCCCGATTGCGCTTAGATCATCAAAATGGGGGTTATTATGTCCGGTTTCAAGCAAATACTCTTGGACAACTCTTTGTAGCGTTTCGGCAAAAGAGATACTTCCGTTGTAGGCGGTGTGCGTTAATGTAATGGTTTCGCTGAGCTTATCTGCCTGCAAGCTGCCGGGAGGGGGAGTCACGCCCGCTTCTTCTAACAGGGCAGATCCCGTTGCAACTAACTTAAGAAATTGATCGAAAGCGACAACGTCGGGTCTTCGCTCGGCAAACGGTTTTTCCATTTCACGTTGGATCAGTCTTTGTAAACGCATCGGCAAATTCCCAAGAATCTCTCCGTAGGGCACCTCCCAGCTGTCATCAATCACTTGAGACGGCGTTTGATTCGTGCGCATCGAGTAGGTGTAGTCATCCCTAAGCTTCTGATAGGTCTGAGTGTTTTTTCTAAAGTCTCCGGAGTCTAGCGTTCCTGTCACAAGAGAATAAATAACGGGCTGGTCTTGCAGCGTGAACCCATATTGCTCTTTTACCTGCGGTTGTACTGCAGGATTGATCTCTTCATCTTTACCGGATGGAGGGGGCTGACTGCTTAAGGGTGTTGTCATTTTTTACTCCACAGGAAAGATATTATTTAAAAAAATACCCACTACCTCTTTTCTCGTTTCGGGATCTAAATCTTTAAATAAAGACTCTTCCTTTGGTTTTTCTTCTACTTTCGACTCCAAGTTCTCAACCAAAGCGGCAATCTGCTTAGATAACGGCGCTAACTTGGGATTATTCTTAACTCTTTCTTCAGCAAGCTTAAGGGCAAAGATTCCGCTTGCATAATCTTTCTTTTCAACAAAACACTCGGCTGCAAAATAGAATGGGTAAGGGTTATCCCGGTCTAAAAGCGCTGTTTGGAAGAAATACTGAATAGACCCATCAAAATCCTTTTGCTGTCTGGCACAAGTGGCAAGGCCCATGCAGTATTTGGGATCCGATGGGTTTAGCATCATCAGTAGTTGAAAAATTTCCTTTGCTTTGTCAAAGTGCCCGGATTTAAATAATTGGTAACCATTCCCGTAGATGTATTCAAGAAAATCTGCATCGAAGTTCATCGCCTCATACGGCAGCTTCCCTTCTTTCATCACTTGCGTAAGAGCCTCTTTCATCGCTTGCTTCTGCTCGTCTGTGAGTTTATCGGCATTTGCATGCACCTGCTCTTCTATCATTTGATCAAGATTTGCTTTTTTATCCATTGTTTCTCCTACGCCTGAGTGATTTGGTTCATTTGTTTTTGCGCTTCGCTAAATACGTTATCAAGTACCGCTTGTACCTCTTTTGCAAATTCTGCCGGCCCGTCGAGACCGTTCAGTAGTTTTTGTAACACTTGTTTTAAGATCTTGATCATCGCGTGAATCTCTTGAAGGAATTGGTCAAGCTCACCCTCCTGCAGGGCGATTTTTGCATTGTTCAAGTGGTAATTCGCTCGCATTCCGGCTTCTGTTGCTTGCAAGCCGCCCACAGCAAGTGTATAGCCACCTAGCACTTTATCCCATCCTTTCATTTTGGAGATATTGTTCATATTACTACTGGTTTTTTCTATGAATTGGTCGATATTCTTCCACTTCTCAGCTCTATTTAGCTTTGTCGCAAGTCGAGTGGACGCATCCGCCTGAGCGTTTTTCCAGGTGTAACCGGTCAGTCTTGAAAACCCTGAAGTTGCACTATCATTTGCAACTCTTGCACCTCCTGAGGCTGATTTGCTAGCTCCGGCTGCTGACTGAGAGACATTTGCCCCGGTAGCTCCGGCTGTTTTGGACGCTGCATATATCGAACCTAGAGTGAAAATAAGCATTGCACTCATGGCGATGATCTGCGCTGTCATTTCATCAGCGCCCCAAGCTTTAGCCAAATCTTGCGTGGCTGTTGTATTGGTAAAAAAGAGTTGAGCGCCCATTAGAGCCCCTGATCCCGAGGCAACGACCGCTGCGCAAATGCCGGCTTTAATCATGAAATCAGCTTCTTTAGAACCGGTGTCGATCTCTGCCATTCCCTGATTGAGGAAGCCGCCCTTAGCCTTGCTGTCAGCAAGCCCATGCACGGTACTTGCTAAAATGACCATTGCGACCATAAGAGCCACAGGACCGGTCACCGCTGCCATCGCAATCAATGCGACACTTGCCACGACCGCAACAACAATGTTGATGATTTTCATCTTTGCGGCTTTACTCTCTTGTTTCTTTTTCGCCGCCTCGATCTCTTTTCTCTGCGTCTCTTCTTTATCGATTTTATAAATGTTCATGTCGCGCTCCATGCGCGTCATTTTATGGGCGAGCCCGGAATCTTTTAGCTGCATTTGGAAAAGAAGTTGTTTCAGACCGTCGAGCGCCTCAGTAATCACTTTTAAAAAGTTGATGTATGCATCTTTTTCAGGCCCAGCCGGCATGCGGTCGACCACTTGCTTCATCAGATCCGACATCTCTTCTAATTGCCTTGCTGCTTGAAATCCGGCTTTCACTGTGGGGGTCATTTCCGTTGTGGCAGTGATTGCTTCTTGAGACGGTTTCCATTCCGCATTCAGTTGGTACTGCGCTTGAATTTGAGCGGTAGCCGCTTGAATTTCAGTTGCAGTGGGATTCTTGGGATCGGCTGCGATGCCTTGTAGGACGTAGGCAAAATTCGATTCGATTAACCCCGCATGTAAGTTGCTACCCGGCGTTTGTTCAAAACTTGGTCCTACAATGCCCTCAGATTGTAAATTTTCCTGTACTGCTTTTTGCGCGGATTTAGCAAGAGCGATATCCTCCGGATTGACCTTTGCATTTTCAAGTCCGTAGAAGGCGTTGAGTGCACGTGTGGCTGCCTCGGGGGAGGCTGCATTTGATTGAATATAATCTTTGACACCATCTTCAAATGTGTTTTGCAAGGCCGCCATGTATCCGCTACTATTTGGCTCCGAAGCCCAGTTGCTCAGCACTTGATTGACATTTGCTGTTTCAGCGCCGTAAGCCTGAGAAATTGACTGCTTGACTCCGGGCATAATTTGAGCGTTTAGATTGTCGATATACTCCTTGATGTCACTTGACATCTTGGGATTTTGTGTCATGTACTCATATGCCACTCGGCTTTGCATCGCCTCGTTTGAAAGTCCGTGTTTTTCCCCTAGCTCCTTAAGTTTAGGATCTCCTTCCATTGCCTTAAAAAAGGCGTCGTTATACTCACTTTGAACTGCACTTGAAAAGTTTTTACCAAAACCTTCGGGCAAAAGCCCCTCTTTTTCCATTTGGGCAATTTGTTCCGGATTTCCGTTTAGAATTTCCTCCATTTGGGATCCGCTGAGAGCGCCTAGCATCTCACCAACGGGCCTACTTCCTCCGGTATCATCGGGCAGCTGAAAGGCGACCGCCGTTTGATTCAGTTTATTGGTATCTTGCTGGTATAGTTTAGGGCTGCCAAGTTCAAGGTTTCCTAGAATTTCTTCGATGAAGGATTGATCGGCCTTTGAGATCGAATCGTTCTCATAGAGGTCTTGAGAGGAAACTGCCTCGATGTCTTCTGTTTGCCAAATATTGATTTCATGCGAAGCTCTTCCGGCTCCTCCAAGTCCGTCTGTCATGATTTACTCCCTTTTCTTTTTCTTAAGTTTCAGCTCTTTTTCCAAACTCTTAAGCGTCATTTGCGCGCGGTCCTTAAGTGTTTTAAACTCCGCTTTATCTCCCGCCCGTTTAATTGCCATTTCTAATGAGACCATCGCTGACACCTTGTCGCCGATTTGCATATAGCAATCGGAGGCGTGGTAATGCGGAACCGGATTTTTTGGTTCAAATACGCTGCAAAGTGTATAGAGATGAACCGCGTTCTTGTAATCTTTCATCATATGAAAGCACGCGGCAAGTCCATGGGTATATCTCGGCTCTGTTGAATCTAGCATGATGAGCAGTCGAAACAGATGCGAGGCGTCTTTGTATTTACCTGAATTGTACAGACGAAACGCCTGACCATACAACCCCTCGATTGTCGAGTCGTTCATGCCAAGGGCATTTTTCGGCAAAAGCTGCTTCTCCAGCACCTCTCTTGAGACGCGGTCGAGATCCTTCTTCTTCTCTTCTCCAAGCGATTTGCCAAGTTTTTCGACAGCTTCCAGCATCTCCTTTTGGTCGCCTTTCATGCGCTATCCTCCTTATCTGTAGATCGCACCGATTAAGGTACTTAATTGTTGTAAAATTGCAGTCCCGATGTTGACTTGCTGTGTCACTGCATCGCTACTTTGGTTCACTGTACTTTGGTGCGACTTGGAATCGTCCACTATCACCTGTCTTCTTGCTCGTACAATTTCAATGAGGCGGTTGGCCTTGGTGTTGAACTCATTTCTTTGTTCATCGTTTTCAGAGAAAGCAATACCATCTCCTTTTGCTAAAATTGGGATCTGGTTTAGTACCTGTGTATAGGCCTGTTGCCATTTAGACAAGAAAGTTAACCTTTCTGCCTGCGAGATTGAGATCTGTTGGATCACTTCAATCATTGAAATAATAAGCCTCATAATCCGATCGAGAACAATCGTTCGTCTAGTGGCATCATCCGAGAGGACGAGGGCGACATTTCCGATTTGAGACATTTTATACACTGTTCTTACCCACCCTTCAAAGGCAAGGCTTGGAACAAAATATCCTTGGTTAGGATCGCCGTTCCCTGTCTTTTGAAGCACTTCGTTGTAGTAGGCAGCAAGCGCCTCTTCGTACTCTGCCGGGTCAATTCCGATAAACGCGTTAAAGACGTTTTGGTATGTGGGATAGTCGACATCGTACTGGGAAAGGGCTGTAGGTGAGTCGATAAAGTTCTTCGATGTCACATAGACAAGGTCGTCGCGATAGTCTGTTGAGTCAAATGTTGCAATCCGCTCAAAGGCGCGCGTGAAATTTGACAAAAGATGGTGAAAACTATTTCCACCGACTTTGTCTCCGGCAACAACTGCGTATCCAAGGTTTTTTTGCCCGGTTGTTGCATCTGTATGTAAAGGGAATTTCGCAAAAAAGTCATTGAAGAAGTTGTCTGCCTGCTGGTTTAATTCGGCTAATGAAATCCCAAGCGTATTTACAAGCTCTTGCCCTTCGATCTCGTTGGTTGGCGTGCCGGTGGACGGAAAAGCTGTTGGACTTCCCGAAGCATCTAGACCCAGGTGGGCAAGATACGCTTCTCTAAAGATATTTAAAATATCAGCCTTTGCTTCTCCTCCAAAATCCGAGAGCGCCTGGGCAAATTGATCTAATGATTTTGGGAATCCTACTATGCTTCCGGATCCATCTTCAAAACTACTTAAAAATGCATCCAAATCAACAATGGAGTGAAGTGCTGTTAAACCATCTTTCAAGATATCTGCTTCCAGAATATTCCCGGTCGCGCCCCCATCGCCGATCAGATCCAAATCGGCAAGACTTGGCAGTACCTTTAATATATCCGGGTTATCTCTAAAGAAGTTTCCGTCAAAGTTTGCGTTAGTCATAAAATATTCTCCTAATTATCTAGAAATCCCTTGAGCAATTCGCTCAATGAGCTGCGTGATCTTCTGCAAAATGGCCGCAGATGATTTGTAGTACTCTTCAAAAACGTAGAGAAATCTACGCACCTCCGATTTCTGCGAGTCGTTGAGCGACTCGGCTGCCACAATGGCATTTGTAATGTTTCTTTGTATCAACCCCGCACTTTCCGAGTCTGTTTGGTTATACCTGTCGCTAATCCATACCCGAAGCGCATTTTCAGTACTGCTTGTTGTATTAAAGGCGTTTTCGATATCATTTTGCACGACTTGTAACTTTGCAAGGAGCGACTCTTGGTCAACTCTTCCTTCGGGGGTTGTCGGTGTTTTACTCTCAAGCGCGGTGATCTGCTCGTTAATTTCATTTCGTATTCTCTCAAAAGCTGCGATATCATCGGCAGTGATTTTGGGAGTTGGGTTTATCGGCTTGTTGAAGCTGCTTTCTAGTTTTTGCATAATGTTATTAAAATTAGCCTGCGCCCCTTGTCTTAAGGCTTGATTGAACTGGGTGCGGTTTGTGCTTGTCACGCCAAAATTGTCTAGAACGCTGAACCAGGTGACGCCTCCACTCGGATAGACTGGAATTGGAGTCGATCCAGTAAAACCACCAAATAGAGTCCGATTGGCAGTTTCTGACATCGCGACAACTCCTTGAAGATCTTCAAAACTGATACTGTGAATCACATCGATAGAATTGTCCCATCTTTGGGGATTGCCGCCACCACCTCCTATGAAAACGTTGACATCTGTTCGGTTTCCCGCGTTATTGTCAAAATTGGAAGTAATAAGATCTTGAAGATAGGGAGAGAGTGAAAATTCTGATGACGAGCCGTCAATATTGATAGATCCGTCAAAAAGATCACCCTCGTTAAAGATCGGCATGTTGGGATCGGGAGGGTTTTGGTTCATGCCGACTTTTCCAAGGTATATATATGCGGCGAGTGCATTTCGAAGGCGCTCATAATGCGTTTGTTCTGCACTTGTTGCGGTGCCGGTTCTTGATTTTTGAGCAAGATCTGTGAATTGATGTTGGATATGTGTGAGAATGACCTCTTTTTCCTCATCAGTATAGTTACCGGTTAATAGCGCTTCTATGGAGAGGGCGGAGTAAGGGGATTCGGGGATGACACGTCCAAGAGTCGGGTTGAAAATTGGGTCTAAAAAAGCGTTGATGGGTTCGACGCCTTTATTTTTCCCCATCCTTAAGGCTTGGTCAAAGGCTGCAGTTCCAACTAAATTGAGCGAAGGAAGGCCGTCGTAGTGAATGATAGTTTCATCTTCATCGGTAAAGTATCCGACTGATGCAATCGCTTGTAGATCCATAAAATTTCCGGTACCTGAACCACTTAAACTGCCGCTAGGTGCGAGAGCACTCAGTAGGGAGTTTTGATTGGATATAAAAAAATCCATGTCTGCAGGGTCGGACGGATCAAATGATCTAACAAACATATCGGGATGGAGCACTTCATACTGCCCGCCACCGGAAAATAAATCTATGACTGGTACTGTAACACTGGGTTCGGGATTTCCAGCGACAGTTCTACCAATGGTGATATTGAATGCTCCCAGGTCATTAATATCGGAACCGTTCGGTAGCGTTTGAGCAATACCTGAAAAGTCAAGAACAACTTGTCCGCCTACTTGCACTTCTCCAAGATTCGCTAGCGCAGTGAGAAAAAATTCTAACATCTCTTCTGACGGGTCTACAGTAAGCCCAGGAAAATCTCCAAATCCGGGTATTGGGTTAGGTGTTCCTGTATGAAAAATACCACTGATCATTCCAAGATACCCAAGGGAGTTGTTAGCAAAATCTTGAAAGGCTTGAACTTCGGCATCAGTTGCTGTGCCACCACGAACCTTTTCACCTAATAATCGGAATTGAGTGGTAAAATTCAGCATTATTTTTTGTTGTTCAACCGGATCTGTCTCATTAATTATGGTTTCAGAGTCGATAACGTAGTACGCTGACCCAGGGATATACTTTGCAATTTCAGGAGCATAGATGAGGTCGATAGGGTCTACTCCCTCTGGCTGTTCGCTGATATTGACATCAATTTGATTGTGAAGGGTTTGCACGTCGGTGAGAGTGTCAAGCGCATCTTTTGTAAGTGCAAGCGCCTCTTCTAAGCGCTCCATGGCATCTGCCATCACTTCGTTACCGGTTTTAATATAGACAAGCTCAACAAGCGCTTGGAGTGAGTGGGGTCCTGTAAGGGCTGCTCTTTCCAGTTTTTTGGCAATATCTACGAAAATGTCTGAAACTCCTTGAAGGTTTTTCCATCCGACAAGGGAATCGGGCGTAATTGTTGCCGTATTTACCGTTCCGGCTGCGACATCGACTTGAATTCCGACAGACTCAAGAGATTGGAAAAGTTGATTGAGCGCATTTGCCATCTCAGCACTTAGATAGTCGGTTTTTGGATTAGTTCCGATTCCGGTTATGTGGCCGTTTTTTGCGAGATCTACAAGGTCTGCAAGGTTTGCCTCGATGTCTGCCTCCAAACCGTCTTGAAAAAGTCTTGCTAACTGGTCGACAATGGGAACGGGTCCGGTAATTTCAATTCCATTGGCATCTAAAAATCCGGGTATCTCCTCTTCCTTGAGCGCAAGAATATCTAAAAATGGTTGCAGTTTCTCTAAAAATAGCTGTGAGACCTCTTCGGATGTGTATTCGGGGTGAACGGTCGCACTATACCCATCAATGTTGACCTGGGTGAGTCTTCCATTAAATTCAGTCATTGTAAACTCCGTTTTTAATCCACTTAAGGATTGAATCTATAAATATCTCTTATATCTATTTTACATAATAAATTTTTTAATATCAATTGATTAAAATTATAATTATCAAAGCCTTACGACGGTTTTTCGAGGGTAGGCGTAAGGTCAGCGTATGGAGCGGAGGCAATCGAGACAACAGAGGCTGAGTATTGGTCGAGTGTGTCGCTGACAAACATTTGAAAACTTTCGCTTGGCTTTTGGATTTGTACTTTTAACTCGTTTGCTCGTCGCACATCTTCCGGCTCTTGAGAGCCTGATGTAGGATAGAGCGTTTTCATATTATCTTTTAATTGGTTCACGAGTGAAACAGGGTTGCGTTCTTCTTCATGGGTTATGCTTCCGGGGGTTCCAAAGAGAGCAACAGAGGCTCGACTTGCAAAATCAATGGCGCCTTCGTCACCCACATCCTTTCTGAAGTTTTGGAATACCTGTTTTTTTAGGTTCGATTGTAAGTCGTTTAAGCCGCTTGTGAAATTCTGCGTATTGACATCATCGATTGCTTGACCAAGAGCGGGAAGACGCTCAGGTCCTAAGGCCTCTTTGATTCTATTTAAATACTGTATACCGTTAATAGAGGCAGTGGACCCTGCAACATCAAAGGCGGCAAGAACTTGAGGCTTATTTTCGGGACCTGCAAACCCGGTCAGGCTTTTCTGTAGGTTTAGCCGGTTTTGAATTGAAACGCCCAGAGGCGCTGCGCTTCCTGTCGCTAAAAACTGGGCAGCACGATTGCTTGCAATTAAGGCATTTTCTAAGCTGACATCTCTTTGAACAAGCTCTTTTAGTAGGGAGCTTCGGAAATTTCCTTTTCTGAGTTCAGCTGCTTCAATTGCCTTTTGTACGGTCTCTCTTTTTACATTTACTTGGTCACTAAAAATAGCATCGAGAAGTTCGCGCCGGCTTGTTTCTGCATGGATCGCCGCTTCTGTCTGTTTTTGCTCTACGATGGCGTTGATTAAGGCGTCCACAATTTCAGTGGCTTTAGCTGCAAGCTCCGCGCTAAGCTCTTCTCTATCGATTGCGGCAAATATGGCTTTTCTTAAGGCTTGAAAACCTGCGTTTACATTCTGCTGAATGGCATTAATTGTGGCATTTGAGACAGCTTCTGCCTGCTCAGTTGTAAATCCACCTTGAAGCAGCAATAGATCGGTCAGGTTCGCTTTTAACTCTTGTTGGTTTGCGGGGTTGCCTAAGTTTGCAAGTAGAGAGCCTGAACCTGAAAAAATATCTTCTGCGGAACTGAGCATAAAGTTTGCAATGAGCTCCAAAATTTCAGAGCCAAGTCCAGGAACACCGAGCGCGGCTGCCAAATTGACTGTTCCAATTTGCGCAAGTGAGACGTTCACGCCGGCTTGAATGATTTCGCCATTTTCTTCGTTAATGCGATTGGCGCCATAAATGGCAGCGCCTGATTCTGTCAGTTGACCGATTCGCACAGAATTTTCAATTGCAGCGGCAGCTCTTACAACTTCGTGGTTCATGTCTGTTTCTCGTCCGATGCTACCAAGGAGAGTTCCCGCCGGAAGAATCGAGAGTAGAGCGCTATTTTGAAGTAGGAAATACTGTGTGATGTTAACTAAGTCTGCTATACGGTTATTTCTTTCAACATTTTCACCTTGCGCAAGTTCGACAATAGAGGCGGTCAAGCTTCCTTCCATAGAGGGCGCGTCCGCATTGCTGCCAAGAGTGGTAATCCCAACGTTTGCTCCCGGCTCCCCGGTTGAGGTGCCCGGGCTTTTCTCTTTACTAATGTAGGCGTCGGGATCTACGATGCTGTTTGCTAATAGTTCAATCAGTAAAAATGAGTCAATTTCTTCCAGTTGACGATCGGTCATTTGGGCAATTGTCGTCATGAATTGATTGTGCCTTGTGACTTCTAAAACAAAGGAGTCAAAATCTTGAAACGATTCAATTTCCTCATATAGCGGAAGAGTGTTAAGACTCCCATGTAAGTCTTGAGGGAAAACAGGCGCAGGATTCAATGTGATATTTCCAGTTGGGTTAGTAATCCCTGGATATGTTGGGTACTGAATAGAGATAGGAGATGAAGGGAGTGTTAAGGGGTCTAAAGGATCGAGACCGAAGGATGTGATAATTTCATTAATGTCATCAATCAGATCATTGTTTACCGTCTCTTGACTTAAGTAGGTGTTAAGGGCTTGGTTAAGTGCATTTTGTAAAGAATTAAGTTGTGAATTTCGCGAACTAAAGTAGATGTTGTAGTCGGCAATAGCGCTATTAATCGCATCGATATTGGTTTGATCATTTTGATCGGTGCCAGGGTCGTTCCAGGTATTTATAGCGTCTTGAAACGCTTGAATTGCATTGATGTCGTTATTCTCTGCAAGTTCATTGCCCGGAGTCGCTCCTGGTAGACCTGAGATAAAGTTTTGCTGAAAAGTATTAATTGCGTTGTTTAACGCCTCAATATCTAAGTTAATCTCTACTATGTTGTCGTTTACCTCTTGAACCTCTTCAAAAGTGGCATTTAAAAGTTGAAGTAGTCTTGTTGCAGATTGAAGGGAGCTTAAAACTAGGTCTTTGAACACTAGAGGGTCTTCTCTTTGAGCAGTAAGAAGTGTATCTTTAAATTCTTGGAAACGGTCTTCCATTATTTTTGAAAATTCTATCAGAGAGGTGACATTTCTTTCGGTGTCAAAGGCAAAGGCAAGACTTACCCTTTCGGCAATGGAGAGATGAGTAGAACTACTAAGCGAATCCTGCGTCCCGGATCCCTGGGTAGCTGGCGGCATATCTCCATTTTCAATCTCCTCATTTGATGAGGGTGAATTAATTGGATCAATACTCATGGATTTTCCTTAAGCTAATTAAAAATCTCTATATATTTATATTATATCAAATATTTAATTTAAATTGGGGTTTATGTTTAGAAATGTCTAAATCACACGGGCTGATGAATTTTCATGAAATTTCACAAAAAATTTTATTTAATACGCATGAATTAGAGGCACCACAAAGAGATCCCTCTTTTTATAATGTACAAAAACACAATTGATAAAATGTGTTTTTGTGTTAAAATAAAAGAGAAACTCTAAGTCATTTGTGTTGTGAAATTTAAAATTCGACAAAACAGATTCGCAAAATGTTATGAATAGTAAAAATCAATATTTTTTTTCGAGTTTTAAAAAAGATTTTTGAATTCGAGTGATTTAGAGGAATTTAAACCAAAATGGAGGAAGTAAGCTCATGGAAAATAAACATAAAACATCGAGGTTGTCGATAGAAATGCCGGTTAATGAACACAAAAAACTTAAAACAATGGCAGCCTTAAATGGGATGTCTGTAAAAAATCTTGTCTTGAGTTGTTTGTATGATCATCTTTTAAGTTCAAACGTCCCAAATGTAGAGACAATCAAAGAGTTTGAAGAAACTGACAAAGGTGAAGGAATCATTACGTGTAGTGATATTGACGACCTATTTACTAAATTGAAGATTGATAAATGATATATAAAATTAGTTATAAGAAGAAATTCAAGAAGGATCTTGAGAAGCAAGAAAGGCGTGGTAAGGATATGAGTAAAATGAGAAATGTTCTTACCCTTTTGATAAGTAGCAAACAATTGCCGGTTTATTTCAAAAATCATAAGCTTATTGGCAACTACAAAGATCGTTGGGAGTGTCATATCGAACCTGATTGGCTACTTATTTATCGACTTTCTGATAATGAAATCATTTTTGAGAGAACAGGGTCTCACTCAGATCTATTCAAATAAAAAATTTATTATTTCGTCTCATTTAAATTTTGTATGAATTTTAGCTATTATTCATACAAACTTCAACTGAAGTAGGGGAAGAGGCGTTTAGAGGTTTTTCCACATCTGATAATTGTAATGGACGCGAAGTGTATAGGGAGCGAGCCTCTTTTCAACGAATCGAACCCAACTCTCATCGGCAAAAAGCAAATTAACTTCGCAGACGGCCCATTTAAAGGGAGACTGTTTTTGGAGCTGTATACTATCTCTTAGTAGACGTGGGGCTATGGCTTTATGGCGATGCGCCTTGTCTATGTAAAAGGCTGAGTATTGTACTTGCCTAGAGGGAAGAAGGTGGGTGACCATCCAGCCGATGATCTCTCCTTGATACCGTAGCCCAAGGCTATTGTCATATAATATGGTCTCTTCATTAGAGAAGGGGGAGATGTCGCCTGGAATTGCCATTTGATCGACTAGCCGTAACAGATTTGTTCTCTCTTCCGGTTTCAGCTCTTTCCAGAGAAATTCTTCGTAATCGTTTGGAGGGGGAGGGACGCGGTCGTACCAGGGTGGGTGAAACTCGTCACGATCAAAGTGGCAAAAGATCTTCTGTTTGCGAGGGCCTTTCCAGTGATGATTTTTGAGGTTCTCCTCAAGGAATTGTAAATGGGGGTGAGTACTTGAGTAGGTGATCAGTATAAGGTTTAAATCGAGCTGATTGCTAACGGTCTCAATTTCTTGGAGGAGGGGAGGGATCCATTTTACATCGATGGACTCAAGGGAAAGGATATAAAGTGTCTTGTAGGTTGAATCTGCTTCGGCAATAAGGAGCGCTTTGTCTTTATCTACCAAAAGGCAAACGAGATCTTTGGAGTCCAGATCTTCTAATCTAACGTTTTGTGGAATGAGCGACTTTTTAAGATTTTCATCGAGAAGAGAGAAATCTATCTTCTCAATGTTTGTCATGCGATTTTTTGATCGTGTCGTTTGATTTCCGGTTGTTTAATTTTAAGAACGGAGTCTTTATCGATAGTCACTTCTGACACAGTCGGGTCCGAGGGGATTTCAAACATCAGGTCGCGCATCAGGTTTTCAAGGATCATACGAAGGGCTCTTGCGCCTGTTCCTGCCTTTTTTGCTTTTTCTGCGATCGCTACGAGAGCATCATCTGTAAAATGGAGCTTCACATTTTCAAGCTCTAACATGGCGCCAAATTGCTTGGCAACGGCATTTTTGGGTTTGGTCAATATTTCGATAAGCTCTTCTGTGGTCAGTTCCGTGCAATTGGCGATATTGTTGAATCGTCCAATAAACTCAGGGATCATTCCAAATTGAACAAGGTCTTCCGGCTCGATATGAGAAAGAATCTCAGATCTCTCGGTTGGATCGATATGCTTAATGTCTTTTGTACTGAAGCCGATGACTCCTTTACCGAGGCGTTTTGCGATAATGCTTTCGAGTCCGACAAAGGCGCCCCCAACAATAAAGAGGATATTTTCTGTGTTGACTTTCAGGTACTCTTGATTGGGGTGTTTGCGTCCACCTTTTGGAGGGACATTGGCGATGGTGCCTTCTACGATTTTTAAAAGCGCTTGCTGAACACCTTCTCCCGAGACATCGCGTGTGATTGAGACGTTGCCGGTAGTGCGGGTAATTTTATCGATCTCATCGATGTAAATAATACCAAGTTCTGCTTTTGCAATGTCGTATTCTGCAGCTTGCACTAGGCGCAGAACGATGTTTTCCACATCTTCACCGACATAGCCGGCTTCTGTAAGTGTTGTCGCATCGGCAATGGTGAAAGGGACGTCGAGTATTTTAGCTAGTGTTTTTGCCATCAACGTCTTTCCGGATCCGGTAGGGCCAAGGAGCATGACGTTTGACTTATTGAATTCGATATCGTTTGCTTTTCCTAAGCTGCGCACTCTTTGGTAATGATTGTAGACTGCAACAGAAATCGCCTTTTTTGCTTCATCTTGTCCGATGATATAAGAGTCGAGTTCATTCTTAATCTCTTTTGGCTTCAGCGACCGCAATTCAAACTTAGATTGTTTTTTCTTCTCGATAATATTTGCGCAAAGGCCAACGCATTTGTCGCAGATATAGGCGGTTGGGCCGGAGATCATTTTTTCAACAGCTTCTTCGGTTCTTCCGCAAAACGAACATGTGGCTAATTCTTGGCGTTTTTTGTTCATGAGTCCTGTTTCTTTTCAATCACGTTATCAATAAGGCCGTACTTTTTGGCCTGTTCGGGACTCATAAAAAAGTCACGGTCGATATCTTTTTTTATTTCTTCAACGGATTTTCCGGTACATTCGGAAAGGATTTGATTGAGGCGTTCTTTCATGTACAAAATCTCATTGGCTTGAAGCTCAATTTCAGCAGATGTTCCTGAAATCCCACCATGCGGCTGGTGGATCATGATGCGACTGTTAGGAAGAGAGTATCGCTTGCCTTTGGTTCCGGCTGTAAGTAAAAGAGCTCCCATTGAAGAGGCTTGTCCAATGCAATATGTGTTGACATCGCATCCGATCCACTTGAGCGTATCGAAAATCGCAAGACCTGCCGTGATGTATCCACCAAGAGAGTTGATGTAAATATGTACGTCTTTTTTGGGATCTTCCATTTTGAGGAATAGGAGCTGAGCAACCACGACGTTTGCAACTTGATCGGTAATATCTGTTCCGATAAAGATAATGCGGTCCTTCAAAAGTCTAGAGTAGATGTCCATGGAACGCTCGCCACGTCCGGTATCTTCAATGACATAAGGGGTGAGTGAATTTTTGAATCGTTGATCTTGTGTCATGTTTGGCTCTCTCTTTTATTTGCCTATTATTCTCAAATTCGACCAATTTTGTCGAGGAGGAAGTCTTCTATTTTTGTTCTGGCAAGTTTCATGTAGATTTGAGATTGAATCGCTTCTTGATTTTGCATTTGTTCCTGGCTTAGGGAACCGTCAAACATCATGCGCATCATTTCAGATGTGATCTCTTCGTTAGAGACTTGAATTTGATTTTCTTGACCCGCTTTCTGCGTGACAAAATAGAGAGAAAGAGCCTCTTGCACTCTTTTATCAAGGCTATCTTCGAATTTTTTCAGTGCTTTATTATGCTCTTCTTCGCTGAGTTTACTTGATGTCAGGTTTTGCTTAAATTCGCTAAGGCGATGCTCCTTTTCCGATTGAAAAATCGAGTGTGGGATTTCGCATACATGCGTTTCGATCAGCTGTTTTTCTAGCTGATCGCGTAGTTTAGCTTTTTTCTCTTCAAGTGCGCGGTTTTCCAGCTGCTTTTGTACTTTTTCTTTAAGTTCATCGAGAGTCTCGACTCCGATTTTTTTAAAAAGCTCTTCATCAAATTCAGGTAGCTTAGGCTGGTGGATGGAATGGATTGTAATTTTTACTTTTGTCTGTTTAAAGGCGACATCTTCATCTGTCTCTTTTTCACTTGTTCCTTCAACGGCATCGCCTTTTTTCTTGCCAACTATAAGAGTGCGCATCCACTTTGCCATTCCTTTATCGGAGACTTGGAAGCGGTTGTTCTCGGCAATCATTGCCTGATCATCAAGGCTTTCGATGCTGATATTCACGTAATCGTTTTCTTCGACTGCGCGATCTTCAATTTCGTCCCATTCGGCGTAGTGTAGGCGGATGTTTTTTAGCGTTAGCTCGATCTTCTCTTCATCAACAGTTTCTGCTTCGACAGGATCGATTTTTAATTTCTCAATATCTACAGATGGTATTTCCGGGGCTGTTTCAAAAGAGATGGAAAACTCAGATCCCTTTTCAAGATCAATGGATTTCACTTTAGGCTTGTTGATGTGTCTTTGACTGTAAGGTACGATTTCAAGCAGCGTGAGCGCTTCTTTGAAGGCAACATTAATTAAGACCTCTTCCCACTCCTTTTTTATATACTTGGCGTAATTTTCAAGGATGAAAGATGTTGGGGCGCGTCCTTTGCGGAATCCCGGGACATTCACTTCTTTATTAATGTTTTTAATTGCGCGCTCGTGAGCGGCTTTTGTTGCTTTCGGGGAGACTTGAATATCGAGATTCACTTGGCAACCCGGTTTTTTTTCTATAGCAACGGTAATATTTTCGTTTTTTTCTGTGTGTGTTGTCATAAAGGTAAAATAGGGGTTAAAGAATAGCGGGTGATGAGATTCGAACTCACGACCCTCACGTTGGCAACGTGAT
>JBBDJA010000008.1:0-34008 GCA_040880105.1 Waddliaceae bacterium | reverse complement strand
TTAATTAAATTTTGCATGAATTTTTTCTAAAATTCCCAAAACCATTCAATTTCAACTAGTTAAAAATATTTAAAATATTCATATCAACACCATTTAATAACTTTAAAATTTATTTTCATTATAAAAAAATAATGATATAATTAAATTAAAAGTGATTTTAAATGAGTATAAATCCTAATAAAAGTAAAATTGTTTCAGAATTTGATGAATTCATACGTCTAATAGGTGAGGTTGATGGTGAACATAAAGCAAGTAAATTAGATGAAGGGTTTTTAGAAGAGAGAAAAGAAAAGGCTATTAAAATCAAAGGGAGGGCACTAGAACTCTTTAATAAACTTTCTGAATATCTAGATAAAACACCAAAAGAGGATAGAATATTTTCAAAGAGAGATGAAACCAACGTCTCAAACTCAGAAATGGATGTAAATACGTTTGCTAAGCGCCGTTTTTCAGATAATCCAACACATCTCTACTGGCATCCAGATGAATGTCGTATTGAAACCAGTCGTCGCATAAAGATTTCATACTTAACTCTAATTGTCCCTTTAGCAATGACGATTTTAACCGGCCTAAGTTTTGTCTACAATAGATATATAAAACCCCTTGCAGGACGAGTTACTCCAAATGCACAAAACAGCATAAGAACTGGATTTAACCCAGACAAAAGAGGTAAAGATAGCTATACACAACTCCACGATGCAGTTATAGATGGCGATATTGATTTTGTAAATAATCTAATCAAGTCAAGTGCAAAACTAGACATTAAAAACCAGTTCGGTGAGACACCTTTGTCTATCGCTTGTCAGAATAGCAATACAGAAATCGTAAAAACTTTAATCGAAAAAGGAGCAGATCCCTTTATAGAGGACAACGAAAAAAAGATGCCGATCGATTACGCTCGAGAATCTAATAACAAGGAAATTTTCGATTTCTTAATCGCAAGACCTGGTGTGAGGAAAAAATTACAGTTGATTGATGTGAACCGTGAGTTTTGGGAAAATCAAAGAAAAAGGAAATAAAGCCCTAACCTCAACCACAGATAAGTAGAAAAAAAGTTCCAGTTTTATGTTTAAGTTTTTTGCAGTGTCCAAAGTTCCGCTTTAATCCTATCAAACCCGAGCTTTGAGCTCTTTCTAAAAGTAAAATCAATAGACAAGATAGAAAAGAGGCTATATACTTAACCTATATGAATTCACAAAGATCAACTGCAGACCGGCTATTCCGCCCCTTTCAATTCGTACTGAAAGAGGGTAAAGAGCACTTCGATTACTCTCTGGTTATGCTTCAAGTCAATACTTTCGAAGTTATTCGCTCCCCTATCCCAAATCTCAACTTAAAACAAGAGAGCCAAGGTGTGTCAATAAAAACAGACCCGCTCTCAATTGATTGACTAATTCACTTGCAAGGAAGAGAGTCTTTGGCTAAAATTCTTTTGCAATGATAGATGATATTACAAAACTTATTCAGACGGCAATTGAAGAGGATATTGGCACAGGCGATATCTCCTCGCAAATCTGCGTACCTAAAGGAGCTGTCTGCTCAGGCACTTTTGTTGCAAAAAGCGGAGCGGTTGTTGCCGGAATGCCGTATCTTGAAGAACTGTTTCGTCAAATTGATGAAGATGTCAAATTCATCCCTCTTGTTCCCGAGGGGGCAAAAGTAAAAGCGGGAACGGAACTAGCAAAAGTGACAGGTAATACGATTGCAATCCTTTCCGGAGAGCGGATCGCGCTTAACCTTTTACAGCACGCCTCGGCAGTTGCGACTGCAACTCATGAATATGTAAGGCGTATTGTCGATTTACCGTGCAATATCCTCGACACAAGAAAGACTCTGCCAGGATTGCGAGCACTTGAAAAATACGCTGTCCGTGTCGGGGGCGGTGTTAACTATCGGTTCAGTCTGGACGATCGCTTTGTCATTAAAACCAATCATCTATACTTTCTCTCAGCTGAGTTTTCTAACCCGGTTCTAGAAGCTGTAAAGAGAGCAAAACGCAAACACCCTCACCTGCCGATAGAGATTGAAATTACTCAGCCTGCGCGACTAGATCAAGCGCTGAAGACCGAAGCGGATGCGATTATGCTTAGCCGTATGTCCCCTTACTCCATTGCCGAATGCGTGAAAAAAGTCCGTCAAACCGACAAGCGCGTCTATGTAGAATCCCTCGGCACGATCACACAAGATACGATTCGCGCATATGCGGAAACAGGTGTCGACGGCATCTCAATCGGTTCGATCACACACTCGATTCCTGCATTAGAAATGGTTTTAAGACTGAAATAGGAGAATACAACACATGACAACACCCAAACAAATTATCTTTGAAGAGCAGGCGCGCGAGCTTTTGATCTCCGGAATTGAAAAGATTACCGATCTCGTCGGCTTTACTCTAGGTCCTAGAGGAAGAAATGTAGGCTTAGAAGAGAGCTACGGCATGCCAAAAATCACAAATGATGGCAATAGTATAGTGAATGATGTCACTTTAAAAAATCCCTTTGAAAATATGGGCGTCTCAATTGCTAAGGAAGTCGTTCAAAAAGTACAAGAGCAATGCGGAGATGGAACAACGACAGCAACGCTCTTACTTGGCGCATTATCTAAAGAAGGAATTAAGCAAATTGCCTCGGGAGCCAGCTCAATTACTTTAAAACGCGGAATGGAAAAGGCTCTTGATGCAGTATTAAAATCAATCGATGCGCTAAGTACACCGGTTAAATCAAGCGAGGAAATTTGCAGCATTGCGACAGTTTCAGCGTCTGGAAACAGTGAGGTTGGAAACTTAATTGCTAAAGCGATTGAGCAGGCAGAGAAGCCTGAGCTTGTTATGATCGAAGAAGGGAAAACAATGGAGACAACCATTGAACTAATCGAGGGTTTTCAATTCGACCGCGGGTACCTCAGCCCTTACTTCTGCACAGATGCACAAAAAATGACAGTTGAGATGGAAGACCCGAAAATTCTGATCGTCGACAAAAAAATCGCAACGATTCAGGACTTGCTACCGGTTCTTCAAAATGCCGCGGCCTCAGGAAAGCCTCTTTTTATTATTGCAGAGGATATCGAGGGCGAGGTTCTTTCGACGCTTGTCATTAATAAATTACGCGGCATTCTCAATGTCTGCGCGGTAAAGGCACCCGGATTTGGCGATCGAAGAAAAAACAACCTAGAAGATATAGCAGCATTAACTGGTGCGATCGTTGTCTGCGAAGAGGCGGGTATTCGCCTAAATGATCTACCGGAAGATGCGTATGGCAAATGTGAGAAAATCAAAATCACAAAAGATTCGACCTTAATTGTCGGAGGAGTCGGTTCTCAGGAGAAAATTGACGAACGACTGAATCAGATCAACTTCGAACTCAAAGACGCTGCCAATAAATATGACAAAGAAAAGCTCCAAGAGCGCATCGGCAAGTTAAAGGGAAAAGTTGCAACTATCCACATTGGAGCTGCGACTGAACCTGAGCTTAAGCAGAAAAAACAGCTTTTCGAAGATAGCCTAAGCTCTACACGGGCAGCACTTGAAGAGGGAATTGTTCCCGGTGGCGGAATTGCGCTCATCCGCGCAAGACAAGCGATCAAAGAGCTTTCCTTAGACAAGGAAGAGACGCGCGGTGCCAACATTCTTTTTAAAGCGTGTGAAGCCCCTCTTATCCAAATTGCGAATAATGCCGGTTTTGACGGCGCTGTGATCTTAGCAAAAGTTGAAAATGGCGACTCAAATACAGGCTTTAATGTTCTTACAGAAAAATATGAAGACTTGTTGAGCTCAGGTGTCATCGACCCTGCAAAAGTCGTAAAGACAGCTCTCAGACACGCCGCTTCGGCCGCGGGAATTGTTTGGATTTCCGAAGTTTTAATTTCTGACTGGGAAGAAGATACCCAAGAATCTTAAGAGATGCAGTCAAGAGGTTCAGGATTCAAAAACTAACAGTGACACCTTAAATGAATACCCTGAACCTCTTTAAAACACCTTCTAAGCCTATTTCTTTTAGACAGTTTCTCCCGTATTCTTTGGCTATATTTTTTATCATTGCTTGGTGGTCAGCTGCTTTTTTAGGAGAGGGAGAGGGTTATATCACCATCCTCCCGCCTGAGCAGACTGCTCGTGCTACGGAAGAGTTTCCCCTTCATATTACAGATCGAGCGCAATTAAGAGAGGCGTTAAACGGTAATTTCAACTTAATGCATGACCTGTTTTCAAAATGGGAAGTTGATGCAAGGTTTTATGAAACACAAAATATTCCGGGCGCCTCCTGGATTGGATTTGAAAAATCGCTTCGGTTTCACTCCCTTATGCGCACTCTAACCCAAAAAGATACCCGCCGCTCCATTCGATTACTCCCGCAAACCTACGCAGCTGCAGCTATTCTCTTTGCTTTAACAACGCCCAGTGAGATCATCGCAATACCTAAAGGAATGCGAAATGGAAATGCAATTCTCACCTCTGATCTGACAGCGCAGATTCCTCTTGATATCGACCGTTTAAATAGCGAGGTGATTGCGCAGGAGCATCCCGATCTTGCCTTTATTGCCCCCTATTCCAACCCCCAAACCGTTGAGACACTGCAAAGGCAAGGCATTCAACTCTTAAGTATCGAGCCTTTACACTCGGAGAAGGGAGTTTTACAAAATATTGAGCGTATCGGAAATGCAATTGACCGCACTCAGGAGTCTGAAATTCTCACACTGTTTATCGAGGCGTCTATGGCAAATTCCGACAATCGAGTGGCATATCTCAAACATATTGGGGCGGATGTTCCGACAAAATTTGCCGTTCTTCAGTATTACTCAAACTTTAAAACTCCATGCGAGAGAACGCTCACACGTAAACTCCTTCATCGTTTAGAAAAATTTGAACTTCAATTTTACGATCCGGCCGCCGTGAACCAAGACCAATGGGCCGCTTATGTTTCGATGGAGGATCTTATTCAATATGATCCGGACTGTTTGATCATTTCTTGCGGCATGAAAACAGAGCAACTTATTCTCGATAAAAACGTCCAAGAACTTAAGGCGTGCAAAAATTCTTTGATTTTTACCATTGATGATGAAGTTCAACTTTCTCTAACTCAACACATTGCACTTGCCTATTTTGATTTAGCCGAATCTGTGGCAAAATCGATAAAATAATGAAACGCATATCTATTCCTCTACTTATCCTGCTTTCTCTCGTTACTTTATGTTACGGGGATACCTCCCTGCTCAATATGCAGTGGGATTTTGTTAGTTGGAACCCGCTTTTACATGAACGCCTACCCAAGTTAATTGTCTTACTGTGCACGGGAGCTTCTCTTGCAACTGCAGGTATGGTCATGCAATCGATTTTTCAAAACCCGCTTGCCTCACCAAGCGTGCTTGGAATTAATTGCGGGGCAAGCTTTGCAGTTACACTCGTCTTTATTTTAAGCTTACATAACAGCTACCCCTACAGCATCCCGCTTGCCGCTTTCGTTGGCAGTATGGCAACTCTTTTTATTGTCTATGCGACAGCAAGCGCTAAAGGGAGAGGTCAAATGGCACCTCTGATCTTAACCGGGATTGCAGTTTCCACTTTACTTCTTGCCTGCACAAGCGCTCTTACTTACGCTTTCCGCGACCATTGGCAACTCATGCAGACATTGACAGAATGGGAGGCAGGATCGACCGCGGATCGAAACTGGAGACATGTCCACATGCAAGCGCCTCTTGCATTAATCGGACTCCTCGGTTGCTATAGATACAGAGAAGAGATTAATATATTAGCACTTGGCGATGAACAAGCGATTAATCTCGGTGTCAATGTTAAACAGGCGCGCTGGCATCTATTTCTTTGCGTCTCGCTTCTAACCGCAGGAGCAACAGCGGCTGTTGGCAACATTGCTTTTTTCGGTTTAGTTTTACCTCACCTCTTGCGCAAATTTTTCGGTCCTGACCATCGCACACTCATCGGACAGTGCATCATCATCGGAAGCGCGAGTTTAATTGGACTTGATCTGATTTTGCATACATTAAAACTACAAATTTTTTCTATCGGAAATGTCTCCTCTGTCTTAGGCGGCGCTTTTTTCCTCATACTTCTTCTTAACCCCTTTCGCGAAGGTAAATATGCTTATTGTTAATAATATTAGTTATCGTCATCTACTTCATCATACTCAACTTGCCTTTGAACCGGGCAAGCTGCACGGTTTGCTTGGACCTAACGGGGCTGGAAAAACGACATTTTTTAAACTACTCACAGGAATTTGGAAACCCTCTTCCGGAGAAGTTCTTTGGAATGGAAAACCTTTACATACACTTGATAGACGTAAGCTTAGTCAAACCATTTCATTTGTATCTCAGACGCCAATCACCTTTCCTTATCATGCGCGTCAAATTGTAGAAATGGGTCGCTACCCTCATGGCAACACTCCATGTGACAACTTAATCGATTGGGCAATAGATGCTGTAAACGCCGCCCACTTCCAAGACCGCTTAATGACAGAACTCTCTCAAGGAGAACAGCAGCGCATACTGATCGCAAGAGCACTTGTCACAGATACCCCCATTCTCCTACTTGACGAGCCCACCTCTCACCTTGATATTACCCACCAGATACAGGTATGGGAACTCCTCCAGTCACTTGCGGAATCAGGCAAGCTCATCTTCACAAGCAGCCACAATCTCACTCAAGCGGAGAGATACTGTCACGAGATCACCCTGATAAAAAAGGGAGAAATCCTTGGACAGGGAAAATACCACGACCTGCTATATAACGGCGCTTTTGACAAAACGTTTGATATGAACGTCTCAAAAGTTCAACTAATGAACAGTGATGTAGGGTAATTGCAACGCAATTGAATAAATGGGTAGAAATAATTGTTGCATCCTTAGATAATAATATTTTAAAGAACCGGTAATAAATGGAATCTCAATCCGACCTTAGATTTTCGCGCGAACAAGGTTTTTTTGATCAAAGTCGGGGCATCCGCCTGCTGATCGCGCTTGCGTTTATATTAGGCCTCTTCACATTCTTGCATTTCAGAGAGGTGTATGTTGAGGTTTTGGAACTCGGTAGTACGGCACCGCGTTATGTTGTCGCCCAAGTTGACACCAACTTCTACGATGAAGAAGCCACCATTCTTTTAAGGCAAGAAGCGTCGCGGAATATCGGTACAATCTACCGCCTTTCGGGAAATGAAATTCTGAATCAAATCCAAACTTTCGAGAAGCAATGGAAATCTAGTGACACGCGACTTGAAGAATTTCAACATAGTTCCATATCAGAACTGTATATCATCAGCCTAGATCTGGAGAAAACCCTTCCGAAAGTGCGTCTAACAGATCCAAGGACGCTTCGGATCATGAAGTCCGACCAATTCCCAACTACCACAGTCGAGATGTTTACACCGAGCGATCCGAGTAAGAGTCAGAAGCTCCCTAGACATTTATGGGAAAAGTGGCTAAATGAGATTGAAAATGCCGATACAAAACTGGCGGTTATCGATTATTTCACAAATGTGGAGTGGAATTTAGAAGAAGATGTCCATATGCTGAATAATTTAAAACAGCTTGTCGAATCCAAAGTTCCCGAGAAATATAGCCACATTAGCGCCGGATCTAGAATTATAGACAAAGATGAAAAGGTCACCTCGCGCCACATTGCCATGCTCCAGGCGATGAAAGAAATGATGGGAGAGAGGCGGAACCTCACCAGTTTCTCTACTATGCTCGGAAGTCTACTCCTTAGCCTCCTCTTTACTGGAATTTGCACCGCTTACTTTTACTCATACGACAAATCGATTCTCTACTCTAACCGCAAGCTCTTCCTAATTGTTACAATCGTACTCATCACCTTTGGAATTGCAAAAATCACCGAATATATCTTTTTGCATTCACAAAGTAACCTCATTGAGGTTGTACGCTACCCTCTATTTGTTCCGTTTTCCGCGATTTTAGTCGCCTCATTGATGAGTCCGGGAATCGCCACATTTGTCAGCGGATTTCTCGCTGTCATTTTAAGCATCGGCCTCTCCTTTGATCGAACGGGACTCCTTCTTCTCAACCTTGTAGCGGCAGTGGTTGCGATTCTTTCAACTAGAAACTTAAAACAGCGGAAAGAGATCTTTATTGTGTGCGCGAAAGCGTGGCTTGCGTGCGTTGTTGCACTTCTTGCTATGCACCTCTATTACAACACAAGCGGTCTTCTCGTTGATCTTATTAGCTCGGCATCTTTTATGCTTCTGAGCGGGGTTTTAGTTGTTGGGCTACTTCCTTTGCTTGAGTCCGGTTTTGGAATTATGACAGATGTCATTTTGATGGAATACATGGATCCCAACCATGACCTATTGAGACGACTCACAATTGAGGCTCCGGGCACATATCAACACTCAGTTGTTGTTGGTAATCTTGCGGAGTCGGCAGCTCTCTCTATCGGAGCAAATGGATTGTTTTGCCGAGTGGCCACCCTTTACCACGACATTGGAAAGATGGCAACGCCCCAGTATTTCACAGAAAATCAAGGCCAAGGCGGTATGAACATCCACCAGCTCTTGACCCCCCATGAATCTGCCCAAGTGATTATTGCACATGTAAGCGAAGGGGTCTCAATGGCAAGAAAAGCCGGCCTTCCCGAACAGTTTATCGATGTCATTAAAGAGCATCACGGCACAACGACTGTCTTCTATTTTTGGAATAAGTACCAGACACAAATGGATCCAGACAAACCCCATCTTGAACAATCTAATTTCCGCTATAGCGGTCCAAAACCAAGATCTAAAGAATCTGCTATTATTATGATCGCAGATTCATTCGAAGCGGCCGGCAGATCACAAGAAAATATGAATGAAGAGAACTTAAAAGAGCTTGTTGACCGACTGATACGTGATAAAGAAGAAGATGGTCAATTTGATAACTGCCTTCTCACTTTCGAAGAAATGGCAACCATTAAAGATACCCTTGTTAAAACTTTGATGGCGCATCAACACACGCGTGTCAAATACCCCAAAAAGTCATAAATGATTCAAACAGCCTTAGTGACAGGTGCGACCTCAGGAATTGGGAAAGAACTATGTCATCTCCTTCTAAAGCAAGGAGTCTCGCTCATCGCCACAGGAAGAGATGCAAAAGAGCTAGAAAAGTATGAAGGGGCGATAACCTTAATTTCTGACTTAACGCAAGTAGAAGACCGAAAAAAACTGGTCTCATTGATTCATGAAAAAAAGCCCGATCTTGTGATTAATAATGCGGGCATAGGGCTATATGGAGATGCGTTAGACTCCCCTATTTCAGATCAGATGCAACTTGTGGAAGTCAATATCAATGCACTTACCGAACTGACTTTGGAAGCGGTAAAAATGATGAGCGCTCATCAAAAAATGGGAGTTGTACTCAACGTCTCATCTGTTGCTGGCTTTTTACCCTTCCCCGGAAACGCTGCTTACGCAGCCAGCAAGGCGTTTGTCACAAACTTTTCAGTGGCTCTTGATTTTGAGTGTAGAGAAAAAGGCATCCGAATCCTTGCAGCATGTCCCGGAATGGTCGATACAGCCTTCCGCACACGCGCCGGTGGCAAAGAGCCGCACGTTTCAAAAAGTGGAGTCATGTCTGCTCGCTATGCAGCCAACCAGATTCTATGGCAAATCAAAAAGAGAAAACCGGTGCATATTTTTGACTGGAAATATCGAGTCGGCGTCTTCCTAATGACCTACATACTCCCGACAGCTTTCACTTCGAAAATGATGCATGGAATAATTTTGAAACGAAAGTAATCAGTTCTGCTGCCTTCCCCTTAAGCTCTTCCATACTTTCGCCTTTGACGCCGCAATACATTTTAATTTTGGGTTCTGTACCGGATGGCCGAAGGATGAGTTTTGTTCCGTCTTCCAGATACAAAGTCAGCACATCAGCCTTTGGCATTAAATCTTCTATCGAAACAACTTTAATCCCTAAACACTCTGTGGGAAGATGGTTTCTGAATTGCTGCATCTGATCCTGCATTTTCTTTCTTCCGGCAGCCGATTCCTCCCCTTCTATCACACCGATCGTGTTAAAGTAATACCCATGCATTTGATAGATTTCCTCTAATCGCTCAAGCAAAGAGCCCTCTTCGGCAATCTCTGCAATCAAACAACTGCTTGAGATTGCATCTTTATCGCGCGCGTAGGTACCAAACAAGTATCCATACGAATCCTCTGCGCCAAAAACAAACGCCTGCTCATTTTCTAATATTTTTTCAGCAATATATTTAAAACCGGGAAGCACCTCTTTGCACTCAACCTTATGATCTTCACATATTTTTCTAAAAAGCTCTGTTGTTGTAATGGATTTAACGCAAAACGCGCCATTTGGCAATTTCGCCTTTTGCAAGATATAATCAAGGCAGAGCACTCCAATTTGATGCCCATCGAGATATGTGACCTCTCCGTTCTCATACACAGCCACGCGCATGCGATCGGCATCCGGATCTGTTGCAATGAGAAGGTTGGCCTTCTCCTTGATCATCAAATCAGCTCCCATCTTCAGCGCCGATAGCTCTTCCGGATTGGGACTTTTTACTGTTGGAAAATCTCCATTGGGAACTTTTTGCTCATCGACAATATAGATGTTTTTAAAGCCAAATCGCTCAAGTGCCTTAGGCATAAGAGTGATACCCGTCCCATGAAGCGAGGAATAGACCACCTTCAGTTTCTTTTCCCCGGTCTTTAATTGCAGCTTTGCTATTGCGTTTAAGTATTTTAAATCGAGTGCATTAGAGACAAGTTGTATCAAAGGATTCTTTAAATCCGCGACTTGGATTTTAGATACTTTTTTAACCTCTTCGATCACCTCTCCATCATACGGAGGGGCAAGCTGTCCGCCATCCTCGCCATACACTTTATAGCCGTTGTATTCAGGAGGATTGTGAGAGGCTGTAATCATAATAGCCGCTTGCGCATGCAGCTCTCGACAGCCAAAGGAGATAAATGGAGTCGGGCGAAGATCGTCGCACAAGTACGCCTTTATGCCATTTCCCGCAAATACTTTTGCAGTCTCTTCTGCAAATTCTTTTGAGTGATGTCGGCAGTCGTAACCAATAAAAACAGCTATCGATTCTCTGCCCGGATGTTTTGATTTCAGCCAATTCGCAACGCCTTGAGACGCTCTACGTATCGTGTAGGTATTAATGCGCGATGTCCCGATCCCCATTACACCTCGCAGACCTCCTGTACCAAATTGTAAAGTCGAATGAAAACCGTCGATAATTTCTTGCGGTCTTTCCTCTAATAATTGAAGGACATTATTTCTGGACTCAGCATCAATATCAGATGCCAAAAATTGATCGAGATTCGACTGTGTCTGAGGGTCGATCATTCTTTATCCTTTCTTCTTTGGCGAATGGCTGCAACAACGAAAAGAACAAGAAAAATCGCACAAATAATCAGAACGACCGCAGCTTCAATAAATAAGTTAGAAAGTAGAATAAACAAGAGAGTCTCCTCAGTTAGATCACTTCTATATTTATATAAATATGACTCATTGTCAAGAAAGCTCTAAAGTCATGCCAAATATGAAAATCCGCTAAGTCTTTCTTGATGTCAAAAGTCAAAAACGACTATCCTATGCAACTATGACAGAATATCAAGTAATCGCAAGAAAATACCGACCAAAAAACTTTTCAGAGGTCTTAGGACAAGAGCCAATTGTCACGACTCTGAAAAACGCAATTTTGCAAAAACACACCGCCCACGCCTATCTCTTTTCAGGTCCGAGAGGAACTGGAAAAACAACCCTGGCCAGAATTTTTGCAAAAGCTCTTAACTGTCTCTCCTCCGAGGACGTTGAACCTTGCAACTCCTGTAAAAACTGCCTTGAAATTTCAAGCGGCAACTCTCTTGATGTTTTGGAAGTTGACGGCGCTTCCAATCGAGGAATTGAGGATATACGCCAGATTAACGAAACCGTGAGCTACACCCCAAGCGCGAATTACAAGATCTACATCATTGACGAAGTGCACATGCTCACTAAAGAGGCCTTTAACGCCCTTCTGAAAACACTTGAAGAGCCTCCGGAGAGAGTTAAATTCTTCTTCGCAACGACAGAGCTTCATAAAGTTCTCCCCACCATACAAAGTCGGTGTCAAAAATTCAGTTTAAAGCAAATTGACGATGAAGTGATTGTAGAAAAACTTCTGTCTATTACATCGGACCTCAATGTTCAAATCGATCGTGAGGGGCTTCAATTAATAGCCGAACGCGCAGAAGGTGGACTTAGAGATGCAGAGTCTCTTCTTGACCAGATTCTAACCTTCCATGACAGTCCCATTCATAAGGAGCATGTTGCAGATAGTTTAGGAGTTGTGACCAAGGACCTCTTTTTCACCTTGGATCGCGGGGGAAAAGAGGGCGATCTTAAAGTTGCCTTTGACATCTCAAAAAAGGTGGTTTCAGAAGGAAAAGATATTCCCCATTTTCTTGTGATGTTAACAGAACACATCCGCAACATCTTGCTGATTAAACTCGGGAATTTGAACTTCTCCGAAGAGTATCTCTCAACTGCAAATTTTTATCGAGCGGATCAATGTGCCGATCTTATTGAGTACTTAGTCAACTCCCAAGAAAAGATTCGCTACACACTTTCCGGAAAAACACATCTTGAAGCAATCCTTTTGCATGTTTTAAGAAGTCATCAGCGCATCCCAATTGATGTGCTTGTGAGAAAACTTTCGCAACTGGAGAATTCTTTATCTGATGATACGCAACCCCCTCACTCCCCTCCGCCCAGTCTAGTAACAACCTCTATCAAAGATAAGGCTTCTCAGCCGGACCAAAGACCTGCTGCTAAATCAGAGCCGAAAGAGAGACCTTCTAATAAAGCGCCTGAAATTGACCAAACACCAACAGTCAGCCCAAAAGAGACAGCTCCAAAGGAAGAACGTTTACCACCGAAAGAGCCAGAAGCAGCGCCTGCAGCTACTCAAAGCGCAGTCACACGAGCCAATGCACCAAAAGAGACAGTGCCAAAGGAAGAACGTTTGCCACCTAAAGAGCTAGAAGTACCACCTGCAGCTACACAAAGCGCAGTCACACGAGCCGACACCCCAAAAGAAATAGAACCAAAGGAAGAGCGCTTACCACATAAAGAGCTAGAAGTACCACCTGCAGCTACTCAAAGCGCAGTCACACGAGCCGACACCCCAAAAGAGATAGAACCAAAGGAAGAGCGCTTACCACATAAAGAGCTAGAAGTACCACCTGCAGCTACTCAAAGCGCAGTCACACGAGCCGACACCCCAAAAGAGTCAAAGCCCAAAGGCAATCACTTACCACCTAAAGCCCCTACGAAAGCAGAAAAATGTGGCAATCTTGACTCAAATCCCGAAGTATCACCGGGAAGACTGCTCGATAAGAAAACACAAAGCCGCTATGATACCCTCCTGCAGTTTGCTGCTGTAGAGTTAGAAGGAAAAATTATTAGGAGATAGAGATGGGAAAAGGATTTGCAAAACGAAAAAAGCAAGCGAAAGAAATGCAAGAGCAATTTTCAAAAATGCAAGAGCAAATGGAAAAGACCGAGGTAACGGGTCAGGCAGGCAGTGGCCTTGTGAAGATCACAATGAACGGCGACCATGAGATTCTTAAAGTAGAAATCAAACCCGAATGTGTGGATCCAGAGGATATCGAGGGGATTCAAGATCTGATCAAAGCGGCGTTTCAAGACGCAAATAAACAACTGAAAGAACAGTCTCCAATGCAAAATATGGGCAAAATCCCAGGTCTTCCAGATCTTGGAGCATTCGGATTCTAAATTGAACAACCTCTAGAAGCTTCAGATTTTTAGAGGTTCCTTACCCTTCTTCACGAAGGTGTGAAAACGCAACTTTAATTACTTAATTGTTCACGATCTAAAAGGTCTTTGATTTCCTTGGCTGTTGAGAGTGTCAGCACATGGTCTGCCAATTTGAATGCAGAAAGAGCTGTAATTTGTCTGACGGCATCTCTTACAATGGGAAGGTGGCGCGGGGCAACAGAAAGGGCTTTAATTCCAAGACCTAGGAGTAGCGGAGTAAAACGCGGGTCGGCCGCAATCTCACCGCAGATGCTTAACGGGATCCCGTGGAGATTTGCTTGTATCACCACTTGCTTAATTAAACGAAGGACGCTCGGATCTGTAGGCTCGTAATGACTTGCCACTTCATGATTGTCGCGATCAACGGCAAGGGAGTACTGTACAAGGTCATTAGTTCCAATGGAGAGAAAGTCGCACTCTTTGGCTAATAGATCCGAAATGATTGCCGCTGACGGCACCTCGATCATGCAGCCAATCAGTATGGAGTCCGCAGCCGGAATTTTTTCTTTCCTCAGTTGCTCTTGCACCTCATAGACGACCTGTTTAGCTGATAGAAGCTCAGGCAGCGAAGAGATCATAGGGAACATGATTCTCACATCACCATAGACAGATGCGCGTAAAATTGCGCGAATTTGCTGAATAAAGAGATTTCTTTCTCGAAGCAAAAACCGTATCGCCCGACACCCTAAAAAGGGATTGCCTTCTTTAAATTTTTTTCCATTAATTTCAACTTTATCACCCCCTAGGTCAAAGATACGAATCACGATGGGAAGACCTTTCATCTTTTGCACCATTCGAGAGTAAATCTGAAATTGCTCCTCTTCAGAGGGAATGATATGAGCGGGATGGCAAATATACTCTGAGCGTAAAAGGCCAACGCCGCTTCCGCCATATTGATGCAATAAATCAAGCTCGTTTTCCATATCGATATTTGCCGATAAGACAACTTTAAATCCGTCAATTGTTTCAGAAGGGAGGGCGCATCGACTCTCTAAATCCTCCCGTTTTGCAATCATCAGCTTTTTAATTGTCTGATAGTGGGTAATCGTCTCTTTATTTGCTGCAATAACCACATCGCCATTTTGCCCATCGACGATGACATTTTGTTTGATGAGCTCAAAGTCAATTTGAGAAAAATCGACACTTGATACAAAAGGAATTCCTCTTGCTTTTGCGACAATTGCCGCATGCGACGTTGTCCCTCCGAGCTCAGTGACAAGGCCTGCGACTTGATGAATATCTGCCTCGGCGATTTCAGCGGCAGAGAGTTCTTTAGAAAAGACAATGGAGTTCGGAGGAAGATCGTTAAGAGAAAGCTTCACTGTCTTTCTTAGGTGCGCCATGATGCGTTTGGAAAGATCTTGCACATCTTTAAAACGCTCCTTGATATAAGGATCATTCATTGACTGAAACTTTTCTTGATACTCGTTGATCGTTAAGCTAAAGATGAATTCAACATTTTTCTTTACTCGCTCAATTTGACTTTCGATATAGGTTGTAAGTAGAGGATCGGCAAGCATCTGCAAAGACGCATCAAGAATCGATGCCCCTTCTAATATTTTTTCATTTTTCAATTTACATTGAAGCGCGTGTATCTCATTGCGTGTATTCTCAACGGCTTTTCGATAACGCAAGATCTCTTTTTTGATCTCTTTATCATCAATTTGATATTCAGGAATCGAGTCTTCAAGAAGGTTAAAAAAGAAGGTTTTTCCAATCGCAATCCCTTTTGAGATGGGACTACCCTTTAAAAACACTTCTTTTTGGGCAATTTTCAAATTCACCTTCCTAATATCTAGTGTGGTTTTTTTACTGCAATCATACCGAGTAGCTTTGAGTTAAACTCTTTCGCTGAATGATATCCCATATGCTTAAGACGATGGTTAAGGGCGATAGTTTCCAAAAGTAAAACGACGTCCCTGCCGGGCTTCACAGGCAGAAGGTGCAATGGCAACTTAACGCCCAATATATCACAGAATTTATCATCTAGACCAATGCGGTCATAAAACCTTTGCTCGTCCCAAAATTCAAGCTGAACCGCAAGGTCAATACTTTTTGTATCCCGAACGCAGACAGCTCCATACAGGTTGGCGACATTAATAATACCAATGCCTCGAATTTCCATATGGTGCCTTGTCAGTTCAGCCCCGCTTCCCTCAAGGTACCCGTTCTCTCGCTTTTTCACTTTCACAATATCGTCTGAAATCAAGCGATGACCGCGCTCAATCAACCCTAAGGCCGCCTCACTTTTTCCAACAGCAGAGTCTCCCTGGATCAGCACCCCTACACCAAAGACTTCAACTAAGGTGCCATGGCAGCTCATCGTCAGGGTAAACTGTTCATTCAAATGAAGAGTGAGTTTATTTAAAAGATTCATCGTGCTCAAACTTGAGCGGAATAGTGGAATTTCGTTTTCTTCACACAAAGTGAAAAGTTCTTTTGGCGGACGGTATCTTCTCGCCACAATAATCGCGGGGGTCTGTCTTAATAAAATATCTTTTAATCTTTTGACACGCTCTTCTGATTTAAGATGGCGCAAATATTCAATTTCTACTTTACCCAAAACTAACAGTCTTTTTGAAGAGTGTCCTTTCAAATAACCGGAAAGGCTCAATCCGGGACGATGCGCTTCAGGAACAAGGATTTTTCGTTTTATCCCTATTTTCCCGGCAATCAACTCTAGGCTAAGAGATTGGCCGTGTTGAGTGTATAAATCTTCTACAAGATACATAAAAAAAAGCATATCGCATTTTTCATATAAGTCTCAAGGAGTACTTAGGCGAGAAATATATAAACCACTTCTAATTAATGTATTAAGGAAGAAATTGATCCTTGAAATCAGGATCCGGTATTTTGCAGACTACCTTTCCAAAGATTTGGTAACGCACACGCGCGATTAGGTGATACCCCCAATTAAAAAGAAAACCGGGAAGAAACCCAAGCCAACCGACTATTCTAAAGGCGCCTCCTAAATGCCAAAAAATGCGAAACGCCGCTTTTGCAAAAAGATACATGTGCTCATCAGACCCGTAATTTTCAATTAAAATCAAACTGTCAGCGGATTTGACTTCCGGAGGAAACCGGTATTCTTCTGCGGTCTTGCCTTGTAGAGGCGCAAACAAAAACTGTTTATTTTTGTCTCTAGAAAGAAGGAATTGAACGGTGCGGTCACAAAGGCCGCATCTTCCGTCATAAAATACCAAATGCTTATTCATCAATAATTTTTGGGGGGTTGCGACTTAAGGTTGAATACTGTTTCAAAAGATCCAGATTTTCCGGATCCAAATGAATTTGACGGTTAATCTCATCGCGCTTTTGGATCCAATTGTGTATCAAAATTTTTTCCAAAGTCGCTGAGAAATAGGAGCCAGCGTTTTTAAGATCGACTCGTTTTTTTTCAAGTCCTTCAATAAACTCCTGAATTTCAGGATCTTCAATTAAAGACAAAAGATCCTTTCCCGAGCAAATAAGCTCATAAACTCTTTGACAAATCGGGTGTGTCAACCCCTCTGGATTCAGATTCTTTTTTGCTACAGCGACAAAGTTTTTTCGACCGGAAAAAAGCAAGAGACGGAGTAGATCTTCTTCAAGGATGCGCTCTGTTGCCACTTTTTGACCGATTGCGCTTGCTTGCGAACGAAAGTAAGAAGTTGTCTCTTCAACACCAAGAAGATGGCTTGGGATGTTCGCTAAGAGAGAGAGCTTTTTCAAGCTTTCATGTATAAGTACATTATCTTGAAAAGTCCGGATTAGATTTACAAATTTCTTTACAAGTTGCTGCTTTTGCGCAGGTGATGTCATATCACAAGACCGCACTTTCCAGTCAAAAAGCCACGTCAAGTAGTCAACACTTTTCTCAAGAAGTTCGCTAAAAGCCTCGACTCCCCCTTCGTTTAATATTGCGTCAGGGTCTTTTCCTTCAGAAATCGGGACCACATGCACTTCAATTCCATTTTGCAAAAACAGATGACCAATCTTTGCTGCTGCATCCATGCCGGCGCTATCTCCGTCTAATGCCAACTGCACAAAAGTCACTCCCAGCTTTTCAAGTTCCTTGACATGCTCTTTTCCAAATGCTGTTCCTTGTCCCGCAACAACTGTTTTAAAGCCTGCTTCAATGAGTTTAAGCGCGTCGATCTGCCCCTCAACAATAATAGCCTTTTTCTCTTTTGCAATCTCCTTGCGGCAATGATTAAGACCGAAAAGTACCCGTGATTTTTTAAAAACCGGGGTTTCCGGTGTGTTGATATATTTTCCCCCAAAGGTCTCCTCGCGAATCTTTCTTCCGGAAAAACCGATCACAGAACCGAGTGCATCGTGAATCGGAAACATAATACGCTCGGAAAAAAACTCACGCTGGCTGGATTGCTTCAGAAGGCCGCAGCTGAAAAGAATTTCCTCATGAATCCCCTTTTTACTCATGATCTCTTTGAGGTAAAAAGAGCCGCTGGGAGCAAAGCCGACTTGAAATGCTTCACAAAATGTGCGCTCCATCCCCCTCTTTTCCAAGTACCTTAACGCCTCTTCTCCTTCCTCTGTCTCCATCAAGCAGAAGTGATAAAATCCACATGCAACAGAAAGCGCCTCTTTGAGTTTTCTTGGAGACGGCCCTTTTGCCTCTTGGACTGTGTCAATAGTCTCCAAATGAACTTGAAATCGCTCTGCTAAACTCTCTACTGCTTCTTGAAATGAAAGGTGTAGATGGTTCATTAAAAACTGAATGGCATCTCCATGCGCCCCGCACCCAAAGCAGTGATAGTGGGAGTCTCCCCGCTGGATCATAAAAGAGGGGGATTTCTCATCATGAAAAGGACAAAGTCCTTTATATGTTGAACCTGAAGGTTTTAAGTCTATATGAGAGGAAAGAAGATCGACAAGATCGACCTTTCCACGCAAACTTTCCAGACTGTCTCGAGTAAATAGCGGCATACACTATATCATGCCGAAATTTTCGTTTCGTCTCAAGTGACTTTCCATGGCAAACTCCTTAAGAAACCTCAGAACATTGAAACATTCTAAGGAGCATCCTATTAGGTTCCCAAAAAAAACACTCTATCTAATTTCTGTAGGAACCGCCGCCATTTCTAAAAATGCGGTCATAGGCACTGTCGCGCTGCCCGGCCCAATGGGCATCTGCATCGCGGCAGTCTTGATAACAAAATGGAGTGCCCGGAGGGCTGAGCCGAAGACCGCATTTTGCACATGGGTTCTTTTTTTGAGGGACATTATAATGCGTCCGGCCATGAGCCTGTAGGGAGACAGGTCCCATTCCAACAACTAGAATAAATGCTAAAAGTGCTTGTTTCATACAAGACCTCCATTTCTTCAAGCTATACTCCCCTTTAAGAAATGAATGCAAAAAGAATATTTTTTTCAGAAAACTTAGGACACAAAAGTCCGATCACTTTTATGACTTCTTCATATAAATAGAAAATTTCGCAGTTCTTAGTCTAGGAACCTCTGAAAAGCTCTAAAACTAAAAAAAACAACAGTAACTATCTAATAGTTAATTGATTACATTTTTATCAAATTTCACAAATGGTACTAAATTCAAAAAGGATAGTTTATTCATAGATTCCTTCAGAGGATCAATTAAACTTTAACAGGTATTTGTTAATTATTAAAATTACAATACTTTTATTTTTAATAAAAATAAATGATATAATCATATTAGATAGAATAAACAGTAGTGAAGTATATTTATTATGAAAATATCAAAAATTATTTATGCGTTAGCACATCCAATCGATACTATTAAAAGCAAAAACAACTACTCAAGCCGTATCATTGCAACAGCTTTACTCTCAATTGGCTATCTTAGTGTATTAGGAGCTTTTATCGGAATTGGCGCCAACTGTATGGCAGAGTCACAAAGGGATTTTCAAGCGATTACACAAAGAAAATAGCACCTTTTTCTGCCGCTCTATCTGGAAAAGCCGTTAAATTAAAATATTCAACATTATTTGAGGCTTGCAAAAATTCTGACTTGAAAGCAGTAAAAAAATTAATAGAAAATGGCGCTGATGTTAACCCGGAAAATGAGTTTGAAGAACCCCCTCTGCATGAAGCGTGTAGGAAGGGCGATTTAAAAATCGTTAATCTTTTATTAGACGCAGGCGCTGAAGTCAATGTAAAAGAATTTTATGGAAACAATCCTCTCCATATGGCTGTTGAAAGCGGAAACCTAAAGATCGTACAAGCTTTAATCGATAAAGGGTCTAATATAAATGCAAGGACTTATCCACAAGAATCAACTCCACTCCATATTGCCGCTCGACATGGCAATATATCAATCATGAAGGCATTAATAGACTCTGGTGCCGATGTCAATGCAAAACGAAATGATGGAGAGACTCCTCTTCATCAGGCGATCCAAAAAAAACATAGACAAGCTGTCCGCTTCTTAATCATCAAAAATGCCGATACGAACATAGAAGATAACTACGGCGAGACACCCTTACATAAAGCTGTCGAACATAAGGATATGGGCAGTATCCAAGAGTTAATCAAAGCAGGAGCAAATAGGGACAAAAAAAGTCAAAATGGAGAGACTCCTTTAAAGTTAGCTACCGACCGTGGATACAGTGATATCTACAGACTTTTACAGTCAGACGCAAAAAGTGAAGAATGACCTCACCCTTAAATTGTTTGCAGTGCATGATAAATGATTAAAATGAGTCTAAAAGCCCTATTCCCTGCATCTTCTATTCTTCCTCAAAACCACCTCACCTATTGGAAAAAAGAATGCAAAAGAATATTCTCTTTTCATGACTGAAATCATTGGATACATTGAACGCATCACCTTTCAAAGCCCTGAAAACGGCTATACGATTGCCAAATTACAAGAAAAAAAGAAGACTGAATTAATTTGCATTGTTGGATCAATGCCAACTTTGCAGCCGGGAGAGACTGTTAGGTGTTTTGGCGAGTGGATCAACCATCTGGTTTACGGCAGACAATTTGAGGTAAAATCCTACAAGGTGGAAGAGCCGGCCGATGTAATAGGAATCAAGAAGTATCTAGGGTCCGGGCTTGTAAAGGGGATCGGTCCAATCTATGCTGAGAAAATTGTTGGAAAGTTTGGAACAGAAACGCTGACAGTAATCGATAAATACCCAGGCCGCCTTCTTGAAGTGCCTGGAATCGGAAAGAAAAGACACGAACTGATCATCTCCTGTTGGCAAGAGCAGCGCTCCATACGCGAGGTGATGATTTTTTTGCAGGGAGTCGGAGCAAGTCCTGCATTTGCTCAGAAGATCTATAAATCCTATGGGCAGCAGACAATTTCTAAGATCAAAGAAAATCCTTATATTCTTGCAAAAGAGATCTTTGGCATTGGATTTAAGATGGCCGACTCTGTTGCAAGAGAGATGGGGATAGAAAAAAACTCTCCCCAAAGAATCAAAGCCGGCATCCACTATGTCCTCTCTGAATTAACCCAAGAAGGACATACCTGCTTTCCTTTAGAGGAGTTCCTTCTTCGCGCAAAAGAGATGCTGGCAGTTGATGTTCCCGATATACAGATGCAAGTTGAGGCACTTCAGGCGGGTGAAGAGGTTGTTTTTGAACCTCTTTTTCTAGATGGTGAGATGCGCCCATTTCTTTGGCTTCGCTCTCTTTTCCTTGCCGAAAAGGGAATTGCAAAACAGATGAACCGACTAATCGAACACTCTTCAAATTTACGTAATGTCGATGAAAACAAAGCGCTTGAATGGGTGCAACAAAAGCTAAGTATCACGCTTGCAGAGCATCAGATAGCGGCTGTAAAGGGTTCTTTAGCAGAAAAATTTTTGATTATTACGGGCGGACCGGGGACTGGAAAAAGCACAATTACAAATGCCATACTGCATATCACAGAAAAACTCACGAGTAAGATCCTCCTTGCAGCCCCAACAGGAAGAGCGGCAAAACGCATGGCTGAAATCACCGGCCGCCCGGCAAAGACGATTCACAGTTTGCTTGAGTTTGATTTTAGAGCCGGAGGATTTAAAAAAGGGAGAAGCGATCCGCTAGACTGCGATCTTATCATTATTGATGAAGCGAGTATGATCGACACGCAGCTGATGTATAACTTACTTGCCGCTATCCCCTCAAATGCAAGAGTGATTTTTGTTGGCGACACAGACCAATTGCCAAGCGTAGGTCCCGGCAATGTATTGAAGGATGCCATTATGGCCTCAAAGGCGACTGTCTTTGAGTTAAAAGAGATCTTTAGGCAAGCAAAGGATTCAAAGATCATTGTCAATGCGCACCGGATTAATAAGGGGATTTTTCCTAAAATCGAAAATGATGCAGAGAGTGACTTTTTCTTTCTGAGCTCCGATGAGCCGGAGACTGTTCTTGGTGACATAGTCGCCCTTGTAAAGCAGCGACTTCCCACCAAGTATCACCTTCATCCGATCAATCAAATCCAAGTGTTAGCTCCTATGCGGCGCGGTGTGATCGGCACAGAGAATTTAAACAAAGTGCTCCAAGAGGCTCTCAATCCTCAACGTGAATACTTAGAAAGATACGGCAAGCGCCTTGCAATCCATGATAAGGTGATGCAAATCCGAAATAACTACCAAAAAGAGGTCTTCAATGGCGATGTGGGAAGCATTTCATGCATCGATTCCGTAGACCAAAAGGTCTATATTTCGTTTGAAGGTGTGGAAGTTGAGTATGAGTACAGCGAACTTGATGAGATTGTGCTTGCCTATGCAGTCTCGGTTCATAAGTATCAAGGGAGCGAATGCCCTTGCATCGTAATGCCCGTTCACACTCAGCACTTCAAAATGCTGCACCGAAACCTTCTCTATACAGGGGTAACTAGGGGAAAGCAACTGGTTGTCCTTATTGGAACAAAAAAAGCGCTTTCCATCGCAATCAATAACGATGAGGTCATGCGCCGATATACAGGTCTTCAACAAACACTTCTAGATGCACGTGTCAAGATATAAGTACCGTCTCTCCTGGGGCGTCACTTACTTAGTTTTAATATTTCTGATCGCTTGGTTCAGTTCAACGTTGCTTCCCCAAAGTTTGCCGGCAAAAGAGGCTCCCTCTCTTTTTCTCTCTTCTCAAACAAAAGACGACTTAAAACGGCACCATGTGACAGCAATCGAATCCTCCAAAGAGTCTATTTTCCTTTTGATCTACTCATTAAAAGATCCTAAAATCATCTCTTGTCTACGTAAAAAAGCTGAAGAGGGGCTAGATGTGACTGTGATCTGCGACTCGAAAGCATCAAAAGGAGTGAATCAAACCCTTGGCCCAAAGGTCCAAACGCACCCAATCAAAGGCAAAGGGATTATGCACCAAAAGACGCTTGTGATTGATCAAAAGCATGTACTACTTGGATCTGCTAATATGACAACAGATGGTCTTCGAAACCAAGGCAATCTCGTCCATAGTTTTTATAGTGAGCCACTTGCAAAATGCATCCATTCAAGAGGGAAAAATATCTACAACAAAACACCTTCTCCTTCCAGAGAGCACTTCAATATTGGGAGTCAAAAGGTCACGCTCTGCCACCTTCCCGAAGACACCCTTGCTCTTGATTCGATCATCAAAATGATCGCTTCAGCAAAAAAGAGCATTCGGGTGGCAATGTTTACATGGACAAGGGAAGACCTTGCATGTGCTGTCACAGAGGCGCATCAAAAAGGGATTGATGTACAAGTTGTGATCGATAGGAACTCGGCAAGCGGCTCTAGTGCAAGAGTCTACAGAGAACTAAAAAGTAAAGGCGTTCCAGTACAGACAAGCCAGGGAAACCATCTGCATCACTACAAGTTTTGCTATATCGATGACGACACACTCGTGAACGGCTCTGCGAACTGGACAACGTCGGCATTTAAAAAAAACCACGACTGCATTCTTATTTTTAAGGGGCTTACAAATGCACAAAAAAAGAAAATGGATGCGCTTTGGAAAACAATATGGGTGCCATAAGGAAGGTCTGATTAACGCAGGTTAATTAAATTTTGCATGAATTTTTTCTAAAATTCGAAAAAACAATCGAGCTTAACTACTTGATAGTTAAATGAGTGCGTTTTTCTTGAATTCCCTTGAAAAAGGCACAAAATTTAATAAGCTGCGTTAATCAGACCTTCCATAAGTGAGATGTTTGCTCTATACAGACAGATCTGATACAGTTTTTCTAAAAAATAAGACATATTCACGAGAACTATGAAAAGCAACCCTTTTTTACACCTTGTCCAAGAGAATTACTTATTTCCGGAAATCACCAAAAAGAAAGAGCTCTTTTTAAAGGAAAATCCAAGTGCTTCTCTAATTAGTCTTGGGATCGGCGATACGACCGAGCCTCTTTCACCTTTTGTCGCTCAAAAAATGGAAAAATTCGCTCAAGACTTGGGGACAAATGAGGGATATACAGGTTATGGTCCGGCTCTTGGTATCGAAACTTTAAGGGAAAAAATCTCTGAAAAGATCTATAATAAAATTGTGAGCGCAGATGAAATTGTTCTCTCCGATGGTGCAAAAAGCGACCTTGGACGCCTGCAGTTTCTTTTACCTCAGGGCGCTAAAGTGGCAATCCAAGACCCTGCCTACCCTGTCTATGTCGACACAAGTGTGATGACCGGAAAGTCCCTTATCTATCTACCTTGCAGCCCGGAAAATGACTTCTTTCCCGACCTTGAAGATGCCAAAGATGCCGATGTCATTATTTTTTGCTCCCCCAACAACCCCACTGGACAGGCAGCGACAAAACAGCAGCTTGAGACACTTGTGCGGTTTTGTCAAAAAAACCAAATCCTTCTGATCATGGACGCGGCCTACGCCGCCTATATCCAAGATCCCGAAATCCCTAAAAGCATCTATGAAATTGAGGGAGCAAAGGAAGTGGCAATCGAAGTCGGCTCTTTTTCAAAAATGGCCGGATTTACAGGGATTCGCCTTGGCTGGACTGTTGTTCCAAAGGAACTTAAGTTCGAAGGTGGACACTCGGTCAAAAAGGCGTGGGAACGCATTGCTTCGACTTTCTTTAACGGCCCATCGAATCTCGCCCAGATTGGGGGGCTTGCAGCCTTGGAAGAGGCAAATTTTCCGATTAAACTGTATATGGAAAATGCCCGTAAACTAAAAGAGGCAATTTCTGCTTTAGGATACCCTACATATGGCGGCAGCAATGCCCCGTATCTATGGGTTAAGTTTGAAGGAAAAAAATCATGGGATATTTTTGACCATCTCATGCAAAAATTTCACCTGGTCACCACACCCGGAAGCGGTTTTGGCAAGGCAGGTGAGGGATTTGTGCGCTTTTCTGCGTTTGCTAAACCGGAAAACATCCAGGCATCGATTGCACGCTTAAACGGCAGCGCACTAGTGACGACTTAACGAGCGGTCTACTTTGTTAAAAGCGGCTCGATTTCAATCTCTTCCACGCGCTCTTGCTTAAAATTTTCGATGTACTCTTCCATTGCCGCTTGTTGTCCGGAATTAAAGTTGATTTGTGGCCGAATCGCCTTTAAGTGATCGATGCAATGCGTGAGGCTCCCTTCACGGGCATAGAGCACTAAATACGCGAGTACAACAGATACAGAACGCCCTTTACCCGCTTTGCAATGCACATAGAGAGAACGCCCGGCTTCTAAACTGAAACGAATAAATCGAAGGGCATGATCAAACTCCTTTTGTCCAAGACCTTTCATATCATCTGACTCAATCAACATATGCTGCAGCCCTTTCTTGACCCAGCTCTCCCCTTTTACAGGACATATCGCCATTGTATCTGAGAGCTCGTATTCATTCATCACAGACAAGATCGAAGAGACGCCTCTTTCGATCAATACTTTATCATGGCCAAAATTTGCTGCCGGAACAGCGCCGACCCACAGCTGGGCGCCATTTGGATGTGCATACACTTGATTTCCCCAGTCTTGGTGCATCTTCATTCCAAACTGGTACATCGCCACATTATAGTATTGTGAGGCTTCTGAAAAAATCCTCTTCCGATCATATAAACTGTAGACTCCAATAGCCCCAAGTGCCGGTAAGCAGACAAATGCGCTTCCAATACCCGCAGCGCCGGTCCAAAAGACACGACTATGGAAAAGACGCACAATCACATTGGATGTCTCTACGTTTTCGCCCTCCCGTTCTTCCGATTCAAACTTTTCTTCCGGTTGGTATTCAAGTACTTTTAAACATAAAACTGACATTATATATAAACCTCTCCTTGTATGGATGGAATTGCAAGATCGCTATGGCCGCACACAGCACGTAAATTCGGCATAATTTGAACATCGATTCCGTAATGGGCATGCCCGCACAGAACGATCAAATGTGATTTCGGATGTTTTTTCATCGTCATTTTTAACATATCACCCACCTGTCCGCAAACAAAATGCGGCGCCCAGTGGTCATCGCAAATGTTTCCTTTATAATAACACACTTCTCTAAATGGTGGTGGATGGGTAAGCAAAATTATATTTCGAAATTTCTCAAGACTGGTCTCAAGGTCGGATTTCAATTTTTCAGCAGCCTCTGCCCCAAGGGTTTTCAGTGTTTTTAACCGCGTTTTTTTTGAACACTCTTTTAATTCTTCAATATGAAGGTAGTCATTGAGATAAATTTTCGAGTGAATAAAATCACCGACTTGACCATCTGCCCAGCCGTCATGGCCGATCAATACGACATCATCGCTTAAGGGTATCGGTTTTTCAAAGGTTAAATATTTGAAATTCGGGCTGTTAGAAAAACGTATACTCGCCTCTTGACGGATCTCTTTAATCGAGTGTCCATAATAATCGTGATTGCCAAAAACAAAATAAACGGGAATATTAAGTTTTGACTGCAGACACTCTAAAACTTTCATTGATGAGGAACCGTTACGAATATCACCACCAACTAAAAGGCTATCCGGTCTTGCTCTTTTAAGCATTTCAAAAAAAGAGGGTATGAGGTCCTGAGCTGCAGCATCAAGATGAAGATCTGTCAGCCACAAAAGCTTTTTAGAAGGAGCGTGACTATTCAATGTTAACCGATACACTTATCTCCTTGAATTTATAGATGTTTGTAGAATATGATAATTAGAAGTTTTTTAGCCTAGAGACGGGAAGATGTCAATATTTTCTATCGCTTTTTCATTATTTTTGATTGCCAATCCCCTTGGCAATTCACCTGCAATCGTCGCGCTGATTCGTGATTTTTCGTTTGACCGTCAAAAGCAGATTATGATGCGCGAGTCGTTTTTTGCACTTGTCCTCGCTCTTTTTTTTCAAATGTTTGGAGAGGTATTCCTCGGCACCTTGCAGATCAGAGAATATTCGGTTTCTATCTGCGGCGGACTTTTGATGATTATTATTGCTGTTAATATGATTTTCCCAAAAACGCAAGAGGCAAACAGCACAAAACTCACTCGCGACCCGGTCTTTGTTCCGATTGCCACTCCCCTCATTTCAGGTCCTGGAGTTTTAACAATCATTATGCTCTACTCAAATACTGTTGAGAGCCAACTTTCTTTAACCCTTGCGATCCTCTTAAGCTTTGCAATGGTCACAATTGTCTTAATCGCCTCGCCCTATTTACAAAAGATCTTAAAGACAAGAGGAATGATCGCCCTTGAGCAGTTAATGGGACTTGTCCTATGGATGCTTGCAATCGGCTTAATTCAGAAGGGCATCACTCTTTTAATCAACGAATACACCACACAGGGAGTCTAAACGCATGTCACTATTTTCCATTGCTTTGGTTCTTTTTCTTATCATGGATCCTCTTGGAAACATCGCGCCGATTAACACGATGTTGACTGCAGTTGAACCAAAAAGACAAAATTGGGTCATCTTGCGTGAAATGCTATTCGCCCTTGGATTTATCCTTTTCTTTGCTCTCTTAGGTGAGGTGCTCTTTATTTTCTTGGAAATTAACGACATCACAGTTTCAATTGCAGCAGGTATGATTCTCTTTTTAGCAGCTGTGCAAATTCTCTTCCCCTCATTAAACAGCCTCCGGCTGAGAGTTCCAAAGGAAGAGCCGTATATCACCCCCCTTGCGATCCCATTGATCGCAGGTCCGGCCTTACTTGCAACGACAATGCTTTACGCTAAACTCCAACACAGCCACATCATTATGCTTGGAGCTGTGCTTATTTCTTGGACCCTTGCGTTAATCATAACCCTCTCCTCAAGACGTATTCATAAGCTAATTGGCAATAATGGCGTTCTAGGGATAGAAAAACTGATGGGAATGGTGCTTGTTCTACTTGCAACGCAACGTTTTGTAGATGGAATCAAACTCTTTATCAACAAGGTGATTAGTTAGCCGTAACTGTTTCGACCTTTCTGTTTAGCAGAACGACAACAAAGAACCCGGCAAACATCAAGCCAACACTCAGCCAGGTCGAGACAAGGTCAATGGGTGGAATGACCGGTTCGACTCCTTTTAAAAAGAGCCCTCAGTGGGCTATAGAATCAAACTCTTTATAAGCGCGATGATTAGTTAGCCGTAACTGCTTCAACCCTTCTGTTTAGCAGAACAACAACAAGGAACCCGGCAAACATCAAGCCAACACTCAGCCAGGTCGAGACAAGGTCAATGGGCGGAATGACCGGATCTACACCCTTTAAAAGAAGTCCTTGATGTAACTTTAATGGATTGATGTAAAAGGAGTAACTCCAAAACGGCCAGACCGATCGTAGAGCGCCCAGCATTACACCGATTAATGCAGCAAAGGTCACCTCGGGCGCGCGCGCAAGCAAAAAGGAAATCACGCGAGAAAAGATACCCATGCCAATCATAATTCCGATGGCCACATTAAGGAGAATATCTAATGAAAAGTGTGCAACAGCTGCGATAACGACAGGATATACTCCGAGCACAGTTAATAAATAACTGCCCGATATCCCGGGAACTAACATAGCGCCGGCAGCTAAAGCGCCGCTAAAGATCAAGTGCTTGTTAAAAACAGCAGATTGCCTTGCACTTCCTTCTTCCAATACAGCCTTCTCATCCCATGTCAAATACTTAAGTGTACGGCTATCTTGATCGTAATTATCAATTTTCACCCCGCTTGGAATGAGCGGCTTCAAATCTTCTGTAAGCACAACCGAGTATCCGGCCTCGACTCCCCCATAAGATCCTGAAGTGAATAGAAATGCCGCTATTGCTCCGAGAATGAAGGGAAACGCATGTTTCTTCTTCCAAGTTAACTGCTTGGATAATAAATAGGCAGAACCAAGGATAAGACCTAAAAACCCGGCAAAAAGATATGTTCTTGATTCTTCGTGATTGAGTAAAAAATGCATTGTCCTAGCAAAAATCACGATAGATGAGAGGATTCCAAGTCCAAGGGGAACAAGGAATTTAGCATTCACTTGGAGTGAAAATTTTCTCCACTGCCCTTGAACCAACAAGCGGAGCGAAGAGAGATTAAAAGAGCAAATGGAACCAATAAAATCATCATAAAATCCCATGACAAAAGCAATGGTTCCTCCCGAAACTCCAGGGACTAAATCGGCAAGTCCCATACAAAGCCCGAAAAAATAGCTTTTCAACATGAAACTAAATTACGTCTAAAAATTTCGCAAAAAACCAAGCGGCTGCAAAAATAACGGCAGTGGCGGCGATCCAAAGCGAATTTGGAAGCCACTTAACACCTCCTGTTGGAGAGCCTCGTGTTTCAAGTGTGCCGATTCCATAATAGAAATCTTGATTGGATGTGGATTTGAAAAGATCGGGACGTGATTGTATGACCTTTTCAATATCTTCACCAAGATAACTTGCGTACTGTTTAATAAAACCTTGAGCATAAACAGAAGAAATCATCTTTCGAAGATCGCCTTCCTCAATGGCTTGAAGGTAATTCTGGCGGATTGAAGTCGAATTTTCTATTTCTTTTAACGAAAGGCCAAGCTCTTTTCTTTTTAGCTTTAACCTATCTCCCAGCTCCTTTATAAAGGTCTCATTATCTTGACTATATGTTGTCTTTACTTCTGACATCTTGTTTGTCCTTGCTCTTAAAAGATCAGTATACCAAAAACAAAGAAATTCACCATTGCCTTTTTTTCTCTAGCTTCTGTATTCTTTTCCGCATGATCAACCCATTTGTCATTACAGTCAATCCCGAGATTGGAAAAGAGCTAATTTCCGACTTAAAAGAGAAAGGCTTTTCTTTAACAAAACCACCCCATACAATTTTTAGCGCAAAGAAACCCGGTCTCTCCTGTACTCTGTATCTCTCAGGTAAACTAGTGATCCAAGGGAAAGAGACGTCTGATTTTGTGGAGTTTTATTTAGAACCCAAAGTTTTAAAACAGTTTCCACATACTCACGCGAACTACTCCCCTCACATTGGTATTGATGAGGCAGGAAAAGGCGACTTCTTCGGTCCCCTTGTCATTGCCGGCGTCTTTGCAGATGATGAAAAAGAACTTAAAAGCCTCGGAGTCAAAGACTCAAAAGGAATGAAAGACCCTCTAATCCATACGATTGCAAAAAAAATCCGGGCCAAATTTCCGTATCAAATTGTCCGCCTTTACCCCAAGAAATACAATGAGCTGTACCTCTCATTTAACAACCTAAACCACCTACTTGCTTGGGGCCATGCGACAGCTATTGAAGCACTTGTGGAAAAAACCGGATGCAGAGAGGTCCTAATCGACCAGTTTGCAGCTGAGCATGTTGTCGAAAAAGCGCTTCATAAAAAGAAAATGGAAGTGAATTTGGTGCAACGTCATCGCGGAGAAGAAGATCTTGTTGTTGCAGCCGCTTCAATCCTGGCTAGAGACGCTTTTGTCGAAGGTTTAAAAGTACTCGAGAGTCAGTTTGCAATTTCCCTTCCCAAAGGGGCGGGGCCAAAAGTTTTAATGGCCGGACGCGCATTTTTAAGAACGCATGGAAAAGAGGCTCTTCCAGAAGTCGCTAAGATGCACTTTAAAACCCTTGACTCTATTTGTTAACTAATAATATAGATAAATCTATGAACACGCGTCGAATGTACTTCCTTATTTTCTTATTCTTCCTCGCGATCGGAGCTTTGTTTCTCTCGCATCTAATCACCTTTGAGGAGGGAGAAGAGCCGTTAAATCAGGGTGAAATTCAAACAAGTGCCGTCCTTGTCGACAAGACTCTTTATCCGCTAAATTTTGACCAGCATCAAAGATTGATAAACACAATCAATCAAGCAAGTGTTGTCTCCGACCAAGCCCTCTCCTTTAGAGAGAAGAGAGCCTTTCCTTTTGAACAAATTATTTTTTTCCGCTTCAACAAATCACCTCTTAAGATGACACCAATTTCCATCCGAGACGAGCAACTGATTTTAGAAACGCCGAATTTTTCTTTTGGAGAACAGATTCAAATCCAAGATGCCACAGCTCTCCTTGACTTTATTGCCTCCACGCACGATTCTCTTACTCAATAACAACTGACCCAAAATGTTAAAAGAGCTATCGATCTGTAACCTGATTTTAATCGAGTCGGAAACCCTCTCTTTAGTTAAAGGAATGAATGTTCTTTCCGGAGAAAGCGGCTCTGGAAAAACGGCCATACTCAACGCCTTAAAGTTGATCTCAGGCATGAGGGCAGACAGCGGATGGATCCGCCACGGCTCTGAAAAGGCAGCAGCAGAGGCTCTTTTTGATATTGAAGCGCTGCCCCATATCCCAGAGTTTTTACATGAAAAAGGAATTGACTGCGACCCGCAGGAGTACCTAATTATCAAACGCGAGCACACCAGGTCCGGGCGAGGCCGCGCGTTTATCAATCATCAACATGTCGCGCTCTCTCTTCTTAAGGAGCTATCTGCAATGCTCTTTGATATCGTTGGGCAGCATGCAAACAAAACACTTCTTTCAAGAGAGTCTCATCGCGATATTCTCGATCAATACGGCGATTTCATGGAGCTTCGCGATACCATTTCTAAGGGGTATGACTCTGAGCATCGACTACATAAAGAGATCATCAATTTCAAGCAAAATGAAGCTGAACGAGAGTATAAAATCGATCGCTACACAAAAGAACTAAAGGAGATCGAAGAAGCATCTATTGAAGAGGGTGAAGAAGAGATGCTTTTTGCAGAGTACAAGCTACTATTTACAGCAAAAGAACGCGCCGAATCCGCTGCACAACTCCAACACGCACTTGAAGAAAAAGACATTTCTACGCTCAAATCAACAGTTGAACAACTTCTTCAACTAGATCCGCAATTAAAAGATACTTTAGCCTCTTTTTCAAGTATCTGCCTTGAGATGCAGGAGATGTCCTACGCACTTTCTCAGTATCAATCGAGTATTGAATTCAATCCGATGCGGATTCAAGAAATTGAGGAGCGCCTTACGCTCATTAAACAGCTACAGCGAAAATATCAAGACATCTTTGAATATGAAACGCGCATTAGAAATGAGCTTGAGCAGCTGCAAAGCGGCAGCGCTGCTTTGGGTGAAAAGGAAGATCAGCTAAAAACAATTATTCAATCGAATGAAGAACTATGTGAGACGCTTTCAAAGAAGAGAGCAGTTGCAGCATTAAGCCTTGAAAATTCTCTAACTGAAGAACTTAAAGAACTTAATATGGAGGAGGCAAAAGTTAATATCCAACTTCAAAGAGCCCCTCGCAACCGCTTCGGCTTAGATATTGTCACCTTTTTTCTCGCCCCAAATGCAGGTGAGCCTTCGGTAGAAGTGCAAGCCCATGCAAGCGGGGGTGAACTGTCTAGGCTCCTTTTAGCCATTCACTCTACCCTTGCCGGTAAACAACAAACACCAACCCTTCTTTTTGATGAAGTGGATGCAAATATCGGTGGAAAGACTGCCTCGCGTGTGGGGGAAAAACTCTCTAAAATCGGTAGAACGACCCAAGTGATCTGTATCACGCACTTCCCTCAAGTTGCCAAATTTGCAGATCATCATCTTAGAGTAGAAAAGCAGCAACAAAATGGAAGAACATTCACAGTTGTCACTCATTTAAGCGAGGAGACGCGCATAGAAGAACTTGCGCGAATGTCTGGTTAACCGAGCAGATAATTTAATGCATCGCTAAGCTTTGGATACTGAAAAGTATATCCATGCCTCTGAAGAACAGTAGGTTCCACGCGTTGACTTGCTAAAGTCAACTCTTCTGCTTTTTCTTTGCCGAGCATCAAACGAGCGGCAAAAGCCGGCAGTGGAATAAATGTGGGACGAGATAGCACATTTCCAAGTGTTTTAGTAAAGACTTGATTGGTCACAGCTTCTTCTGCTACAGCGTTAACGGGCCCTTCGATCGCCTCTTTTTCCATTACAAACTGAATCATTTTGACAAGATCGTCAATCGCAACAAAGCTCATGTATTGATTACCCGGACCTATCACTCCACCGAGTCCGGCTTTAAATACAGGGAGCATTTGACCGAGCACTCCCCCGCTCTGGCTCAGAACCATACCAAAGCGCATACAAACCACGCGTATCCCACTTTCTCTTGCTTTTGTTGTAGCCGCTTCCCACTCTTGGCACACATCTGAAAGAAATCCGGATCCCGGAGCGCTCTCTTCAGTCAAGATCGTATCTCCACGACTTCCGTAATACCCAACCGCTGAGGCGTTAATCAAAACCTTTGGCGGATTCTTTAGATGCGACAAACACTGCGCAAGGATTTGCGTTCCGAGAACACGGCTCTCTTTAATTTTTTTCTTCTTTTCTTCGCTCCAACTTCCCGATCCGATGCTCTCTCCCGCCAAGTTAATAACGGCATCATACCCTTCAAAGACATCAAGATTAAATTCCCCTTGCTTCGGATCCCAATAAATCATATCTGAGTCTACTGCGTTTGAGTCTCGCGTGCCTCGGATGACTTCGTTACCCTTGCTGTTTAAATACGAGACTAAAGCCGTGCCGACAAGTCCGGAAGAGCCTAAAATTAAAACTTTCATTTCTATCCATTATATTTAAATTAAATCGCAAGCCTCGCTTGGCATCCAGTGAGCATCTTTCCCTTCCCACTTTACATTGCATCCGATCGGGTTAGTCACCGGAACTTCGATTTTTTTTCCCGAAAGATACTCCTCTAAAGCGCATTCCAAATTATTGATAGTGATGCGGCTGGAATCTTTTGGGCTATCCACTCCCCTACCTGTATAAATTAATTTACGCTCTTCATCAAAGACAAAAAAATGCGGCGTTCTCAGTGCTCCATACGCTTTAGCGACTTCTTGAGATTGATCGCGTAGGTATATCCAAGGGAAGTGATTCTCTTCCATTGCCTTAACCATGTGCTCAAATTAGTCTTCTTCGAAGCTATTTTCGATAT
>JBBDJA010000007.1:0-39636 GCA_040880105.1 Waddliaceae bacterium | reverse complement strand
TTTTTCGAATTTTAGAAAAAATTCATGCAAAATTTAATTAACCTGCGTTAATCAGACCTTCCTTAGGATTCTCAAAAATTAAATTTCTATCATTTTTTATTGAAATTAATTCACTCAAATGTAAATTTCTTTGAAAAATTTTTTTAAAAACAAACGTAGGTAGGATATGGCTTCAAATAGCATAAGTGATAACAGGTATTCCGGAGATTTTACAAACGAGGTTATGCCGAATGCCCCCGCAGTTCGCAACGAAGATGCGGAAAGAGTGGGTGCGGCTGCTGAGCGAATCATTGCGCCCCAACAACAAGACGCTCATGAAATAAAGGAAAATGAAGTCGCTCCTCAAAGATTGGAAAGATCTGTGAAAATCCTGGACATGGCTGATAATAATAGTGGCTCGACTCCTTTACATTTGGCTGTCTTAGGGGGGCATGTTAATGCTGTGCGCTTGTTAATTAATTATAAAGCGAGGGTAGATCTAAAGAACGATAATGGCTTAACTCCTTTAGATATTGCTCTGGAAAAGAATCATGCTGAAATTGCTGATTTATTAAAACAATATCAATAATTGCTCAATTAGGTATGGATGAGACTGTTTAAAGCTTTTTTGGATTGTCATAAAAAATTTCGATAAATTCAAACGGCTTGTCCATTTTTACCTCTTCTTCCAAAATTTCAGATGGCGGGGGGAGAGGCAGTATTTCCCATGACACAAGCCCTTCCTGTTTGGTAATATGTAGGCTCAGTAGGCGCTTTAATAGCTCTTGGTTATTAAGACGCAGCAATAAGTCGACAAACTTCTCTCTATATCGGATACGCCACCAAGCGCTTTTTTTCTCCCATTCAAGAAAGGAGAGACGATGGTGACTGGATGCATGTGCATGGTACGCTTCACGATCTGATTGAGAGCTAGGCGCAAGCCTCCATTCTCCTTTTTTTAATTGATCTTCGACATTTCGGTTAAGATGCTCGCGGATGTAGTGGTTCCAGAATCGATCGTCTCCTATTTGGTTAAACCCATAGACCCGAAAGGTATTTAGCAGACGTGTGGTAAGCGTTTCTTCTTTAATTGAAGGAAGGGAGTTTTCTATAATGTCCTCGACAAGCTTTTGAAAGTTCTTTGGCCCCTCTCCCATAATCGAACGATACACTGTTTTGCCCAATTGATTTCTATAAGGAGTCATTAGGGGGGTAAAGCGTGGAAACGCACTCTTTAGAAAAAATAGGGCAATGTCTCCGCAGTCGTTTCTAATTCTTTGCTTCGGGATTACTGGGCGTTTGGGGCTAAATCCTTCAACCTCTAAAAGGTGTGTATAAAGTTCTGAAACGACATCCATTACAATCAGTCGCCAAGTGGGTTGATGAATAAGTGCAAATAGAGTCTTTGTCAGATGGTTAGCGAGATCTTTTCCGGAGAGACTTTCAAAAAGCGTTTGCATGAGTGGCTTTTCTTGAAACGGCGCTTTTAGCGTTTCGAATACACCTTTAGCGACCAAATGGATTCCTGTGATTAACTCTCCAAGAATTGGGATTTTTTTCGTGGTATTTCGAAATGCTTTATAATTGGATTCTTCGAAATCAAACTTCTCGTTTTTGATAGCGCGATGAAAGAGATTGGAAATAAGACGACAAAAGGTCCTTTTAAGCTGTTGTATTTGGTAGATTTTGGCTCTCCCTCCAAGTCCATATTTCGGCATTTTTTCTGCAAATATTGCCTCCATCTGACTAGTCGATGCGCTTTCTAGGTGCTTTTCTAGAAGCTTTTTTGCCGTTTGCATGATGAGGGGAAGACTTCCCTTTCCAAAGCCTTCCGCTTCAAATTCGGCAGTTTCCACACCAAATGCATACACGACAGATAAAATAATCTCTGTTGGGTTCGTGTAGGTCTTGATTACAAGCTCTCCAATCAGGTGGCGTAAAGCAGTGTTAAATAAGTCTTTTCCTTCGAGTAGATAAAACGCTTTGGCGACGCCGTCTAGACGAGAGACAGGTATTAGAATGTTGAGCCATTCATCGCAAAGTTTTTCCAGAAGCGCATACATAGCATGATCTAAGTGTATATAAAGATTTTCCTTTGTTAAGGGCAAAAGGGTTGGGTCAGGAAGTCCGGCGGAAAGAACCCCAAGATCTTTTAGACGTTCAAGTTTTAGAATAATTTTTTCCTCTTGACTGATGCCCTTTGGTATTGGGTCTTGGCTAATCCTTTCGTGCATAAGCAGAGATTTTGCAAAAGCCCGAATAAGAACGGCAGGATATTGAGACTTTCCGGGGATAGGCTTGTGGTTTACGATTTTAAGTGACATTTGCATGAACAATCGCTCAAAAATTAAGTGAATAATATCCGATCCTAAAAGGGATTTGGCGGCATAGCTACACCCATGTTTATAGTGCCTTATGAGTTCAGAAAAGAGCTCTGAATTGCAAAATTTACGTTTGTAATGAGTGTATTTTTCTGCTTTATAATCAATATATCTGAGAGAGAGTCCAAGCTTATATTTTATCGTTGGCTTTAGGAGCTCGGGGATTGCTTGAAAGGCTTCGGAGCCTAAATTAACAAACATTTCCTTAAAAAAATCTGCAAATTTGCGGTTGAAATACAAGTGATCGGGATGCGAAATTAAGGCGCGTTTTAAAGCGTCTCGTTTTACCACTTGATTCTGTTTCCAATGTATCATTTTTGGAACGTTTTCATATAACCAATGGATCGGTTTAAAAATGACAAAGGCATGGAAATCAATATAGAGCTCTATTGCTTTTTGTCGACGCAGTTCATCTACCTTGCATATGGGCTCGTCTTGAACATAGGATCCACCCGGATCGATCTTATGAATTGTCATTGACTTGCTTTGGAGTGAAATTTGTTCAGTTTGATTTTTTCTTCTCTTCTATTTAGAATCTAGCGAAACCTTTGAAAAATTCAAACCCTATTCGTAGTCGTGATTTTTCAGGACAAACATTTATATCCGGATGTGCAATGACTCAATCGATCGCCCTTATTATTTTTCTTTTTTCTTTTGTTCTTCCAAACCGTACGTTTACCGAAGACTTGATTATTCTAAACGATAATCAGAAGCAGAAAAGAAACATTGTCTCTATCCCGTCGCTTCAATACCCCTTTGGTGTTTTACCCCTCGGTGTCGATAAAGTTTCATTGATTCGGGTGATTCCTGATGAGTCAGGGGATCAAATGGAGTTAATCACAACATCAGGTGATCTATTTTGGGCAAAAATTTCCGAAGAGCCCTTTTTAGCTCAAAGTGATGATGGTAACAATGAATCCCTGTATACCAAAGATTTGCGTCTACTCTCGCTAAATCTTCAAGAGAGAGGACAAGCATCTTCTTCTTTTCAAGTGGACTTGAATAATGGCTTTCGGCTTTCGGGCGAATGTAATGAAGATAACTTGGCGTTTCGAGATGCAAGCGGACACATTGCAAAGTATTCACCTAGCCAATTTATGGAAGCTGAGGTTTTTGAAACAGTCTCTATAAAAATAATGGAAGATGGCGAGACCGCAACGCTTGAAGAGTATTCCCCAATGAAAGAAGAGGTGGAAATTTCCGTTCCTCAAGCGGATCAAACATTTCGTATTCCATGGAAAATGATCAAGCGGATCACGCGCCGCCCAAACAAGCACGCAAATGTTAACCGGGTAGCAAAGCAGACAATCGATGCCACAGGGAGTGTCGAGAATATTCAAGAGGCACAAAAAGTAGGATTAATTGCCCCTCCTTCAAAAACTGCGGTTCCCTTAAAGGTTTCTTATGTTCAATTTGAAGAAGTTGATGATCAAGAGGAAGAGAGTGATAGTGATGAGAAAGAAAAGTTCGAGCTGCTTTCAATCGATGAAGAGTTCGGACATATAAACTCTGAGGAAACGCCTCCGATAGAATTGGATTTTCTAGAACTAAACGATGAATTTTACAGCGCGATTGAAGATATGGATTTAAGTGCGCTTGATGAAGCTTCTGGTGATGAGAAAGAGGATGAGTACTCCTTTTTATCAAAGAATGTGAAAGAAAGAGACGACCACTTTGCTGCGATTGAAGATATGGATTTAAGTGCACTTGATGAAGCTTCCGATGATGAGAAAGAGGAGGAGTACTCCTTTTTATCAAAAAGAGAGGAAGGAAAAGTCGACGCGCTTGCTGCGATTGAAGATATGGATTTAAGTGCACTTGATGAAGCTTCTGGTGATGTGAAAGAGGAGGAGTACTCCTTTTTATCAAAAAGAGAGGAAGAAAGAGACGACCACTTTGCTGCGATTGAAGATATGGATTTAAGCGCACTTGACGAAGCTTCCGATGATGTGAAAGAGGAGGAGTACTCCTTTTTATCAAAGAATGTGAAAGAAAGAGACGACCACTTTGCTGCGATTGAAGATATGGATTTAAGCGCGCTTGATGAAGCTTCCGGTGATGAGAAAGAGGAGGAATACTCCTTTGTATCAAGAAAAGCGGCTACCGAGAAAGAGAGTATAGAAGTGTGTTCAAGTCTGAAAACGGAAATTAAGAAAAATGAAGTTGAAAAAGAGAAGGGCGGGAGCGGTGAAAAGAGTTGTATAAATGTGGCAGCCATAAAAGAGAGAAAGGAAGAATGCGATGGCTCGATTAGTTACTTAAGTGACAAAAGGCCTCGGAGCGAGCACAAGAAAGCGTACGGTCGGTTCGAAGAGCATGCAACGAAACCGGGTTTGCGCTACATCATTCCTGTCTCACATAAGACAGAAGGATATTACCTGCAATCTAAAAAGGTTACAAATCTTGAGTACTACGGGTTTATGAGAGCGATCGGCTATCCGGCTCCCTCACAATGGACAAATGGCAGCTTCCCGGAAGGAGAAGACGATGCGCCTGTGACAAATGTCTCATATGTTGATGCCTACCTTTACACTGTCTGGAAGCGGCAACGATTGCCGACAAGAGAAGAGCTATTGTGTGCGGGTGTGATTGATGGAGCGCTTGAGGATACTTGCGATGGTCTATTCGAGTGGACTAGTACTATAGATACTGATTTTGAATCTCACCATCGACGCTTAGACTCATCTTCCATTCGTGACCCGGGGCATATCGCAGTCGAATTGCGCGATAGAAGTAGTAAAGTCCTTCAAAATAACGCGCGTGATCGCAAAGTCGGATTTCGCTGTGCGCTCTAGATATTGCGGATTATCGCTCAATCTAGTATCATATACTTTGATTTTTTGAAGAAAAGAATGAAATATTTTTTATCTATATTTTTTTGTTTGGCTATAGCCTTAGGAGGCGTTGAAATGGATGTGAAGAGAAACGTTGTAATATTGCTCGGGGCTCCGGGATCCGGTAAAGGCACACAGGCCAAGAGGCTATCAAAAGAGCTTGGAATCGCACACATTTCAACAGGTGATCTTTTAAGAGAAAATTTTAAAAACCGAACCGAGCTTGGGAAAAAGGTTAAAGTGTTTATGGATCGCGGGGACCTGGCTCCGGATGATCTTATTATCGGTATGCTAAAAAATAGAGTAAATGAGATGGACTGCCATAAAGGGTATTTACTTGATGGTTTCCCAAGAACAATTCCACAAGCAGAAGAGCTTGAGAAAATGCTCGGCCCAAATGACCGAGTCATTGCCATTAATCTCGATGTAGGCGATTCGGTCATTGTGAAACGCATTGCCGGGCGTCTTACGTGTCCTAACTGCGCCAGCATGTTTAACACATATTTTTCGCCTCCTCAAGTCGATCGGAAGTGCGATCAATGCGGAGATGCGTTGATTCATCGATCAGATGACAACGAAGATGTTGTGGAGGAGCGCCTGCGTGTCTATCATGAGAAAACAAAACCGCTGATTGATTTTTACCAAAAAAGAGGAGGACTTATCAGCCTTGATGGTGAACAAGATCCCAATGTGATTTTTAGCGAGATTTTGGAAGCTGTTCGGTAATTTTTTTGTGGCGTGGCTTTAAATACTCTTCCAAAGTTTTTTTTGAAAAGATCCGTTTTTTTTTAAGATCCGAAACTGTTTTAAGTCCCATAAGAGCTAAAGAATTTTCTGCCTCTTCAAAGAGACGCTGCCGATGAGCTGCTCTTTTCTGTTCTGATTTGCTATCTGTTTCAAGATCCTTCTCTCTTTGCACGGATGGAATGAGTCCAAGCGCCCAGTAATCTTTTAAGTACCAGATCGAAAGCTTTGTAATCCCTTCAAGCGCAGGTTCATTTTCTTTAACAGATTCTGTTTCTATATGATCACCAAATCTTCTAAAAAGCGCCTCTTCAACGATAGCGTACAGTCCTGAAGGCGGGTTGTCTTGATCTCTTGAGTTCCCAACGACATCGAGTAAATAGTGGTGGGCAATTTCTTTTAGGGAGTTGAGGTTGTCGATAAGGTCGGATCTTGTGGAATTCCATGCAATCGCAAGCGCTTTATTCAGAAGAGTTGTGATTTTTGAATAAAATTCTTCGAATTCATTGATTTTTTTAAATAGCGCTTCTGCATCTGCTCGACTCATTTCATCAATTGCAAGGGTCTCTAAGCTGAGTTCCCACTCTTCAAGATCCTTTTGTTTTTCGTCAATTTCTTTAGTAATGGCATGTGCGATTAGAGTAATTTGATGTTGAACTGGCTCGGTCACACTTTCATGCTTAAGTACTTCTAAATTGTCTAAAGAGAGCGCGTCGATGACTTGCCGAAAATGGAGGTATGGAAATCCGACTAGAAGGGGAGAGAGCTTCCAACCATTTTCCTCCGAAGAAAGGGTGTGCGAGAGTAGGTCAAGCATTTGTATCGGAGTTAAGGCTTTACCGGCAGCTTCTAACTGTTTATGTTCGGTAAGCGAGGAGACCAAAGCGCGGACTGGCTCTTTCCCTTTCAGTTTTGAAAGGTATGTTACAATTTTATCAGGAGAAAGTTTCTCAAGTTCTACTTGCTTCATCCCACCCCAAGCTTGCAATGGTCAATCTCGGGAAATAACTTACAAAGCGCTCGATACGCTCCTTCCGATACAATCTCCTCAGCTGCGTCTTTTGCATAATCACTTGTCTCTTGGCACGCATATTTGCAAGATGGATGGCTCTGAAGACACTCCACTTTTAAATCCGCGCAACCGGAATTGAGAGCTTCCGGCATTAAAATATTGATCGTTCCCGCAACAACTGCCGCTCCGCCAAGGCCGAGACATGTGATGCTTATTAAGCATTTTGTTAAGAGATTCGATCCTGGTTGTTGTTCAGAGTAAAGGATATAGCTTTGCTCTTCCTTAAACATGCGATTGTATATTCCCTTAATCGACGAAACTCCTTGCTGGATACCGAGCATCGCCATCGATGTACCGCCAACGATCAAAGTATATCCTTGCAACCTTGATGGCGTTTTCATTTCTGATGCAAGGCTATGGCATGAATTTGCTATAAATTGGCATGTGGATTGGCATATAGAGCCAAAATAGTTGCAACCTGATGGATTTGCCATGATTCCCCCTATAACTGCACCTTAATATCTATGGATAATATGGGCAAGTAAATGTTATTAAAAGTCTCTCTCTCTAAAGAAGCCTCTGATTCACTCGGGTCGATTAAATTTAGTGCCCTTTTCCTGAAATTCGAGAAAAACGCAATTGCTTAACCATCAAGTGGTTATTCCCGATTGTTTTTTCAAATTTCAGAAAAAATTCATGCAAAATTTAATAGAACCAGAGTGACCTAAGAGACTCCCAAAGGAACCGCAAGGCTCCCAAAAAAATAAATAAATTTTTGCTTATCTTATAGATTATATTTTATAAAATCAGCACAAATGGCTATAACATCAAAAAAGCCGGATAAAATATGGATCTCGACCAAAAAAAATTACTTGATGAACTTCTCTCTACAGGAATCGACGAGACAAGTTTTGCGAAGAAGCTATTTTTTGGTGTTTTGGATAGCAAAAAGATTTTCCCTTACCCAAAGCAAGAGCCCATTGATGAGTACGTGGATAAGGTTGAATCTTTTGCAAAAGAGAAAATAGATGCGGATCTCATTGACCGTCAGGCGGAAATTCCCGATGAGGTGATCAACGGACTGAAAGAGCTTGGGGTCCTAGGGATGACTGTTCCAAAGGAGTATGGGGGGCTTGGAATGTCGCAACAGGCGTATTGCCGAGTGACAGAGACGCTTGCAAGATATTGCGGCTCAACGACTTTGTTTGTAAACGTCCATCAAAGTATTGGAATCCGGGCACTTTTGCTCTACGGAACCGAGGATCAGAAGAGAAAATGGCTACCTGCTCTGGCAAAGGGGGAGAAAATTGCTGCCTTCGCATTAACCGAGCCAAATGCAGGCTCCGATGCAAGCGCTATTGAAACGCGTGCCGATTACGACTCCGAAAAAAAAGTGTATCGCATCAATGGCATGAAGCAATGGATTACAAGTGGGTCTATTGCCGATGTACTGACTGTTATGGCACGAACAAAGGAGGGGATTTCAGCCTTCTTGGTGACTCCCGAAATGCATGGATTCCATATCAAACAGCCCGCTCTTGAGAAGCTTGGATTTCGCGGAACAAAAACGGCAATTTTAGAGTTTAAAGAGATGGAGGTACCGGAAGAAAACCTCTTGGGTCACCTTGGAAAAGGTCTAAATGTGGCACTCTCTGTTTTAAATTATGGACGAACAACGTTTGGAGCTCTTTGCAACGGAGTGGGTAAGTACTTAGTTGAAAGGGCGATACACCATGCGAAGACGCGCTATCAGTTTAAGCGGCCGCTTTCTTCCTTTCCACTTGTTAAAGCCAAACTCTCACGCATGGCTGCTAGAAGCTATGCGATGGATGCAGCAACCTATACGGTTGCCGGTCTGATCGATCAAGGGGAAAAAGATATCATGCTTGAGACGGCGATGCTTAAAGTGTTTGCAAGTGAGGAGCTCTGGTCAATTATTTATGATACAATGCAGATCTTTGGCGGTCGCTCATTTTTTACCGATGAGCCTTTTGAGCGATTAATGCGCGATGCGCGCTTGAATATGATAGGCGAGGGGTCAAATGAGGTGATGCGCGCGTTTATTTCAGGTGTTGGAATTCGAGATGTCGGTCTCTATTTTAAAAAAGTCAATGATGGACTTAAAAGGCCATTTTCTAACCTAAGAGTCATGGGGAATTTTATCAAACAAGAGGCGCACGATTGTATTTATCTGCCAAAAGTTCCATTTAAAGAAGCGGATATGAAAAATGAGATACAGGTCCTAAGAAAATCGATTCGCGCCTTTTCACGCCTCTCAAAGTATTTGTTGATCAAGCATCGAGAAGGGATTGTAGAGAAGCAACTTGACTTGAACCGCTTAACAGATGCGTTAATTCAAATGTTTACAACGCTTTGCGTACTCAGCAAGCGAGAAGGTGAGATTGATTCAAGCGCGCGTAGTATTGCTAAATTCTATTGTCAAGAGAGCCTCGCGGCAGTAAAAACTTCCCTATCTTATGTGGGCGATCCCTTTGATAAAGAGATTGAATCTCTTTCAGATATGTTGACGCAATAAGTTAGAATTAAAATTTAATATTGATGATTTACGTAAATTGAGCAGATCATCACAATGCGGATTTATGATAGCACTAAAACAGTTGACAAAGAAAATTTTAGAAGATGAGCAGCTACTACATCAAGGTGGAGGGAAAAAGGGGCGCGAAAGGCAAAAGAAACTGGGTAGGCTCACGGCGCGGGAGCGTCTAAAAAGGCTGTTTGACTCTGAAGATTATTTTGAGCTCGGTCTTTTTCAAGGCTGGAAAATGTATGCGGAGTGGGGGGAGTTTCCGGCCGCCGGCGTGTTAGCTTGCATTGGTAAAGTGTCGGGTCGCACTGTCATGGTAATTGCCAATGATGCGACTGTCAAAGCCGGGGCAATGATGCCCCAATCTGTAAAAAAGATGCTCCGCGCGCAGCGTATTGCCTATGAATCTCGATTGCCGATTCTGTATCTTGTCGATTCTGCCGGTGTGTTCTTACCGCTTCAAGATGAAATATTTCCGGATGAGGATGATTTTGGGCGTATTTTTCGCAATAACGCCGTCCTTTCTGCAAATGGGATCCCACAGATAGCTGCAATAATGGGGAGTTGTATTGCAGGTGGAGGATACCTCCCTGTCCTTTGCGATCAGCTCTTAATGACAGAGGGCAGCGGTCTCTACTTAGCAGGGCCCGCTCTTGTCAAGCAAGCGATTGGTCAGGATGTCGGTGCTGAAGAGCTTGGCGGGGCGAAAATGCACGCAGCCATCAGTGGCACGGTTGATTTTTTAGAGCCGAATGACGAGTCGTGTTTAAACCAAATGAGAAAACTTGTCGATATGCTGCCGGAAGATACACAGCAAACGCGTGATGTCGGATTGATTCCGGGAGTTTACGACCTTCCGGAATTTTTTGATATTCACGAGCTTTTAAATTTAATCTGTGATGAAGGGACGATCATTGAGTACAAAGCAGAGTATGGAAAAGCAATAGTTTGTGTTGAGGGAAAAATTGGTGGGATCCCAATTGGAGTCATTGCCAATCAGAAAAAACAAACGCGAGGCACAAGCGGCGAGGTTCATATCGGCGGGGTATTATATTCAGAGAGTGCTGAAAAGGCGGCGCGCTTTGTGATGGACTGCAATCAAATGCAACTGCCAATCCTTTTTTTGCAAGATGTCGTCGGGTTCATGGTGGGAAAAGAAGCAGAGCAAGGCGGAATCATTAAAAGCGGAGCCAAACTTGTCAATGCGGTAAGTAACTCAATTGTTCCAAAGATTACTTTGATTATCGGAAGCTCTTTTGGTGCGGGTAATTATGCGCTTTGCGGTAAAGCGTACGATCCAAACTTCATTCTTGCTTGGCCAAATGCGAAGTATGCGGTGATGGGCGCCTCACAAGCGGCAGGGACGTTATACTCTTTGCAAAAAGATCAAAAAGTTTTTGACAAAGTCTTCGCGGAGTATAATGAGCAGACAGACATACGGTATGGTGCCGCCCGTGGTTGGGTTGATGCGATTATTGCCCCGCACCGCACGCGGCAGGTGCTTTTTGATTTACTTCAACTTGTCAAACGTGCACCAAAGAGCGACAAAACTTTCCATACAGGAGTGATTCAAGTATGAAGATTGCAAATGCCCAAGGATTTTGGGGTGATAGTCAGCTCGCTCCAAAAGAGTTAGTCAAGCAGGTGAAAGACCTCGATTATCTGACGCTTGAATATCTGGCCGAAATGAGTCTTGGGATTATGGCTATTCAAATGGAAAAAGATCCAAATGCAGGGTATGCCAAAGATTTTTTACAAGTGGTTGAAGATTTAAAAGATACAAAAGTGCGCATTGTAACAAATGCAGGCGGATTAAACCCAAGAGCATGCGGAAAAGAAGTTGCTAAAATTCTCGGTGGGAAGAAAAAAATCGCCGTCATCACAGGAGATGAAGTTGAGAGCACTGCCGTGTGCAGTCGAGCGTATCTAGGCGCTCAGCCCATCGCGCTTGCGCTTGCGAAAGGAGCTGATATTGTGATTACCGGAAGATGCTGCGATCCCTCACTCACGGTTGGGCCATGCGTACATGAATTTGGGTGGGGGTGGAATGAATGGAATAAACTTGCCGGCGCTACTCTTGCCGGACATTTGATTGAATGTGGAACGCAAGTAACCGGTGGGATGTCGACGCATTGGCTGGAGATTGAAAACCCTTATCAGATCGGGTATCCCATTGCGGAAATCCATTCGGACGGCTCTTTTGTGATCACCAAACCAGAGGAAAGCGGCGGTCGGGTCAGTATAGAGACCGTTAAGGAGCAGCTACTCTATGAGATCGAAGATCCTGACAATTATTTAAGCCCCGATGTCATACTCTCCTTACTCTCAGTCAAACTTGAGAATGTAGGGAAGGACCGTATTAAAGTCACAGGCGCTATTGGAAAGCCGCCGCCCGATACACTCAAAGTAGCTGAAATTCATCGTTCGGGCTGGAAGGTGGAAGGAATGGTTTCGATTTTTGGTGCGAACGCTGTCCAAAAGGCCAAAATATGCGCGGATATTCTACTTGAAAGGCTCCGAAAGTGTGGGTTTGAAGTGGATAGATCATGCGTTGAGTGTATAGGAGCTGGAGATATCGTTCCGGGGGTGATTCCAAGAAATGCAGAGATTGCCGAGTGTATGCTACGCATTGCCATTCAGCATCAAAATCCCGAACCGCTTTTTGTGTTTGCAAAGGAGATTGCATCTCTTGTCTCTTCCGGACCGCAAGGGGTGACAGGGTATACTCATGCAAGACCCAAAGTGCGACCGCACTTTACTTTCATACCCAATCTTATTACGAAGGAAAAAATCAAACCTACTGTGGAGTTTATATGATTACAGAATCTATACGCTTACGCCAAATTGCCTTTGCAAGAAGCGGAGACAAAGGTGTAAATGCAAATATTGCAATATTTGCCTACACGGATGTGGGGTATCAGTTTCTAAAAGAAAAATTAACGGAAAAAAAGGTCCACTTATACTTTGAAGCTTTGAGTCCGGAGAAAACAGTTCGATTTGAACTACCTAATTTAAATGCCTTTAATTTTGTTCTTTACAATGTCTTAGATTCGCTGAGAACAGATTCACAGGGCAAGGCGATTGGACAAGCGCTTTTAGAAATTGAACTCCCTATACCGGAAGAGAAACTAAGCTTATGTCTACGATAATTGAAAACAGAGTCATGCCCGGCGTTGTGTCACTTACACTCAATCGCCCTGAAAAACGCAATGCGCTAAATATCGAAATGGTGAGCGCCTTATGTGACAAGATCGATGCTCTAAATGAAGATGAGACGTGCCGCGTGATTATCCTTAAGGGATCGCAGGAGCTGTTTTGTGCAGGCCTAGACCTCAAAGAGGCGTTAGATCACTCTAATGCCGATAAATCAGCGGGACTCATTGCTAGATTGCTACAGACAATGTGGCGTCTTAATCCAGTGACCATTGCAACTGTCCATGGTGCAGCCATTGGCGGTGGAGCCGGTTTGATGGCAGCTTGCGACTTTGTGCTCATTGAGGAGCAAGCAAAGATTGGATTTCCAGAGATTACACGCGGACTTGTTGCCGCACTTATCATGACAGTGATAAAGCGCCAAGTTCCTTTGCGTAAAATGCGCGAACTGCTTCTGCTTGGAAATATCATAGATCCAGTCGAAGCTAAAGAGGTCGGACTTGTCAATCAGGTTGTTAAGTCAGGGGAAATGGAAAGCAAACTTAAACAACTAGTAGATCAGCTGTTAAGTCTTCCTCATCATGCGACAACGGTCACTAAACGATTGATGCACTCGCTTGACCCGTCAAGTATCCCGAGGGATATGGATGTGGCCCTTGAACAGCATCGCGAGGTCCGCTACTCAGATGAGGCGCAAGAGGGGATCCAGGCATTTTTAGAGGGACGCCCCCCAGTATGGAAAAAGTGAAGTTTAAGGCGATAGAGGGCAATCGAATCTCACTCGATGGAGGGTCGATGTTTGGCAATGCGCCAAAATCGGTTTGGTCCAAATGGGAGAAACCTGATAGTCAGAACCGCATTGAACTTGCATGCCGCTGCTTGCTTGTACAAACAGGTGAAAAAAATATTCTCTTTGAAGCGGGAACGGGAGCGTTTTTTGATCCGAAAATGAAAGAGCGCTTCTGTATTGAGAGCAATCATGTGCTACTTGATAATCTCGGCCTTAAACCTGAAAAGATCGATGCTGTTATTCTTTCACATCTGCACTTTGATCACGCCGGAGGCATCTTACCGGTCTTCGGGGAAAAGGAGCGCATTGTATTTCCAAATGCAACGATCTATGTGAGTCAGGAGCATTTTGAGTATGCAAAATCGCCGCACCCTCGAGAAAGAGCTTCGTTTATCCCAAAAATACAAGAGACATTGGTTAAGTCAGGGCAACTACAGCTACTTAAAAAGGGGGAAGTTCCTGCGCTAGGTATTGATCTGGACTTTACTTATTCCGATGGCCATACCCGCGCGATGATGCTTCCTTCAATCGGTCCCTTGCTATTTGCCTCAGACCTTATCCCCGGACGTTCATGGGTTCATCTTCCGATTACGATGGGGTACGATCGATTTTCGGAAAAAAAAGTGGATGAAAAATTTGCTCTTTACAAAGAAGGTCAAATGATTTTTTTTACCCACGATCCAAAAGTGGCATTTGCAAAGCTTAATAAAAATGAAAGGGGAAGGTGGCATGCATCCCCGTGCGAGGTAATATGAGTATTCCTGCTTTGGTCAGTAGTAAGGAAGAAAAACATGTGCATTTTGCTGAAAAAGTAGAATCCCGCACAGTTGTAGTTGTAGATGAGAGCATCTGTTTTTATTTTGAGTATTCACTCCCAAGTGTTTTTATTGAAATTGCAGATAAACATACTCGTCATTCTATGAATAAGAGAATAGTGCAGTTGAATAGGTGGGGTATTGAGCGACGTTTGTTGAATACAAAGACAGCACAGAAAGTTGCCTATTCCTGGGCAAAAATGCAACATGTGATTGCTCAGTGTGCCAATTGGGACAAACAAATGCTCAATTCGCTTAGTCATCTAGAGGTTCAGGATTTTTTAAAGGAACTCAATAGACTTTATGTTGAAGTAGAGAAAGTTAAAGATAGCTACACATACACCCCCCGTCGATATGCAAAAGGATACGACTTAATCGAAGATGACATTGAGATTCTTTTGAGTATGATTCAAATGATCAAGAAAACTGATGAGGAATTTAAGGCGAAGGAGAAAAGAAAAGTTCTTTTGACGAAGTCCGCTTCCTGTCATTTTTAGAGTCCGCGATTCTCGACTACAACTGCTCATTTTTTAAATATTTAAAAAATTCTTCCCTGTTATTATTTTTGAATATTGATTAATGCCTTCTTTAACTGCTTCATCAAAGTCGGATATCAGCCAGTTCTTAATACTTTCGTTCCCACAGGACCAGTCATTTAAACTATTGAATAGATCCGTGTAAAATTCGTGCTCATCGCTCTCATTTTTATTTAAAGAAGCAAATGGGTTATATGCATAGTCGACAATTTTGATTTCTCCTTGATCACTCATCATTACATTATCGGGTTTAAAGTCGCCGATCAGCAGCCGTTTTTCCTTTACAGAAGCAGTTAGCCAGTATTTGGCCATTTTTAAAAAGGCTTGAGCTTGAGGTGATAATGCATTGAGTGGTGTATCGCTTTCCTTCCAATCATCTATTGGAACGTTAATTGAAAGCCTTTCAATTACCCAGTTGTTACCCATACTTGTGATATCTTTGATCTTACCCTCTTTCTTAGCTTTTTTATGTAACTCAATTTTAAGTTGCTCAGGGACAGAAAAAAGCTTTGCAACGGGTACATTATTTTCTAAAAGACGGATATATGCGTGCAAGGACTCTCTATTTATTTTTTTTAATTGATTTGGACCCTTATCAGGTCGGACGGTTTTGCTAACTGTTTCATATATTCCATCTGCACTTTTTCCATTCGCTTCTACGATATAATTCAGTCCGCTCCCTAAATAATTTTCAGAATGGGAATGAAGAGGTTTTTGGTGGGCTGTAGTGGCAGATAAAGCTTCTAGTTCAAATAAAGTTGGGGGAATAAAAGCCATGCGTTCTTGTATTTGTGAGAAGGATGGAGGAATTGGTAGGGCAATAGACGATGAGGGTAATCCTGGTTGGCTTAATCGGTGCGGATGCAGGGGAGGTAGTGCGGCAGAGGAAATCGAATGTGAGTCTGATGGAAGTGCAGATGTCAGTATCGAATGCGAAAATTCCGAATCTTCCTTTCTCTCACTATCACTATCTAAGATTTTACTTAAATTCAAAGGACTCATCTTTAATCTTTTGGGAGCAATATGAGCAACCCTTTCCGGTATCAGCTCACTAGTTGAAGAGTATGCTCTTTTGTTTTTGTTTAATGACAGCTTTCTCTCTGGAATAGAGTGGGATAAACAAAGATAGGGTATGGGTAACTCTAAAGGGTTCATATTGAGTAGTTTTTGTTTGAATTAATTCAATTTTACCATTTATAAATGATAAAAGTATATTGATAATTTGACAATGTTGTGAACTTTTTTATGATAGTGAGAATGGGAATGGACTATATCGTCTTCTGTTAAATTTAGAAGACGACTCATTCTGGAACCCCTGATTAACTCAGATTTTTAAATTTGGCGCGTTTTTCTCGAATCTCAGGAAAAAGCTTCCAAAATTTAATAGGCCTGAAATATTCAGAGGTTCCTAGAATATTAAAATCTACTTTTTATTTCTTCTCTGTGCTGTATTGACTCTCTAATAGATTCAGGAAATTCATCCATTAGCCAGTTCTTAATATTTTCATTTCCGCAGGACCAGTATTTTAGACTATGCTGTAATTCGTGGAAGAATTCAAAATCACAGACCCCTTTTTTAAGTACAGCAGCATCCTTAAAATCGTAGTCAATAATTTTAATTTCTTCTTGAGCAGTCATCATCACATTATCCGGTTTAAAGTCTCCAATCAGAATTTTATTAGCTGCTATAGATCTATTTAACCACTCTTTTGCCATCGTTAAAAAGGATTGAGCACGAGGTGACAATGTATTGAATTCTCGATTGTTGTTTTCCCATTCCTCTTTCGGTGCAGGAATTGCAAGTTTTTCAATGATCCATTCCTTCCCTCCGGCTTTGATATCACGAAGAGCTTCAGTAACGATTCCATCGGTGATGCGTTGATCGTATAATGCACCCTTTTGATTTTCTAATAAATTCTCAAGTTCTGCGGGGATGGAAAATACTTTTGCAACAGGTACATCATTTTGTAATAGGCGGATATACGATATAAAAGACTCAAAATGTATTGTAGTCGTTTCATTTTTATTTTTGCTTTGAATTACGGATTTTCCAACTGTTTCATACTTTCCGCATCTGCTCATTCCACTTGAATAGACGTTATGATTAAGCCCTTTACCTAAAAACTCTCGGCGAGGAGGCGTGGAAGGACAGTCACTTAGGGAAAATGATGCAGCAGAAGAAGTTGAAGATATTTGCCTCTGGGCACGTGGAGGTGTCGATTGCTGGAGCGGTAGTTCTTCGAGGGGGCTAAATAACATCTGTTGTGTGCTAGAGGATGAGAAATCGTTACGGTTTTCTACTCTTTTGTAGGGAGTTGCACTGTTGAAAGGTTGGGGCCAATGGGGGTGCGCTGCAGCAGAAGAAACTACGGGTCTTCTCCTTTGGGTACGTGCAGGTGCGGATTGCGGGAGCGGTCGTACTTGTGCAGTATCGAGGGGAGCAAATAATGCTCGTCGTGTACTTAAAGGTGAGAAATCGTCACGATCTGCTACTTCATTGTTGGGTGATAATCTTGGAGAAAGCGCTGCAGCAGAGAAAGCTATGGGTCTTGGTCTCTGGGCACGTGCGGGTGTGGATTGCGGGTTCAGTCGTACTTGTTCAAGATCGCTGGGTCTAAACAATGCTCGTCGTGTATTTAAAGGTGAGAGATTGTCATGAGCTCCTACTCCATTGTAGGGATTTGCGCTGTTGAAAAGTAGAGAGGGTTGAGGGTACGCTGCAGCAGAAGAGACTACAGGTCTTCTCGAGTCTCCACGTGCAGGTGTGAATTGCGGTTGCGGTAGTACTGGAGCGGTATCGAGGGGGGTAAATAATGCTCGTTGTGCACTTAAAGGTGAGAGATCATTACCATCTGCCACTCCATTTTCGGGTGATATTCTTGGAGAAAGCGATGTAGTAGAAGACGTTGACTCTTCAGTATCTGAACCAGTCCCTTCTTTTGTTTCCTCATCGCTCGATAGAGCGTGAGTTTCTTTAGAATTTATTAGGCACAATCTTTTTTGATATAATTGGTCAACCTTTTCAACTACAGAATTATTGGCTAGGGGAGACTTTCGTTTATTCTTGTTTGGTGAATCGATGCTCTCTACAACTGAAGATGAGGGATGGGGCTGTAACAAAGATGAGATTGGATTCATAACTTTTTTTCCATTTATGTGTTTAGAAATTTCTAAATAAGTTTGATATTCAAATTTTGGGACTTATTATGGAATTAGAAAAATACTTACCTTCTTAACCACTCATGTGATTAACCCGATTGTATTTTCAAATTTCATTAATATTATATATAAAATTTTAATACACTATTCTTATTAATAAATTTATTTAATATTTAAATTATACCATAGTTTGTAAAATAATACAATTATAATAATTGTTTGTAATAATGTTTTGATTTGTGTTTTTGTTGTTTAATTAATTAATATTAAATAAATATATTTTCAAAATTTAAAATCTACTTACCAATTCATGTTGTTTGGATATCTCTCAGAAATGGTTTTGAGGGTGATTTATGTGGTTTTATTTAAATGTTTTTAAATTGTTGTTTTACTAAATTAATCTTTGAATAATGTCTGTTTGAGTGATGGATGAATTCAGCTATAATCCTAGTTCTTAATGTCTCTTTTTTTCGAAGGACCATTTTTTAAACCGCAGCATCATGCGTCGAAAATCTGAAATCGTTTGGTTTATTATTATTACGGATGAAAAATTCACTTTTATAGACGTTGGTGCAATCTAGAGGTGATTTTCCGGTGCAGGTTATATCTTGAAGAGTATACTCTCTAAAATGTGCGACTTAATACGTTCTATAATGGAAGGAACTTCTGAAAAACGTTGGGTATTTAAATTTAGTGGCTTTTTTGAGGGAGTTCGAGAAGAGCGCACTCAATTAAGTATGAAATAGTTAAGATCGATTGTTGTTTCGAATTTTAGAAAAAAATTCATACGGAATTTAACTAATCTGGCTTATTCAGAAGTTCCTGAAGAGGATGAATATGTTAATTAAATAATATTGAATTATCTGATCTTGTTTTAATCATTATGATTAACAACATTCATGTTTCTTCAGTATCACTCTTAATTCTTCGGGTATGGGAATTTTCTTTCTACTGTTTTGGTCTAAAGTCACATGTACTGTTTTGACTGTGCCAACAAGTTCTTCTTCGCGATAGATCTTGTAAAAGAAGGAAAAGGAGGACTTGCCGACATGTTCAACTGCAAGATGGATGGTTAAGATGTCTCCAACAGAGAGGGAGGCTTTATAGTCAGCTGAACAGTGAACAATTACAAAAACAAAGTTAAATTTATGAAAAAGATCGTTGAATGGATATCCCTCGTCTTCCATGAAGTCTTCTAAAGTGTCATGCGCGAATCGAAATTGGTTGGGAAAGTAGAGGATCCCTGCCATATCGGTGTCGTGCATACGCACTTTGTTTTTTGCTGTGTACATAAAACCGTGCCTTTTTTTTGGATAATACACAAAGAAATGGTTTGTTGAGTAGGGTTTAGTGGGATATGCTGTTTTTTTTACACATTCATTGAGGAATAATTCTGTATCAAGTAAATGTTTGATATGGATTCTATTCATTTTCCGACTCTCAAATATCTAAATGAAAAGGGCGCTCTTTCGTCAAAATGTCACCATGTGATTGATGACGCTGTCTTAATTAAAGGATATCAAACGATGGCGCTAACGCGTTTAATTGATGAGAGAATGATTACCTTGCAGAGGCAGGGAACGATCAGCTTTGCCCTTAGTTCTCTTGGAGAAGAGGCGTGCGCGGTTGCAACTGCTGCAGCACTTGAGGTTTCCGATTGGATCTATCCGCAATATAGAGAGTCCGGTGTGATGTTTTGGAGGGGGTTTACAGCTGAAGATTATGTGCACCAGATGTTCGGAAATGCAAAAGATTTGACGCTTGGCAGGCAGATGCCAAATCACTTTGGTAGTCGAGAGATAAATGTTGTGACTGTCTCATCACCGATTGGAACAAAAATTCCGCATACAGCCGGCTGCGCCTATGCGATGAAGGTATTAAAGGAAAAAGCGGTTGCGCTTTGCTTTTTCGGAGAGGGGGCAACGTCGGAGGGGGATTTTCATGTCGGATTGAGGTTTGCAGCGGTGCGGAAAGCGCCCGCAATATTCTTTTGCCGCAACAACGGATATGCAATCTCAACACCTGCCAGTAAACAATTTGTAACAGATGGCATTGCGCCCGAGGGTTTAGGTCATGGAGTCACTACATTTCGGGTGGATGGGAATGATTTTTTTGCAATTCACGAAACAGTCGCAAAGGCAAAAGAGCTCTGCCTTAAAGGTGAGGGGCCGGTTTTTATTGAGGCAATGACCTATCGAAGAGGTGCCCACTCAACCTCTGATGATCCGACGCGTTATCGTCCTAAAGGAGAGCTTGAAAAGTGGGAAAAAAAAGATCCTCTTTTACGTCTTCGGCTCTATCTGGAAAAAAAGAAGCTATGGGACGAAAAAAAAGAAAAAGCCCTAAAAAGCCGTTTGATAAAGGTGGTTGAGAAAGGAATAGAGAGCGCTAAAAACACTCCAAAGCCTCCGATAGAGTCGCTGATTGAAAATGTTTACAATGAAGTTCCAAAGTCGCTTATCGACCAGCTGAATGAGGTCATAGATGGCTGAGATGAATATGATTCAGGCTCTCAATCATACGCTTGATTACGCGTTTGCAAAAGATGATCGACTGGTAAGTTTTGGTGAGGATGCAGGCGCATTTGGAGGGGTCTTTCGGGTGACGGAAGGTCTGCAGAAAAAATATGGGGAAGAGCGCGTTTTTGATACTCCCTTATCTGAGCAGGGAATCGTTGGGTTTGCCATCGGAATGGCTCAAAGAGGGCTTAAACCGATCTGCGAGATTCAGTTTGCTGACTACATTTTTCCCGCCTATGATCAAATTGTCAACGAGATGGCCAAGATGCGCCACCGGACCGGTAATCAGTATACAGCAAATGTGATCATTCGTACCCCTTATGGAGGGGGGATTCACGGGGGACATTACCACTCGCAGAGTCCGGAAGCGCAGTTTCTACATACCCCCGGGCTCCGGGTGGTTGTTCCTTCTTGTCCTTATGAAGCTAAGGGGTTACTTCTAGCCTCTATTCATTGCCAGGATCCTGTTTTATTTCTTGAACCTAAGCGTATCTACCGTACTCTCAAGCAAGAGGTTCCGGAAGAGGAGTATCAAATTGCCCTCGGTCTTGCTGAGATTGCAGTGGAGGGGAATGATGTCACATTGATTGGGTGGGGAGCTCAGCATCAGCAAAATCTTAAAGCAGCAAGCGCTTTGAAAGAGGAGGGGGTATCTGTTGAGGTTCTTAACTTGCGTTCATTAAACCCACTAGATATCAAGGCGATCAAAGAGTCTGTCCGGAAAACAGGGCGCGCCGTGATTGCTCATGAGGCTCCTAAAACTTGTGGATTTGGAGCTGAACTGACCGCTCAGATTGTTGAGAATTGCTTTCTTTCTCTTGAAGCGCCCATTTATCGCTGTTGCGGACTTGATACCCCGTTTCCTCATACGCTTGAGCAAGAGTATCTTCCTGACTACGCGCGCGTGATGAAAGCTGTTTCTAAAACAGTGGAGTATTAAAATGAAGGTTTCAGTTGATCTACCGGATATTGGCGAAGGGGTTGCAGAAGGGCAGGTCATCGATTGGTTGAAAAATGTCGGTGACGAAGTGAGAAAAGATGAACCGATCGTAACTGTTATGACAGATAAGGCTACAGTAGAATTGCCCTCACCTTATGCCGGAATATTGACGCACATGTTTTACAAGCAAGGGGATATAGCCAAAGTACACGCCCCTTTGTATGAGATTGATACGGAAGAGAAAGTAAAAGGGGCGAGGGCAAAACCTAAGAAAGAGAGTATTCCCCAAAAGAAAATTGAAACGCATGAGGGCCAAAAGCCGCTTGCCACTCCCGCTACGCGAAAAATTGCGCGAGAGATGAACATCGACCTCTCCAGTATTCAAGGAAGCGGAAAAGACGGTAGAATCACACCTGAAGACTTAACCACAGGCCATTCATCTTCTGATGAAGAGGTGCCATTAATCGGCATTTCTCATCTAATGGCGAAAAAAATGGCAGAGTCAAAGAGAGAGATTCCGCATTTTTCATTTTTTGAACAGGTAGATGCGACGCGACTTGTGCGCTTGCACGATAAATTTAAGGAAGAGGGGTTAAAGCAAGGTATTAAAGTTACTTATCTTCCGTTTCTTATTCGCGCCCTTTCATTGACTTTAAAAGCGCATCCAAAGGTTAACAGTAGTTTTGGTAAAGATAAAATCATCATTCACAAGCCGCACCACATCGGAATTGCGATGGCATCTAATGAGGGACTTATTGTGCCTGTTCTTAAAAATGTTCAGGAGATGTCTTTAGAAGAGGTTGTGCGTGCGTTTGAACCTTTAAAGCAGCGGGCTTTGAAAGGTGAGCTCACACCTGATGAGATGCGAGGAGCAACGATCACTTTAACTAATTTCGGTGTACTAGGGCATGGGGGTGGCAGGTGGGCAACGCCCATTATCAATAACCCTGAGGCTGCAATCTTAGGGGTAAATAAAATTCAAAAACAGCCGGTTGTAAAAAATGATGAGTTAATCCTTCAAGAGACACTGAACCTATCGTGGAGTTTTGACCATCGGATTATAGATGGTGACCTGGCAGCTAAGACTTCCTCTACATTTGCCTCTTTGGTTAACAATCCAGCTCAGCTTTTATAGTCAGCTCTTCCCACCTCTGAAATAGCTTTTCAAGTCTTTTTTCAGACTCTGCAAATTCTGTGTACTTTCCTTCGAGTTGCAATTGCTGCATTTCGATTTCTAACTTCTCGACTTTCACAGCAACTCAAGACCTTTCTCATAGAGTCACTTAAGCGTTGTACGGTTCATCATAAACAAGCGGAAAAATTTAGAGTGATTGATCCTAACTATCTAATTAATAGAGATTTGTTACCTCTACCTGTTTTGTGATTGTATTTAGGCTTATTGACTTATCTTTTCTTTGTTTGGTACGATGTTTTTTTTGTTTATTTTAAAACAGGAATAGAAAATGAAAAAAAAAGTTTTATTTTGCTGATTTCAAGTCCAACTTTTAATGCATACAACAAGGTGTCCGATTTGCGTAGGATGTGGTCTCTTGTGGTGTCCAAACAACTAAATCATATTTACTTTTTTTTGATAATATTTTCACTCCCTTTTTTTCTAATTTCTTCAAACTGCTTAAATGCAGATCAAAGGGATATCAAGATTGAAAGTGAAAAATCTGTTTTAGAAAATTTTTTCCGAACACTTTTAGTCGAAACTGAATGTGGCTATACTCTTTATGGTAATAAACCAGTGACAATATGTTATCTTCATCACCTGTCAGTTCCAGGGGAGCCAAGACATAAACAGTTAACAACCTTTATTGCCGGTTTAGAAATTTGGAGAAATAATCGTTCGGGGAATTGTAGCTCAAATTATTTAATTGTCGTTCCGGAAAAAATAGATTCAGCCAATCATTTTCTTGTGATCAATAAAGAGGCGTTCTTAAAGGTCATTCAAGAGAACCTATCATTGTTTCAAGATAGATTCGGCTTTAAGGTTACACCGGAAGCGTTTTTAGATAAGGTGTTACATTCTGATTTTGACGAGATAATGAAGGGACATACCGGCCCTCTTGGGATTTTGCTTGGATATGGCACAAAGAACTCACTTGCTTTTGAAAGAATAAGAACTTTGACAGAGCCACTCTATACAATAAATTCCAAAAACCCTCTTTATAAAATCAATCGCTATGGCGCTGACCAAGAAGAGACGATAAATATTCTTGCAGAATTAGATATAAAGCAGGGCTTGCATTACGCCACTTTGCGAGAAGAGCTTGATGACTTAACAAAATCAATGAGAACCTCTGTAAGTGAAATTCAAGTCGCTAAGCCCACGATTTTCTTTAACACTATAGAAAATGATTTTGAATCCATTCAATTAGAAAGAGATTATTTAGCTGTTCAAGCAAAAGTTCAAGCAGTATTAAAGGCAGGTGATTTGTTTTCTCAAGTTTCAAAAAAATTTCAAATTTCAATTAATGAAATTAGTGATAAACCCTCGCTAATTGCTCGCGCGAATTTACCAACTCTCATTGCGGAAAATCTTTGTAAATTATTTCATTTTAAGGATCCAGAAAGTAAAACACTATTTATTAACGGTTTGATTCTTTCACAAAAAGAAGAAGGTGCGGATTATTATCTTCACGCGAATCACTTGAAGATTCTAGATGATAACTCTCACTTTGACTCTTTGAATCCCGGGTTGCTTAAATCTTACCTGTCAAAAGGATCTGCAGAAGAGATTGTGAAAGATAAGTTATATTATCGAGTAGTGAAAAGAGGTGATGGAAAAGCACTATCTAAAAAATGTTTCTATGGTGCATTTCATTTTCTTATTCAGGATGCTTGGGGAGAGTCTATTGCCGGTTCTTTTTCATTTGAACCTGAAGTTTGGTTAGACTTTTCAAAAGTGATACCTGGATTTGCCCACGGTGTTCTTGGAATGCAATTAGGTGAAAAAAGAGAACTTTTCATACATCCGGATTTGGCTTATGGCTTTAATTCCGATTTTGGACAGAGGGCCTTTATCACAATTTTTGTTGAGTTGATCGGTTACAGAGAGAAGAAAGATTTCAAGGAATTTTCAGAGCCCTTTCCCGTTGATTATTTATATCTCAAACGTGCACTTAAGAATTTTTCTATAGAAGACTTTGAAGATATGAAAAATAAATCAGTGGTTTTTAAAGGGATACGAGCCTGGGATTTCTATAAGCAACTGCAAATTGACTTAGATGATGTCATTGATAAAATTAATTATTTCCATCAAAATTCCTGTTTAGAGGGCAGTTTTGATATGAACACGGTTCATTATAAGATGTATTACGGGTCTTCATTGTAAGTCGAGAGTAACCAGTTAAGCGAGCCTATGAATAAGTATGGTCTCTTTGAATTTTATATGATTTTTTGTTCAAATTCTAAAAAGCAATCGAGGTTAACCATTTGATGGTTAAGTGAGCGAGTTTTGATCGAATTTCAGTAAAATGGCGCTAAATTTAAAAACCTTACGTTTTTCAGAGGTACCTTAACAATCCAGCTCAGCTTTTATAGTCAGCTCTTCCCATCTCTGAAATAGCTTTTCAAGTCTTTTTTCAGACTCTGCAAGTTCTGTGTACTTTCCTTCGAGTTGCAATTGCTGCATTTCGATTTCTAACTTCTCGATTGCCTCGCTCATCTTTTCAAGCTCTTCTTTTTCTTTATAAGAGAGCTTCTTTTTTTTAGATGCAGTTTTGTCTTTAGTGACTTGGTTTTGATCTTCTTCTGAATCTTTCCACTTAGCGTATTCAGCGCAAAAGGCGTGTGTGCCATCTTGTCTAATCCCCAAGATGTTTGTGCATACGCGATCCATTAAGCAGCGATCGTGGGAGATCATTACCAGCGCTCCGGAAAACTCTTTAAGGCTCTCTTCCATAACCTCAAGTGTGGGAATGTCAAGATCGTTTGTCGGCTCATCTAAAAGAAGAACGTCTGCGGGCTGAAGCATCAGTCTGGCGATTAAAATGCGTGCGCGCTCACCGCCGGAGAGGCATCTGACGGGTAGCTCTAGTCGATCGCTTGAAAAGAGGAACCGCTTGGCCCAGCCAACAACATGAATCTCTTTGCCTTGGTAATTTACGGTGTCTGTAGTTGAAAGTGCCTTTCTAAGAGTGAGACTTGGGTCAATGGTGTCGCGATGTTGGTCAAAATAGACAATTTTTAAGTCATCGGCGTATTTAATCGTTCCGATATCAGGCGTTGTCTCGCCCATTAGCATTTTGAGTAAGGTGGTCTTTCCTGTCCCGTTTTTTCCAACAATACCCATTCGGGTGCCGGGAGAGAGGGTAAAATCGATCCCGTGAAAGAGCCTTTTGCCTCCAAGCGTTTTTGAGAGGTTATTTGCGACAATGAGTTTTCTTGTTGCCCTCTCGGAGCTTGAAAAGTCAATCTTTGCGCGATACTTTTCATTTCGCTTTTTTACAGATGCGTGCTCATCGATGAGTTTGTAGGCCTTCTGGATTCTGGACTGCGACTTTGTCGTTCTTGCTTTGGGAGAGGTTTTTAACCACGCGACCTCATTGCGCAGTGTAGAGGCAAGGCCGCGCTCCTTTTTTTCTTGCGCCTCTAAGAACGCCTCTTTTCTTTCCATATATTCGCTCATCGTCCCATCGGCAATCAATATTCCTTCGGGAAAGCACTTGTTGATTTCGATGATCTTATTGCAAATATTTTCTAAAAAATATCTGTCATGGCTAATAATAATGTAGCTGACTTGTAGCCTTTTTAAAAAACCCTCAAGCCATAAAATACCCTCAAGATCCAAGTGGTTGGTGGGCTCGTCAAGTAGGAGTAGATCCGGCTCATCGAGTAGTGCTCTTGCAATATCTAACCTTTTTTTCCAGCCACCGGAGAGCGTTTTTGCATTTGTATAAAGGTCTGTAAAACCTACTTTTGTTAACAAGATCTGAGCCTCAACCGAGCCCCCGAGCACATCTAAAATGGGCTCTTCATTAAATTCGGGATGCTGCCCGGCGTAACCGATCTTAAGTCCTTTGCGCTTGGAAATGGATCCTTCGTTTGCAGACTCCATATCCATTAAGATTTTGAGCAAGCTTGACTTTCCTGCGCCGTTGGGCCCAATCAAACCGATGCGATCTCCTTTTTCTATTGAAAATGAGATCTCTTCAAATAGTTCTTGGCTTCCAAAAGACTTGGAGATAGAGTGAACTCCGATTAATGTCATGGTGATTTCCGTAAATTAAGGTGTCGAAATTACAATTATAACAGATCGAATGACAAAAAACCACAATTTGCAAGGGAGATCGAAAGGATTTTTTTTTACTCTATATCTCTCTTGAGTTACATTAAATATTATATTCTAAAGTGTATTCATGAGCTCTTCTTTTCTTAAGGTAGCATTTAGGATCCTCTCGTTTACTATATTTACTTTAGCTATTCACCCCTCGCTACTAGCTGACGTTTCTTCGATTGAAAGAGTGATTAAGCAGATACCCGGATATCGACCGGATATTGCCTCTTTAAAGCCGATAGGCGGCGGGGCAACAAATCACAACTACATCCTGAACTTAAGCAACAAGCGGTACTTTATCAAAGACACCTCCTTAACCGATTATGAACTTTTAGGGATGAGGAATCAGGAGCTTTTATGTACTCAAATAGCGGCATCAAAAGGCTTTTCCCCATCGGTTGTTCTTGCCGATAGAGAAGCGGGTGTGATGATTTTTGATTTTGTTGAGTCAAATGGCAAGTTTTCCGTAAAAGAGAGGGAGAGTTTAAAGAATCTTGCCCATCGTATACGGGATTTACATCAATCCGGAATCATTTTCCCGTCAACATTTGATCCTATCCTTACCATTAAAGGGCTGTATGGAAGAATACAAACGAGGTCTATTTCACTACCTCCCGAGGTCGAAAGCAAGATTTTACCCTACATTGAACATCTAGGAGATAGCCTACAAACAACCGCATCTTGTCCCTGTCATCTGGATCTTCACTCAAGAAATGTATTGGATGATGGAAAGAATATTTGGATCATCGACTGGGAATGCGCCTCGATGGCTGACCCTTTATTTGATCTTGCTACGCTTGCATCGATTGAAAACTTTGATGAGAGTCAAACTCTCACTTTTTTAACTGCCTATTATGAGACTCCTAAGCAAGAGATCTTTGACCGCTTGAAACTTTTACGTATTTTATCTGACACTAGGTGGCTTCTTTGGTGTTATCTTCAGCAAAGTGCCTCAACAATTGACTTTCCATACGACCTGGTCGCCGCGCGTTATCTCTCTCAATGCCTGCAGGGCATTGAGGCGGCTAAGAATTAGTTTCTATTTAACTCTTCGATTACCCCGCATGCAAGACGACCCCCCGCATCACCGGTAGGCTCGCTTTTGCAGTCATCGGCCTTCTCGTGGATAATAACGGCTTTTCCTATAATTCCATGTTTACCTGTTAGGCTGATCACATGGTCAACGCGCTCGTAATACGCACGGCCGGCTTCATCGGCAAAAATGTTCCCTAGGTCCCCAACATGTCGCTTTTGATTATCCGTGCAGCCATGGCTTTCATTAGTGGGATTGTAATGTCCTCCGGCAGATGTACCGTCAGGTGCGCTGCAGTCTCCATGTTCATGAATATGAAATCCATGCGGGCCGGGCGTGAGCCCCTCGACTTTTGCAATGACTCTGACGCCGTTATTCATCTTGGAAAAAATCACCTCACCCTTTACTTGATTTCCCTCTGTAGGCGAAAGAACTGCTCTCGCAAGAGTTGCGGCTTTTTTACTGCTGTCCGGCTGACCTAAGAGATCACAGCCGATTAAACTGACACCTATTAACATCATTGCTAAAGCGTTTTGTAAATACGACATTTTATGAATCCCACTTTTGTGAATTTTTTTCATGCGTCACCTCGACCCATCGGCGGATTTTGTGATTTTCAATTGTAAATAACGCCATAATATAGATCTGCTTGTGCTCCCCATTGTGCGTCGTTAAATCCAATGTGTAGTAGATAGAGGCTCTATTCTCGTGAATTAATGGCTCTTCGAGTGGGTCGGAAATTTTAAAGCTGGAGTACATCTTTTGGAAGTTTTTCAACCGTTCTAAATAGTGGCTACCGCCTTGAACAATGAGCTTTCCATTGTTAAACATTTGAACTTCTTTCGAGAAAAATTTCTCCAGTTCTTCAACGGTTGGTGTCTCAGGGGAAGGTCCGCACCAACTGGGAAACTTTTTGAAGAAGTCGTAGACGACTTTTAATTCATTAGCGTGAATATTCTCAGCAGCCATTTCTATTCTCCCATTCAATTAAGTCCTTTAATTTCACCCTAAAGGAACCTCTGATTAACTCAAATTATTAAATTTAGTGCCTTTTTTCTAAAATTCGATAAAATCGCACTCAATTAACTGTTAAACAGTTAAGTTCCATTGATTTTTCGAATTTTAGAAAAAATTCATGCAAAATTAAATCAACCTGAGTTAATCAAAGGTCCCTAAAAGAAGAAGGTATAAAATACACAGTATTTTTTTAAGTTGTTGTTTTGTAATAGTTTAGGTTGTTTTAAGTAAAGTTTACTTTATACTGATCATTGTGTGTCGGCCTAACGAAAGAGCTCGGAGAGCTTCCAAAGGGGTGTGGACTCAAGCTCCTCTTGATTTTGGAAGAGGGCAATAATCTCTTTTGTCTTGTCTTGTGTAAAGCGAGTGGTGAGGTTGTTTGCTAGTTTTTCAAAGAGTTTGGGGACTCCTTCTTCGCGCCTCTTTTTATGTCCAAGGGGGTAGTGGATTTCGACGGGATCAAGTGTTTCATCTTCAAAATGAATAGTCACGCTATTTGCAATTGAGCGTTTGTCCGGATTGTAGTAGTCGGCGGTATAGGTTGGGTTTTCCGATATGTGCATTTTTTGACGCAAGGTGTCGATGCGAAGATCCTTAGCGACTGGGTCACTATAGTGACTTCCATCAAGCTCGCCGAAAATGAGTCCGATGGCGACGATATATTGGAGGCAATGGTCACGATCGGCGGGGTTATATAGAGGGCCTGACTTGTCAATGATACGGATAGCCGGCTCTTGTGTGAATATGTCGATTCTTTTGATTAACTCGATCCGATCCTTGACTTGAGGGTGAAGATGTATGGCAGCTTCTATGGCAGTTTGCGCGTGAAATTCGGCGGGGTAGGCGATTTTGAATAGGACATTTTCAATCACGTAGCTACCGAGCGGCATTTGCAGTGTGAAGGGTTTGCCATCAAAGAGTACATCGTAAAGGCCCCACTTTGGCGCCGTAAGACAGTTGGGGTATCCCATTTCTCCTTGCATTGCCATAAGTGCATGCTTAACGCCTCTTGATGTCGCATCGCCGGCAGCCCAAGACTTTCGGGAGCCTGTGAGAGGGGCATGGCGATAGACGCGCAATGATGAGGTGTCTATAAAGGCATTTGAGACTGCGCTGATGATCTCTTTTTTATCTCCTCCAAGAAGTTTTGTCGCAGCTGCAGCTGTTGCGACATTGACAAGCGCGACGTGGTCAAGTCCAATACGATTATAGCTGTTTTGCATTGCAAGCCCGCCTTGGATCTCATGCGCTTGAATGATTGCAGTTAGCAAGTCTTTTGTGGTCAATGTCTTCCCTTGCCGGGAAAGAAAATCGGCAAGAGGAAAAAGTCCTCCAATATTATCTGAGGGGTGTCCCCATTCTGCCGCAAGCCATGTGTCATTGAAGTCAAGCCAGCGGATCATGGTGCCTAGGGTAAAGGCTCCGGTTACAGGGTCGAGGATGTCGGATCGTCCAGGGATTCGGCATCCATTCGGAACAATACTCCCCGGAACAATGGGGCCAAGTAATCGCGTGCATTCCGGGTATAGAAGAGAGAGTATTGCGCAACCTAAGCTATCAGCAAGAGAAAGGGCGGCTGTACGGTAGGCCGCTTTGCTTGCGGGACTGTTCGATAGGGTGTAGTCGGCAATCTGCTCAAGAATAGGGTCAATACTCATAATTTAAATAGTTGTAGAGTTCGCTTCTTGTTTGCATTTGATTCACGAGGTGGGCAGTCTCGCCCTTTTCTAGGATCTCTTTCATTACAGTCTCTGCAGCTTTGTTCATGGCTCTGGCGCAAGATAGAGGGTATAGAGCGATATCGACATCAGATTTTTTAAGATCATTTAATGTGTAGAGGGGAGTCTTGCCAAATTCCGTTATGTTTGCAAGGATGGGAAGCTTGACTGCTTTTTTTACTCTTTCAAAGGATTCAAGATCGGGAAGTGCTTCAGGGAAAAAGACCTCTGCTCCGGCGTTCTTATAGGCGATTCCACGCTTAATTACACCTTCAAGCCCTTCAATTGCATACGCATCTGTTCTTGCGATTAAAACAAGCTGCGGGTTTTTCGCAAGTGTAATTCGATAGGTCATCTCTTCTATGGAAATCACCTCTTTACCGGGGAGGTGTCCACAGCGCTTATCTTTTGGCTGGTCTTCAATGTGTACACCCGCAACGCCAATTTCGACCATCGAGTCGATTGTTTCTTCAATTTCCCACCCGGTATCGATGTCGACGATGAGCGGGAGGCTGACTCTTGAGACAATACGCATCGCATCTTCGATTACGTTCCCAAGTGTTGTGATTCCGATGTCCGGAAGTCCATATGAAAAGTTCGCAATGCCGGCACCTGAAAGATATAAAGCAGAATATCCCATTTGCTCAGCCATAAGGGCAATATATGGATTAATCACGCCAAGGAGTTGTAGCGGCTGTTCTTTTTTAAGCGCGAGTCTAAATGAATTTTCTTTCATGCAGAGCTGAATTACTTTTAGTTTTACATTACTTATCCATTTATTTGTTGAAAAGAGATCTCGATGCTTTTGATTTATTTCTTTTTTTTCTAGAGTGAGGATGTATTAGATTAGGAGCTTTATGGAGTATTTAAATCATCAAATGACAGATGGCATTTCCATTCTGACAATTAAGCGAGAAGAGCATTTAAATGCGTTAAGTACAGCGATACTTCAAGAGATCCACTATTTTCTAGAAGTCACGGCGAGTGAGCTTAAGCCAAAAGTCCTCATTCTCACAGGATCCGGGGATAAAGCGTTTTCTGCCGGAGCAGATATAAAAGAGCTTAGCTCGATGAATCAAAGGCAAGTCAACGCGTTTTTGAATTTAGGGAATCAAGTGGCAGATGACTTGGAAAAGGCGCCGTTTATCACAATTGCCGCAGTGAATGGATATGCGCTTGGTCTTGGGCTTGAACTTGCTCTTGGCTGTGATTTTATCTATGCAAGTGATACTGCAGAACTTGGTTTTCCCGAGATAGAGCTGGGGCTAATTCCGGGATTTGGAGGAACGCAGCGACTGGAAGAAGCAGTTGGGAGGCGCTATGCAAAAGAGATGGTGTTAAGCGGACAAAGGATAATAGCTAAAGAAGCTGCTCAAAGAGGGCTTGTCAATCATACCTGCCCGAAAGATCTTTTGATCGATGTCTGTGTGAATGCAGCAAAAAAAATGTCTTCCTTTTCCCAAGTTGCCTTAAGAGCCGGGAAAAGTGCGATTGGCAAAGGGCCTCAAGCGGAAAGAAAGGAGTTTTTGCGTTGTTTTGATACGCCTGAAAGAATAAAGGCAATGCAGTCGATTACAGAAAAAGATCAACGGTGCAGCGCATGCGACTAGAAAATGTAGCGGTCCTCGGGGCAGGTGGCAAAATGGGGCGGGGGATTGCACTGCTTCTTTTACAGCAAATGGCAATGCAAAAAAGCAACTGTTCTCTACACCTGATTGATCCAAATGAGGAGCAACTGAGTACTTTAAGACCCTACTTTCGAGAGCATTTACGCCCTTATGCAGAAAAAAATATTGTTCGGCTAAGAGAGAGCTCCAATCAAATCGCAAATGATGATGTCATCAAAGAGTATATTGAGAGGGGAATTGACCTTGTCTATTTACATACGCATTTGGATGCTGCTTTTAACTCCACGCATATTTTCGAGGCCATTGTGGAAGATATCGAAATAAAGGCGAAGGTACTGTCGCAGGTGAAAAAGCTAAGTGTTGTCAATCCGTTATTTCTTTCCAATACCTCATCTATTCCCATTCATCTATTGAACCAAAAGGGGAACCTTCAAGGTCGGATTTTAGGCTTTCATTTTTATAACCCCCCTCCGGTACAGACACTTGTTGAGCTTGTGACACTTGAAGGTGGAAGTGAACTAGATGAGGGTAAACAGATTGCAAAATGGCTTGGAAAAACAGTCGTGCGATCGAAAGATGTTGCCGGATTTATCGGAAACGGTCACTTCATCCGCGAGCTCTCGTTTGCTAATGATAAATTAAAAGAACTTCCCAAAGAGATCGGACCGCTGATCATCGACTATGTTACAAGGGAGTACTTAATACGCCCCATGGGGTTATTTCAACTCCTTGAATATGTGGGTTACGATGTTGGAGTAAAAATTTGCGCAATTATGAATAGTCAGCTTAATGAAGAGTTCACCCTACCGCCAAAATGGGAGCCGAAGGAAGTAGAAGGTTTAGATGAATTCTTAGGCCCTCTTCCAAAAGGTCATCAATCATGGAGAGAGGCAAAAAGGGGAATCGATTTTGCGTCGTATTTTAAGAACTTACTTGCATCAAAAGAAAACGGGGCAAAGCTTGCGGTTCAATTTCTGCTTGAGTCAAGAAAAATCGCCTTTCATCTTGTTCAGCAAGGGGTTGCAGAGTCAGTAGAGGATGTGAATACTGTGCTTAAAACCGGCTTTTATCATCTATATGGGGCAGACAACCCTTGGATTCCAAAGGAGCAAGAATGAAAAAGGTCTATGTTGCCGCCGGCTACAATACGATGTATTTCGGATTTGGACGAAAGGAATTTAACCCGAAAAAACCGATGCCGACATTTGAGACTTATTTAAAGGAGACTGCCAAGGGAACGCTTGCTCAAATTAACCATCCGGAAATTGATGAGGGAATCATCGGTAGCTTTATGCCGGGGCGATTCATTAACCAAGCTAACTTGCCCGGATTTCTTCCCTTCATGGTTCCTGAGCTTTTGTACAAACCATGCACAGGAATTGAAGGCGCATGTGGAACGGGTGGACGGTGCATCTCTATGGCTGTGCGTTCTGTCCTATCCGGAATTTCCGACACTGTCTTTGTCGCTGGTTTTGAGATGCAAAATTCGTTAAAAGCCGTTTACGGCGCTGATGTTCTAGCCGGCGCCTCCTATTACAGCCGCGAAAGAAAAGAGGGACATGCCTATTTTTTTCCGGGAATTTTTTCAAATCGCGCAGGTGCTTACTACAAAAAATATGGATATGAGAAGACACGGGAAGCAATGGCGCTTTGGTATGAGAAGATGATTCAAAATGCCAGACTTAATCCAAAAGCGCAAGAGTATCACAATACAACAAAAGATCTCTTCAGCTGCGGAATGACAAAACCCGATCCGCGGCTTTTTGTTCCTCATCTTAATCGTTACGACTGCTCAAAAGTGACAGATGGTGCCTCTTCTCTTTTAGTGCTCTCCGAGGAGGGGCTGAAAAAATGCGGAATCGATAAAGGAAAGGCAATAGAAATTGTCGCTCTTGGTGAATCCGAGGGTGATATCACGAAAGATCCGGCTGATTTAACGCACTTTGATACAACCGAGCAGGCTGTTAAAAAAGTGTTACAAAAGTCTGCGATCAGTAAAGATGACCTTTCACTTCTAGAGCTTCATGACTGTTTTACTATTACCGCAATTTTAGGCTTTGAGGCTATCGGTTTTGCTCCTAAAGGCAAAGGGCCGGAGTATATTTTGCAAGGGACAGTACCTGTGAACCTATCCGGGGGGTTAAGCGGTTTTGGACATCCAACAGGTGCAAGCGGCGTGCGTCAGATGGTTGATCTTTTTGAGCAGCTCATTGGAGTTGCTCCCAATCAAGCAGAGATTAAAACTCCCTATGGAATGATGATCAGTATGGGCGGCAATGATAAGACTGTTACCGCAATTGTCGTAAAAAAATCGACCTAAGGAACCTCTGGAAAGCTCATATTGTTAAACTTAGCGCCTTATTCTTGAAATTTGACAAAAATGCACTGAACTAACGATTAGATAGTTAAGGAACCCCTGATTAACGCAGCTCATTAAATTTTGTGCCTTTTCTCTGAAATTCAAGAAAAACGCACTCACTTAACTATCAAGTAGTTAAGTTCGATTGTTTTTTAGAATTTTAGAAAAAATTCATGCAAAATTTAATTAACCAGCGTTAATCAGACCTTCCTTAAGATCGATTGTGTTTTCAAGTTTCAGCAAAAAAATCATACAAAATTTATTAGAAACCGAGGTGTTCAGAGGTGCGATAATCAACAATCAGTACATTTACTCATTTTTTGACTTGAAAAATAACAGGTTCATAGGATAATATTTTTACTATTAAATCGAAGGTGACAGAATGAAACCTACCTATAACCCAAGTCGAAGACGCAGAAGTAGAGAGCACGGATTTCGCAAGAGAATGGCCACTGCTGCCGGTCGCAATATTATAAATAGACGCCGTCGACGTGGAAGAAAACAGCTTACACGCGTGTAAATTTCCGAAATCACATCGTATTCTAAAGCGCCGAGAGTTTATTCGAATTGCAAAGTTTGGAGAAGTTCTTCGTGGGAAGTACTTGATTATTCATCAAGTCAACTCTGAAGAAGGTGATGCCAGACTTGGAATTACAGTGACTAAGCGCTTTGGAAAGTCACATGAACGCAATTATTTTAAACGAATTGTACGAGAAATATTCCGTACAATTCAATTTCCCTCCGGATTAGACTTAATAGTCCGTCCGCGACATCTTGCAAAAGAAGCGAATTTTCACGACATCAAAGAAGAGTTCTATCGACTGCTTGCAATTGAGTCCACAAACTCCTGAATCGCTTGTTTTTGGTCAGAAGGAGCAAGTGTTTTCGCCTGTTTTGCATAATGCAGCGCTTGGGCAAAGTTTTTATTGTTTAGCTCAGTCTGGGCGACAATTAAATTGAGCTGCCAATGATACTTGTGATTGCTGGAACCAAAATGTTCTAGATAGGAAACAAGTGGTGCAAGCCTTTCACGGCACTGATCATCGTTACAGTTATCTTCATAGTCAATGAGAGCAATATGATAGTGCGTTAAATGCTCATTATTGGGATCTTGAGTGACAAGTTTTTTTCTTAGATCTAGCGCCTCAGGAGATTTGCGCTTCCCATTTTTTACAATATTTCTGTATTTTTCCGTTAAGAAATAAAGCGACTGATCGGAATTAATTCCTGCTTCAATAAACGCAATCGCATCTTCTTTATGAAAAAGTTCATTGGATTTTTGATACAGACGTTTGAGTTCCTTTCCGGAAACTTGCCCGGCAAGAGCTGATTTTCTCTTGAGCTCATACTGTTTGTACTCGGCAAAAGTACTTAAGAGTTCTTGGGCAAATATTTGTGGATTTTCCGACTTGTAGCCGGAAAGGGCAATAAATTCTAGATCATCATCGAGAAGGACGACAACAGGAGTGCCGATAATACCGTACTTTTTTTGAACTTTATGATTTTTCTCAGAGGAAACATCCACGATTGCGATTATCATTTTATGGTTTAGAACGTTTAAAAATGCCTCTGAAGAGAGGGTTTCTTTAATGAACTGGGCAGAAAGTGGTTCATTTTCCTTAACAAAGGCAATCGCGACCGGCAATTTTTGTCTTTCGACTTGTTTCATCGCTTCTGCATAATCGGTTAATACCTGTTCGGCCGATAGGGTGCTAAAAAAAAGAAAGAGTAAAAATCCAATTCGCATAATTGTCTCCTGTTGTATAATAGAGACTACAAAAATTAAATTGAAAATGAAAGAGAAATTTCCACCTACAATCATTTGGAGACATAGAAAAGAGAATTTGAGGAAATGTTCGCTTTCCGGTCTTGAAAATCGACTAGATTTTGAGTTTTATACTTACCCAAGTGAGCAGCTCCCTAATATGGAAGGCTACGTACTTCTTGATCTTGAGGCACCGCCTCTTTCTAAAAAAGATTGTGCACGAGGACTTTTTATTCTGGATGCAACTTGGCGGCATGCGGAAAAAATGATGCGTCAGGTGCCAAATCCAGAGCTGATGATTAGGCGAAGCATCCCATCGCACTTTGTTACGGCGTATCCTCGAAGACAAGATGACTGTATTGATCCGGAGCGTGGACTTGCCTCCATTGAGGCAATTTATATTGCTTATCATCTGCTCGAAAGAGAGACCTCAGGTCTACTCGATCAATACTATTGGAAAGATAAGTTCTTTGAGTTAAACCGTTTGTAGAGTCAAAAGAGACTTTTTTCTTAATCGCTTTAATCCATTTTCATCTTTTTTCCTAAAAGCTGCTCCTTCTTTTCTTTAAACTTCTTAAAGGAACCGAAAATCAGACGTGAGCCTCTCTGTCCGAATAGATACCAGAAGAACCATTCGGATGTGACCACTAGGCGATTTCGAAAACCAACCAAGTACATGACGTGGATTACCGACCAGAGAAGCCACGCCTTTAATCCAACGATTTGACGTCCCTTTACCCAAGCAACAGCGCGCGCCTCTCCGATTGTCGCCATAGAGCCTCGGTCATTATAAACAAACTGTTTTCTGGCTTCCGGTAAGAGCCTTTTATTGATTAGGTTGGCAACGTATTTTCCTTGTTGCATCGCGACTTGCGCAAGGCCGGGAAGGGGGCTGCCATCTTCACCCTTTACGGATGCGGCGTCGCCGATTACAAAGGTGTTGGGGTGATCTTTAATAGAAAGATCTGGCTCAACAAGGACCCTGCCTGCGCGATCAAGCTCAGCACCGATGGTTTCAAGTAGAGGAGAGGCATGGACACCGGCAGCCCAAAAGACATTTTCTGTTTCTAAAAAATGATCCCCGAATTGAACCCCTTTCGATGTAATTTCCTGCACACGAGTGTCTGTCAGAACCTTGACCCCAAGATCCACAAGATACTCTCTTGCCTTTAAGGAGAGAGGCTCGGGATATGCTTTTAGAATATGGGAGTTTCCTTCGATCAGATAGATTTCAGTATTATTCGTATCGATACGTCGAAAGTTTTTTAGCATTGTTTTGTGGGCAATTTCAGCAATCGCGCCTGCCAACTCGACACCTGTTGGACCGCCTCCGACTATGACGAACCGAAGGAACTTTTGAGACTCTTGTAGGCTATCGCAAACTTCTGCTTTTTCAAAGGCTAAAAGGATCTTTTCACGGATGTCAATCGCATTGGAAAGTGTTTTGAGTCCAGGGGCATATGTGTGCCATTCATCATGGCCAAAATATGAGTGACTAGATCCGGGGGCAATGACTAAGTAGTCGTATTGTAGCGCAATATCTGTTGAGAGGTGGACTTTTTTGGCTTTCGTATTGATCGAAACAACCTCATTCATCATGACAGTTGTATTTTTCTGTTTTTTGAGAATTTCTCGTATTGGGTAGGCAATATCTCTTGGGGCCAGGGCGGCTGTTGCCACTTGATAGAGCAGGGGTTGAAAGAGGTGGTGGTTGCGTCTATCTATTAAGGTGATCTCCAAGTGCGCACGTTTCAATTTCTTTGCGACATTAATTCCTGCAAATCCACCGCCGATGATGATAACCTTCTCATACGCCATATGTCACACTCTCAACTATTTGACAGTTTTAAGTCAATCCGCCGAACATGCCAAAGGGTGAAGAAGACTTTGATTTATGATTTACAATGATGTGGGGAACCTCGCCTTTCTCAAGCATCTCCCGCCATTTGATCGCTTTTTCCATAAAGGGATTGAGATATGCTGCGACTTTATCGCCGGTAAGGTCTTTGAAGGGCATTAGTTTAAAAAGAATGAGTTGGTTTGTGTCAAGGCTGTAGCCAAAGGTTCCTTGTCGAGGATAAGGGGTTGCATTTGCTTTGAGGGCTTCTCTAAAGACATCTTCTCTGTATTTTCCAGGAGGAACCTCGCCAAGCGGGGCAGATATTACAAGAGACTCCCCATTCACTTGCGGTTCGATTTGAATCTCAAGACCATTTTTAAATCTAATCAAACAAGAGTTGTTTTCGTCAGGTATAAGTTTCTCGATCTCAAGGGCTTCAGATAGTTCGGTTAAGAGTGCTTCATAAAAATTTGCGACCATCTTTTACATCTCCTCTTTGCTTTCACTACTATTTATGACATCATCGCCGCCACTGTCCTTGATTTCTAAATCCTCATCTTCCTCTATATCTAAATCTTCATCCTCTTCCATGTCGATCTCTTCATACTCATCCTCAAGTTCCTCAAGTGCTTCGATTAGCGCCATAAAGACTTGATCGCGGTGTTGAAGATTTTTAAAGATTTGGCTCATTGAGAGTTCACGCACTGAGTCACGGAATTGGGAAAAAGCGACAATTTTAGGTAAGACACCATCTTCAATCCCAAGCCTCTTAGCGCCTTGCATCACTTTATCAGATGAAGGGTAGCGCTCCCTAACAAGTGACATAAATTGTTTGGCCATATTTTCGAAATTGAGCTGTTTTGGAACTGTGAGACCTCCCTTTTCAAACATTTTAGTCACAAGACCCATTCTTCCTTTAAAGAACTTATAGACACCAAGTATGGCTTGTAAAGATCTCGTTTCTGTAATAAGTCTGTGAAGTTGACCGCGAGGGATAGAGGGGCCTTTTGCCTTCATATCAGACCCAAGAGAGTGAAGAAGAAACTTCATCACTTTTTCGAGTTGACTAAACTCATATTGAGAAGAAAGCTCGTCAAAAAGTGTATTGGAGTCCCGTGGATTTCCTGTGATATCGCGGTACATGTCTCTTAAAGTGGTAGGGGTTCCAAGTCCTTTGTCAGAAGCGGTTCGCGCTTGCTGACTGATGTTTCTACCGGCAATGATCTCACGTTCATTTTCACTGTTAACTTCATCTTTGATCTGTTTGATCTTTTCATGAAGTTCACCTTTAGTTGTTTCCAGTAGGAACTCTAGAGCTTCATCTTGTAAAAAGACATCGTCATAGAAATCTTTAAGCTTTGCAAGAATCTCCTCTTTGGTGTCTCCGGGTTTGATCTGTTCACGAAGTAGAACTAGAACAGCTGCCTTCATTTCAGGATTTCTTCGCTGAAATTGATGGGCTGTATCCTTGATCATTTTGATGGGCAATATCCGCTCTTTTTTGCCCTCACCCTTGCCTGTTTTAGTGACTGTTTTAGTCCGCGCCTTTAGGGTCTTAGTTTTACGAGGAACCTTCGAGCGGAAG
>JBBDJA010000006.1:0-40267 GCA_040880105.1 Waddliaceae bacterium | reverse complement strand
AGCTGGTTTCCGCAAATTTTTGTCATCCCCGCCGGGTTAAAGTAGAGGACTGAAGCGTCGTAGGCTGATGTTCCGGCACCTGCATACGCATTACCTAAAGAGCTAACACTTTGTTCAATCAATGCAAATCCCGATGCATTGACCTGCGTACATATTGATATAGCAAGAAGGCTTCCGACCTTCACTGCCCAATTTTTAAAATTCATTTGGATTCTCCTCCTGTAAAAAATTAAAATTAATAACTGTTTTACATCAAAATCTTTATTTTTAACAAGCTGGAAAATGGCAAAGAAAGGGCTTATAATTGAATCTTAGCAAGATAGATGGAGGCTTGGTTTTCCTCGTGGGAGGAGTAATAACAAATCCATAAGATACGATCTTTTAAAACCATTCCCGGGTAGCTGCTATCTCCACTACTTGGAAGGGTAAGAATCGGTTCAAGTTGATCAAAAGTCATTTTTAAAAGCGCGGTCTTTGGCTTTCCATCCTCTGAAATTCGACCAGCGGCAAGCATGGATCCATCCGGCATAATAAGAAAATTTGGACCCCCAAGGTGTCTCTTAGTCTCTTTCCAATCCCACTTTTCATAAGGTGGTAGGCTAGTTCCAATCCACGCATCTCCTCTTCTCCTGATTATAGAGACTAATTTTTTATTGGAGAAAAAACGGAGAGTCGCCTCGCTTGGATAGCCTGGAATATACCACTCAGTGATTTTTTCATAATCTACCCCATTAGTCGTTTGATAGAGAGTGGGGGGAGTCTCAATTCCATAAGTGACACCGTACCCTTTTCCCTCAAACCATGTGAGACGCCAGAGCCATTGATTGGGTTCTAAAATTTTTTGAAAAGGGGACCAGTCGCCTCCATTTTCGGAAAACATGACGCCTGTTTGTGTGTGCAAGTTTTTGCTATTAATGCTGCCGATGAGTAGCAGTAGTTTTCCATTCGGTGTTATCGATAATTTTGGGTCGCGCAGATCAAGGCCCTTTACGCGGATCTCGGAACTCGATTCCCACTTTTCTCCGTCAACGCTTCGAATCAGGCGGATCCGACCCTCTTCTCCACTTTGATGACGATCGGATTCTCTGAATGCGCAGTACCACGTATCTTGAAAATAAATAAGATCGCAAAAGGCATTATGTGGAGCCAAGTCCCATATTCTATCTACAGAAAGAAGTTTTGGACTATGTTCTGCGCACATATTTGCAAATATTATCAATCCAAAAATTAAAAACCTAATCAACATTAAAAAATTTGTACAAAATTCATTTGTTTCCCTTATACTCAGTTGACTATTTTAAAAAAATGAGGAACCACTAATGGACCTTCGAAAAATAACCTATATTTTTGTTGTTGGAATCGCACTTTTCTCCATGTTTTTTGGGGGAGGAAACCTTACCTTTCCACTTTGGATTGGTATTCAAACCGAATCTCTAACACCAACAACCCTGGGTTTTTTAATTTCGGGTGTGCTTCTTCCTTTTTATGGAGTTGTCATTGGACTGTATTTTAAGGGAGATTACGAGAAATTACTAGGCGTTTGGGGAAAAACCATCGGCGCAATTTTTACGTTTTTACTTCTGCTTTTTTGGATCCCACTAGGATCGGGCCCTCGATGCAATCAGTTGGCATACGGAGCCTTTAGTCAAATGGGCTGGAATCTCCCATTATGGATTCATAGTGCCATCTACAGTGTGATTGTTTACGCTTTGACATATAGAAAAAGGCGGATTCTCGACATTCTTGGCGATGTGATTACTCCTATATTACTTGTTTCATTGATGTTATTTGTCTATTTGGGCGTTGTAAATGCGGAGAATATCCCAACTGCAGCACTTGCAATGGATTGGGGTGAGTTCACAGAAGCCTTTCAATCCGGCTATCTGACAATGGATTTTATCGCTGCAATCTTTTTTACCAGCACAATTATTTCCCTAGTGAGAGCAAAAAAGGGACAAAACTACCCATTAAAATCTATTTACTACTCTTGCCTAATCGGAATTATTTGCCTTTCAGTCGTTTATATCGGGATGATCTTTGTTGGCGATCTTAATAGCGTCCTATTAAGTAAAGTCTCTAGAGACCAGCTATTAGCAGCGCTTGGAAAGGCTGTGTTTCATGAGAGATATCATTTTCTTATGTTTACTGTGATTACTCTCAGTTGCTTGACAACATCTGTTGCGCTTGCGTTTGTATTTGCTGATTACATGAGAAAATCTATTTTTCAAAATAAGCTCGGCCATGGATCTTGCTTAGCAATTTCAATCTTCATCAGTTTTGCACTATCTATGGTAGGGTTCGAGTCACTTGCTGTTTTGATCTCCTATGCGATGTCGACACTCTATCCGTTCTTGCTTTTGACAACGACGGTTGCATTTGCTAAGAGCCTCTATCAAAATAGATGTCCAAAAAAAAAACATAGCAAAGTTGTATCTGCAACAAATAGTTAAAGGGCAGCTTTGCTCTTAAATCTATATTCAGGGCTCGTTCAGAGCCCTGAATTATAATTATCTACATTCACTTCCTCTTAGAAGATAAAATACTCTTCACCTCGGGCAGTTTAGTTCCGAAGTAAACCATCCAATGAAGGGAACCCCTAAAACACCTTAACGCCTGTTTAGTTTTGTGTGAATTTTTGCTGAAGATACGAAAAAACAATCGACCTTAACTATGAATATTCAAGTGAGTGCATGAGTCAATGGCTCTGAATTTAAGAAAGTGATTTATATATAGGTTACCATTTTGACAACGTGGAGGAGTCTTTTCGGTAGCAAGTGTTGCAAAGCTAATTCGATCTCATGAAATTTGATCAAGTATTGCTCTCTTGAGAGAACTCCTTTGCTATCTTGCAGTGGAGTCCTTTTCGATCATAAGGAAACTCTTGTCGATGTGTAGGGGAGGGTATTACATCTAAGAGCCCTATTACTGTTCTTAAGCAAGAGAGCTACCTTCTCCATCTATCATTTACAAGCCGCTGTCTTCTTCAGTTTCTTCACCGCGGGGATCCATTTCATAGGTAACAGGGGTGACGTTTGTAAGAGGTAAGAATTCGGTTTGCTCGTCTAGAGGAACAATCGGACGGAGGATTGTTGTGTATACCCCGACTAATCCCAAGGCCCCAAGCAGGGCTGCAAAATAGAGAAAGAGTGAACTAATCCCGAAAGTACCAATCGTTAGTGATGAGAGGATTGGACCCATAACGGAGCCGAGTCCATACGCAATCAGAAGCAATGCTGTTGCTGTGATAATATGTGAATGATCCAGGTGGTCGCACACTTGAGTGATGCATAAAGGGTATAAAACAAATAGGAAGCCGCCAATTAAAAAGGAAAGGAAATAGATACTTCCGGATGAATTGCCTTCGTAAAAAAAGCCCATTAAGGAGAGTAATAGAGAGGCAAAAACAATAAAGAGTAAAACTTTTCGTCTTTCAAAAAAATCAGAAATCTTTCCGATTGGAAGCTGTAAAAGAACGCCGCCGGCGATCGTAATCGACATCAGGTGCGCGCTGGGAATCTCCTTAGATATTGAGAAAATCGGCAAAAAGCTATATAGCGCACTTAAAATTAGCCCCGATATAAAGCAGCCGGCAACTCCAAAAGGAGAGATTTTTATAATATGACCAAATCCTAAGGTTTCATGATGCGTTGGAATGTTAATTCGGCTTGTCGATAGACCTACTGGAATGATGCTCAGGGAAGTGAATAGAGCTGAAATCAAAAAGGGCGTGAAACTTAAGATTGGAACAAAGGATAGAATCTGTTGGCTTGCAGCCTGCGCAGCATACACACAAATCATATATAAGGATAAAATGACACCGCGCGTTATTGTCGTGCTGCGATCGAGCATCCAACTTTCAATCACAATGTAAAGAGCGGCAAGCGACAGCCCAATAAGGAACCGTAAAAAAATCCATGAATAAAACGATTGGTGTAGCGCTTGAACAAGCGTTGAGCTAGTAGCAATACTTCCAAATACAGCCAATGCCTGTATATGACCGACCCTCTTAATTAAATTTTCCATTAAAAAGGCGCCGAGGAATATCCCTAAAAAATACGCAGACTGGATGATTCCAATTTCACCCTTTGTATATCCCTCGGTGTCCAAGTAGATACTCAAAAAAGTGGTGAAGAATGCACTTCCAAATACCATTAAAATCACGGAGCTTAAGGGTGCTGAGAAGTCTATGATGAGTCGTATGAATTTCAATGAATGATTACCCTTTTAATAAATTTTGTAGATGATGATGCGTTTTTGTTCAACGGTTGATAAAGGAATGTACACACTCGCTTATTTACCAAATGGTTAGCTGCGTTTGAGACTTGCTTAGTCTATTATGTTAACTCAAAAAGATTTGCAGTTCTATTCTTTTTTGTTTTTAATCTCATTTTTTTGTAACTTGCTTTTGATGGAAACTTTTACACCTTTTTCCGCCTTAGCTGGTGGGGTTATTATCGGACTCTCTTCTGCTGCGATGCTCTATCTTAATGGGAGGATATGCGGCATTAGTGGAATGGTTTCTGATTTAGTAACTTTTCATAAAAACCTCTGGTGGTCCGGATTTTTTCTTTTAGGAATGTTTTCAGGAGGAGTCTTTTTGCGGATTATCTACCCTTTCGCACTAGATATTGAAATCCCCATTCCATCTATCCTAGTATTTTTCGGTGGAATATTAGTCGGGTTTGGAACGCGGATGGGAGGCGGTTGTACATCCGGACATGGGGTATGTGGGGTTGGAATGGGATACAAAGCGTCCATGATTGCTACTTTTGTCTTTGTCTTCTTTGCAATGATGACAGCGACACTCCTTTATCATTTTTTTGTGGGAGATCCTCGTCCGTGATTTCTAAATTTTTTACATTTTGTCTCGGATTTTGTTTTGCAATCGGTCTTGGAATCTCTCAAATGACCCGGCCGCAAAAAATATTGGCTTTTTTAGATCTCCTGGGGAATTGGGATCCGAGTCTGCTTGTGGTAATGATCGGCGCGATTGGAGTCTATTTTCCTTTGCAAAAGTGCATTTTAGGATCTTTCCCAAAGGGTGAAAATACATTTCTTCTTCCTAAAGGGGAGATTAGTTACCGATTATTCATTGGCAGCGCAATTTTTGGGATCGGTTGGGGAATCGTGGGCTTTTGTCCGGGCCCTTCTATTACATCTCTTGCCTCGGCCCATCCTAAAGTGATTCTCTTTTTTTTCGGTCTCATACTCGGAATGCTTTCGTATGTCTATATTCCAAAAAATAGTAAAGAATCTGATTTGTAAATAGAAATCAAGCCTTGACTTTATCGTTATAATAAACTATTATTTAAATTTAAATTTCACAAAAAACAAACACAAAGATCACTTTTGAATTGCCATACAGAATCAGATTTATCTAAAAAAATTTCCCTTCGACGCACGTTTGCAATTATTAGCCATCCTGATGCCGGAAAGACAACTTTAACAGAAAAATTACTACTCTATTCCGGGCAAATTCAGACCGCCGGAATGGTCAGAGGTCGAAAAGGTCGGAAAATGGCAGCATCTGATTGGATGGCTCTTGAGCAAGATCGCGGGATCTCAATCACAGCCTCAGCGATGCAGTTTGACTATAAAGGTATTGTGATTAATATCCTGGATACTCCCGGACACGAAGACTTTTCAGAAGATACCTATCGAACTCTCACTTCAGCTGACTGCGCGATTATGGTCATCGATGCGGCAAAAGGAGTAGAAAAGCAAACACGTAAATTATTTGAAGTTTGTCGTCTTCGAAAGATTCCTGTGCTGACGATTATCAACAAAATGGATATGCCGGGCCGAGATCCCTTAGACCTAATGGCTGAAGTTGAATCTGCGTTGAGTATTGAATCTTATGCCTATAATTGGCCAATCGGTTCCGGAAAGGAGTTTGTAGGTGTTTATGATCGTTCAAAAAATAAATGCCAAATTTTTACACGTTCAACAGCCGGTAGCGGGGATCGAGCAACTGTTCATGAGTATGAATTAGACGAGGCAAAAAAGCGCGGCCTAATCGATGATGAACAGTATGAGCAGTTAACACAAGATATTCCACTTCTAGATGATGCCGGTAATCAGTTTTGCCATGAGAGCTTTATCGAGGGTAAAGTCACACCTGTGTTTTTTGCATCCGCACTATCAAATTTTGGAATCGAGCCCTTTTTTGACGCGTTTATTCACTTGGCTCCTTCTCCATACGGCCGTTTTGCCGATGGGCATTCAGGGGAAGAGGTATTTATAGATCCCACTAAAACCCCATTTAGTGGATATGTTTTTAAAATTCAATCCAATATGGATCCTAAGCACCGCGATAGCTTGGCTTTTATTCGTATCTGTTCCGGGGAGTTTAAGAAAGACTCTTTTGTAAAGCATCACCGCTTAAAGCGTGAAATTAGACTCTCAAGGCCTCAAAGCATGTTTGCAGGAGAAAGAACAACTCTTGAGACGGCGTGTGCCGGGGACATCATCGGTGTGATTAACCCCGGAATGTTCCACATTGGCGACACAGTTTCAGTATCAGGCGGCTTTGACTTTAAGCCCCTGCCTCAGTTCCAACCTGAAACGTTTGCAAGGCTTAGACCCAAAGATGTCAGTAAAAGAAAAACCTTTGATAAAGGAGTCAAGCAGCTTTCCGAGGAAGGAGCGATTCAGATACTCTATCCAACAGATCTTCATGGCGATTTGATTTTTGGCGCTGCAGGCCAACTACAGTTTGAAGTCATGCAGTATAGACTCAAAGACGAATACCGGGTTGAAACTGAACTTACCTCGCTTCCTTTCCAATGCAGCTCATGGATCGAGGGAGATATTGAAGCGTATAAAAAACCGCTCTCCTCTCTTTTAGTTAAGGATCGCTTTGAAAGGCTAATGGGCCTGTTTAGTACACCTTGGGAGAAGCAGTACGCGATCCAGCAAAACCCAGATCATACATTTGTCGATATTAAGTATTAGGTGGATGAGTTCTTTAAAAAAGGATAAGCGCTTTTTACTTTACAGGATGCTTCTAGCACTTTTCAAACAGGCCCCTAAGAGTTATTTTCACTTAAGCGGGGCAGTTTTTTCAGATTGCTGTTTGAACCTGAAACTTCGTTTAACTCTTCTGCTCATTTATTCCAATAAAACCCTTCTTTTTTCAGCTCTATAGGGTAATACCACTCAACTAGAGCCTTTTTGAAAAGACCTGCAATTTTTTTATCATCTTTATCGGGATTTTCTATGGGTTTAGGTGGATAGACTGTGGAGAGTTTTTTGCCTTCAAATTCGTATTCATTTTGGATGTATACCGGTATGTCAATTCCTGAAGTAAACATTTCATTTTCAAAAAATTTACTATGAAAAGTGGGCCAATCATCATCGTCAAATGAGATCACTTTATTATTAAGATTATTGAATAGAGTAGGCATTATTTTCTCCGTATTTATTTTAAATCTTCGCTTATATATAATGAGATTTTCTCAACAAAATCATCTTCATTTTCCTCAAAGGCTTTCAATTGACTTTCAATAGACTCTTTACGCCCGTCTTTAGGGGCAAGAAAACGAGACGATTCATCAACAAGTTGTTGAGCGGTAATTTTGTCGTTACTTGCGAAAAGAGCCTTAATTAGGTGTAATTGAAAGCAAAGCGCAGCTTTTGTGGCTTTATCAATATTTGGATACTTTTGAAGTGACTTAGAGACAGATTTCCATGTGATTTTGTCTATAATACCGCGAATTTCAGGACTGATAGGTTCACTTGCAACTTCCCATTTTTCCCAGTGGTGTTCCTTTGGGTCGAAAGGCAGACCTTTTGGTAAAGTGTTTCCATGATCGATTGGGACAAAACCATACTTTAAGTCCTCTCCCACCTTGATTTCAGTGATTAAGTAATTACCCGGGTTTCTATCCCGATTATACAACAGAGCATCCAAAACAGCCATTTTCTGAAAGGAGATAAGATCGGTATCCTGTTTTGTTCCAAGTTTATCCGGAAAGATCTCACCGACTTTCCGACCTGTACCGATGTTCTGAATGAATTTTTGGCAAGTTTTTAACTCATGCTCCACCATACGCACTACAGTTGTTGGAACACCGAGATCCTTACCAATTAAATATGCAATAATTTCTCTGATGGCAAGATCGGATTCATTGATGCCGGAATAAGTTCCAAGTTCTTGATGGATTCCGCTTTTTTCTATCACATCTACAATCTTAGCGTCTGAATCTATACTTGATCTAATGCTTTCGATATTGCGTTGTACGATCATTTTAATTGCGTTTTTTTGATCTTTATTTAAAGAAGTTAATGGTTTTACAATCGCAACCCTTACACTTGACCCAATTTGTTTTCCCTCTTCAAAGTCAGATTTTACTAGGAATTTAGGTTTTGTATTTCCACTTCCTACAGCTTTCATGCTGTCATACCTTATGTTGATCAATTCCTTCTCCTCATCGCTTAGAATTTCAGGGTTAGGTTCACAAAGTGTGTCTGCTTGCTTGTAGAGGAGCTGCTTCACATGATCAATCGCAGTTGATTCATAACCAAGGAGTACGTTTGGTACGGTATTTAAGTTTGAACTTAAAATGCGTCGCCCCAAATCTCTTGTTTTAATAGATAATCCGGAGATTGGGCTTGCGAATTGACTTTCATCATCTCCAGAGAACACGATTGGACTCACCATAGGAGATACATTCTCATCATCGGAAACATCAAGTCTAAGGGAGCTAAAACTGGGAGATGATCTAACAGAAGAGGGCAGAGGGGCTGAAGACTGAATTTGTTGATACAAATGGTCAATTCTTGGAGTGAGTTCATCTGAAAAGAAGCCACTTGCTGAGCCAGAGGGGGTTGCTGAAGCACTTGATAGTTCCCATTTGGATCCGGAAAACGGTGGAATATTAGCCATTTTAATACTGTTTTTATTTCATTATAACATTATAATGAATATTTAAGTTGATGTTTTGTTTTTTTCACTGGGATGATCTGTATTTATTATATAATGACTTAATGTATTTAAGTACAACAAAATCAACATGAAAGGAAAAAGATGGGTTGCCTGGTCTTTTACTGTTTATATCAGACGGTATCTCTGAGCATGTATTAGAAGTGGGTATAATAATAATTAAAAGAACTCAAAATCTTCATAGATGATATTCCCTCTCTTAACGCCAAATAACTGGAATTGATTTGTGGATTCGTACGTAAGCTTTGCAGGACCGCACATAACGATTTTTTTGACGACATAGACAAGCGTATTTATGATTTTTTTTACGCTTAGGCGGGTGTTCTCCCTAGAGGATTGAGGAAAATAGCGAAAGAGGGAGTGAGAATCGGCAAATGCTTTGATTTCTTCGTCAAAAATCGCATCGCTTCTTTTATCAAATTCTCCCAGCATCCATTTTAGTCACTCTACAATTGAGTGGAGAAATATCAGAGTGAGCCCCGTGCCGTGATGATACTTATAATAATTTTTTGTAAGAAAATTTTAAAACCATTATGTTCCTGAGAAGACAATCACAACAGTAGAGCTATTTATGCAACAGATTAACCAATTGCTTTTTTTTATTTGTACGGTTTCATGTTCACTACAAGGAGCTGCATATCATCAGTTTGAGAACAGTGTTGAGGCTGCTTTCCAAGAAAAACTTGAAAAGAGCAAAGGGAAATTCAAAGAGAGATCATTGATGATTACAGGATGCGCTCGAAGCGGAACCACATTTATTACAAAATTCCTTAAATTGAATCAATTAAATGTGGGGCACGAGCGTGATGGACTATTTGGGGTCGTTTCTTGGACAATGGCAGGGGATGCATTTAATACTCCCTGGGGACCGGGCGCAAACCTGTATAGATTTCAACATATTTTTCATCAAGTCAGACATCCACTTAAGACAATCGCTTCAGCTGGGAATGAGCCACTTGCTTCATGGAAGTACATCATGACTTTCGTTCCTGAAATTAATTTGAACGATCCTAAAATTGTTAAAGGAGCAAAGTACTGGTATTACTGGAATTTACTTGCAGAAGAGAAAGCAGAGTGGACTTATAGAATTGAAGATATTGAGAATCAAATTGACGAGATGGCCGCACGGCTTGAAATTCAATTGGATCCTTTAATTCTAGAAGAGATCCCAACAAACACAAATACTCGAAGATATCTGGATGTCTACACCTGGGATGACTTAAGAGATGCAGTAGATGAAGATCTATTTTATAATATTGTTGAGATGGCGAATCGATATGGGTACGATATAAGTGATCTATAGAATCGGGTTTTATTAGAGGGGATTGATTGTGGTAACCAAGCAAAAAAAAAGAGAAATCACGTTGAAGGCTTATGGCGCTTAGATTGCACGAGAAACCGCAAGTGGATGTTCATTATTCAATCGAAGTTGTGACGCTTTTTTTGAGGGTAGGAGAGCAAATACTAATGCTTAAACGAGCTGACTTGCAAGTTGCACCCTTACAGTGGTGTATACCTGGAGGAAAGGTAGAAGACGGGGAGTTAATAGTAGATGCTTTGATGCGAGAGTTGATGGAAGAGCTTTCATGGACTCCTCTCAAAGATAAGATTGAGTACCTCAATGAGCTTTATGTTCATCATCCTATCTGCAACTACCGGCTGCATCTATTTCAATACACATTGGATAAAATTCCCAAAATTCAACTCAATCAAAGAGAGCATATTGAATATGCGTGGATTGAAGAAAGTAAAATCAATACGCTAGATCTAATAGACGGTCAATATGAGGCATATTGCCTTGCATATAACAAGAATTAAAGTGACAGAACGATTGAAAGGCAGGTGATTTTTGTCACTTAAACAGAATTTCAAAAGACAAGGCAGTTTCTTGCTAACTTACTGTTTAGGCATGTGGAAGAATACGGAATCGTTAGGAGAATGGGGTAAAAAAATGAGAGAGCCCCAAGTTGTTGGCAACATGAGCTCTCTCGCGGTTTGGCATGCTCGGAACAGGACTCGAACCTGCACGGGATTGCTCCCAAGGGATTTTAAGTCCCTAGTGTCTACCATTCCACCATCCGAGCGAGGGAACAATTTAACCTAAATCATTATCCAATGTCAAGATTTAGTAGCAAAATTCACGTTAGGGTCAGGTAATTAATTTAAAAGAATGGTAAGATAAGTGGCTGGTAACGGAGAAACTACATGAATAAGAACACAATTGTTCTACTAATCTTTGCAATGACATTTATTGTAGTTTCAAGTTTGGATATCTATATTCCAATCGCACCGCAATTGGCAAAGGTCTTTTCTGTCTCGGATCATATGATAAAACTGACCTTTCTACTTGGGCCTCTTGCCTCGGGACTGATTGGGATTCCAGTGGGCCATTTATCTGATCTGTATGGTCGTCGTCCGTTGCTTCTGCTTTCTCTCTTTTTCTTTTTTACCGGAATGATGATGTGTGCAATGAGCCAGTCGGTTGCATGGTTTTTCTTCGGGCGGTTTCTTGAGTCGCTTGGTGTCGGAGGGGTGCTTGTTTTAAATAGCGCAATCCTCTCCGATCTCTTTACGGGTATCAAACTCGCTCGCTATATGGGGCTTTATGCACTCTCGTTTCCTGTTGCTTTTGCAACTGCGCCAATTATCGGGGCTCAGGTGTTTGTGTGGTTTGGGTGGCGCATGATCTTTTGGCTACTATTTATTAGCTTAATCCCGATTGCGTGGGGTATTGCCTTTTATATGCCTGAGACTTGCAAGGGGGGGGACAAAGAGCCGATTATTCCGCGTTTGCAAAAAGTATTTACCTCAAAACTTGCACTTGCTCTTGCGTTTACACATGCTGTCCCTGTTACGGTTGGTGCAATTTTTACAGTAAACGGCTCTTTTCTCTATTACCATTTATATCAATTCGATTCGCTCTCCTTTTCTTTCGTTCAGGCAGTTCCGGTCATTTTTCAGTGCGTTGGCACGCTTATCTACCGCTCTCTTGTGAAGGTGACAGGGCTTAGAAAAACGCTTCAGATGGGTCTATGGGTTGCTGTATTATATAGCGTGATCTGTTTGTTTATGATTTTTGAAGTTCTGTCAGGCCCGTGGGTAACGGTGTTTGCTGTTTGCTTATTTAGCTTGGGCAGCACATTTGTGATTATATCTGCAGCGACTCTTTTACTCGACTGCTCGGGAAGTAAAGGATTTACTTCCTCCTTTCTTAGTCTTGTAAAAAATGTTGTAATTTCATTTGTGATCACCGGGACAAGTTTTCTTCCAAATAATTCGATCGTTCCGATTTTTAGCGCGATGCTTTTCGTCTCGTTAACGACTATTTGTCTGGTTATTCTATCAGTGCGTGCGCTTGAAGAGCAGGAAATGGTTTCTTTAAATTCTTAGTCATCCATCTCTGAGTCTTGCTTAACAAGAATCTTTCTCGCTTTGGATCCATTGGCAGGGCCAACAATCCCGTGCTGCTCTAGCTGGTCAATGAGGCTGGCAGCCCTGGCGTAACCGATTTTCAACTTACGCTGTAGGAAGGTGGTTGAGGCGTTATTTGTAGAAACCACTGTGTCATAGGCTTTTTCATAAAGGGCGTCGACATCAGAGGGGTTGGGTGCTGATAGGTCTGAGAACATATCCGGATCATCAAAGGATTTGATCACATAGTCTGTCGGCGCTTGGCTGCAGATAGTATCAATAACTGAGTTAATGTCTTGGTCTTTCACAAAGACGCCTTGTGCCCGTGTAAGGTGAGAGGTGCCGGGAGGTAGAAACAGCATATCTCCATTGCCAAGAAGCGTTTCTGCACCGACCTCGTCGAGAATAATTTGGCTGTTAATTCGGCTGGCTACTTTAAAAGCAATTCGTGTTGGGAAGTTTGCCTTAATGAGCCCTGTGATCACTTCACGTGAAGGTCTCTGGGTAGCAAGGATGAGATGAATGCCGACAGCTCTTGCCATCTGCGCAATGCGGGCAATATATGTTTCCATTTCATTACTGGAGACCATCATAAGATCTGCAAGTTCGTCTACGATGGCTACAATATACGGCATCTTTTCCGGGATTTCAGGGCCAAGCGTCTCTTCGAACTCTTGATTTACTTTTCTTTGATTAAAGCCGTCGATGTTTCGAACACCCACAAGTTTTAAGATCTCGTAGCGTTTCTCCATCTCTTTGACAAGCCACTGCATAGCCGTGCAGGCACCGTGTGGTTCGGTGATCACAGGCGAGAGCATGTGGGGGAGGCGAGTGTATGGGGTAAGCTCTACTTTCTTAGGGTCGACCATCATGAGCTTAATTTCATCTGGTTTCGCGTTCATTAAGATCGACATGACAATTGTATTAATACAGACAGACTTCCCGGAACCGGTAGCACCTGCGATAATGCAGTGCGGCATTTTAGCAAGATCGCTCATCACATATTCCCCGGAGACGGTCTTTCCTAAAAGGATCGGGATTTTAAGTTTTGTTCCGCTCTTTTGATAAGCAGAAAGAATCTCTTTAAAGCTAACTGTTTGTGGATTTGGGTTGGGGACTTCGATTCCGATTGCAGCTTTTCCAGGAATCGGCGCAATAATACGGATAGATTCCGCCTCCATATTCAAGGCGATATCGTTTTGCAATGCTTTAATTTTTTGGACTTTAACACCAATGGCCGGATGCACTTCGAAGGAGGTAATGGTCGGTCCGCAGTTAATCTGCCCGACTTTAGCTTCAATTCCAAAACTGACAAGTGTCTCTTCTAGCACCTCGGCTTGTCGCTTCAAGTCTTTTCTTAAACTCGATTGGTCAACCTTAGGCGGAGTTGAGAGTAGAGAAAGAGAGGGGAGTTTGAATCCGGTAAAGTTACCGGTCTCGATTTGCTTTGAATACATGACCTGTTTTCTTGGCTTAAGCTTCGGTGCAGGAGCGATCTCATTTACCTGCATTTTGGTGTCTCTTACATCTTCTTTTTCATACTCTTTAGTTAACTCTTTTTCTAGGTCAATTTGAGTATGACCGCTGATTGATGGCCTGTCGTTGAATGCCTTTCTCGGTTGAATCTCCATCATGTCGTTCGATCCATACTCATCTTTTGGAATGCTGACTTTTACCCAGCGTTGATCGTTCACTTCCTCCTTTGCCAGGTGCCATTTCTCTCTCAAGTAATGGTAGAGTCGGATCGCGAAAGCAAGCGGAGAAATTTTTAAGATATTGAGGATGCAGTAAAAGATTGTAATTGAAAAAAAGGAGAATACACCCCATTTCCCAAGTATGGAAAGGAAGTTAGCATTGGGTAAATCGCGATAGAGGTAATAAAAAAATGCTCCACCTAAATGAAAATGTAGACGACGCTGCCATAGTTTGCTGTAAAAAAGATCGTTGATAGCAGTCGCGGTGTCAGGTGCAAAATCTTCACTCCATGAGAGAAGAATTCCTAAAGAAAGAATTAAAGTCCCGATAAGAGCAATTTTATTCCATGGGTTGTTAATGGGTTTTTTCCACAGAAGACGCCACCCCCACCAAGCGATAAACAGTAGAAAAATATAACTGCCAATTCCAAGAAATGCAAGCTGCGTCCAGCCGATGCTGTAGCCTATAATGCCTAGCCAGCTTTTCATCTCTTGTCCATAAGCAAAATTATAGACAGTTGCAAATCCGACAATGGATAAGAAGAGGAGTAAAAGTCCGGTTTTCTGAGGTTGATGCTCAGACTGGGGCGCTGCCTTTATGATTTTCTTATTCTTATTCTTTTTCTTTTTTCTGCTCATGTCCTAAATGTCCAAAGAGTGTATGTGCCTAAAATTATGCAATACCATACAAAGTAGTGGAGTTTCTCTTTTTTTACGAGCTGAACAAGTAAGCCAAGTGCAACAAATCCAACAATCATTGAGGAGACAAAACCTGCGGTGTAGACAGAGAGGTCGAGTAAAGGCTGTGGAGTGCGCATTAATGCGACGGACTCAACGACCATGCCGCCGAGAATTGCAGGTATTGCAAGCAGAAAGGAAAATTGCACCGCGTCATCATTCGACCATCCAAGAGACTTTGCCGATGAAATGGTAGCTCCGCTGCGTGAGACACCCGGAAGTATCGCAAGCGCCTGGAAAACACCGATGATAATAGCATCGAAGATGTTATTCATTCGTTTGATGCGAACACATCTTCCCATTAGTAAAAGTAAAGCCGTTAGCAAAAAGAAAAACCCAAGATACTTGGGGTCGTTATAGAGAGATTTGATAGGCGATAGTATCAGCAGTAGCGGGAAAAGCGGAAGCGTTCCTAAGATGACTTTCTTCGAAAAAACTTTTTTCAGTTGCTCTGAAAATAACAAGCAGATCGGAAGCAGCGTTCCGATATGACAAATGAGGTCGAATAGAATGTATTGATCGAGTTTTTCAAAGCCAAAAAGCTTCTGTCCTAGTATCAAATGGCCGGATGAACTGATGGGGAGAAACTCTGTGATTCCTTGAATGGCCCCTAAAATCAACGCCTCGATAATAGTCAATGCGGCCTCCAAAAGAAAAGTGGGCGATCGACGGGACTCGAACCCGCGACCCCTGGAATCACAATCCAGTGCTCTAACCAACTGAGCTACGATCGCCGTGAATAAGGTTAAAGTTTTAAACGAAATCTTCATTTTTCGTCAAGCGAGATATGTGAAAAATATAGTGAAAAATAAGATGGAATAGTGTAGAATTCATCTCATGAAAAGTTACCCACCAGAAAAAATACGAAATGTCGCTATCATCGCGCACGTCGATCATGGCAAGACAACATTACTTGACGGACTCCTGAAACAATCGAATGTGTATCGGGATAATCAAGTGGTTCCAGATAGAGTCATGGATTCTTATGACCAAGAGCAAGAGCGTGGAATCACGATATTTTCCAAGCACACATCGATTGTTTATGGAGATTATAAGATCAACCTGATCGATACTCCGGGCCACGCGGACTTCTCTGGAGAAGTGGAACGGATTTTAGGGATGGTGAATTCTGTTATCTTGATTATTGACGCCCAAGAAGGTCCGATGCCGCAAACCCGTTTTGTTTTGTCGAAATCGCTAAAAATGGGACTTAAGCCTCTTGTGATTGTAAACAAAATCGATCGACCGCATGCCGATCCTGATCGCGTATTGAATGAGACTTTTGACCTTTTTGTTGAGCTAGGTGCAACTGATGAACAACTGGATTTCAAGCACGCCTACGCATCGGCACTAAAAGGGTATGCGCAGCTAGAGCTGAGTGATCCAAAAGATGATTTACGCCCGCTGCTTACAATGATAATCAACCATGTCGAAGCGCCGCTAGGTAACCGCGAAAAGCCGTTTTTAATTCAAGCGGGCGCAATTTCCTACGACGATTATTTGGGTAGACAGCTTGTCGGAAGAATCTTAGACGGGAAAGTGAGTAAAGGTACACAAGTTGTCCATTTAGATCGCAACGGCAAAGAGTCAAAATGCACGATTACAAAGGTTGAGGGACATTTAGGTCTTCAGAAAATTGAGATGGAAGAGGCTGCAGCCGGAGACATCGTCTGTCTTTCGGGAATTCCTGAAGTCACAATTGGCGACTCGCTTTGCGACCCGAAAGCGGTTGTGAAACTGCCTCCGATTGAACTGGAAGAGCCGACTGTTTCGATTGATATTCTTGTAAATGACGGTCCTTTTGTCGGACAAAGCGGAAAACATGTGACGATGAATAAAATTCGTGACCGTTTACTGCGCGAGCAGAGAGCAAATATCTCCTATCAAATCACTGAAGGGGAAAACTCTGTGACTGTTGCCGGTCGTGGAGAGCTTCACCTTTCGGTTTTATTGGAAGCAATGCGACGCGAAGGATACGAATTTTGCGTTTCAAAGCCAAAAGTTATTCTAAAACAGATTGATGACAAGAAATGTGAACCGGTTTCTCGCGTCTCTATCGATGTACCGGAGCAATTTTCCGGAGCAATTATCGATCAGTTATCCAGACGCAAAGGCGAAATGCAGCTTCTTCACACAAATAGTGAAGGGATGACAGAGCTTGAGTTCTTAGTTCCGACGCGCGGAGTAATGGGATATCGCAATGAATTCCTTACCTCAACAAAAGGGCTTGGAATTTTGACATACGCCTTTGACGCCTATGCGCCTTGGAAAGGAGAGATCTCCGGACGTCAACGAGGGGTTCTAATCTCTATGAATAAAGGGAAGGCGAACGCCTATGCCAGCTTCAATATCGAGTCTCGCGGGAAACTGTTTACAGCTCCGGGTGACGAAATTTATGAAGGAATGGTAGTTGGTGAGCACAGTCGGGAAAATGATATGATTGTCAACCTAACTAAAGGAAAGCAATTGACCAACGTCCGCGCTTCCGGTACGGATGAAAATGTTGTGCTTACCCCTCCTGAGAAATTTACTCTAGAGAAAGCGATTGGTTACATCGAGTCAGATGAATTAATCGAGGTGACCCCTGAATCCATACGCCTAAGAAAACAGTATCTTTTAGAAAACGATCGAAAGAGATTGGGTAGAAAGTAAATACAAAACTCTCCGAACACGTTTAAACTGTTCAATTTTGTATGATTTTATACTCAAAATCGAAAAAGAATCCAGGTTAACCATTTGATGGTTAACCTATTCTGTTTTTTACCGAATTTCAGTAAATAAGAAATAAATTTAAAGATTAGACTTAGTTGTAAGTTTTAAATTAATTAATGCGAAATCTTTATTGTTTGTTAATAAATGTAAATTATTCTTACATCTAGTTTTATTATGAGTAATAGGTTTCTGTATGATTGCTTCTGAATCAATACCCACATTTTTCGAAGATCCACAGCTTTCACCTATTGTACCCGACGCGCTTCCCTCTGAGGAACCGCAGGTGAAATTAAGCAGTGCGACTAGCGTAAATACATTGACAACAGAAGTGGCTATGAACGCACTTACTCACTTTAAAGGTTTTTTGGGCGTAGTTGCGCTCCATTGTTCGATAGTGGGTAGAAAAGTTAAGCAATTAAATACTGCTTCCGGTTTCCTTAAAGCAGTTGCAAATCCGCTAAATTTACCTTTTATCTTCTTTACCTTTGTTGATATGTACGATTCAGTTGTACACTTTAAAGGTTGGTCTCACTTAGCGGTTAAACTCTGCTCATTCTCCTCGGATTTGTCTGCCCTCATTGTACTTGTCAACAAAGTTTGGAAATCCGTTGACCATATTCTCTTTGTTACAGAGTATCTAGAAATGCTTGCCACTGTTCTTCTCTCTGTGGTTCTCGCTAAAAAAATTGAGAAAATATGGAAGCTGTATCAGTTAAAGAATACATTAAATGACTTATCCCGTCTTCAACCAGATGATCTTCAAATATTAGATTTAAATGAACAAAACGCAAACCGTCTGTATGATAAAATGATTGAAGGTAATGGGACTGAAGCTTTAGATCTGGCAAAAGATCGGCTTAAATACCTACGACACTCATCAATCACCGGCGTTGTAATCTTGGCGGCCAAGATCGCAACAATTGTAGTTATCACATTTGCAACTGCCGGTCTTGGGATTGCTATTGTTTGTACAGTCTCTGCCACTGTCAGCTTCACGTTTGCAACGGTTGACCGTTATAAGGCAAGGGAGTTTGGTAAAAAACTTTCTTTGTATTTTAATGGAAATATTGACCCCAAGTTCGAACGTTTAGAGAACAAGCTTTTGCTTCGAGAGGTCAGCAGTCTAACTCAGTTGGCTTTTGAAGGTGAGAGCTAACTTATCCAATCAACTCTCTCTTTTTGCGTGTCATACATGTAAATTCCATATGCAAAAACAAGAAATAGATAGCCTGTAATCACAAACGGAGCGATTTCAGGGGATGTCAACGTGAGGTCGAGACTTAACGGCATATTCTCAGTTAGGTCCAACAGGATCTCCGTATATTTTTCATTCACTGCGTGAACAAGAAGACCAACTGTTGGAAATAGAAATCCCGCTGCCATTCCAATGAGTAACATGAAAATCGAAAGGCTGATAGCAAAGGGGTAGAATAGGTTGTAAAAGATACTCAAGATTGGGAATTTCCCGAAAAAGTAGAGGGTTAATGGAATTGCTGTAACATTAACTGCGCAGGCAAGAGCGATAACCTTTCTCAAAAGAATCAGAAAATAGAAGCAGGTCCTATCGATAAAAGGCATCTGCATCACTTGCTCAAATGGGCGATCCTGTATCCAATGTGTCAACATTTCATCGCAAAGCGATGAGTACAGTAAGATAGAGGCAGTAATACAAAAACTAAAGATGCATCCACACTCAAAGAACATAGGGGGATTAAAGATTGCAATGATAAGCAGTGCAATCCCAAGAGCGTTTAGCGAAATCAACTCTCGACCGATTAGCTTCCCCATTCCACGCAAGAATATGGCACAAAATGCGCGAATGACAGAGGCGCTGGGGCCAAGAAAGTAAAAGTAGGTGCTCATCCCAAGAAGAACAGATCCTTCTGCTAACCTTCCTCGAAAGATAAGACTTGCAAACCCTCCAAAAATTGCAGCTAAAAGTGAGAAGTGAAAACCGGAAATTGCCATCAAATGCTGGAGTCCAAAGCGCGAAAAATCTCTTTTCATTTCTGCGTCATCAAACTCTCCTGTCGAGAGGCCTTGAAGTAAAACAGCCACTTTTTTGTTTCGGTAATTCTTTTTGATCACCTCTTTGACTTTTCTCTTTTTTTGAAATCGCATTTCAGCAAGGCTGAGATGGTTTTTGACTTTAGTCCATGGCTTCTTAATGTCAGGCTTAAAAAAGTACTGTCCCCGAGGACTTTTATTTAATGTGCCGGAAACCAGATAGTCTGAATCGGCAGCCGGTCTTATTGAATCCTTTTTTTGCGGCAATGAAAGGTAGCATGGAGTGTTGGAAATAAGTCCCTTATAGACCCAAGTAGAACTGAATCTACCGGCTTGCTTTTCAATTTTTGATATTTGTAAATGCCCATTTTCGACACGCTCCGTCTCTTTGGGGAATTGGTATTGAATGGATGTGGTCATTGCAGCAATGCTGGCAATCAATAGAGCTGCAATACCTCTTTGTTTAGCAAGATAAGCAGATATCCCGAGGATCGTAAGGGGTAACCACTTCTCATCTGCTAGTGTGACTGCACATCCGAAAACTGCAAAAATCCCATAGAGAAGCGCGGGCGCGCGAGAAAAAAATACAAACATGATCGGATTACTATACACATGAAAGTCATTTTTTGATAGAAGTTGGTTTATGCTTTTATATCAGAGAATTTTAATACCTGTTTTTACCAATAGCGGAAAGAATCATGGATGATTATATAGCTAAGGATTTTTTTCGTATCTATGGAAGCCCACCTTTGCGAGTGATTCCAATGGATGAAATTATAGATGTGAATTGGGAAATGATCTCAATGCATTATCCACTTTTACCCAGAGCCTGGTATGAGCTTGCCCAACTTTCTCCCGAGGATCGCATTGACTTTCATCGAGACTTTTGGATATCTAAAATTCCCTACCAGCCCTATCTTGACCGACAGATCACAAAGTTTTTTGACTCATTAAACGATATTGCTGTTTATCTAGTTCAGCAATCTGAGGATTTACCTTGCGAGCCTTTTTTGATCTATATGCGAAAGGGAAACACCGGATATTTTAGGGGAGCCTTGCCTGCGCAAGAAGATCAACTGCTCTTTCTGGAAGAAGAGTTTTCAAGTTTTATTTTCCCTGAAGATTACCTGGCATTTTTGCAGATCCATAATGGCTTTTGGAAGGCAACCGATACAACAGGATTGATTCCGGTTGAGAAAATGCCGTCAAATTTTCGAAAGTTTCAAAAGCTGCTTGAAGATCAAGGTGTTCCAACAACGTGTAAGGGCGACCCTGTGGATCCGAGTACCTTAATTCCTTTCTATGAGTCGTTTGGGATGCCATATTATCAGTGCTTTTGGACCACTTGGTATCCTGTAGAGGAGATGGGTAATGTCTATTACTCCTCCGAGTCGAACACAATTGATATACCGGAAATGAAAAGTAAGCCGGCAGGAGATAACCTCTCCTTTGCATCATTTTTAGATTGGCTGATGTTTTATGTCGAAAAAATCACCTGATGACTCTCTTTACTCCTGAATTTGACTAAAGTCCAGAAGGGAGCCGAAAAGGCCGAATACCTTTTGCAAAAGAGCCAGTCGGTTCATTTTTACCTCTTCATCTTCACTTAAGATTTTAACTTCTTCAAAAAGTTTACTTAAGGGAGGTTGAATCTCGGCAACCATTTGATACGCTTTTTCGTAATTACGTTCATTCAAGGCATTTTCAAAGCGCGGTTGAATGTGATCAACAGTTTGGTTGAGTGTAATTTCCGCATTTTCTTTGAGATGCTCTTTTTTGAAAGTATGCAATTGTTGATCGACTAGTTGCCCTTTCGCGCGTTTATATACTTCAAAAAGAAGGGGAAACTGATCCGAATGCTCTCTGAACTGGTGAAGCGCTTTGACTTTGCAATACGCATCGAAGATGTCTCGCATCCCCGAAGAGAGAGTCGCTTCAATCTCATCTTTTCTAAAGCCCTCTTCTAAAAAGACGGTTTTAATCCGTGGGCGGATAAAATCCATTAACTCACCAAGAACATTCTTTGGCTGCTGCATGCGGGAAGGTTCAAAATTTTGGCAACATTGAGATAAGATATCGAGAAGATCAAACGTGAATTTTCCTTTCAAAATCATCCTAATGAGCCCGATGGTTTGTCTTCTAAGAGCGTAAGGATCGCTTGAAGACGTTGGCTTTAATCCAGCAGAGAAACAACTTAATAAGTTGTCTATTTTATCGGCCATACTTAACAGTGTGCCCGTCTCCGTTTGCGGGAGCTCTGCACCCTCCCCCTTTGGCATCCAATGCTCTTCAATCGCAGAGCTCACTTCAGAGTCTTCCCCTTGATCTTCTGCATAATATCTTCCAATGACCCCTTGAAGGTCCGGAAACTCGGAGACCATTTCCGTTGTTAAATCCGCTTTGCATATTTGAGCGGCTCTTCGACATTGCGTGTAACTACTGATCCCAAGTTTGCGTTGAAGGACCTCTGCATGGCCCATGAGGCGAAACGCTTTATCTTGCAGCGTTCCCATCCCTTTTATGTATGTAATTTGAGAAAGTTTTTCTCTATGTTTGTCGAGTGAGATTTTGCGCCCCTTTTCATAAAGAAAAGCGCCATCGGAAAGACGTGCGGAGATGACCATCTCATTTCCTGCTCGAATCTCATCTGTCGGTGTGTTGTTTGCTGTGATGATAAATTGATTTTGCAACTGTCCATTCGACTTGGCAATAGGAAAACATTTTTGATGTTCGACCATCTCTGAAATGAGAACTTCTTTAGGGACTTTGAGAAACTCTTTATCAAATGAGCCAACAATTAAAAACGGTTTTTCGACAAGGTTTACCACTTGCTTGATCACTTTGTCATAAGAGACAACTGTCCCGTTCAATTTGCGGAGCTGTTGATCAATCGATTCTCTTCTCTTTTTTATCGAAGCAATGACATTATGTTCTTGCAGGGTTTTTTCGTAGCTGGTGGCATCGGGAATAGAGAAGAGATCCGGGCTGAGTTGAAAATGACCCTTTGATTTTCTATCAGTGAGCAGGGACCCTAAAACAAAGGGGACAACTTCAGTGCCAAAGAGGCAGACGAGCCATCGTAAAGGGCGCGCGTAGGTAACCGGAAGATCGTCCCATCGCATTTTTTTCGGAAACTCAAGGTCTTTAATCAGTTTTGGCAGCGCTTCAGCAAGGATTTTAGCGACGGATTCGCCCCCTGTTTTTACAATTGTAAAAATATATTCGCTACCCTTTATCTCTTTAATCTTGACTTCAGGATCAAAACCTTCCTCGATTTGAGAGCGCGTCATAGGCTCTTTTTCGATTGATCTGAAAAATCCCTCTGCAGCCCTTGTTGGATTTCCCGCGTCATCAAATGCAGTTTGAAGTGCCGGACCGCGTTTTTCAGTGGTTTGCGTCGGGACTTTAAAAGAGAGCTCTTTGATTAAAACAGCAAGACGCCTTGGGGTCGCAAAGCATTTGATTTCATTAAACGGGATACTTTCTTTTTTTAAGAGCTTTTCAATGTTCTCTTTTAAATTATGAATCCCAATGGTTACAAAGCTGGCCGGCAACTCTTCTGAGCCGATTTCTAGTAAAAAGTCCTCAGACTCTCTTTTCGGATGTAGCAGTTCTTCAGAAAACTTCGGCACGCTTGGGATCGCAATTTTTTCTACAGGGAAGGTCTCCATAAGCGGATACCCGGCCTCTTTTCGGCTTTCAATAAAGGTCGATGCAATCTCTTTTGCTAGATTGCGGATGCGGGAGATGTAACCGGTGCGCTCTGTGACAGAAACAACCCCGCGAGCATCTAGCATATTAAACGCGTGCGACGCTTTCATGACAAATTCGTAAGCCGGGATGGGAAGACCAATTGTAACAAGTCGCTTTGCCTCTTTTTCATAGTCATCAAAGTGACGCTGCCACATCGAAGTAGAGGCGTGTTCAAAGTTGTAACTGCTCCACTCGACTTCGTTATTTTTATAGATTTCGCCGTAAGTAAAGTGTTCGTTCCATTGAATATCAAAGATGCTGTCGACCTTTTGCAAATACATTGCAATACGCTCAACACCATACGTTAGCTCTCCCGGAATAGGATCTAAAGTAACACCGCCGACGCTTTGAAAGTATGTATACTGAGTCACTTCCATTCCGTCGAGCCAAACTTCCCATCCAAGACCCCAAGCGCCAATCGTCGGATTTTCCCAGTCGTCATGGACAAACCTGATGTCGTGCTCGGAAAGATTTAGTCCAATGGATTTTAAAGAGTCGACATACATCTTTTGCATTTCAATAGGACAGGGCTTAAGAAGTACTTGAAACTGAAAGTAGTGCTGGACTCGATTGGGATTTTGACCATAACGCCCATCTCCCGGCCTTCGGCACGGCTCTGCATAGGCGACGCGAAACGGTTCAGGTCCGAGTGAGCGGAGAAATGTTGCGGGATTTAATGTACCGGCCCCAACTTCGAGGTCGTATCCTTGCTGGATGACGCATCCTTGGCTCTCCCAGAACTTGGTTAGGTTTTGTAAAATTTGTTGGAATGTCAACATGTGATATCTTTCTCTTTTAAGAAGAAAATGTTACACCAAATGCACGAAAGAGTGAAGACTTTATGCCAAAAAACTCAAAAATTCATCAGCAGTTCAATAGCTATAACCCTATATGGCGAAAATTGTTTCAGAATGATTTTCAGTATATGGATTATGAGTACCCGAAAGTCAGTATCATAATCCCGACATATAACTGCGCGCAAATTATTGATATAACGCTGAGAAGCTTAATTGATCAAGAGTATCCGAACTTTGAAATTATCATTATTGATGGTGGATCGACTGATCGAACGCTTGAAGTTGTCAAGGGATTTAAAAATGAACACATTCATATCCATCCCATCTCAAGATTTCAGAGATATGAAATGCTAAATAAGGGAATTACGCACTCAAACGGTCAGTATATTAACTGCATGTTTCCGGGAGATTTTTACGTCAATAAATCCACTCTTCGCACCATGATGCAGCTAGCCCTTGACTCGGACCTACCCAGCATGGTCTTTTGTGGCACTCTGCTTCGCGATGGTGTCAAGGAACCTAAGATTTTGTATCGGCATCTAACCCTTAAGCTTCTGAGAAGAGGGCAGCAGCCAACAAGCTTACAGTCATGTTGGATTCGATCCGATGTTTTCGAAAAAATTGGCAAATTTAATACCCACTTCAACCTTCGAGGCGGATTTGATTTTATGTGCCGCTACTCCTTGTATGGGGGATTACGCTCAAACTCTATGAATCATATTCTCACGGATTACGACCTTAGACATGTGACAAGAGAAATGGTGGTTGAACACTTCAAAGAGACTCTGTATATTATCTGGACATACTTCGGGATGAAATCGCTTGTTAAATGGCTCTTCATTCAAAAAGATTTTCATCGATTTTTTAAACTCTGGGGAAAAAGTGTGCAAAACGCTTTTTTAAAAAAATGAACATTGAATCCATTCAAAAACAAATCCATAAATCCAAGCTCGACGGATGGTTATTGTATGATTTTAGAGGGAGCAACGACATTGCATGTCGGTTTTTAGGAATTAAAACCCAGCTTGTCACAAGACGCTTTTTCTATTGGATACCGAGGGAAGGGGAGCCGGTAAAAATCGTTCATGGAATAGAAAAGCAGCCACTGAACCACCTTCCCGGCGAAGAGCGCGTCTACTACTCTTGGTCAGAGCTTAACTCTGCTCTTGAAAATCTTTTAGACGGAAAACGAACCATTGCCATGGAGTACTCTAAAAATGGCGCGCTTCCAACGCTTTCAAAAGTCGATGGCGGTACCATTGACCTTGTGCGAACATTCGGAATTGAGGTGGTGAGTTCAGGCCCATTATTACAAACCCCTTTGACACTCGAGCAGATAAGACTGCATAAAGAAGCTGCCTCTCATTTAGATCGGATTGTCGAAAACGCATGGAATTTGATATCAGAGCGCTTAAAGCAAAATGTCCCTATTAATGAGTTTGATGTCAGACAAGAGATTTTGAGTGAAATGCAAAAGCGCGGACTTGAGACAGATTCCGGCCCCATTTGCGCGGTTGGCGCCCATTCGGCCGACCCGCATTATATTCCGGAGAAAGAGACCGCTGTTAGGATCCAAAAAGGAGACTTTGTCCTTATTGATCTTTGGGCAAAAAGAGCCGTGCCGGGCAGTATCTATGCAGACATCTGCCGTGTTGCTGTATGCGATACAAAACCCACATCAAGGCAAAGAGAGCTCTTTTCCATTGTGAGAGAAGCGCAAAAAAAAGCTACAGACCTATTGAAAGAAGCTAAACCGTTGATGGGATGGGAAGTAGACAAGGCTGCTCGCGATGTGATAGAAAAGTCAGGCTATGGAAATTATTTTTTTCATCGCACAGGACACAACATTGACAGCAAAGACCATGGCGACGGGACAAACCTCGATAACTATGAAACCAAAGATAACAGGCGATTACTTCCCGGCTCATGCTTTTCCATCGAACCGGGAATCTACCTTCCGGGGGATTTCGGGATTCGATTAGAGTATAATATTGTCTTCTCCGCTATCGGCTCCATCGAAATTACCGGCGGCGTTCAAGAAGAAATACGAACACTCTTGTAGGATCCTCGTATATAATGTTTTGATCTGGTACACTCTTTCCCATGAAAAATACATCAACCGGATCCGTCTTATCAGCCATGCTCCTGATTGCAGGTACATGTATCGGAGGAGGCTTGCTTGCCTTTCCTCTAAGTACAGGAATTTTTGGCCTTGCACCCTCAATTACTATGATGGCGATTTGTTGGGTCGCCATGACACTATCTGCTCTTTTTTTACTTGAAGTTTGCCTCTGGATGGAAGAAGGGGCGCATATGATCTCAATGACCGAGCGGTTTTTAGGGCTTCCCGGCAAAATCATTGCGTGGGTTTTGTATCTGTTTATCTGCTATGGATCCATTGTTGCCTACACCGCAGGTGGCGGCTTGCAGTTGGCGGGGTTTGCCCATATATCAAAAGAACTTGGCTGCGCGCTTTTCGTTTTATTGTTTGGTGTGATGATCGCACTTGGAAAAGGTGTTGTCGGAAGAGTAAACGCCTGGCTTTTTACTGCGATGATAGGAAGCTTTCTTTTTCTTATGAGTATGGCAGTCGATGAGATTAATCCGGAAAACCTTCTCCATGGGCGTTGGTCTGGGGTTCAGCTGACCATCCCTTTAATTATAACAGCCTTTAGCTTTCAGACCCTTATTCCAAGTTTGCCAAGCTATTTAAAACGCAATGCAAGACAACTCCGTTGGGCAGTCATCGGAGGAACCACACTAACCTTTTTGATTAATTTAATTTGGCAAATTGTTGTTCTTGGAATTGTTCCCCTTAAAGGCGAAAATGGCCTTGCTGCTGCACTTTCTAGAGGCGATTTACCGATTACAGAGTATATTGCACAAAATGTAGATGGTATTGGTGTTTTCTATTTAGCCGAATTCTTTGCGTTCTTCGCAATGGTCACCTCGTTTCTCGGCATTAGTTTAGGACTGTTTGATTTTCTATCCGACGGACTTAAGGTAAAAGAGAAAGGGTGGGGGACTGCTTTGCTGATCGCGTTAATCGTGATTCCTACCTACTTTTTCGCTGTACAATTTGAAAAGATTTTTCTTTTTGCCCTCAATTCAACAGGAGGGATCGGAGACTCTATCCTTAATGGAATGATCCCAGTACTCATGGTATGGATCGGAAGGTATTCATATGGATATAAAAGTGAGTTCGTCATTCCCGGCGGCAGGTGGCTGCTTTCTTTGACATTTCTCTTTTTTCTAATGGTATTAATGACTGAGGTGCTATCGATTGCCGGATATCTACCCTCGATTTATCATCAAGATGTGATACAGGAAATTCACAATATTGAAGTGACTGCTAACCGTTAGAGACAAGCTGCTTTAAAGCCTCTTGCTTGATGCGCAAGTGGAGGCTGTAAAGACCATTCGCTCGACTTGGCGTCAGGGAGGATGGAATCTGAAGCTCATCGAGATAATCGGGTGGAGTTTTTAAAACAGTCTCCGGTGATTCTCCACTGTAGATAGAGGTGAGAAGGTAGGCAAGACCCGCTGAAATAAGAGCCTCTGATTCCGCTGTGAAATAGAGCTTTCCATCTGAATATGTCGTGTGGAGGTACATTACACTTTGGCAACCTTGAACGATGTTTTCCGGAACTTTATCTGCTTGCTGTAACTTTTCAGCGCCTTTCCCAAGCTCCATGATCTTTTCGTATTTTTGCTCAAGAGTTGAGCAAGTGGAAAATACCTTTTTAAGCTGTTCGATTTTCTTTAACATGTAAATAGGATATCATTTTTCTAAAATAATTTGCCAATTTCATTCAATTCGGCTAATGTAAATTTTCTTAAATATTGGTAAATGATGGAAGTTACACAAAACACAATCGCCTTTTTGATCTATTTTGGTATTTTAGCAATCATTGGGATTATCTCTCATCGAAAGCAGACCACCGGAGCTGAATTTATTGTCGGGGGACGATCATTAAATTTCTATGTCACAGCCTTATCGGCTCATGCAAGCGATATGAGCGCATGGCTCTTCATGGGACTGCCCGCTACAATTTTTGCAGTCGGACTCTCCGGATCTTGGGTAGCAATTGGCCTTTGCGCCGGGATGTTCTGCAATTGGCAGTTTATTGCAAAACGCCTGCGTGAAGCGACTGAAAAGTATGACAGCTACACACTTTCCACTTTTTTTGAACGGCGGTTTAACGACAAATCAGGCATCATTCGAGTCTTATCGGCAGTCATGATCTTGATTTTCCTGACCAACTACTTGTCTGCAGCGCTCATTGCGATGGGGCTTTTACTTGAGACAATCTTTGGGATTAATTACTACTTTGGGATTACGCTTGCTACTGTTGTTGTCGTTGCGTATACCTTCGGCGGAGGATATGTGACAATTGCTTGGACGGACCTTTTTCAAGCCACCTTCCTCTTTTTTGTTATCCTTTTAGTTCCGACTTTTGCATATATTTCTATTTCCGATCCATCCAACCGCTTTGAAATGGCAACTGCGGGAAATTCGCATTTCTTTAGTCTATTTCCGGACAATTCATGGTATGGAGTCTATGCAGGGTTTTCTCTTGCCTTGGCTTGGGGACTCGGATATTTTGGCCAGCCACATATCATTACAAAGTTTTTAGGCATTAAAGATCCCTCACAACTGCGAAAGTCAAAATACCTCGGGATGAGCTGGCAGATTTTAGCTCTCACAGCCTCTGTTTTAGTCGGAGTTGTCGCAGTTGCGTTCTTTAACGGAAATGTAGCTGATCCCCAGCTTATTTTCCCTCAAATGGTCAAGAGTATTTTCCCCACATATCTATCCGGATTTATCTTATGCGGTGTGATTGCTGCTAACCTTTCCACAATGGACTCTCAGATTCTTGTCTGCGCCTCTGTTATCGGAGAAGATCTATACGCAAACTTCTTTAATCAACCACCGAAAGGTCAAGAGGTCGTACGCGCCTCAAGAGCCGGCGTTGTCATTGTCTCTTTTGTCTCGCTGATGTTTGCCTACACTAACTCCTCTACTATTATGGACACAGTCATGTACTCTTGGGCCGGGCTTGGTTCTGCTTTCGGTCCGCTTGTTTTAATCTCACTATGGTGGAAGGGAGCGACGCGCTCGGGTGCAATATCCGGTATCCTTGTCGGCGGATTTCTTGGGCTTTTTTGGCCGTGGATCAATCGTCACTACATCCCGATTGAAATTCATGCGACAGTGATCGGCTTCGCTTTGAGCCTTTTAAGTATTTATATCGTATCAAAAATCACCAAACAAGAGATTAAGTTTAATGGCGCAGCCACCATCATCTGATCGAGGCAAACTCAACGAGAAAAACTTTATTCAGCCCCCATCGCGAGGAGTCGCTTCCTGGCTTTGGGTGCTTATCGCCATTGTTTTAATTGCAATTTTTTGGATATTTTCAGCCTCGATGTTAGATCAAGTGAGATCACGACTTTGGGAGAAACCCTTTCTACAAGTCACAAATCGAGAGTTCTCGCTCTTTCTTTGGCAAAATCCAGAGTATATGCGCCGCAATCAAAGCAAAGAAATCGGGTATCTTCCGGGTTTTGTCTCCTTTGAAGGAAAAATGACACCCGACCCTAAATACGCCGATCAATTTGTCGCGGCACCACCTAAGTTTCTCTATCGGTATCACCTTTGGAAATTTTTTCTTGGAGAGTATGTATTTAACAGATCGATCCCAAATCAAGAATTCCAAGCCTTTCTTGCCTATTCAACCGAATGGCAACCCGAGAACTGGAAAGGGGCAACCGACGGATATCTTAGCCTTTTAACCACACTTGAAAATCGACCGCCAAATGAAGATCTTGCAGATCTTTCAGTTAATGCGCTCCCGATTCAAGTACGCCAGGCATTCATCGGATGGAAAAACTTTTTTAAGGAAGGTGATGAAATCAACCAGATCGACCCGACTCCCTCCGAGATGAAAGATTTTATCAGACGTTACCCTCACTATGCGCGTCACTACTGGCGCAATGTCTATCCTGACTACCTGAAGTCTGATCTAACACCTGAAGCTTCAAATACGCTTTCAAAAGAAGAGATCCCGCCCTTTTTACGTGTCGCCTTTTATAATTACTCAAAATCAAAAAAATAATTACCAATCTGTTAAAATAAGATTAACAGGGGGTGAAGATGAGTTTTATCATTGGTTCGTCAGAAAGTCCGTATTATTCTGTTGAATGTTCGCTTGTGGCTACGATTGATGATTGCCATAAAGCAAAAGAGAAAGATGAAAATAGACTTGAAGACCGCTACACTTCAACGGTTTTAAAAGATAAGGTAACATCTAAGATTGTTAAGACCTCTTGGTTTGATCGTCTCTGTTGGGTTCCTCTGTTAAGTACAGTGACAGGTGGAATTAGAGCTCTTGGTGCGATATTTCACATTATCTGGAGTCTTCTTAAGTTCTCTTGGCATTCAGCAAGGGGAGTAAGTGTCAGTCAAAATAAAAGGGAAATCGCCTTTGGTTTTAGACAACTTGGTCTTGGGCTTTTAGAAGCCATACCGATTCTTGGGAATGCAATAGCCTATCTTCTTTATATAAATCGCAAAAATCACATGAAAGAACATGCACAGAACAGTTTACGCGCATTTATCCCAATTGGGAAATACTCGGAAGAAAAAGAAAATTACTCAAGATTAGTTCAAGAGAAAATGAAGCTTTTGGGCGACGGGACGATTGAAAAAGAGAAACTCTATGATCAATCCCTTTTTCAACACATCCAAGAACCTGAAAACTTTCAAAATTGGCTAGATCAATCAGAAGAGGGTCATATTGAGATCAGCGATGCAGTAAAAGAGTTGACAAAACTTTATAGACCGACCTATTTTCTGCACACTATCTTTAATTTTCACTCAGATACAACACAAGAGAGTCACGCAAAAGTAAATGTGTTATCAATCTGAGTGAGATTTTTTGTGATGTGAAAATAGAGTGGGTGATAGAAATGTTCATAATAGGTTCTTCAGATACACCGTATTATGAAGTGGATTGTTCTATAAAACCAAGAACCCTAGAGAGACACATAGACGGGAAATATCCTGCAGTTGTTTATATTCCGGATCGCGACTCGGTGAGTGCAAAGGTGACAAAATCTTCTATCTTTGACAGATGCTGCTGGGTTCCGGGCTTGAGTATTATCACTGGTGGATTGAGAGCCCTTGCCGCATTATCGCACACCTTATGGAACGGAGGGCGGCTTGTCTACCACTCGATAAAAGGATCAAATCTTGAGAAAGATAAGAAGGAGCTGATTTTTGGGATTAAGCAGCTAGGGCTAGGCGTTTTAGAGTCTATACCGGTCTTTGGAAATGCAATTGCATATAACTTTTATAGACGGCGGATCCATCAGGTTGAAAACCTAGCAAAAGAGAGCGCGTTAGAAAGATATAGTGAACTTAAAAGAAACTATACACGATCGGTTAACAGTAGGATTAATACAATCGGGCTTGAATTCATTAAAAAGGAGCAAATTCGCTATCACTTATATGAGAGTTACTCTAATGATGAGTTTTGGGGCTGGGTACAATTTAATGAACCGCATAGTGATCAGATTCACTTTCAAAAAGTCGCAAACAAATTGCTCGATCTTTACAATCCAAAAATTAAATATACTTTAAACGCAGATATGAGAGGAATTGCTGAAAGAGAAGAGTGAGCCTCCATTTCATTTGGAGAGAGTATTTACTCCTTAACAGTCACAAAACCTTCATTGTAAATGGCGCCTTCAGGGCCTAATTTCAGCGTTCCTTCAAAGAACTCTCTATATACTTTTAATCCTTGCTTTGCAGTCTGTATACAAAAGAAGCAGTTGCTCAACCATTCAGAGCCTTTAATTGTTCCTGAATCTAAATTGCATTGGAAGCGAGCGGTCACTTTGGCTCTCCAGTAGTCGACAGATCCAAAAAGGATGACAGGAGTTAAAGGGATAGATCCCACTTTACGCCGCACTTCCTCTAGGCAATACTCAAAGTCGGTACCGATGCCACCCGCAACGACAATCGGGAAATCCAGTCCGAATTCTGCTTGTCTTTCGACAAGCTTGTCTAGACGATAGGTCATTTTTGCTTCAATATAGGGATTTTGCCTCTGTTCGTTCACAACACTTTCGCGTTCGGCATGAAAATCCACAACGTTTGCGCATGATAGAATTTTTAATTTCTTTGCAATGCGATTTCCCTCTTCCATCACGCCCGGACCGCCTCCGGTAATTAAAGCTAAAGGCTTATTTTCACAAAGCAAGGGATGATGCATTTGATTTCTCATTTCTAAGATCCCTTCTAAAAGCGTTTCGACCTCTTTGGAAAAGTCACCTTCAAGAAGATTGGAACCGTAGAGTCCAAAAACAGTCGAATGTAAAAAATCCTCACTTCTATCCATCGGGACAAAAAGACCTGAATCGCCGCCCGATTTTTCCTGATACTGAAGAACTGTATTTGTTTGCTTATCTACCCAGTAGACAGGGACTGCAAATTTATACAAGTCGTGGAGAAGGGAGCGGTCTTCCGCAGAGAAAAATCCATTATGAGAAAGCGAGGCGTGCTGAAAATAAATTCCTTTCAGATGCTCTTGGACTTGGTTGGATAGAAGCATTCTTTTCATAAAGGGAGAAGGGAAGTAGCGCGTCAGCATGATACCTTGAGAGGTGATCACGTCATCGTCAATACTTTTTAGCATTTCATATTGCGATTGCTGCTGAATGTAGCGATCTACCATTAAAGCTTGTCTTTCTGTTTGTAAATGACCGGGAAATTCATACCTTTTGGGCTTGGATGTTGTCCAATCGTCCTCTGAAAGATTGAGCATCTGTCCACCCTTTACAACGTAGACTGACGCTTGAGCTTCGAGTGGCTCGGGCGCTGTTTTAAAGGCATTAAAAAGCGTTTGAGGATCTTGCAAACAATCTTGCAATTGATCCCGATCTTCAAAAAAGACGTGTTCGCGGTAAGCTTCAAGTGTGTAAAATTCAAGTGGAATATCTGTAAGTTCACGGTCGCTCTTTCCATATAACTCATAGATATCACCCGAAGCTCTTGTATCGGGTTGTAAAACAGATGCACTTGTGTGGGTATACCCGGGCGTCAGTAGATCATCGACAACGCGAGCAAAGACAGTGCGGATATGCAGGGGCATTGTTTTGACTAATAGGACCTCTCCCTCTTCAACAATTCTTGGAGATTTAAGGTCGAGCAGTTGATGCATGCCAAGAATTTTTCGCATTGAGAGACCGTCGATCAGCGATTTTGCAACAGTCGGGAGAAGACCTTCTGTGTATTCATCATACACAACGCGTCCATGCTGGAGACTTAAATACGCAACGGTTCTTCCATCGACCTTATCAAGAATTAGATCCGTTCCCCCTTGAAGCCCTCCCAATGAGAGTAAAGGCTTTCCCCAGCGATCTGACCTGCTGAACATACGAGAAATATAAATAGGATTTCTGACCCGCCGCCTTTCATCTGCGGCAAACAGTTTACCCACCATTGCCCCTACACCAAGAAGGCTAAGCATTTTTGCACCTAGGGGGTTGAGTCCGATAAGTTGTATTTTGACCTCTGCCGACCGACTTTCAGGTCTGAGTTCAAGTTCAAGCTTTGTGCTGTTGACGCCAAGTTGGGCAAGTGTGCTTTTAAGGTTGAAAAGAACATGCGTTTGCTCGATTTCATAACCGACAAATTTTTTTGTGATATCTTCGATAAGAACAGTCGCGATAGATTCAGTGTCTGAAACACGTTCGAGGTGTGTGATTTTTCCGTCTGGTGTGACTAAGTCAAAATGCGCCAAGTCTTCTCTAAACATTCTACCCCCAATATTTTGCAGAATAAGTGGGGGCGGGATTTTAAAGAAAGGAGAATTAGCTGTAAAGCATACTCCCGAAATTTGTATTCAGTGGTTTAGGACTTTCAAGCCCATGCGGCGAGATATCTATAGCCAAAAGCATTTTTGATCGAATATCTTGATCTTTTATATCGTTACCTAGTTCAATCGCCGTTTTCAAATCCTTGTTTTTACGATGAATATCTGCATCGTTAGCGTATAGCTTTTCTACGACCTCACTCTCTTCCGCCACAATCATGAGGTGTAAGATTGGGTATCCCTGCACAACTGCGCGCGCGTTTCCTTTATTGATCATTGCTTTTAGGGACTCCATATCGCCTATGTTATAGTAGTGCTCCATATAAATTTCATCAGTCAGGCGGTTTTTTAAGAGAAAAGCATCCGCTGAGCTTTTGAGCCTCTTTGAGGCAATGTATTGGCTTTCATAATGCCCAAAAGTCAAATAGTGAAGCGCATATTGAAGAACTTTTAGTAAAGTCGGGGGTGTTGGAATCGCTGCGCTGCTGATTATATCAATTTTCACTTTGAGTGCAGGTTTAAGAATGGGATCTGATCTTAGAATCGCATCTATCGCTTTTCTGATTACTCTTTTCTCGCGTGTGGGTATATGATCCCTGAGAGGGTTATAGTGATTTATTATATTTACATTGTATTCTGCACTCATTTTTCCCTCTTTAGAATTTAAGTTGAAGATCATAATGATTTTTTAGATAGAGATCAATAATTTTGAAAGTCGTGAAAGGGCTCCATTGTCAAGTACAGATTTCTGTACTTGACTTCATGATTTCTCTCTTTTGCATACTCTAATGTGGAATAAAGTTAATATTCAAATCGACATCCCCAATTGTAAAGGGGTAAAGTTTTGAATTAGGGCGAAATTTTGACCATTGGACAAATCCTGAATATGGGTGGTATCTTGCAATATTTTCATTTAAATAGTGATTTTTCAAAAAATTATCCGCAGCATAACGGAGCTTCGACGATGCAATATACTGACTTTCATAATATCCAAATGAAAATAGATGAGATGTGTAATGTAGAACTTTTGTTAAAGCGAATCTGTTTTGGTCTTCAAATTTACTGATTTCTTCGATTCTTGATTTGAGCTCAAAATCGGGTTTTAAATTAGACTTTGTAAGCAAATTGATTTCTAGTCTGATATTTTTTTTGACTTGAGGGGTTATATTATATTCTTTTGGATTGTAGTTATAAATTGTTTGGATGCTGTTTTCTATGTTCAAAATTTTATCCTCGAATTTTCAAGTTAAATTAAGGAACGATGGATTTTCCATCATTTCTCTATATTTTTTGTTGATTATGCCACGTTAGGATGATTTTAGAATCGATTTATCTTTTAAATAGAAGTTAGGATTGGAGCCATAGAATCATCCGGGTAGTGAATTTTTTTTGAAAATCCAAACAAACAATTGATCCTAACTGGTTGAAAGTTACATGAGTGCGTTTGTGTCGAATTTGAGGGATAAGGAACTCAATTTAACAAACTGAGTTTTTTAGAGGGTCCTTATGTTAGCAAGTGATGGAGTTATGAAGTATAAGACCTCTTCAAGAATCATTTGAGAGGTTGTTTGCACAGCGGCGAGGAGATAGTCAAATAGGTTCTCTTTTTCTTCATTCTTAATCTTTTATTCGATATGATAGAAGCGAAAACTTAAGGATCACTCTTTTTATGTCAAAACAGAAAAATGCGATTACACCCACTAGAGAAGAAAACTACCCTGAATGGTATCAACAGGTCATAAAGGCTGCCGATCTTGCTGAGAACGCACCTGTGCGTGGCTGCATGGTCATCAAGCCATGGGGCTTTGGCATATGGGAAAATATTCAAAGACAGTTGGATTATCGCATCAAGGAAACAGGACATGAGAACGCATACTTTCCTTTGTTTATTCCTTTGAGTTTTTTAGAAAAAGAGGCTCAGCACGTCGAGGGATTTGCCAAAGAGTGCGCGGTTGTGACGCATCACCGCCTTGAGCAGTCCGGAGGAAAGCTGATCCCGGCCGGCGAACTTGAAGAACCCTTGATTGTGAGACCAACATCGGAGACAATTATTGGAGACTCCTTCTCGCGTTGGATCAGTTCCTACCGCGATTTACCGATGAAAATTAACCAATGGGCAAATGTGGTGCGTTGGGAAATGCGCCCGCGATTATTTTTGCGCACATCGGAATTTCTTTGGCAAGAAGGCCATACTGTACATGCAACAGCCGAGGAGGCGATTGAAGAGACTTTAATGATTCTAGAACTCTATCGATCGTTTATGGAAGATGTGCTTGCCATTCCGGTTATTGTCGGAGAGAAGTCGCCAGCTGAGCGTTTCCCGGGAGCTGATAGCACATATACAATGGAGGCGATGATGCAAGATGGAAAGGCGCTTCAGATGGGAACCTCTCATTACTTGGGGCAGAACTTTTCAAAAGCCTCGAATATTCAATTCAGTACCCAAGAGGGGGGGCTTGAGTATGGATTCAGTACCTCATGGGGAGTGACAACGCGGATGATCGGCGCGATGATTATGGTGCATTCGGATGATGACGGCCTACGTCTACCTCCAAGGGTTGCGCATAAGCATGTAGTGATTATTCCCGTGATCCCGAAAGAGGAGATGCGTGAATCTGTCCTAGGTTATGCAGAAGCCATCGCCGCTTCTTTACGAAAACTCACCTATCACGGCCAACCTTTAGTTGTCCTGATCGACTCTCGTGATCGACGCGGGAAAAGTTGGGAGTGGGTGAAAAAGGGGATTCCTTTAAGAATTGAAGTCGGACCACGAGATGTTGACGCCAACTGCGCAATGCTCTCTCGCCGTAACTTCCCTTCCACCGAAAAAGAAAAAGTGAATGTGGAGAGTCTTCCTGTAATCGTTCCTCAAATCCTCGATGAGATGCAAGAGTATTATTATGCAGAGGCTCTTAAATATCGGGATGCTCGTTTAAACACAGAGCTGACAACTTTAGATCAACTCGCAAACTACTTTAGCAATGAACAGAATCCGGGATTTGCACGTGTCAAGTGGTCAGAGGATCGAGAGTCTGAGGCGTATCTGGATAAATATAAGCTAACGATTCGCTGCATACCAAATGAGCAGTCAGGAACAGAAGGTCTCTGTATCTTAACCGGAAAGCCGGCAAAGACAGATGTGATTATCGCAAGAGCTTACTAAACTATCTTCTTCCCATAAGGAGCATTTTTTCGAGACGCTCGCGATCGCATTTTCTGGGGTCTTTAATTGAATCAAGGTTTCGTTTTAGTTTAGCGTCTAGCTTTTCTTTCTCTTCTTGCAGTAGTGCTTGCTCTTCAAAAGTGAAGTTCTCAGGATTTTTAAGGTAGGCACTTAGCTGCTCTTCTGTGATGTCAAATCCTTCAAATAGCAATTTTTGATCGCGGCTGAGAGTTTCACACTCAATTTCAAGCTCTTTGATTTTTTTTTCTGTTGATAAGATTTTTTGTTCTATACTTTGCATCATATTAATTGACCTATTCAAAAGTAATATTTTATTATATTTGTAGAAAAAAATACATGAAAAAGTTATTTACCAATTAAAGAGGTTCATATGGTTGAAGTGACGATTGAAGAGAAGAAGCGGATGGGGGACTCCCTTCTGTGGGAACTTCAGAATATCACATATGAACAGTTCGGGCCGCAAGCGTGGGCAGGAAAGGGCGTTCCTTTCTACTTGACGAGCAACCCGTATATTGCCCATCGATATGCAAACGTCATTTTGGGCTATTTACGCGACTGCCTAGCGCCCACGGCAAAAACGCCAATCAACCTCGATGAACCGATCTATATCTTTGATTTAGGTGCCGGATCGGGTCGCTTCGGGTATCTATGCTTAAAAAATCTAATCGAAATGGTCAAGATCTTTCCTAAAAGACCTAAGATTACCTATGTCATGTGCGACATGGTAGAAGATAATATTGCGTTTTGGCGCAGCCACCCACTCCTTAAACCGTATGTTGAGAAAGGAGTACTCGATTTTGCAAGGTATAGCGAGCAAGAAGAGAATCGAACATTGACTTTGCTTGAATCAGGCGTCACTTTAACCAGGGAGACGGCTGTCAATCCACTCTTACTTGTTTGCAATTACTTCTTCGATACAATACCGCAAGACCTATTTCGCGTGCATAAGGGAAAAGTGGAAGAGGGGCTTTTGAAGCTCACAGTCGATGCGCCCGAGGGGCAAAAAGTCAACCCGCGAGATCCCGCTGTCATTTCAAAACTGAAGCTTACATATGACTACGCTAAAATAGACTCTTTAGATACCTATTATGACAATCCGAAGTGGAATCACATCTTAAGAGAGTATGAAGAGAGTTTCAAAGAGACTGCGTTTCTATTTCCGACAAGACCGCTAAAGACAATCGAGTGGTTTGCAGAGCTATCTGGCCAACGACTCTTTATGATTGCAGGAGACCAAGGTGTCTCGTCACATGACCAAGTGCAAAACTGGGAGAAGCCGCTCATTTGCCGTCATGGAAGTTTTTCATTCGGCGTAAGCTATGATGCCATTAAACGCTTTTTTGATAACGAGAAGGGAGCCGGGTTTGTGACAAGCTATCCGAATAAAGTGTTTGTCCAAATGAGTGGAGTTTTAGGAGGGGACAAAGACGCCTACCCGGAAACCGCTTTTGCCTTTAAAGAATCAATGGATGCGTTTGAGCCCCGCGACTATTGGAAACTTTTGATACGCAAAAAGGAAGAGGCAAATATTACCCCTTATGAAAAGCTTCTTCTCTATTTGAAGCTCTCCTATTTTTGCCCGGTTAGATTTAACATCTATTTTGAGTCGCTTAGGAGTCAACTGAATAAATTCGGCGCTGTTGAAAAGAAGCAGTTTCGCCATATGGTCTTTCAAGCAGCCGATAATTTCTACTTTGTCAATCCGGAAGAGGCGATCTTTATCTTAAATCTAGGTGTTCTACTCTATGACTTGTCCGATCTTCAAGGCGCGCACGATCTTTTTAGGCGTTCGATGCTGTATACAGGTCCGAGGGAAGTGACCCTTGAGAACTTAATCAAGTGTTCGGATCGGATGGGGGATCAGGAAAAAGTCGAAGAGTACCGCAAGCAGCTTGAAGAAGCTCGGATGCGCCCGCGTCCTTAAATCCCTTTCGTATTAGGCGCGCACTCTCTGAAGATTTAGTTTTCAAAAACGTTACGGCACAAAAAAACCGTATGGAACTTGGTTCCATACGGTAGAATCAGCAAGCTGATCTCTTTCCTAGATTAGAAGTAGTATCCAACGCGGAAAGTGACACCGTGCAACATAAGCGCGCCGCCAGTAGAGACACCATGAACAGCGTCAATATCTGGTGTTGCTACATCAACATCAATGAAGTCTCTTACAGGCTCAGGTGTGCTGAACCAGTTTTGGAATTCGTATCCAAGACCGAGGCGGATGATAGTTTCACCTTCGCATCCAAAGAAGCAGCACTCATAGTCTATGCCAAAGCCGAGGTTGTAACCGACAAACGGTAGGCAGTACTTCTCTTTTAGAGTGCTAGTTGCAGATGGTGGGTTGGTGGGTTGAAAATTCACTTCTTGTTTGTTGTGAACATCCGCTTCTAGTAAAGAGGCGCCCACTGTTGCCCATAGTCCAAATCCTTCGCAACCATCCCACTGGAATGTAGAGCCTGCATGCAGACCGCGTGCGAAGAGGCTGCTATGGAACTCTCTTAATGGGACTTGTGGTGTTGTTAATTGTTCAGTTGACTTCCAGTCTTGATCCAACCATACGCCTCTAAAGCCGATAAATGGTTTAAGCTGCGAATCGCAACCCAGTTGATAGCTGCGCGCAAGTAAGATATCGATAACGTCGTAATCCAGTTCTACTTTGCAGTGGCGATTGGCATCAATTGTGGCACCATCAAAATCGATGATTGTGCCGGACGCATCGTTATCCCAATGTGTGAACACAGCTGCGATCTCCCAGTTATCGACACCCATGCGGTATCCACCGAAGATACGATAGCCAACGGTCCAGTCGTAATCGACAACATGGCGGTTGAATTCAGTAGCTACTGGTCCCTCGCTTGTTACAGTCGAAGTAATGACGCAGTTTAGATTCTTTTGGCACGCAGTCCAGAAGAGCAAGTCGGATCCGACAAAGAGACCGCACTGGTCATCTTCGCAGCAGGTGCTAAAGCATCTGTCCGGGCAAGTTTCACATGGTTCGCATGGATAACTGCCATAGTTATAGTCCTGGTCCGCTTGCACTGTACCTGTCATTAGGCAAAGTGCTGATGCAATACCCGCTAAGACCGAATGTTTCATTGAAAAACGAGTCATTCAGCATCCTCCATATTGGTTATGAGGTTAAAAAAAAC
>JBBDJA010000005.1:0-40338 GCA_040880105.1 Waddliaceae bacterium | reverse complement strand
TTCACTTTTTTCAATTTCCTTATGCGCTTTTTGAAGGTCGTCCTCAAGGGGCGGATTTTCAGGGGGCTTTTCTGTAAACTGATACCGTTCGCATTTTTCTAGGAGTGAGAGAAGTTCATTTGGTTCCATTTTCTGTTTGAGCTCTAGACTGGTGAGGCTTTGTGCGGGGATCTTGAGGCGGTTTTCAATGTAGAGGCGAATAATGCTTGAAAGCTTTGAGTAGAATGGCTTTGTCTCTTTGGGTAGCTCTTTGAGTGAGGAGAGGGCCACTTTTTTTGGGTCTTTATTTTGTGTCTTTACTTTGAATTTTTTAGGGGAGGTATAGATGAGGTAGAGCAGTATCAGGGTAATGGGAATTGGCCATGGAAACTGCCTAGAGGCGTCTTCAGGAAGGGTGTCATTCGGAGTGGTCCATTTGAGCCTGTTTTCTAGCGTGGAGCGAATGGGGTTTGGGATGTTTGTGGGGATGGGTCGGAGGTGGTCGGGTGTAATCGGGGAGAGCATGAGGGCTATAAGTAGGGAGATCAATGGAGGCTCCGCTCTTTAAAGAACTTTCGTAAGGGGGGGATGTAGGGCTCATTTGTCATTAGAGGGATGTAGGAGACACCGGCCTTTTTAAAGCCTGTGATGTCGATAGGGGGAAGAGGACCTGACTGGTTTGTTGTGAGGATCTCTTTGCTCTCAAGGTCTTGGTAGGTAATGTAGCCGAGGGATGGGAGGTTGGTTTCAAGGGGGTCTTGGATGTGAAGTGCGATCAGGTCGTGTTTTTTGGCTAGGAGAGTAAGCTCGTTTTGTTTGATGGGGGTTAAAAAGTCACTGAGTAAAAAGCAGATGCAGGGCTTTTGCTGGAGGTGTCCGAAGTAACGAAGGGCAGCGTTAATGTCAGTTTCTCCTGCTGTGGGCTCATTGAGCACTTCTTGGATAAGGCGAAGCACGTGCCGAGTGCCTTTTTTGGGAGAGATGACTTTATTGACTTTGTTTGAGAAGAGGAGGAGGCCGACTTTGTCATTGTTTTTGATGGCAGAAAAGGAGAGCGTGGCAATGAGCTCGGCCATTAGGTCTTGCTTGAGTTGATTTCCGCTCCCGAAGCGGATGGAGGCGGAGTGGTCGATGATGAAAAAGAGGGTGAGCTCTCGCTCTTCTTGGAAAGTTTTCACGTGCGGTGAGCCGGTGCGTGCGGTCACGTTCCAATCGATGCTTCGGGTGTCATCGCCGGGCTGGTAGGGGCGGACTTCTTCAAACTCAATGCCCTGTCCGCGGAATGCCGAGCGCCAGGCGCCGGCCAGCATGTCTGTTGCGAGCTTTTCGCTTTGGTACTCAATGGTGCGAATTTTGGAGAATGTCACGGCAGGGGTATGTGTGAAAAGAGAGTGTCAATCAGGTCATCGGGGGTGACCTCTTCCGCTTCGGCTTCGTAGGTGCGTCTAAGGCGGTGTCTGAGGACGTCTCGGCCGACTTCTTTCACGTCATCGGGTGTGACGTAGTCGCGATTGTCAAGGAAGGCGTGGGCTTTTGCTGCTAATATCAGTTGGATGGTGGCTCTTGGGGAGGCGCCGTGCCGGATGTAGTGATCGATCGGGACATTGAAGTCTTTGGGATATCTTGTGGCAAAGATAAGTTTAATAATGTAATCGATGATTTTTTCATCTGCGTAGACTTTATCGACTTCCTTTCTAAGGGTGAGGATCTCATCGGCTGTAAGTATGGCGGTAGGTTTGGGTATTTCGCCTAGTGTGGCCATGCGCTTAACAATCTCTTTCTCATCTTCTTTGCTTGGGTAGTCGACAACGATTTTCATCATAAAGCGATCGGTCTGCGCTTCGGGAAGGGGGTAGGTGCCTTCTTGCTCGATCGGGTTTTGAGTGGCAAGGACAAAGTAGGGCTCTTTAACTTTATGTGTCTTGCCGCCGATTGTGACTTGTCTCTCTTGCATGACTTCAAGAAGGGCCGACTGTACTTTAGCAGGCGCGCGGTTAATCTCATCGGCAAGAAGGATATTGGTGAAAATGGGTCCTTTGCTGACTGTGAAGACTCCTTTTCCGGGTTCGTAGATATTGGTTCCGGTCAGATCGGCGGGGAGTAGGTCGGGTGTGAACTGGATGCGTTTAAAGTCGCATTCGGTGACTTTGGAAAGGGTGTTCACAGCAAGGGTTTTGGCAAGTCCGGGCAGTCCTTCAACAATGACGTGGCCATCTGAGAGGAGCGCGACAAAAAGGCGGTTGATCAGACGTTTTTGCCCGACAATGACGCGGCCCATCTCTTTGATTGCGAGCTGTAATTTTTCACTCATGGATGACTCTTGTTTATTGAGTCTCCATTGTTCAAGAAATCGATTATTTGTAAAGGAACCTCTGAACCTTAAGTCGATTTAGCCGGGAAGCGGATCGTAAAGGTACTTCCCTTGCCCATTTCGGATTTGACTTTGATTGTACCGGCATGCTTTTCGATGATGCTTTCGACAATGGCAAGGCCAAGTCCGGAGCCGCCCATTTTTCTTGAGTGGGCTTTATCGACGGTATAAAATCTTTGGAAAATATTTTGCAGCTCTTTTTCGGGGATGCCAATGCCTTGGTCGGAGATGTTGAGTTCAATGAACTGTTTCTTTCGACTGAGCGTCACGGTAATGGAGGCGGGCTCCTTTGAGTACTTTGCGGCGTTATCGATAAGATTGCCAATGGCAATCTCAATTAAGTTGGGGTCGGCGTTGATGAAATAGTGGTCGTCTGCCGGAGCATCGAACGCAATTTCAGCTTCCGGATAACGCTCATGCACTCTGGATTGACAGTTTTCGATGATGAGGCTCAAGTCGGTTTTGACAAGTTGAGAGCGCGGGATGTGCTCAATGTCAGACAATGTCAGTAGGTCATGGACGATGCGTCCCATACGCTCGCAGTTGCTAACAATTTTAGAGGTGATCTCTTGGGAGATTTTCGGACCCAGATCCGGGTTGTCATGCAGTGTCTCGGCAAATCCGTGAATGACGGTAATCGGAGTTTTTAGTTCATGTGAGGCGTTGGCAATAAAGTCTTTTCTCATCTCCAACATGCTCATTTGGGCAGATTTATCCTGCATAATCAAAATCGCGCCGGCTTCACCTTTTATAGGAGAGGCGACAAGGTCAAGATAAATCCTATGGCCCTTTTTTCTTAGGGTCATTTCATCTAGGGAGATGCTCTTTTTTTCAAGGGATCTTCGAAGCAGGGTGTAACATCGCATCAGTCCGGTCTCAATCAACGGTTGACCGATAATTGCTTTGTCGATTTCAAGAAGGTCAAGCGCTTTGTCGTTGATGTATGTGATGTTTAATTTTTCATCGACTGCGATCACCCCTTCAACAAGAGATTCAAGGAGGGTCTCTTTTTGATTTCTTTCGTCTGTTAATGTCTCGATCTGCTTTTTGATCTTTTGAGAAAGGGAGTTGAGTGTCGATGCAAGTTTTCCAAATTCCGATTTTTCCGACATCTTGAGGCGAATTTCAGGAATCTCGGTGTTGACTCCTTCTTGATAGGGTTGGATGGCATTAATAATTTCTTCGATCGGCCGTGTCAGGTGATGGATCACAAACCATGTCATAATACTGAAGAGTAAAAGGACGGCAATTGAAGAACTTAAAAAACCGATTTCATAGTCGCGCATAAGCTCGGAAGTGTATCTGAAAGGAAAGGCTGTCCGCATGACGTAGGTTTTGCCGTTAAAATCAAAAGCTGTGCCCATGTAGAGAAACCGATCTTGAAGGAGCGTCGAGTAGTCATCGTCATAGCCCATTCCATCCTCAAAGGCTTCTTTAACCTCGGTATGAAGGGGGGCGAAAATGGGGTTTTCAGGGGTGGGCTTGGGATTTCTTATGTGAGAGTCGTAAATGAGCGCGCCTTCGTTATTTATGACGCTGACTCGGAAGAAGAATAGTTTTTGCTTTTCATCAAGTTGTAAGTAGAGTTCATGGTCGTTTTTTGCTCCTTGGATTTTTTCGATGAACTCAACGGAGCGGTCGTGCATGGCTTTAACGGCAATGTTTTTCACTGTGCGACCCGCAAAGGAGACGAGGAGCACGATTAGAGCAAGCCCAATGGCAATGTAAACAAATAGAATTTTTTGGCGAAAGGTCAGCATTTTTTTGATCCAATTGTACAATACAGATGATTAAGAACGGATAAAGAAATCTTTGAAAAATTCGAGATATTAGATTTCTTAATCGTAACTTAATAGTAATGTTTTATTTTTGTTTTAAGTTTAAATAAAATATGTGGTTTTTATGAGCATTAATAATTTTACTTCCTACATGGAAGAGAGTTGTGAATATATTCGCAGTCATTGGGATAATAGGCCAAAAGAAAAAGAAAACGCTCTTAAAGGGATAAATAGAATCATCACTAACTTCAATAAAAGGCAAGAGAACAGCGAGTTATTATCGAAAAATAGAGATGAGATTGGTTTGTTATCGGAAAAAAAGAGAGAGATTGTAGAGATTTGTCAACAGCTAGAATCGGACGCGAAGCATCCAATGAAACAAATGGCTAAGGCCATTTTGATAGACACTGCAATCATTATCGCAGGCGTTATATTGCCGATATTAGGATTTGGGATTTGTATCGCAAGTGCGGCGCTTATTTCAAATCCCGGATTTTTTATCTTGGGTGCAATCGGGATGACTTTTGGATGTGCCTATATCGCAAGTGGTTTCGGGTTTGGGGGTTATGGCGCTTTGCGACTGTATCGCGATCTCACACGTCCGACTGCAGATGTTCTTCTTAGTGAGAAATCCCAGGAGATGATGAGTATAATTCAAAAAATTCAACATTTCGAAGAGACCAATAAAAACATCGAGAACGCAAATAGAGAAATATCTCGTTGGTTAGTTGACAATCTTCAAGATTTAAAGGGGATGTTAACACAAGAACAGATAAGAGTGAAAAATCCTCAGGTGTTAAGAGATATTCGTAGGGCCGTAGAGGATCAGTTAGAGATAGAGTTCGGAGGTCTGGAAATAGATAGGCAGGTGTCTGGGTCTGATCCACTCAACTTCCAAGAGTAGTACATAAGAAGGAGCCAATCTCTATTTTAGCAAGGTCCCCTATATATTCTGATTTAGATCATTATTAAATTACTTTTAAAGTGTATTGTGTTTAATTTTACTGTTTTGTGTCGAAACTTTACATTAACTTAATAATATTGTGTTATAATAATTTTCTAAAACTTAGATATGGAGTTTCTAATGAACATAACATTTAATGGTATTATCAATGAAACAGAGAGATATTTTGCTCCATTTACTTACAGTCATATAGGTCGAAAAGAAACCAATGAGTGCTTAGAGAGTCTTTCGATATTCACAAAATTAGGTGAAGAAGTGCAGAAAATTGATAAGACACTAAAAACGGAGAATAGGGAGATTACGCGTCTTGGTGAAAATATAGACTGGAATAAGAAAAATCCGAAAAAACAAAAAGCTCTTTCCATTCTTATCGACATAGCATTAATTATCGGTGGAATTGCACTCATTGCTCTTGGGGTTGCAATGATCGTCTTCCCTGTTTTAGTTGCAGTATCACTTCCGCAGCCTGATGTTATTATGCATGCAATTATGATGATTTGTATGGCGCCATTAACTATCGTTTTTGGTGGGGTTACTGTGGGAAACGGTGTTAAGAGGCTGTATTGTGATATAACAGACCGTAGTACGAGATATCTTGAGATTAATAATTATAAATTTGGTGGGAATTTCTATTGTCCTAATACACAACACCTCGAGGAAAGTAAAAGCGAATTAGAAATCGCTGTTCATAGTACTCGTACTATTTATAAAAATTTATTACAAGGTCAAGTTAACACTCTTAAAAAACTAAATAGCACTTTGGGAGAAATTAAAGATAGACAGCTTGAGCAATATGAAGAATGTAAAACTGAGTCTGATAGAGATCGTCTCAAAATAAAATTATCTGCTTTTCCAGCTATAGAGATTCAGTCTGCGGTGGAAAGTAAATTAGAAGAAATGAAAGGTAGAGTAAAAGTATTAGAAGAGTCATTGGGAAAAGGGCCAGGTTCTCCTTCGAAGAGCCAAGTGCAAGAAGACAGTTCAGGTTCTGAAGTCAAAGAGTAGTACTTCTGGTTCGGTGGATGTGGTTAAGGGCAGTTACCTAAGAGGGTTAACTGTTTTGCACGAGTTGGCCGCATCCGCCGCCGATATCCCTTCCCTTGCTGATGATCACTTGGCTGACGAGGCCGCGTTTTTTTAACACTTCGGCAAATTGGTGGGCGGTGTCGTCTTGGGGCCTTTGAAAGTGAATCCCCTCAACGGCGTTGAAGAGCAAGATTTGCGTTTCAAAATAGTTAGGGTTTAGCATTTGAGCAAGGTCTTCTGCGTGTTGAAGGGTGTCATTCACCCCTTTTAAGAGCAGGTAGCTTGCGATCACTTTCCCTTTCTTTTTTGCATAGTTTTCGCACGCGGGAATAAGGGTCGATAATGGGTATTTATTGTTAATCGGGATGATCTTGCTTCTCTCTTCTTCGTAAGGGGAGTGGATAGAGATGTAAAGTCTCAGGCGAAGATCTTCCTTGCCCGCTAATTTTTCAATGGAAGGGACGATACCAACAGTTGAGATTGAAATATTATAGCTCTCTTTCATCACATCATGAAAGTTTAATACTTGTGAATAGTTCATCAGCGGCTCGCCCATTCCCATCATGGCGATGCCTGTCGCTTTGGGTTTACCAAGGGTTTCTAAATCTTTTTGGACAAGTTCCACTTGGGCTTGCATTTCCCGGGTACTTAAGTTGGAAAAAAAACCGCCTTTGCCTGTGGCGCAGAATGTGCATTTCATCGCGCAACCAGCTTGCGAGGAGATGCAAAGGGTCGGCGTCTCGACGTATTCACCGTATTTTAATCCTTGAAACAGAAAGTAGATTGTTTCAAATCGATACTCTTTCTCATTTTTAAACACGTATTTGACACTTCCATCGGAAGATAGGCGGCGATTGATAATTTCCATTTTAGTAAATTTTTATGTCCTTAGAGAGATTAGTTAAATTTTCGTGTCCGGAGGCGGTGATGACGAGGGTGTCTTCAATTCGAACGCCGCCAACTCCCGGGATATAGATGCCCGGCTCGATTGTGATGACCATTCCGGGTTTGAGGGTTTGATTGCCAAAAGTGGAGGTGGGGCTGAGAAATGGCAGTTCATGCACTTCAAGTCCGAGGCCATGGCCTAAGCTGTGTAAAAACTGTTTTCCAAATCCGGCAGTTTCAATGAGACTGCGCGCAGCTTCATCAAGCGATTTAATCAATGTGCCAGGAGTGCAGAGTTGAATGGCAGCTTCATTGGCTTGCTTCACAATACTGTAGATGTGACGGATCTCTTTGTTTGCTGAATGAAAGAAGAGGGTTCTTGTCATGTCGGAGCAGTAATTTTCAAGTTCAACGCCGATGTCAATTAAGACAGTGTCGCCCTTTTTAAGTGGAACATTTCCAGGCGTGTAGTGGGGCATTGAGCTGTTTGTTCCAAATGCGATGATGGGTTCAAATGCAAGTTTTGCATCTGCTTTCTGTTTCCAAAAGATTTCAAGTGCGGTCGATAGCTCTTTTTCAGTGACTCCTTCTTGAAGCAGATTGCAAATGTGGTGATATCCTTCGCGGCAAAGGGTGGCAGCTTTTTTTAATTTTTCGATTTCTTCTGAATCTTTGATGAGGCGGAGGTTTTGCCCGATGCCTTTGACGGGGATGAGCTTTGCATTGAGTTTTTCTTTCAGGTCTAAATAATTTGAGTAAGAAGTGGTATTGGCATCAAAGCCAATGGATTTGATTTGGGGAAGTTCCTTGAGCTCTTTAGTCCAGTTGTTTGCGCGCGCTTCAATGACTTTAAATCCGAGGGACTCCTTGCATTTTTCAAAGTAGCGTCCGTCGACAAAAAGATGGGCGCTTTCTGTTGTTACAATCAATGTTCCTGCTGAAATGTTCTGTTTTGTGAGGTAATAGAGGTCTATCGGGTGAGTGACGATGATCGCATCGCACTTGTACTCTGATAATAGGTTTTTAAGATGATCAATTCGAGTCATGAAGTAGCTCCTTTTTCAAATAGGTAGCCGATAGTCTCGGGGGAAAACACAACCCATGTTTTATTTCCTCTAGGACACAGCCGAGGATGATCGCATGAAATGAGTTGTTTGTAAAGAAGTAAAGCCTCTTCGTTAAAGAGTTTGCGCGTCGATGAGATGGCTGCTAAAAAGGCAAGTCTCTTTAGTTTGTCTTGCGGCTTTGATGGATTTTCAACGAGGGAGAGGAGCCACTGTTTCAAATTGGTTTCTCCTTGGATTGGGGGGAGAGCGCGAATAATGAAGGTCTCTTTTCCAAATTCATCGATCTCTACACCGATTTTTTTGATTAGCTCAAGGTGAGAGGTGAGTAATTGCGACTCCTCTGTTGTGAATTTGAGGGTTTCGGGAATTAATAAGGCTTGGCTGAGTTTTTCGGTTTGTTTCGTATTTCCGAGTTGTTCATAGAGAACTCTTGCGTGCGCTGCGCGCTGATCAAGGATGATGAGTTGGTTCGATGCATTTTTTAGGAGGACGTATCCGGGGATCGATTCTATGAAGTTAGCGCGACTTGGCTCCGGCTCCTCTTTTGTGAAGGTCCACTTATACTCCTCTTCTTTCTCTTTGACGTACATATTTTGTCTAGGCAAGGGTGCAAAGCTTGGGGTCTCACGAAATGAGGGGATGGGGATCGGCATCTCTTTTTCCGTTCCCCTTAAGGCGTTGTCAACGGCATCAAAGAGGCTTTGCTTTAGCCTAGATTCTTCTCTTAGGCGCACTTCTCTTTTTTGCGGATGAACGTTGGCGTCAATAAGATCTCCGGGAAGTGTAATATGCAAGATAAAGATGGGGTGTCTTGAATGGGGAAGCGTGGGTCCGTAACCGTCGATCACAGCGCGGGAGACAAGGGGTGAGTAAATGCGGCGCCTGTTGAAAAAGAGGTACTGTCCAAGCCGGTTATGGCGAGAGGCTGTCGGCTCTCCGATCCAACCGGAGATGCAAATGTCTCCCTCTTTTTTAATGGGAAGGAGGTCTTTAGTAAACTCCTCTCCAAGTGTTTCGCGGATGCGCTCCTTAAGAGAAGATGGATTGAGGGAGAAGACTTGTTTTTCATCGCGGATAAAACGAAAGGCAACTTGTGGATTTCCAAGGGCAAGTCCGACTAGCATTTTATGAATGTCGGCGCTGTCTTGACTTGGAGAGCGTTGAAATTTTTTGCGCACGGGGGTGTTGTAAAAGAGTGCGGCGACTTCGAATGTCGTTCCTTTTGCACATGTGACGTCTGTACACTGTTTGATTTTTCCACCCTCGACGTAAATTCTAGTGCCTTGGCCTCCTTCACTTGTTAAAAGTGTGACTTTGGAGCATGAGGCGATCGAGGGGACGGCTTCTCCTCGGAACCCCATGGTATCGATCATGTGCAGATCGTCAAGGGCGTGTAACTTTGAGGTGGCGTGCTTTTCAAAGGAGAGTAGCGCATCATCTTCTCCCATGCCGGAGCCGTTGTCGGTGATGCGGATCAGCTGGCGACCCCCGGCGCGGATTTCGATGATAATTTCTGTAGATCCGGCATCGAGGGAATTTTCCACGAGCTCTTTGACTACGGATGCGGGGTTTTCAATGACCTCGCCTGCTTTGATTTGATTGATTGTGTGTTCATCTAAGATGCGGATTTTGCTTGGCATGTTAACGCTCATTGATTTATGTCCATTATACGGGTATAATATCAAAGATGACAAGAGCACTTAAATTTGCAACACAGATAGTTGAGGCCCTGAAGGATGCCGGATACATTGCCTATTTTGCGGGCGGATGGGTGCGCGACTTTGTAATGGGCCATCCGTCAGATGATATCGATATCGCAACAAGCGCAAGTCCTCGGGAAATCCTTGAGCTTTTCCCCGGGGGGTCGCATGTGGGGATCGCCTTTGGAGTTGTTGTCGTGCCGATTGATGGGATTATTTTTGAGGTGGCGACTTTTAGAAAGGATTTTGAATATCATGACGGAAGGCGTCCGGTGGGATTTGCGCTTGCAACCCCGGAAGACGATGCGAAGAGGCGCGATTTTACGATTAACGGGATGTTCTATGATCCGATAAGCGAGAAAATTTATGACTTTGTCAAGGGTCTTGAAGATATCGAAAAAAAATGCATTCAAACGATCGGCAGTCCCGATGAGCGATTTAAAGAGGACCGCCTACGGTTGATTCGAGCCATTCGCTTTGCCAATCGCTTTGATTTTTCGATTGCGCAAGAGACTTGGGATGCCATATGCAGACATGCCCACACCCTTTTTCCGGCTGTTGCAGTCGAGCGGGTTTGGCAAGAGTGGCAAAAGATGGCAAAAGGGGCAAACTTTGAAAAGGCTCTATTGGATCTGGATGCGTCAGGTCTTCTTAGTGAAATATTTCCCGAGCTTAAAGGGGTGCGCATTCAACCGATTGCGATTCCGGAAGGGTCGCCGGCCATTTTTTCTGTGATGCAGCTCTTTCCTGATGCGACGGTGGAAAAAGTGGAAGAGATTTGCTTGAGGCTAAAAACAAGCACAAAAGAGCTGAAACAAGCGAAGCTTTTAATGAAGGGGCGAGAGCTTTTGACGAAAAAAAATCCCGACCTTGTGGATCTTGTCTATTTCTTTGCCGACCCGCTTGCTGAGGCGACACTTGCAATGGTGGAGGTTGAATATGGTATGGCATTTCCGCACCACAAATTGAGCCGAGAAAATCTGATGCCGCATATTCAGCGTGTGATAAAAAAGAGCCCGTTAATCCGCTCTTCCGATTTAATGGAGGCCGGAATTAATCCGGGGGTTGAGATGGGGCAGCTGCTGGAAAAGGCCGAGCGCATTGCCATTACCCAAGATCTTCACGATCCCAAACCGATTTTGAATCAATTATTTCCATGAAAACAATTACAAGTCCAAGTCACCCTTTGGTTAAGCATTTTGTGCGGCTACGCACGGAGAGAAAAGAGCGCGAGTCGACGCGGTCGGTTTTGCTCTTAGGGAAAAAGATGTTACTGCCAAAAGTGCAAACCCTGATTGTCACCGATGAACAGTCGCTTCCGGAAGGTGTCTCTTATGAGGCGCTTATTGTCGTTAGCGCGGCTGTGATGAAAAAGATTTGGGGGATCGCCTCGCCGGAGGGGGCTGCGGCTATTGCGGAGTTGCCGGCGTTTCAATCTCTGGAGGGGAAGAGGCGGATTCTTGTCATGGACGGGGTCTCTGACCCGGGAAATATGGGGACACTGATCCGAACGGCGCTTGCCTTTGGCTGGGATGGGGTTTTCTTACTTGAAGGGGCTTGCGATCCTTTTAATGATAAGGCGCTGCGGGCGGCGAAAGGTGCCACTTTTACGCTTCCTTTAGCGTGGGGAAATTGGGAAGATTTAAATTCTTTGATTTCTAAAAATGGGGCAAAGGCACTTGTCGCGGATCTTAAAGGCGGCTCTCCGCCTAAAGCACTTAATCAGCCGATTGTGTTAGTTGTTGGAAATGAATCTCTTGGGGTTTCTGAGACAGCGCGCCGCTGTTGCCAGGCGATCACTTTGTCAATGAGTTCCGAAATGGAGTCTCTAAATGTTGCAGTAGCCGGAGGAATCTTACTTTATGAACTTCGATGAAGAGAGTCTATTTAAAGACGGACGTAAAATTGCCCGCCAGGAAAGAAAGCGCAAACAGGCGCAAGACCGCTCGAAATATAAGAAGAGTGACCAGGATAAGGTTCTTAAAAAAGTGGATGATGAGTCGCTCTTAAAGGGGCGCGTTCTCTCTATTATTTCACAAGAGATCGTTGTGTTATGTGATGAAAAGGTAATTGTCTGTACGTTGAGAGGATCTCTTAAAAAAGAGCGGGGACGGATCAAAAACATTGTGACTGTCGGGGATTTTGTTCGGTTTGAAAAAATTTCCGATACGGAAGGGGTGATCCTCTCTGTAATGCCAAGGCGCTCCATTCTCTCTCGACGGGATGCGATTTCGCAGCATCGCGAGCAGGTGATCGCATCCAATATCGACCAGGTGTTAATCACAGGATCTGTCTGCACTCCTTTGCTCAACCCGGCATTAATTGACCGCTATATTATTGCGGCGCGAAAGGGGAATATGGACCCGGTCATTCTAATTAATAAAATTGACCTTTTGCATGATGAAAGCATCGATTCGGCCGTTCGAGAGAGTGAACTTTTCCGCTTCGAGGAGGCAAAAGTTGCCTACGAGAGGGCAAATATCCCCTTGATTCCACTTAGTATTGTGACCCATGCTGGCATGGATGATCTAATTTCTCAGATGAAATCCAGAGCGTCCGTCTTTTCCGGGCAGTCGGGGGTTGGAAAATCTTCTTTAATTAATACGATTGCAAACCTCGACTTAGCTGTCGGAGAGACTGTGAGGAGAACGAAAAAGGGGTCACATACGACCACGCGCGCAAGCCTCCTTCCTCTTGAATTCGGGGGCTTTTGCATCGATACCCCAGGTATCAAAAGCTTTGGGCTCTGGGATCTGCAAAAACAAGAGCTTGAACAATATTTCAGAGAGATCTATGAGGTGGGAAAGGGGTGTCGCTTCTCAAATTGCACGCATTCTCATGAGGAGATGTGCCTAGTAAAAAAAGCTGTGAAGGAGGGGGAGATCTCCTCACTTCGCTATGAATCATATGAGTCATTATTAAAAACAATAAATGAAAAATATTATAGGAGATAAAAATGTCATCAATAAATTTTCAACCAAATATAGATAATTACGTTTTTCCAGAAGAAGAGGTATTGGAGAAAAAATTAACAGAAAAATGCATGCTATACCTCCGATGCAACTCATATTTAAAATCAGTTGCAAAAAAATTGGGAGGAAAAACCGTTAGTGAAAGTTTTCTTTCAAAAAATATCGATAATATTATTACAAATGACTTGATAGAAAGAGGCAGGTTTAGTCCGCGCGATATTCCGGATTACTCACCCCTTGTGAAGCAGTTGCTTCTGATTGGAAAAAAAATTGATTAAGAGCAATAAGAGAGTCCTCCAATAAAGACTCATTTTTGGGTTTGTTATTCAGAGGAGGCTTCTCTTGTTGGTATTTCATATAAAGTCTTTCGATATCTTCCGCATCGAATGTCTCTTGGGTAGCTGCCCAATGAAGGTATCGATTGGTTGCAATGTCTAAGTAGACAAGAGCTGTCATTTCTGAAAAATGCTGAAGATCTTCTACGGACGGCTCTTGATTTAGGTATTGTTTTAAGATCTCTTCGGGATGGGGATGCCCAAAGGCGTATTTTGCCACATCATACAGTCCATCACCCACTCTGCAGTCGGCAAAATCTATCAGCATCAGATTGTCATCGCTTCCCACTATTTGTCCTGAATGAAAGTCTCCGTGAATGAGGGCAATCGATTCCTTTCTTTTAAATGTTTCAGCTTTTTTTATGGCCTCTTTGAAGGGGGTAATCACAGGGGCATTTAATTCATGCAACGCGCGCACTCTCTTTTCAAAAGAGGTGTAGGGGTAGTAGCCAAGGAGTTGATGTAGGGCATGCAATTTTTTCATCGCAAAGGGCATCGAATCGCTCTCTTTTTCCGTGTGAACATATTCTTGGATCATGCCTTGGTTTTCCAGGTCAAGGGTGAGGAGCGGTGGCCCAATCTCATGCCCGGCTGCAAGCGCGGTGTAATACCCCTCTTGTAGCATAGAGAGGATCTGGTCTTTTTCACGAAAGAGCTTTAGCACATACGCATTTCCGTCAAAAGTGACTTTCCACACTTGTTTAGACATGCCACCTGTTAGCGGCTCTACGCTTTTGACAGAGGAAAAGGGACGGTTAAAATGGTTTTCAAATAAGTTTCGAAGGCGCTTTTGAGAAGGTGTCGATGAGAAGAATTCAAAGGGGATCGAGGACGCTAAGATCCCGATAAGAAATCCGATGATGAGCAAGGGTAGGCTCTTAAGGACGCTTCCTTTCATCTTTTAAGTCCAGCCTTGGACGATCGGGAATCGTCTGCCGACTGAGAATGCCCGCTTTGAAACCCGTAGGCCGGGAGGGCTTTGCCGCCTTTTGTATTCGTTAAGATGGATGCGCTTCACAAGATCATCGACCAGCTGTTTCGGATACCCGTAATTTTCCGCGATCTTTTGAGGGGAGAGGTGATTTTCCACATACTCTTCTACGACAGTGTCGATGATTTTATAATCGGGCAGTGTGTCGGAATCTTTTTGATTGGCTCTTAATTCAGCTGTCGGGGCCTTTTTTATGATGTTTTTGGGGATGATGCTTTGATTTCGATTAATATATTCTGCAAGAAAATAGACTTGCTGTTTTGTCACATCGTTAAGGACACCGAGTCCGCCTGTCATATCGCCATATAACGTGGAGTAGCCCATCGCCATTTCGCTTTTATTTCCGGTGCTTAAGACAATGTGTCCATGTTTATTTGAAAAGGCCATTAAAATCATGCCGCGGATGCGCGATTGCAAATTTTCTTCTGTGGCGTCTTTTTCTTTTCCTTTAAAAAAAGGGGAGAGTTCGTCGAGAAAACTTTGAAAGATATTTTCAATCGAGACTGTTTCACTCGGGATTTGTAGTTTGGAGAGTAGTTTCTTTGCATCTCTTTCGCTGGCATGAGAGGTGTAGCGTGAGGGCATCATAACTGCAAGAACGTTTTCCTTTCCAAGTGCCTCTGAGGCCAAGGCAGCAACGACAGCGGAGTCGATCCCTCCGGAAAGGCCGAGACACGCCTTCTTGAATCCCGACTTGTGAAAGTAGTCTTTGATCCCTAAAACAAGCGCTTTGTAGAGCTCTTCGATAGGATCGGGATCGTAATTTTTAACCACGTGGTTCATCTCGATATCTACAATCAGATGGTCTTCTACAAATCCGGGGGCAAAATCAATGAGTTTACCTTCCTTGTCAAGGCAGAAGCTACGCCCGTCAAAGATCAAGCTATCGTTTGCGCCCACTTGGTTGCAGAAAAGATAGGGGCAATGAAGCGTTTCAACTGCGCGTTTAGATACTTTGAGTCGATCTTGAAATTTATTGAGGTGATACGGCGAGGCGGAGATATTAATTAAAAGATCGGGTTTTAGCTCTTTGTACTCTTTAATCGGGTCGTTTATGTAGCGTGTCTCACATACAGCCTCTGCGTGTTGCCAAATATCTTCGCATATTGTAATTGCAACTTTAGTTCCGTTAATTTCCCATAACCGCGCGGAGTCTCCGGGAGAGAAATAGCGGTTTTCATCGAAAACATTGTAGGTTGGCAGGAGCATTTTGTCTTGGAATCCAATAATGGTTCCATCTGATATTACAGCTGCGCTATTGTATAATCGTTTTTCCTTTCCGACCGGACTGTATCTAGGAATGCCGACAATGACGGTGATTCCTCTAGATGCCATCACCACATGATCAAGAGCGGATTCAGCAGCTTCGATGAAATGAGGGAGTAGCAAAATATCTTCAGGGGGGTACCCTGTGATGGCAAGCTCGGGGAATAGGACAAGTTCTGCCCGATTTCTCTTGGCAAAGGCAATTCCTTTCAGAATTTTATCTACATTGCCCTGCAGATCCCCGATCGTTGGATTCATTTGTGTAAGGACGGCGCGCATCGATTTTAGCTTCCAAAATCATCTAGGATGATATTTTCGCGTGGAACGCCGTAATCGTCAAGCAATTTCATCACCGAGACGTTATGCATTGGCGGTCCGCAGACGTAATAGAGGCAGTCTTCGGGGTATTCCATTTTCTTAAGCTGACCCTCTTCAAATGCTTTGAAGACAAATCCTGTCTTGACGGGGTCTTCTTTTGGCCAGCCTTTTTCATAGTCTTCAGGTAGGGGCTCCGATAAGACGAGATTGTAGGAAAAATTCGGATATTCGCTATCTAGCTGTTTGTACTCATCTTCATAGATATTTTCTTTGAGAGACCGCGCGCCGTACCACATAGAGACTTTTCGCTTGGTTTTCTCAGTGCGGAATAGGTGCATGATATGGCTACGTCCAAAGGAAGAGCCGGCTCCGCCGATTAGGAAGACAAGTTCGCGGTCATCGTCAATCATGTAGGATTCGCCAAAGGGGCCTGAGAGCTTGATTTTGTCGCCCGGTTTTAGAGAAAATGTATAGCTTGAGCAGATTCCCCAAGGGATGGATGTGTCTAGTTTCCCATCTCTACCAAAAGGAGCCGATGCGATCCTAATATTGAAAATGAGTTTCTTTTTTTCTGCCGGGTAAGAGGCCATAGAGTAGGCGCGGATGACCTCGTCAGGCGGTCCCAAAGGAAGAGAACTAAAATCGATTTCTCGGTCAAACATTCCAAAATGTTGCCAGTCTTTTTGGAACTCCTCATCGATTGTCTCTTTCCATTCGGTCGTATTGGTTTTAAACGGGGGCACATGGAATTGCAGGTATTCCCCTGATTTATATTCGATCTCTTCGGGAATTTCGACAACCAGCTCTTTAATAAAGGTGGCGACATTTTCGTTGCTGATGACAGTTCCCTCTATCTCTTGCACTTCGAGATATGACTCGTCTAAGTGGAGGTGAAGATCGTGCTTAAGCTTTGTTTGACAAGAGAGTCTCCAACCTTCTTCTAATTCTTTGCGTGAAAAGGTGGAACGATCGGTCTCAATCGGTGGGTCGGCGCCTTCTGTGATTTGGACTTTGCATTGCAGGCATGTGGCTTTTCCTCCGCAAGGGGACGGGACTGCGATTCCTTGAGAAGAGAGAGCAGAGAGTAAAGTGCTACCTCCCGGGACCTCTTTGGTCATATCGGGAAGGTGGTTGATTTCAATTTTGCAAAGATCGGTTTTAACAAATTTCGATCTAGCAAAAAGAATCATTCCCGCGAGTGCAATAATGATCAGCGTAAACGCGATGACCGCATATATAACTAGTAAAAGATCAACTCCCATCATTTCCCTACAATAGCCTTCTCATTAATTTCCCTTCAAGCAAAGATCTTATAGACCCATGCCATGCTAAAATTCAGAGATTTCTTTACTCACTTAACCGTCAATTGGTTAAATTTTAAGATTCATTTTAGCAGAAACTTTTTTTGAGTAAAAAAAAGAGTGCCGTTTCCCCTAAAAATTTTACAAATCCACCCTATCATGATATATTTGTCTAGAAAATATAAAAATGAGGGATTAAGCATGACAACAAAGAACTTGAAAATTCATAGCGAAAATATTCTACCGATTATCAAGCGATGGCTCTATTCCGATAAGGATATATTTATTCGCGAACTTGTTTCGAACTCATGCGATGCCATTAACAAGTGCAAGTTGTTAATTGAGCAGGGAAGTGTGGATGCGAAAGACTCTGAGTTTCGCATTGATATCAAAATCAACAAAGAAGCAAAGACCCTTTCGATCAGTGATAATGGAATTGGAATGGATGAAGAGGAAGTGGATCGGTACATTTCCCAAATCGCCTTCTCAAGCGCTGAGGAATTTTTAGACAAATACAAGTCAGAAAAGGAAGGCGATCAAATCATCGGCCATTTTGGTCTTGGTTTTTACTCCTCTTACATGGTGGCAAATCAAGTCGATCTTCAGACGCTTTCATATAAAGAGTCGGCTATGCCGGTGCTTTGGACGTGCGGAACGACAACGGAGTATGAAATCAGCAAGGGCAATCGGTCGTCGCGTGGAACCGAGGTGATCCTCCATATCAGCGATGAGAATAAGGAGTATCTGGAAGAGACAAAAATCCGCGAGATTTTGAAGCACTACTGCTCATTCATGTCCTGTCCTGTCTATTTGGAAGATAAACAGATCAATACCCACGAGCCTCTTTGGATGAAGGCGCCGTCGGAGTGTACGGATCAAGAGTATTTAGAGTTCTACCGCTACCTCTATCCGATGCAGGAGGATCCGCTTTTTTGGGTGCACTTAAATGTCGATTATCCTTTCAATTTGAAAGGGATTCTCTTTTTTCCAAAGATTAAACGCGATTTAGATATCAATAAAACAACGATTAAACTCTTTTGCAATCGCGTGTTTGTTTCCGATAACTGCAAAGATGTGATTCCTAATTACTTAATGATGTTGCAAGGGGTGATCGATAGTCCCGATATTCCATTAAATGTCTCTCGGAGTAGCTTGCAAATGGATAGCACCGTCCGTAAGCTCTCGGGGCACATCTCGAAAAAAGTATCAGACAGCCTGACATCTCTTTATCGAAGCGATAAAGAGAAGTTCTACCAGTCATGGAAAGATATCTCAACGATTATCAAGCTCGGCGCTTTAGAGGATGAGAAATTCTATGAGCGTGTAAAGGATCTTCTGCTATGGAAGGTTGTCGATGGAGAGTGGGTCACAGCTGCTGATTATATAGAGAGAAATAAAGAGAAAGCAAAGGATAAGGTCTTTTACACCCTGGATGAAAGTCATTCCATTCCCTTCCTCGAAATGTATAAAAAGCGTGGAATTGAAGTGCTTTTAGCCAATTCACCGATCGACTCCTATCTTATGCAGTTTTTAGAGCAAAAATTGACGCCTACTCGATTTCAGCGTATCGACGGTGGGATCGATGAGACGCTCCTCGATAAAGAGAAAGAGAAAACAGTTCTGGATGCCGATGGAAAGACAGACGCATCAAAACTTGCCGATTTTATTCGCTCTAAGCTTGGTGAGCAAAACATCGAAGTAGAGGCAAAAAGTCTAGACTCTGTCGACATTCCGGGAGTGGTTATTATGGATGAGGAGATGCGCCGCATGCGCGATTACTTTATCAGCATGGGTCAAGAAGGGGGATTTGAGCAGATTCAAAAACGAACGTTCGTTGTCAATACCAATCACCCGATCATGGGGGCGCTGCAAAAGATCAATGAGCGCAATCCTAAACTTGCTGACGATCTTGTGCGTGAAATTTACGACCTCTCTCTTTTATCTCAACGCGAGATGGACAAAAATGCTCTGAACGCTTTTGTCCATAGAAGCCACCAAGTACTTGGGGAGCTTGTCCAAGAGCTTGTGAAATGAGATACGCACTCTTTCTGATCGCTCTTTTTTCAACTCTTAGCGCTGTCGATCAGACGGCGCTATATTTAACGCTCAGTCGCACGCCTGAATCGGGTATGATTGTCAACTGGATTACAGGTGAGCCGGAAGGGGAGTCGTTTTCTTTTCAGCAACTGGGGAATTCAGCAATTCAAACAAGCTCCGTTCGTGTGTTTTCTCTTCCCAACGGGAAGTATTTGCATCGCACCGAACTTTCGGATCTATTTCCGGGATCCACATATCAATTTCAAATTGGCAATGAGGATAAAAAATATCGGTTTCGCACGCTCCCAAAAGATGTAGAGAAGCCTTTAAATTTTGTTATGGGAGGAGATCTTTTTCCCGGAAAAATCGAGCCTTTTGCAAGAACGTGCCGGCAAGCGGCTCAAACAGATCCGTATTTTGCCCTTTTAGGGGGCGATATTGCCTATACGGGTGCTAGCCGCAAAGAGGGTAAGGAAGATTTTGATCGCTGGATGGATTTTTTCATTACCTGGAGCCGTGAGATGGTGACATCTGAGGGGTATTTAATCCCAATACTTGCCGCAATCGGCAACCACGAAGTGAATGGCCACTACAACCAAACGCCCGACGATGCGCTTGGGTTTTACTCTTTTTTTCGCGGGACCGGAGAGAAAAGTTATCAAGCGGTCAATTTTGGCAACTATATGTCTTTGGTCCTACTTGACTCTGATCACACCTACCCGGTTGAAGGAGGACAGGAGCTTTGGCTTGAAGAAGCTTTGAAAGTCGCTTGCTCATATCCAAGAAAATTTGTGACCTACCATGTTCCGGCTTATCCCTCTGTGAGGCGCTGGACGGAAAGCGTGCCAAAAAAGATAAGAAAATACTGGACGCCACTTTTTGATCAATATGATGTGACGGCAGTGTTTGAAAACCATGACCATGCCTATAAGCGCACATATCCGATTCGCAATCATACTGTAGATCCAAAAGGCATTATCTACTTTGGCGATGGCGGATGGGGAACGAATATGAGACGGCCAAAAAAGCCAAGCCAGCGGTTTTACCTTGCAAAAACAAAGTCTGCCAGGCACTTTATCCTTGTCTCTTTGCATCAAAACAAAACCTTTTTTAATGCAATTGATGAGAATGGAAAGTCATTTGACAATATTTCAAAAGAGTCGAGATAAGATAAATGAGAAATTTTATTTGGTTTTTAAGTCCTTTCCTGTTTGCTGCCTCTCTATTTTCAAGCGAGGGCGGAACTCTTGTGGTTTCCTATAAAACAGATCAATCTGACCGCGCAATCGAGCAGGTGAGGTTTTGGCTTTGGGATGCAGAGCAAAATCATTACTTTTTTCCAAGAGGAAACGCATACATTGATGACCCGAATACCTTCGGGCGTATGGTTGTGATTGAAGATCTTCCTCCCGGAGAGTATGTCGTTGAGTTTATGATCCCCAATCGCACAAACGCATTTACTCAACCTCCCCCTCAGCGCATTGAAGTGTTGGCCGGAGATGTGGCTAAAGTTGATGTTCTTTTCACAAAACAAACGGACCTAGAGTCTCTTGTCATGGTCTCAAAAGCTGTGGCTCCCACTTATGTGCAAGCTCCGGGCTTTCTTTTCCTGACCTATTTTTTCAATCCCGATCATCCTGTCACATACCGACTGTTTCATGAAAAAACAGGGAATACAATCGATGGCCCAAGAGACAATGACATTGTCCAGCCCATGGGAGTCGATGCGTATCAGGTGCTAGTCCAAGATTTACCTTCGGGCAATTGGCAGATCGCATTTTTCGAAGAAGAGAGCGAGCCGCTCCTTGAATCGTCATTTTTTATCCACAGCAATCAAACTTGCTTCATTCAAGAAGATCTCTCCTCTTGGCCCAAGCTCTCAAGCCCATAATGATTTTTATCTGGAAATCTATCTTGTGACTTGTTTAATTTGTGGATTAGCCGGGAGTATACGTTTGTGATTACAATAAAAAACTTACGCACAATTCAAGGGGATATCGAAAAAGAGTACGTAGTCGAAAGTCAAGAGAGTCAAGTCATTGATGCTAGAGAACGCCTGACACTTTTTCCAGCCCTGATTGATACGCATGTGCATTTTCCAACAGACAAGAAGGGCGACTGGGAGAGCGGTGCGAAAGCGGCTATCACGGGCGGGGTGACGACGGTTTTTCAGACGTCATCTTCCGATTCATTTGAGGGATTAAAGAGTAACCTAACCTCTATTGACCGCTTCCTAAAAGAAATTTCGATACCCCTTCGCTATAGGCTATACTTTCCAGGTTCGGCAACGCACTTAGGTGAAATGGATAAATTGACCGATGAAGTTGTTGGCCTTAAAGTTGTCTTAGCGCCAGGTGTAGATGACTCTTTTTTGGAGGAGGTTTTCCGCACCGCCTCCCAAAAAAATTTACCGATTGCCATTCAATTAGAAGAGGCGCAAGCGATTGAGTCGATTCAAAATGTGTTGCATCAAGCAAGAAGCTACCCGTGTCCCCTCTATTTTTTGAATATCCGGACACAAGATCAGCTAGATATAATACAAAAGGCAAAGCACGAAGAAATTTTAGTCTACACGGGAGTAAAGGCAAGTGACCTTTTAGCAGATACAAGTGACGTTCTTTGGCAGGCAATCAACGAGGATATCATCGATACTGTCGGATGTGGCGATCCGGACTTTATCACGCTCCCGCTCCTTCTGAATGCCGCAGGGGAAAACCGGATCTCGTATGAAAAGGTCGTAGCGCTTACAAAACGCGGGCCTCAAGAGATTTTCAATCTTCAGAATCAAGACGATCTTGTCCTTGTCGACCTTGAAAAAGAAAAGAGTATAGGTAGCGGCTTGAGGTTGAAAGGATGGCCCGAATATACGATTATTCAAGGAAAAGCGTTTCACGTTGCCTCGGCCGATTTCTAGATTTCATCTCTTATGACTACAATTTTAAAATTGCAAAAAGCGGGTGGCATTTATCTAGGGAAGTTCTTCCCTAAGCAGGCGCACTCTCTTTATGTCGACCTTAGGCCGATTGTCTCCTTTCCCGCTTTGCTTAAGGAGATTTCAGAAGAGATCTGGGCTGTAGCAAAGAATTATTCTTTTGACCTCATGTGCGGGGTGCCTTACGGCGCTTTTGCAATCGCGACAAGTATCTCAATTACACATGAAGTGCCCATGCTTTTTCGCCGCAAGGAGGCGAAGAATCGCGGTCTTGAGCGAATGGTTGAGGGGAATTTTAAGCCGGGTATGAGATGCATTGTGATCGAAGATGTCGTCTCTACAGGGAAAAGTGTTTTAGAAACCATTTATGACTTGAGAAGTGCCGGTCTGATCGTAACAGATGTGATCACATGGCTGAATCGAGAGCAGGGGGGGAGAGAAAATCTTGCAGCTGAGAATCTCACTCTTTCTTCAGTCTATACACTTGCGAATCTGTCGCGCATTGTTAAGGAGCCTTTGATTCACTCAGACTGTTAAATTTAGCGCCTTTTCCCGAAATCCGACAAAAAAGCACCCATTTCGTTATTAGACAGTTAATGTTGATTATTTTTTCGAATTTCAGAAAAAATGCACGCAAAATTTCATTAATCTGAGTTATTCAGGGGTTCCTTTATTACGCAAGAAGTGGTATTTTAACTTCTTATGAAAATCTTTGCGCTTGCCGATCTACACCTTTCGTTTGGAATCTCCGGAAAAGAGATGGATGTTTTTGGAAAGCAATGGGAAGGCTGGACTGAAAAAATTTCCACTCAATGGAATGAACATGTGGGAAAAGATGATCTTGTGTTGATTGCCGGAGATATCTCCTGGGCGATGCATCCGGAGGATGCAAAAGCCGATTTCGACTGGATTGATGATCTTCCGGGAACAAAGGCGATTATCCGCGGTAATCATGACTACTGGTTCAGCTCTGCAAAAAAGGCGCGAGAGGCGCTTCCTTCTTCAATTCACTTGGTTCATCATGATGTCTTTCACTGGAATGGGGTTGATATTGCAGGCACTCGCTTATGGGACACTCCGGAGTTTTCTTTTGAAAAATACATTCATTTTGTCGAAAATCCCAAAGCTAAAGTCTCTTTAGGAGAGCGAGAGTCAAAAGAGCAGATGGAAAAGATTTATGAGCGCGAGCTGCATCGCCTCTGCTTAAGTTTGCAGCAGCTCACATCCGACACTCGTCTTGTTATGACACATTATCCACCGATTGGCGCAGATCTTAAGGCTTCACGGGCGTCTCAACTATTTGAAGAGTATAACGTGCAAAAAGTGATCTTTGGTCATTTGCATAGTTTGAAAAAAGATGTTCAAATGTTTGGAGAGCTAAATGGGATTGAATATATCCTTAGCTCCTGTGACTACCTTGGATTTTGTCCGAAAATGATTTTAGATCTCTCTGAATAAGTCTCTCTTCACTCCCATTCAATAGAAAGCCCTGATTAGCTTAGGTTGTTAAATCTAGCGCCTTATTTTGGGAATTCGACAAAAATGCAGTTATTTCGTTACTAGACAGTGATGGTCGATTGTTAGAAGGGGTTGATGCGAGATTTAATAGAAACCGAGTGATTCAGAGGTTTCTGACATTGAAAGGATAAGATTAAGAAAAGTTAGCCCGGATAAAAAATCCGGGCTAAACCTCATGTAACCTAAAAAAGAGGAATTTACCTAACTGGACATGCGCCGCCGACGCACGCTTCTTCTACAGGGTCGGTATCGATCATAAATACCTCACCGTAGTCGATTTCTTTAAGATTTGAGACATACTCGTTATAATCTTCTTCCGTCACAACTTCTTGTGGAAGATAGGCGTAGCCAAGATCTTGAGCATTTTTTGTTGGGTCATTGCGGAAGATGAAAGAGACTCCAACATACGTATCCCAATTTTCCATAAACCAATCGATAATTTGTGGAATTTCCGAAGGATCATAGGAGATCGTATTAGAAACGTTCTGCTCGCACCAAGTCTCTTGGAGTAGGCGGTAACACTCCAATTGATCGACTGCGGAGTCAGCGTTAACCTCGACTTCTTCGACTTTTCCATTTTTTCGTGTCACGCTTCTGCGGTCAAACGGAACGTTTTCATATTGTACAGGAAACTTGACCAATACGGATTCCGGCTCATACGGCTTTTCAATGATCGAGTAGCCGGCTTGCCTGAATTTATCCACTAAGGGGTCGTGTTTTGAGTAGGTGATATTGTTAAAGAGGTATTTACCCAGTGGCTTATGAATGCCTTCCGGAACCTCTCCCCACTCTTCTGTTCCCATAATTTTGCTAAGCGTGCCGCTTGGCTTAATTGTTGTGACATTTTTCGGAAGCGGTGAATCTAGAGCATTTGCCATGCTGTAGGCAGCTGAGACTGTGATATTTCGCATGCGCTTGTAATCGTATGCTGTTAAGTCCGGTCTTGCGCGAAGTCCTGTTAGACCCACACCGCATAGATGGAGGAATTCATTATTAAAGTGCCACGCCTCTTGGAGGATCTCGTCTCTAAGGTTTACCATTGTTTGACGGTAGTTCATGCGTCCGGCTAGGTAAAGCGCACGCTCAAGTCCGACTTTGTCGCCTTTAAATGCAAGAACGTTAACCTCTGTAAGGTTGCAAAAGCTTTTGTTTCCAAGAAGAATTTCACAGCATGGATTACAGCCTTTAAACCACGGAGCGCGGCGCTCGGCTTCCTCGGCATTGATCATACCTGGCTCTGAACCGCCGGCTTCAAGCATAATATCGAAGATTTTCTCCATCTCTTTGCGACTGGGCTTGTTGCGGAAAAGCAAGCTGTTATTTGATTGCTGGCGATGCGCATTGTCTTTTAGCCACCACTCTTTTTTTGCTAAAGCAAAATCATCCCACTCAGGCTGGCCGAATTCAAAAAGAGCGATTTGCGCAGATCGTCTACTTGAGAGTATGGTGCCAAGCCAGTTGACAATATCGAGTATATCCATTCGGGTGAGCAATTGATCGGCTCGGTCAGATAGGATTTTTGCAATCGCTTTGAAAGCTTTGGCAATTTGTTCATCGCCGGATGAGATCCAGCCATATCCCTTCAATCTAGTTCCGGCCGGGCGGATCTCGGAAAAATCGAGTATGAGTTTGCGAGCGTGATATTTGCCGGCAATGAGTTTACCGACAGACTTTGCCCAAGCAACTGCCGAGTCTCCAACTTTTATTGTCCATGTGCGTGTTTCAGGGTCCCAAGACTCCAGATTGTGAGGATTTCCCCCTTTTTCCGAGCGCTGAGAGCGAATCACTTGTATTTCTTGTAAAGGGCTGCGAAAACCGTTAAGTGTACCGGTGACGGGTTTAAATCCAACCCCACATCCTTGAAGGAGAAGCCAAAGTACATCCACAACATCGTAAACAGTTTCTACATGGGTAAAGGAGCAGTTGAACATGCTAGATTCGCGTTTTTTAGCTAAATCTGTTCCACCAAGCCAAAGCGTGCGTCCGGCAGGCGCGACTTTACGGTTAATGATTAATGCGCGGACCTCTTCCAGCTCATTATCTTCCAAATCATTAAGGTCACGCCCGAGAGCTCTTTCCCAGAGCCATTTTTGATGTGAAATGACGCGCTCTACGACGTCTTCCCAGCTTTCAAGCAACGTTTCTCCTGCGCGCTTGGGCCGATGGTAGGTGCGCAGAGATGTCGCCATTGCTCGGCTTGTTGGTTTTGTCATGTTTTTCTCCAAAAAATACTAGATGTTGTGTTTTGCTAATTCTTAACCACAACCCATTGTGGTAATAGGTTTGATATATCGTCTTTTTTTCGTTAAAAGTCAAGAAAAGGGATGCGTGATGATCCCTCTGGGAAAATACGCTGATTATAAACATAACATGTTTATGTTTAACAAAGTAAGTTTAAACTGCGTCAGTTTGGTAAGGAGCTGTAGGCAATTGAATCTGTGACTTTTAGAAAATTGCGATTTTTTTTAAGGGCGATTATTTGATTAGTGACTTTATTTGCTCAAAGACTTTGTCTGAGGGCTTAAGTTTTTGATTATGAGGAAGATGTTCTCTAGACTTTAGAATTTGTGTCGCAACATGTTCATTATCTTCCGAATCTATACAATTATAGTAGTCTGCGCAAAGAAGTAAGAGTTCGGTTAGATCTTCTTCTTTTTCAAGAAGAGGGAGGCTCTTTTTTACGATCTTAACAAACAACTTTTGATCCCCATCCTGGATAAGAAACGAGAGCAGCTCAAGATTAAAATCCAGATCTTCTTCTTTTACTGCTTTCTGAGCCAGTTTTTCAATGGAATCAAATCCTTCCTCAGGATCTGTGTGAAAAAGGGATCTTGCGTGTAGAAGATCAAACCATTTATTTTTTCTGATGTAGGGGATAAACCCGTCAATCAGCTCGCTTGCATAACTAAAGTTCTCTTCATCGAATAATTCAGCGATATAGTCATAAAGAAAGGCTTCGAGCTCTTGCGCGCAAGAAGCGTTGACTGTTTCAAAGAGTTTTTCCGGTTTTTCGCTTTGGTCGATGTTTTCATCGAGAAGGACAAGTAAATGGGCGAGTGTGTCTTGCAGCTCTTCTTCGTTTCCTTTTCCCATGTCATGTTTTTGAATCTGATGGTCGAGTTCATCGCAGAAAATGGAAAGAGAGATTTTTTCTGGAAGCAAGCGCCGCCAAAGCTCAAAGATTAGCAGGTAAATTTGATCTTGTTCGCCCGGAGGTAAATCCGTTTCTTCCAGAAAGGCATCGGTTAGATCTTCGGGGGAGTCAAAGTTTTCTGCGTAAACAGTAAAGGCGTTTTTATCTAAATGGAGGTCAAATGCCGACAGTCTAAAGAAAAGCTCTTTATATGTGTGCTGTCGATAGTTTTCGACTTGCCAGGGTTCGACGTCGATTTTTGGATTTTTCTCCCAATTCATACGAAGTAAGTTGAATAGAGCGCGGCGACCTAGTTCCATTTTCTTGAAGCTTTTTCCCTAGTATATTTCTTTTTATCCATAACAGCCACCTTTTTTTTCTTTAAAAATTTTTAGGCTAAATGATATAGTCATTTCAAAATTTTATATTATAACTTGAATGTAGTGAAAATTTTATTATTAACCAACAACTAAGGAGTTAGGTTTATGTCAGCACCAGCACCAGCATCACCAGTACCAGCATTAGTTCCAGAAGTAGAACCAGGTTTTGTACCAAGAAGAGTATCGGCATATGAAGGACAACTAGGAGCAAATGCAGTTGCGCCGGGTCCTGTTGAAGCAGAAGTAGAGGCGGCAGCGTGTGAGTCTAATGGATCTTCATGCAAAGGCACAAAATCACTGAAAGTGGCTCTTGCCGTTTTGTTTTCTGGCGCAATTGCCTTTGGCGTGGCAACTGCTAAAGGGTTTATTACAGCTGCCCTTGCAGTAAAATTAGCACCTATTGCACTTGCAGTTGGCGTGATCGGTCTTACAGCGCTTTCAATCGATGCGGTTGTCAATCTAATTAAGAATCGCAAAGTGGAAAGTGACGAAGATTTATTGGTTGCTCCTCCTGTAGAAGATCTACCTCAACCACAAGCTCCTGCTTTAGAGAATAATTCTGTAGAAGGCGAATAAATTAAGATCTTTTTCCCTATTATAGCCCAGGCGTTTCGCTTGGGCTATTTCTCTTTTAAAGCTACTGTTGCAAAATAGAATCCGCCCTCTTTTTTTACCCACCATTGCTTAGTTTCCCTATGTTTTTTTGAGTCGGCAAATGAGTAGGCGTCAATTTTTGCACGTATAAATTTGGGAGGGTTATCCGGAAAGGGGTTTGATTTAAATAAGGCGAGTACCTGTTTAGATCCTTGCAGAAGCTTCACAATGAGGTGATCAAACCATTTAGGGGGACTTCCGCCTGAGAGTGCGGCAAACCACATCTGCCAATCTAGACGCGGGTGGTAAGGGGCGACTTGCCTTGGCGGCGCTTCCAACGCGCCCGGCTTCCACTTAAAAGTGTAGGGTTTCCAGTTTTCATTATCATCGCTGCCTTCAATGGTAATTTCATCGCGTGAAGTTGTCATATGAACAAAAAGACCGTAGCTATTTAAAATATGAAAAGGCGCAATCTTTTGTTTGATCTTAGTTGTGAAGGCAAGGGGGGTGAAAAGTTCGATAAGCCTGAGGAGTTGAAGGGCGACAAATAAAGCCCCGATGAGTGAGAGAACGACTGTGAGTATGGGCGACTCAAAATGAAAAAGGGAAATCCCTTGAAACCAATCAGGGAGAGTATTTAGATCTAATAGCGGAATGCAAAGGGCAATCGTCAGGGTATTAAAAAAGCCGAAATTACCCGTCATGAAAATCAAAAGTTGAAAAAGGATGGAGAGCACGCATCCCCAAAATCGAAAAGGGGATGGAAGAAAATAGAGAAATGGAACTCCCATTTCAAATACATAGGTCAAAAAAGTGGAGAGTTTACCTGCCCACTTAGGTTGTTGATGCATAAAAAAGGAGATTCGATTGGGAAGAGGCTGGGTTTCATAGTGGTAACACATGGCTGTAAGGTCTCGCCACTCTCGACTTCCATAGACCCATTTTACATATCCGGATCCAAATAGAAACCGAAAGAGCAAAAGCCAATAGGATAGGGTCAGTAAGAAAGGGGGAGGGGTTTGCATGGAAAAAAAGATCGTAATGAATCCAACTTCAAGAAGGAGCGTGTCCCACTGGAAGGAGAGAAAGTCTTGTCCGACATTGACAAAAGAGAGGTATCCGGCAAAGAGAAGGAGAAAGAGAATCGGATGATGGAACCCGCTTAAGATCAGCAAGGAGATAAGGGATCCGGTCAAAGCGACTGCCTTTACCGTTTTGTCTGAGTGGTTTTTGTTGAAAAGAGTGTAGGTTTTATAATTCTTGAATCTTTCCAAAAAATCTTTAATGGGTAAGATTCCATTTGAACCATATAATCCATCATACTGGAGCCACAAAGAGAAGTAGGCAAAAAAATAATTAAGCGCGATCGCTTTTAAAAAGAGCGCCTGCATACAAACAATCCATAAAAAATTACATCATTCTTGAAAAACATGAGGTTGTTAAATTTAGCGCCATTTTTCGATATTCAAAAAAATTCATCAAAATTTAACAGCTTATGTGTTTCAGAACTTGCGTTTAAGTATGACATTTTATTTTATTTTTTGTCTGCGACCGGAAGAATGTGGGCAATATCGGTTACACCTTGCTGCAGCATGAAGAGTCGGTCAAAGCCAACAGCAACGCCGCAGCAGTCGGGAAGACCTCTTTCCAAGGCGTGTAAAAATGTGGGGTCGGGGCTGATTTTTTGTTTTCCAAGAGACTCTCTTATCGCATTTTGTTTTTCAAAACGTATGAGATGTTCATTAGGTTCTGTCAATTCATAATAGCCATTTGCAAGCTCCATTCCCTCATAATACACTTCAAATCGCAAGGAGCATGGCTCCTCTACGCGAGCCAAAGCGGACTGGGTCGCGGGATAGTGGGTGAGCACTGTCAGCTGATCTTTACCGAGGTGGGGCTCAACTTCAATCCCTAGAATTTCATTGAGGCGGTCATCATCCCATTTTGTTTCAAAAGGGTCGACTTGGGCATATGTTTGAAACGCCTCTTGATAGGTGAGTGTATGATATGGAAGGTCTCCAATGAACAGGCGGATAAACTCAACTGTCTCCTCAATCATTTCTCTAAAGGTGAAATTGACACGGTACCATTCGGCCATCATAAATTCAGGGCGGTGCTTCGGGCCGAATTCACCGTCGCGAAAGACGTGGGAAAGCTGGTAGATATCGCCGGATCCGCAGCTGAGAAGCTCTTTCATTCTGTATTCGGGCGAGGAGTGCAAGAATCCTTTAAGTGAAGATTGAGAGCCCTTAACTTCAATTAGATCGATGTAGGCATCCACCGATCCATGGCTTGAAAGCGCCGGGCAATCGACTTCGAGAATCTCGCGCTCTAAAAAGAAATGGCGTACTTTGCGGAGCATTTCCGCTCTTTTTTTAAGTGCGCGACGCATACTCAGCTGTACGTGTATCGACTTTAATAACCTCGCCTTCATTGATGAAGATCGGGACTTGGATTTTAGCGCCTGTTTCAGTGATAGCCGGTTTTAAGACTCGACCGGAAGCGGTATCCCCTCTGACGCCCGGATCGCACTGCTCAATTTTTAGGTCGATAAAAGTCGGTGGTTCAACAGCGACGGCCTCGCCATTGTAAATAAGGATTCCATAGAGTAGATCCTCTTTCAGCCACTGCATAGTGTCGCCGATGTTTTCGGTTGAGATTTTTAGTTGCTCAAACGTGTTTTCATCCATGAATACAACACCGTCTGTCTCTTTGTAAAGCATCCGCATTTGCGACTCAACGATATCGGCAAGGTCGACTTTATCGCCTGACTTAAATGTCTTTTCAACCGTACGCCCGGTTAGAAGTTGTTTGATGCGCACGCGGTTAAATGCCTGCCCCTTTCCCGGTTTAACAAACTCGTTTGAAACGATTGTATATGGTTGATTGTCAATTTCTAACTTAACCCCAGGTTTAAATTCACTTGTACTAATTTGCGCCATTAATATAACCCTTGTTCTTTTGATTGCCAAAATTGTACCATAACTTGTGACAGGAGGTCAAAGAGATGTGGCCAAAAAATTATCAAGATTATCCGGAAGATGCCCTACTTAAAAAAGAGAAGGTGGAGTCGGGTAAGGGAATTGTCGGTTGTGAGATGCATGATGTGAATGGTTGGGGCGAGACTTTCCATCACAAAAAAACAAAGGCGAAGAAGAGAAAAAAATGAGTCATACTTGGGATATTGCCATTCAATACCAGAGATGCCCAGAGTGTAAAAGGATTTTCGAGAGCCGAGGCGCATTTGAGTATCGAGAGAAAAAGTATGTCAAAGAACTTTGTTGTCCGTTCTGCGCACACGCCTACACAGATACAAAGGAGTACGGTTCCGTCCCTTTAATCGGAACTCCTCAGCCTGTTGAATGGGATTGGGGCTAAAGGAGACTCTAAAGGAGATTTGCTACTTTTGCCTCTCTCTTCTTGCATCAAACCTGCAAAAAACTCTCAAGTGTGATAGTATTTATGATTAACCAAATGATGAATGTAATATGAAGCTCTGGCTCAAAATTCTGATCGCTTTAGCCCTAGGTCTCACTACCGGACTTTTGATGGGACCTCAAGCCGCACTGTTTAAGCCGGTTGGGGATATTTTCTTAAATTTGATCAATATGATCATCGTGCTTCTGGTCCTCTCGTCAATGACAGTTGGGATCACAAGTATACATGATCCGAAAAAGCTTGGCCGCGTCGGACTAAAGACACTTTTTCTTTATCTTACGACAACTGCCGCCGCTATTTTTATTGGCCTTGTGATCGCTAAATTGTTTCGGCCCGGAGCTGGACTTCCACTGACAAGACCTGCTCTGATTGATATTGAGAGTTCAGCTCCTCCGATTGGAGATATTCTTCTTTCGATTATTCCAAGCAATCCGATGCAGTCGCTTTCTGAAGGGAATGTGTTGCAAATTATTGTGTTTGCCCTTTTTCTTGGTGTTTCGATTAACTTTGCCGGCGAAAAGGGTAGGCCTTTAAAAGAGCTCTTGGAGTCACTTGCAGATGTAATGTACCGACTCACATCGATTGTAATGGAATTTTCACCCATTGGGGTTTTTGCAATTATGGCATCTGTCTCAGGTACTTTCGGGACTGCTGTTTTGCTTCCGTTGATGGAGTTTCTCGTTCTTTATTACGGCGCATGCTTGATTCACTTGATTGTTGTCTTTCTTTCGCTCCTTTGGTTTGTCGCTAAACTTCACCCTTGGCCATTCTTTAGGGGAATGAGCGATGCGATTATGATGGCGTTTTCAACTTCAAGTAGTTCAGCATCTCTCCCTGTATCGATGCACTGCGTGCAGGAAAATTTAGGCGTCTCCAAAAATGTTTCGAACTTTGTCCTTCCACTTGGCTCAACTGTGAATATGAATGGATCGGGTATCTTTCAAGGGATGGCAGTTCTTTTTATTGCCCAAGCCTATGGGATTGAGCTCTCTTATATTAGTCTTCTGACGATTGTCATAACGGCAACTCTATCTGCAGTCGGTGCTGCCGGGATTCCGGGATCGGGTTTTATTATGCTCTCTGTTGTCTTTCAGTCAGTGGGTCTTCCGCTTGAGGGGCTCGCTCTACTTGCCGGTATTGATCGCATCCGCGAGATGGGTTCGACAGTGATGAACATCCTTGGGGATGCTGTCGTCGCTGTTGTCATCGCAAGGCAGGAGGGAGAGCTTGACGAGCGTCAATATTACCACGAAGAACTTGTAGAGTTGGAAGGCTCCGATATTTGATGACGATCCGGATTGAGAATAAAATAATCGGACAAAACCATCCGTGCTTTATTATCGCCGAGGTGAGCTCAAATCATGGAAACGATCTTGAAAGAGCGAAAAAACTGATCGATGCCGCCGCAGACGCGGGGGCAGACGCTGTCAAGTTTCAGGTCTTTACCGCAGAAAAAATTGCCGCAGATACAGACGACCCTCGTACGATCGTGCGTGCGAATGAAAAAGCTGTCTTTGTAGATGTAGATACCAAACTTATCGATTTATATCGTCCACATGAGCTTCAAAGAGAGTGGCTGCCGGTTCTTGCTGCGTATGCGCAAGAGAAAGAGATTCTTTTTATGGCCACCCCTTTTGATGAAGAGGCGGTTGACCAATTAGAAGCCGTTCATGTTCCCGCTTATAAAAATGGCAGTTATGAACTTCTTGATGTGCCTCTTTTAAGAAAAATGGCAAAAACAAAGAAACCGCTCATCCTCTCGACCGGAATGGCGACTTTAAGTGAAATTAAGGCGGCAATTGAAATCGTGAAGAAGGCCGGTAACGATCAGGTGATCTTACTACATTGTACTAGCACCTACCCAACGCCGTTTGAAGATGTGAACCTTCATGCGATGATGACAATGATGCGCGCGTTTCCAAACTGTCCCGTTGGGCTGTCAGACCATAGTATAGGTACCTCAAGTGCAATCGGAGCTGCAGCCATCCATGCGTGTATGATCGAAAAGCATTTGATGTTAGATGACAATGTCCCGACAATCGATGATCAATTTTCCTTAGAACCAAGTGAATTTAAAGCGATGGTCGATGGTATTCGCCAGGTTGAAAAGGCGCTCGGATCGTTTGAAAAAGGGCCGACAGAGAAAGAGAAGAAAGAAAAAATTCAAGCTAGGCGCTCTCTTTGGATTACACAAGACATCAAAGCAGGTGAGCCATTTAACCGGAAAAATATCGGGGTGCTAAGGCCCGGAACCGGCCTTACGCCGCTGCATTATGATCTTGTCATGAAGAGTCATGCCAGTCGCGACCTAAAGGCAGTCTCGGCTCTTGAAATGGAAGATATCACCCCTCAAGCGCCTTTCTCACATCCTCAATAAGGTCCCGGCTCTCCTCAATCCCGCAAGAGAATCTCACAAGGCTGTCGGTAACCCCTATTTTTTCCCGTTCTTCAAGTGGAATCGAGGCGTGGGTCATGAGGGCCGGATGATTGACAAGAGACTCCACTCCGCCCAATGACTCAGCAAGTGTAAAGACCTTAAATGAAGAGATGAGTCTCTTTATCTCCTCAAGGCTTAAGTTAAACTCGACAGAAACCATTCCGCTACACCCGCTCATCTGTTTATTTGCAATCGGTCCTTTTGGATAATAGACGTTTTTTACCTTGGGATGACTCTCTAAAAACCGAACAAGCGCAAGCGCATTTTTTTGATGCTGCTCCATTCTCAGGGCAAGGGTTTTGATTCCGCGCAGCGTAAGCCAGGTGTCAAAGGGACTTGGGTTCACCCCAAGTGACATCCTATGAAAAAGTAGGCTCTTATGGATTTCAGGGTCGTTTGTAATCATTGCGCCGCCAACGGCATCGGAGTGCCCTCCCAGATACTTAGTGGCGCTATGCCAAACGACATCTGCTCCAAGTAGGATCGGGTTTTGGAAATAGGGGGTTGCAAAGGTGTTATCCACGATGACTTTTGTGTTGTACTTATGCGCAAGATCGACGCACTTTTGAATGTCGTAGAGTTTTAATAGAGGGTTTGTCGGGGTTTCAAATAAGAGCCACTTCGGGTTTTTCTTCAGGTGGGTTTCAAGTTCTGCCACATCAATTGTGAGAAAGTGGATGCCGTAACGAGAAAATTCCCGCGTAAACAGGCGGTAGGTCCCCCCATAAAGGTCATTTAAGGCAATGACAAGATCGCCCGGTTCAAGAGTGGCTGCAAATGCTGTTAGTCCACCGATTCCAGATGAGAAGGCGACTGCATAATTGGCGCTTTCAAGAGAGGCGAGGGTCTCTTCTAAAAATGTAAAGTTCGGGTTGTGCGCGCGTGTATATTCATAGTCACCGATTGGCTCGCCCGGGGATTTCTGGGCAAACGTTGTGGTCATATAGATCGGCGGCATCATCGCACCGGTGGTTTTGTCCGGTTGAAAGCCGGCATGGATTGCGCGCGTGGCAAAGCCTAAAGAAGTTTTTGTTTTTTCATCCATTGGTCGTCATATATTTTGCTTAAGTATTTAATTCCACTATCACAAATAATTGTGACAATATTTGTCTTTTTTTTGCATTTCTTCGCAATCTCAAGGGCGGCCCATACGTTAGCCCCGCTTGAACCGCCGCCTAAGATTCCCTCTTTTTGCGCGAGTTCTCGGCAGATGTGAAACGCTTGCTTGTCTGAGACCTCCATCACATCATCGACAATAGATAAATCAATTGCCCCTGCAATGTGATCTTCCCCGATGCCTTCTAAATGATACGTACAGCCTTTTGTTTCGGGGAGTTTCCCGGTTTTGAAATAGTGATAGTAGACAGAACCGACCGGGTCGGGCATGATCACTTGGATTTTTTCGTTTCTTTCCTTCAGGTATTTTCCAACACCCGAAATGGTTCCACCTGTGCTACTCGATGCGATAAAGTAATCAATGTCGCCATTCATTTGTTCCCATATTTCAGGAGCGGTCGATTCGTAATGCGCCTTTGGATTTAATTTTGTATCATACTGATCGATTCGAAAGCTTCCCGGAGTCTCTTTGGCAATTTTTTTCGAAAGGGAGACGTAGTGTTCGGGTGAATCGGGACTCGCATCTGTTTTTGCAACGACAATTTCAGCGCCGAAAGCTTTAAGGGCATTTTGCTTTTCTTGACTGACCTTGTCGGGCATTGTAAGTATCGCGTGATATCCTCTGGATGCGCAAAGCATCGCAACTGCAGCACCTGTATTTCCTGAAGTACTTTCCACAATTGTCCCGCCGGGCTTTAGCAGTCCTTTTTTTTCTGCATCATCAATAATATAGTGGACGATGCGATCTTTGATACTGTGGCTTGGGTTGAGATACTCCAATTTGACGTAGATATTGACAAGGGGATTTAACGAGAGCCTATGCAATTTGACCATAGGCGTATTCCCTATGGCGTCAATGATTGTATGATGGGACGAATTTTGATTTTGCATATATGGCACTTATTTTAAAAGAATGACTCTTTCTTAGAATCGGGAAAAATTATTTCTTGTCAACCGACGGCTTTCTGTGTCATATCTTAAATTATGTACGAACTACGTCAGACCCAAGGGATTAATCAAAAGCAGATGCAGCAGATGATGATGCTGCCTCGAATGCAGCAGGCGATCTCCTTTCTGCAAGCGCCGCTTATGGAGATGTCTGTCCTTGTCAACCTTGAAGTTCAGCAAAATCCGATGCTTGAGTATCTTGAAATGCATGATGATAGCGAAGAGGATGATGAGGTTGACGAGCCTTTGGAAAATCTCGAAGAGCGCGAGGTTGATTTTTCTGATGAAGACTACACAATTATGCGGCTTCTTGATGAAGAGTATGATCAGCTCTATCTGCAGAGTCGCAGTATTTTGGCCCAGCGATCAGAGGAAGAGGAGAGTAAACGCTCCTTTTATGAGAGCCTTATTGTCGCAACCCCCTCGATTTTCGAACATTTGATGACCCAAGCGCGCGAGGCATTTAATGAAGATGAGATGAAAATTGCAGAGATTTTGATCGGCAATCTGGATGAAAATGGATTTTTGGATATCTCACCGGAAGAGGCGGCAGTGACAACCCAAGCCTCAATTGCGCAAATAGAAAAGGTTTTACTCGGGATTCAAGGCTTCTCTCCTTCAGGGATTGCAGCGCAAAACTTACAAGAGTCTCTTCTCATTCAACTGAAGAATTTGGGGCAGGAGGGGACACTTGCCTATTCAATCGTTGAGAAGTATTTTGATGAGGTGCTATTGAATCACCTTCCCAAAATTGCTAAAAAGCTTAAATGTTCTCTTGATGAACTAAATGATGCAATCAGCTCAAATATCGCAACACTAGACTTTCATCCCGGTAAATGGATCTTGAGTACCGACGCCGCTACGATAATTCCCGATATTACCATTATTGAAGAGGGCGACGACCTTAAAGTAAGGCTGCACGAAGACTCGGTTCCATCCCTTTCGCTCAATCGAAAGTATTTGCAAATGCTAAAGTCCGGGAAAATTAATAAAGAAACTCGAGATTTTCTTTTAAAAAAGGTAGAGGCTGCGAAATGGATGTTTAAAAACATCCACCAACGCAATCAAACGATCTATCGAATTACCGAGGTGTTAACTGAAAAACAGCGCACCTTTTTTCTTGAGGCAGAAGGGGAGTTGGTTCCTCTAAAAATGAAAACGTTGGCAGAAGAGTTAGACCTTCACGAATCTACCATTGCAAGAGCCGTGATGCATAAATACGCCGATACGCCAAGAGGAGTGCTTCCGCTTCGCTCTTTCTTTACAAACGCCTACGACACTCCGGTAAGGGGTGAGCTCTCATCAGATACGGTGCGTCACACCTTGAAAGAGATCATCGATAACGAAGATAAAAAACATCCTCTTTCTGACGAATGCCTATCTCAAGAATTGAATCAAAGGGGCATCCCTTGCGCAAGGCGCACTGTCGCTAAATATCGCAATCAGTATGCGATCGGCAACCAGCGTCAAAGGCGGCGTTTCTAAAGAACTACCGACCATCAATTTGCTTTCTAAAACTAGAATTTGCTACTGTTCTCAATATGAAAATTTTTACATTCCTTTTCTGTATACTAATCTCTTCTCTACGAGCCGGTGAAGTCCCTGAGCCCTACGCCTCTATTGTCGACCTTCCGTTTGATGGTCATGGATGGTTTTACAATAAAGAGCCTCTTTTAGCCTTAATAGAGGAGCGAAGACCGATTACAATTATCGAGGTCGGCGCTTGGCTTGGTCTCTCTACGCGGTTTTTTGCAAGTCAAGTTGAAGAGCTAGGGGGAAAAGTCTATGCGGTCGACCATTGGCTTGGATCCAATGAGAGAGCGCACCTACAAGATCCTCGCCTTCCCTATCTTTACCACCTTTTTCTCTCGAATATCAAACATACGGGCTTTGCTCACGTGGTCGTTCCGGTTAGAATGCACTCGCTTCTTGCAGCGAAGGCATTAAATGTAAAGGCGGATCTGATTTATATCGACAGTTCACATAAAACAGAGGATGTCATCGACGATATTCTAGCCTGGACCCCACATTTAAAAGAGGGAGGTCTCATGTGCGGGGATGATTGGAAATGGGGATCTGTAAGAAAGGCAGTTGTACAGGCGGCGAAAGAATTAAACCAAGTCGTCCATTCATCGGGCAACTTTTGGTGGTTCGAGTAACTCTTTCAGAATCTTTTCTCTTAGTGTCTGGCGCTTTGCGCTTAGAAGATACTCTCTTGTCTCTTCGGCAGTTTTCCGACTGATTTGAAAGATTTCATTATCTGTTAGCCGGTAGAGGATTGCCTCGGCATTGGGAGTGAGCGCTTGAAGGACCCGACTTGTTTGATTCAAGCAGCGGTGGCGGTAGAAAAGGCGGACAAGAGCGATGCTAATAAGTCCAAGCGGGATGAGTTTGATCCATAGAGGGCTTTCTGAATCGGAGAAGATAAATGCGGCATCGATGAACAGGATAGTCAGGAGTGTCAGAATAAAGAGGACGCTTTCAAAAGAGGAGCTAATGATCGGTCCAAACAATCTGCGGAAGCGGCTCTCTGAAAGGCGATAGGCGAGAAACTCCTCGAATTTCGGTTCATTGTACATCATGCGGCCTACATGACAAAGTTCATGGGCAATCAGCTCTTTTCGTTCATATATTTTTAAAAAGCGCCTGTTGTTCTTAAATTCCGGACGCAGCTGCATCAAAGCGGCGGTGGGATCCTCTTTTTTTAACTTAAAGATCCAGGCGCAGCCGCCGTGCCAAGGGAGGAGTTTATAGCGGCTAAAGAATATCGGGATCCAGGACGGGTTCACTTGGTATCGCTCTTTAACTTCAGAAAGCGCCTCTTCAACCACATCTTCAGCACCTAAGTCCTCAGGGGTAAAGGGAAGCTTCTCACCAAGTTCAGACACTAGGTGCTTTTTCAAATTCAGACAGTATTGGGAGCGCGTCTTAAACGCCTCTTCTGTCTCTTCGGGACCTGGGATTAAGGAAACTGTTTTCAAATCACAACCAATTATATATAAGGAACCTCTGAAAAATTCATGCAAAATTTAATCGACCCGAGTTAATCAGAGATTCCTAAAGAAAAATTCGCAAGGGATATTTGTATCATTTCGCTTGAAAAAAGAAAAGAAGGTGTGGCAAATTAGGGGTGCTTAAATCCGAGGTCAGATGTTTCAAGAAAATTATGAAGAGTTCACGGAAAGTCAACGCAAAATCCTGAATCGATATGTAACAAATTCGAGTAAAAATGTATTTGTGCTGCGCAACCTTCCCGAGGTCATTAAGGGAGCCCTTTTCTCAAGGTATTCACGGTCGTCCCTAGGATTGCGATCCTTGTTACTAAAGGAGTTCGTCTCAGGTGAGGAGAGTGCGTTTACAGATATTGTTTCAGAATCCGAGAACAGCGAAGAGCAGACACTTGCGATTCAGCGCGCACAAAATTTCTATGACCGCATCTTGGATGGGTATGGCGATGACTCCATTGGCGAACTCGGAGGGGCGCATCTGGCCATTGAAAATATTTCAATGATTGCCGCAAAGGTGATTGAAGACAGCCGGATCGGGGGGTCTCCCTTAGAAAAATCGACACGCTACATCTATTTTGATCAAAAAGTGCAGGGTGAATATCTCTTTTATAGAGAACCTGTCTTAATGACATCGGCTTATCGCGATACTTATATCGAGACGTGCAATCAACTCTTTGATACCTATAGCGAATTAATTCCCCCACTGACAGAGATGATCGAGGAAAAGATGCCTCAGGAACCGGGCACGTCGCAGGTTGCGTATAAGGCGTCGCTTCGCGCAAAAGTCCTCGACTGCCTGCGTGGCCTTCTGCCGGCCGGCACTCTCACGAATATGGGGATTTATGGAAATGGTCGTTTCTACGATTCATTAATTCATAAACTCCGCTGCAATAATTTAGCAGAGCTCCAGCAGATCGGCGATGATATCTATGAGGAGCTATCTAAAGTCATTCCTTCATTTGTCAGACGCGCAAACGCAGATCATCACACCCATAAAAATTACGCCGATTTTACTCAGACTATGCGAATGGACCGCGCGGTAATGGCAGCGCAACATACTGTTTTTCCGGAACGTGACATGGAAAAAGGGGTTCAACTGATTCATCACGACAGTGACTGCGTCACTAAAGTTGCCGCTGCCCTTCTCTATGAAAACTCTAATAAGTCGCTTAACGATCTTTACACCTATTGCGAGCAACTGCCTGAAGAGGAGATCTCTTTAATTTTAGATGCCGCTTGCTCCGCTCGTGAAAACAGACGTCATAAATCGCCCCGCGCCCTTGAGCATGCCACTTTTACTTTTGAGCTTCTCTCGGATTTTGGGATCTATCGAGATCTTCATCGTCACCGCATACTCACCCAAGAGCGGCAACTGCTTTCTTGCGATTACGATTATTATATTCCAGAGGAAATTCTTGGAACTGAGCTTGAAACAAAGTATCGCCACGCGATGGACCAAGCAAAACAAGCATATGATGTGATTTCTGTCGAACTTCCCGAAGAGGCGCAGTACATTGTTCCGATGGCATACAATATCCGCTGGTACTTCCATGTGAATCTTCGCGCGCTGCAGTGGATGTGCGAACTGCGCTCAGCTCCCGCGGGACACCCGAATTACCGCTATGTGGCTCAGCGAATGGCAAGAGAGGTCTCTAACGCATATCCTCAGTTCGAGCGGTTTTTTAAATTTGTCGATTACGAAGGGTACTCCCTTGGTCGTATCGGACAAGAACAGCGGAAAGCAGAGAAGCAAGAGCAGTTGAATTCACCTTTTTAAAAGAGAGCCGTGACCCTTCCTATTTTATGTATAGTGAGAAGGGTCTCTATTTTTTAGGGCTTTCTAA
>JBBDJA010000004.1:0-40750 GCA_040880105.1 Waddliaceae bacterium | reverse complement strand
GTGCCGAGGAATGGGGCTGCTCAGCGGCAGCAGCGAAATGCGCGCTATTTCGCGCTCCAGAGCTCCTACTCTCGTTTGTAATGATCTAGTGTAACTTCCGTTCCTATAGCCTGAACGTTGATCTGTGCGTTCATATTCGTCTGCCCCAATAAAATGGTTAAATTCTTCACCAATAGCTTTTTGCAGCAAAGCTTGAATGGTTTGTTTAAGAAAATCCGGTTGATCTATAAGTGCTTGTTGCCATTGTGTAGCAAGTTTGATATCCTTCATATGAGTCATCTCCTTTTAAGTTTTCTTTGTTTCTAATTTAAAACTTAACAAAAGGTCAGATGACTCACCATTTTTTTCTCAGTGATCATCGAATTTACACAATTTTATGGACTCAACCTACTCTTCTTTAGCTTCGAGTGCTGAGATTAAACGAAGATAACTGATAAATGGCTGATTTAATCCCATCCTTTTCCCGAGATCGAGTAAGTCTTTTGTTAAATATCTCATGTCAGTTGGTAAATTCGCGTGGTAAAGCAAATGGAGAAGAGCATCAAAGAGCTCTTGCTTTTGAAGTCTTTTTGGAACCATATTTGTAAGGTTAATAGGTCCCTCTTCTTTCAAAGCTTGCTGAATCTCTTCCTTTCTACAAGAGAGGGCTAATACTACTCTATGAACAGGAACTTCAAGTAATCCGTTTTCTTTTACTTCGTTGTCTGCATCAAGAGGGGGAGTATCTTGATGAATGATGTTAGGATTGCGGATTTGGAGATGCGCGACATCTTTGCGATCGCTATTGTATTTAGCCTCTTTAAGATATCCAAAATTAAAAATTCGTTCTTCACTTTTAAATTTAGGTTCGATTTCTTTAACCTCGTCTACATTTTCATCTAGCAATTCGTTGAAAATTGGCATGTCGAGAAGTAGTATATTACTAAATATTCTTTTTCTATTTTCATCATTTAAAGAGGTTTCTCCTTTCATTAGTTGAATTAATTCTTGGAAATGTTCCTCTTTAATTTTAGATGTTTCTCTTAAAGATTTTAGGATGTCTCCTCGATCTTCTGCTATTTCCTCGACATGAAAAAGATTTGAAAAAGTATGAAGAAAGATTTCTGTATCTTTTATTTGATCGGCAAGAAGCAGTATGTTTTTTTGAAGTCGATCTAGAGAAAAATTTTGCTGAATGATCGCATTGCCAATGGCTTCGAATCCATTAACATCAATAGTTTTGGAAATTTTGATTTCGTCGAAAAATGATTTTCCGGTTGAGTTTCTTATCATAAGATTTGCACCTGCTCTTATAATAGATTTAATGACCCCTATTCCTCCATAAACACACGCAATGTGTAAAGGTGGGTAACCGAACTTGTCAAAGGTGTTTGGATCAACGCCGGCTCTCATTAATACTCCTACAGTCTCCGCGTGTCCCTGCTTAGAGGCTTGATGTATAGGGAACATGTCGTAATTGTTTAAGATTGTTGGGCCTGCTCCGGCGGCAATTAAGAGCTTTGCAATTTTTGATCGCCCATATATGCAAGTTTTAAATAGAGGGGTTTCAGCGCTTGGGTCTTGAACGTTTGGGTCTGCTCCGGCTGTAAGTAAAGCTGCTGTGGTTTCTATCTCTCCGCTCACACAAGCCAAGTGTAAAAGGGATTGGCCGCTTCGGTCTTGAGCGTTGGGGTCTGCGCCGGCTTTAAGTAAAGCTTTTACAGCTTCTGTTGTTGCAAATTTGATGGCCATGTGTAAAGGGGTATTACCGCTTTTGTCGTGAGCGTTGGGGTTTGCGCCGGCTGAAATTAATGCATTTACTAACTCTAGGTCTCCGCACATACATGCAAGATGTAGAAGAGTGATCCCTTGCTTGATTTGAGCGTTTGGGTTTTCGTAGGTAACGTCTAGGGCTGATATTTTTCTAGCTGAGCGCTTGAGGTTTCTGCTTTTGACATACTGAGAGAGGATATGAAACTGGCGTAGAGCCTCCCCCCCGATCCTTCTTGCAAGCTGCTTTCGATCGTCTAAAAACTTCTGATCTATTTCGTTGCTCTTATACTCTTCAGTTTCACCAATTTGCTCTAGAAACGCTTCTAAGTGAGGAGTAATAGCATTCATATTTATAACTTTTTATTTCATATGAGAGGCGGTTTTATTTGTAGGAGCCTCTGATTAACTCAGACTGTTAAATTTAGTACCTTTTTCGAGGGAATTTAAAAAAACGCTCTCGGTTAACCAACAAGTGGGTAACCTCGATTGTTTTTTCGAATTTTAGAAAAAATTCATGCAAAACTTAACCGACCCGAGTTAATCAGAGGCTGCTTTAGAAATATCTTCCCCATGAGACGCCGAAAAAGTCTTTTGTGCGGCTGAGATCCACCTCGCCTCCTCCGAAAAATAGATCGGGGATAGACTCATTTCCATTAATTTGGTTTTGAAAGGCGTGAGCATAGAAAAAAGAAATTTCATTGAAGCAGTCAAAACGCCAGGTTCCGCCAAAAGTGACTAGGTCTTCGGGTGTTTCAGGGATCAAAAGATTTGGCAAGGTGCTGTTACCCTTCATCGGAGCTCTTGAGTTTTGGTAGCCAACTCGAACAGAGGCCATTTGATTGATTTTCCATTCAGCGCCTAAACGGGCGATGAGTTGGTCGCGCCAGCCAAAACCGGGACCGTATTTATCTCCAAGCAACGTCTCATCTCCTTCTGTTCCGGGAAAAAAGAATGTGTTGTCAAGTGCTTGAATTCCGTTCCATTTGATGTACTCCAGGTCAAATTCAAAACTGAGGCAGGGGAGCGCTCTTACGGCAACTCCTCCCATAATACGATGGGGGATGCACCACTCACCTCGGTCAGCTAAAAAGCCTTTATACTTACCAAATCTTCGAGCGGGAACCGGCGGTTGCCAAGCAAAGCCGACAGAGACGCAGTCAGAGACGCGGCTCATCCATCCGATGGTTGTTCCAACTGCAACTGAATAATTGTATTTGTTATTAGTCACATAGTCGGGAAGGTCTGTAAAAATGGGGAGGGCGAGGTTCTCAAGACCATTGATTTTCATTCTTAGCACATGGACATCGAGTGTGATCCCAAAGGCGTGGTTCGTACCTAATCTGATTGTAAAAGCTGGAGAAAAAGTTTCGTGGAGGTATTCTAAACCAAGATCGGATGTTCCGAAAAAGGGGAAGTTGGTGTCATAGTCCGACTTTACAAATGCGCGTGTATAGGCTAAAAAACCGAGAGTGAAATCGCATTCGCAGATTTGCTTATTGACCGCAAGATCAGGGAAAGGGAAATTTTCAGTTCTGCTGTTATTAAATGTTCCGTCAATCAATAAATTGTCGCGAATTGTAGAAGATCCTTCCTGATGAACCCAAGTCGCCCCAATATCGTAGCGATTGCCGAGAAAGGACATCGCAGCTGGGTTTTGCGCACCGACAAGAGCATCTCGTGGTTCGGCCATTTGAGCATTTGCGCGGCCTTGTGATTTGGCACCTCCAATCGGCTGGATAAGCAGGGCTTGAAGGCAAAACGGAAAAAGAAATAGTAGAGTAAGTTTTTTCATTGATGCTCTTTTTTAGAAATAAATTTCACTTATAGCGATTAGAAACGGATCTGTAAAGGGAAAAAATTAGATGTCAAGCGAGTCTTTGTAGATCTCGCCTTTTGGTACTGAGCGAAGCTTTGCAGCTATTTTAACAGCGTCTTGCTTTGAAAGTTGATAGGTGTTCATCAATTGTGTTACGTGTTCTGTCGGCGGGAGTGATTTCCAGTCGATAAAGTGTTCGTCTCCCGCAATAAGAAGAACAATCTCTCCTCGAGGATCTTGGGTTTTGAAATGGTCTAAAATTTCTTTAGACGTTCCGCGAATCACCTCTTCATGCTGTTTAGTCAGCTCCCTTGCGACCACAGCGCGCCGATCGGGAATGAGTTGATTGAGAGCTTCCAGTGTCGATAATAGCCTTTTTGGGGACTCATAACAAATGGTTGTTCCGGGATACATTGCAAGGTCGAGTAGCGCTTGCGTTTTTTTCTTGGGAAGAAATCCTATAAATTGAAATTGGCTTGCGTCAAGTCCCGATACGGTTAGGGCTGCGATGAGAGCGCTGGGTCCTGGAATGGCAGTCACTTGAATCTCTTCATTCAAACACTCACTCACAAGGTCGCCTCCCGGATCTGAAATGAGAGGAGTTCCGGCGTCGCTGATAATTGCAATTTCCATCCCTTCTTTCAATTTCGCAATAATATGAGACAATTTTCTTTTTTCTGAAAACTTATGGTAGCTTTCAAGAGAGTTTGTGATTTCGTAGGCTCTTAAAAGAGTTAAGCTGTGTCTTGTGTCTTCACAAAGGATAAGGTCGACTGTTTTTAATATTTCGACGGCGCGATGCGTCAGGTCTTTTAAGTTTCCGATGGGTGTTGAGATGAGATAAAGCATAGCTTGGCGAAAGTTACTCTAAAAGCCTACCTCCGGGGAAATAGGCTTTTTGAGTTAATGAGTTTAGGTGGCACCCAGATTCGAACTGGGGATGGAAGCTTTGCAGGCTTCTGCCTTACCACTTGGCCATGCCACCGTTAAAGGTAGAGTTATACATGAGTGTTTAAATCACGTCAAGAGTCACTTATCGGTTTTTTTTACGAAAAATCTCTGGGGTTGAAAATAACGGTAAGAGAAAAACACCTTATTCCTTGTCAAGGAATGGATCTCTTTTGTAGCATTAGCTCCTTTAAAAAAGTGAAAGAAGGGTCAAAAGTCAGCATATGTTTTCTGAGTGTACTAGAGTGGCAGTCGATAGCCGAAAAGTTCAGCCGGGCGATCTTTTTATCGCACTGAAAGGCGCGCATGTCGATGGGCATGATTTTTTAGACGAGGCAAAAGCGCGCGGTGCTAAAATGGCTGTGGTATCGCGAAAGACGTCATCTGATCTTGAGCAGGTGGTCGTTGTTGATCCGATTGCAATCTTGCATGAGATAGCAAAAGAGAAGCTTGCAAAGCGATCGGCAAGAGTGATCGCAATTACCGGATCATATGGGAAGACGACAACAAAAGAGTTTGTGGCAACCTTACTTGAGGAGAAATTTTGCGTTTGGAAGACTCCCGGTAACTGCAACTCTCAGGTGGGATTGCCTTTAGAGCTGATCAACGGCGTTCAAGAGTCTCATGAAATCCTCATTCTCGAAATGGGGATGGACGGCCCGGGACAACTCGATCTTTTAACATCGATTGCGCCTCCTGATATTGCTGTCATTACATGCGTCTCTCTTGTGCATGCCGCAAATTTTGACTCGATAGAGGAGATTGCTAAGGCAAAAGGTGAGATTTTAAAAAGGGCTAAGATTCGGTTAATTCCTTATGAATGGAAGGGCGTTTTAAATGGGTTTACCTTCTCATTAAGTGATCCTCGTGCAGATTTTTATTTAGAAAAGGGCAGCGTGGAACTTCCTGCGCCTCATTTTGCTTTAAATTTTTTGATCGCCTCGCTTATTGCTACCTTACTCGGAATGGAACAGACTGAAATTTTAAAACGAATGGAGCATTTAAATCTTCCGGAAAAGCGGTTTCAAATTATTGAGAAAAAGGGTGTTACTTTTGTCGATGATGCATATAACGCATGTGTCGATTCCGTAAAAGCAGCTCTTTGCTCTATGCCAAAGCGAACCGGGAGAAGAATTGCTGTTTTGGGGTCGATGCTTGAGCTTGGATCATTTAGTGAGGCCTGTCATTTGGATATTGCGGAATTTGCGTTGCCGCATCTTGATCAACTCATCGTTTTTGGAAAAGAGGCTGAAGTGATGCATGAATTTTGGAAAGAGAATGGGCGCTCTTGTTTATTTTTCGAATCAATCGAAGAACTAATGAAGAGCATGCGAAAAGAAATCTGTGAGGGTGATGTCGTTCTCATTAAAGGCTCTCATGGCACGGGACTATGGAGGATTGTAGAGAAATGGTAATGCAGATAATTTTTTTCTTGGAATCGAATTTTGGAATCAAATTTCCAGTCGCGTTTCACTACACATCAACAAGAATGTTACTTGCCTCATTGACGGCTCTTTTAATTACGATATTTCTTGGTCCTGCCTTTATTCGTAAACTGAAACGGCTAAAAATCGGACAAAACATTCGGAAAGAAGAGTGTCCGAAGCTCGGTCAATTGCATGAAAAAAAGGAGTCAACTCCGACTATGGGTGGAGTTCTCGTCCTTTTTTCGATGTCAATTTCTATGTTGCTTTGGATGAACTTGTCCCATGGATTTACTTTTTTACTTTTTGTCACAACTGTTGTTCTCGGGTCTCTTGGCGGAGTTGACGATTATATGAAGATTAAGTATCAAAGCAGCAAAGGAATTTCCGGAAAAACAAAGATTTATGTGCAACTTGCGCTCTCTCTATTCATCGCAGGGTTTTTGTATTTTCCAAGCTGCGGGTCTTTTTGCCAGCTCCCTGTAATCAAGGAGTCGTTGCAAGAGGTTCCTCTTTCAGAATTTATGCAGCGCTTGTACTTGCCTTTTGTGAAAAATTCGTTTCAATTGTCCGGGGGGTTCATAATCGGCACGATTTTTATTGCCCTTGTGATTACAGGTGCGTCTAATGCTGTAAACTTAACAGATGGCTTAGATGGACTTGCAATAGGCTGTCTTGTAATGGTGGCAAGTGCTTTTGCTTTGATTGCCTTTTTGTCCAATCACTTTGAAATGGCAAACTACTTAAATATTGCCTACATCGAAGGAAGCTCTGAAATTGCTGTTTACCTCTTGGCGTTTGTCGGAGCGGGCCTTGGTTTTTTATGGTATAACGGCTTTCCGGCTGAAGTCATTATGGGCGACACAGGCTCTCTTGCACTTGGGGGGATTATTGGAGTGTCGGCAGTTCTTTTGAAACGAGAAGTCTTACTTGCTTTGATCGGAGGTGTTTTTGTCGCGGAAGCAATTTCTGTCATTGTTCAAGTGTTAAGTTATAAATTCCGCAACAAAAAGAGGGTCTTTTTATGCGCACCCTTGCATCATCATTTTGAGTTTAAGGGGTGGCCTGAATCTAAAGTGGTGATTCGCTTTTGGATTATTGGACTTTTACTTGCGATTGTCGGGATCGCGTCATTAAAATTGCAATGATGATGTATTTGGTTGTTGGGAGTGGGAAAAGCGGCAAGTCGGCAATCTCCTTTTTAGATAGCTTAGGATATCCTGCTTTAAGTTATGAGGATGGTAATAGTGAGCCGGATCTTTCAAAGATCGGGTCTGTGATTCTCTCTCCCGGAATTCCACAAACGCACCCTCTCATAAAAAAGGCTATTTCGCTTGGGATCGAAGTTATCGGGGAAATGGAACTTGCGTGTCGCCATCTTAAGTGCAAAGCAGTTGGAATTACAGGTACAAATGGGAAGACAACAACCACTTTAATGACAGCTCACGTCTTAAACAATCTTGGATTTTCCGCTCATGCGCTTGGAAATGTCGGGATCCCTTTGTCATCATGCGTTGCGCATCTTACAGAAAATGAGATTGCCGTGCTTGAATTCAGCTCATTTCAGCTTGAGACAATGAGCGCAAAAGTACTTGATGCAGCCTTAATTTTAAACATCACGCCCGATCATCTAGACCGTTACTCAGGGATAGAGGAGTATGCAAAAGCTAAGTTAAAAATTGCAAATTGCCTTAAACCATCGGCCCCACTTTTTGTTGAGCAAAACACATTTAATGAGTTTTCCTTATTATTTAATCATAAATCACTTGAAACGTTTTCCGTTGAAGGGTATACAGTTAAGCAGATTAATCAAGCGGCAAGTCAAGCGCTTTGCGGGCAGTTTCATGTCTCGCAAGAGCAGTTTGACATGGCTGTTCGGGATTTTAATGTCCCGATGCATCGCCTTGAAAAAGTCGCAAACATTGATGGCGTTGACTACTACAACGATAGTAAAGCAACAAACTGCGCGGCAACGGTAAAAGCCGTTCATTCAGTGCCAGGGCGGATTTTTTTAATTGCCGGAGGTGTTGCAAAAGGTCAACATTTTGGGCATTGGAGTCAGGCGTTTGGTGAGAAAGTCGCCCATATATTTGTAATCGGCGAGGCCGCTTTGCAGATACAAGAAGAGGTAAAAGGGATGCGGTGCACCGTAGCCGGTACATTATCTCTTGCGCTTCGTTTGGCAAGAGCGCATGCGAAAGCCGGAGATACGATCTTACTTTCTCCGGGTTGCGCGAGTTTGGATCAGTATGCAAATTACTCCGAGAGGGGAGAGGCATTTAAAAAGATGGTTAAGGAATGAGTCGAAAAGACACTTTAATTAGTGCTATTTTAATTAACATGGCCTTGCTTGGATTTCTATTTATCCTTGCGGTGCCGGTTCAGGAGATCCAATTAGACTCAAACTCTATGGTTCAAGAAGTGGCCATTTCCTCTCCCACGATTGAAGAGATTCAAAAACCTCAAGTGATCTCGGAATCTCCAAAAGTTCAAGAACCCGAAGTTTTAGTTGCATCCTCCTCTTATGATGAGCTTGATGAGTTACTTAGCCAGTTTAAAAAACCTGATGCGCCAAAACCGGAAACGCCTCGAGAGAAGCCTGTTGAAAAGGTGAAAACGCAGGCACCTGCCGATGCGTTTCAACTTGTGACAGTCAATGATGGGGATTACCTTGGGAAAATTGCCAAAAAGCACGGCACGACTGTTGCTAGAATTAAAGCACTCAATGCGATGACGTCTGAAAATATTCGCGTGGGGCAACAGATTAAAGTACCGACTTCATCTTCAAAAATTACCGAAGAGCAAGAAGAGTATTACACTCTAAAAAACGGTGATAATCCATGGAAGATTTCCAAACAGTTCAATGTTCCTTTTTACAAGCTACTTGAAATTAACAATCTGGACCAAGAAAATGCGTTGCGTCTGAAGCCCGGTGACAAACTCCGCGTGAGATGAAAAAAATCATTTTTCTTACCGTATCTATTATTTACGGTCTCGGTCTTGTAATGATCTATAGTACGACGTCAGCAGACATCTTAGATACCGGTCAGGAATTCAGCTACAATCAACCCATTTTCAGACAAATAATTTACGGCTTTTTTGGCCTTCTACTTGGCTTTAGCGTCTACAAAATAGGCTATCGTCGGTTCCTTGAGCTCAGCCCAATGATCTTAGGATTCTTAACCTTTTTGCTTTTTTTAATATTGATTCCTGGAGTCACCCGAGAAATTAATGGAGCCAAACGCTGGATCAGAATCGGTGGATTTTCTCTTCAACCGTCTGAATTTGTAAAATATATATTACCGATCTATGTCATGTTTCGCGTGAAGGCTGAAAAATTTACCACAATTGGAACAAAGAAGCTTTTACGTATTATGGCAGCGATTTCTGTTCCTCTTGTTTTAATTCTTCTTGAGCCAAATAATGGGACTGTCGGCGTGATCGGCTTTGGGTTCTTGGTCCTTCTTGTCCTTATGGAGATACCTTGGAGGTACATTGGGATTCCCTTTGCAATTTTAGCAGTTGGTGGAGGAATATTTGCGGGAAAGCTTCCGTATGTCAAGGCGCGAATTCAGGTCTATTTGCATCCGGAGCTTGATTTACGGGGTCGGGGTCATCAACCCTTTCAAGCCAAGATCGCAGCCGGGTCGGGCAAACTCTTGGGGATGGGGCCGGGTCATAGCTGGCAAAAACTAAGCTACCTTCCCGAGGCGCAAAACGACTACATTGCAGCCATCTACGGCGAGGAATTTGGCTTTATCGGGATCTCCTTTTTGTTACTGCTCTATTTGACCTTGCTGTATGCAGGGTACTCTATTGGTGTGAACGCAAGCGATGTGGGAGGGTTTTATATAGCAGGTGTCGTGACGTTTTTGATTGGCTTTCAAGCCTTTTTGAATCTAGGGGTCGTGTCGGGTCTTCTTCCTAGTACCGGCTTAAACTTACCCTTCTTTAGCCAAGGAGGTTCATCCCTTCTTGCAAATGGTATGGGGATTGGTCTATTATTGAGTGTAAATCGACCCCAAGAACATCTAAATAGGAAATATAATGACCGCGGCTTTTCTTCAAATATCTAGACCTACATATCTTAATCAAGTTACAAATGATCACATCAAAGGGGTGGTTTTATATTCTAAAAATGCAGGTGCGATTAACCAACTCACCCCTGATCATTTATACGTTCAGCATCAATCAAAACGCATACTGGTTCAAAAGATTGAAGAGATTCAAAATGAGAGAAGATTTAAGTTTATTAGTTCTTTAGTCTTATGCCTGACAGGGGTTTTACTTCGCGAGAATCAAGTGGCCTATCCGCTGATAGTGACTGCAGCCTCCTTTTTTATTTACACGCAAGTAAATAGCCAAAAAAAACTGGGAGTATTAAAGACCCGCCTATTCATCCTTGATCGAATGGAAAAAGATAAAGGTCTTGCTTCAGATGACGACTATTTCCCGAGAATCGAGTGTTTAACATTCCAGATCCTTTGCAGATTGAAAAGAAACAAACAAAGACGTCTCAAGGATATGATCACAAAATTATCGGAAGCCGGGTTTACAATCCCCACATACGATTTGCAAAAGCGTATACAATTTTTATGGGCCTTAAGTTGGTTAAAGCAGAAAACTATGGTGAATACCGACTACCATATTGTGAAGTCTTATGTTAATGATTTGCAAAGGGCACTTGTGTGAATAGACTTATTATCATCGCAGCCGGGGGAACCGGGGGACACTTGCTGCCGGCTCAAGCCTTTGCAAAAGAATTTTCACAGAAAGCTAAAGTGCACTTTGTTGCAGGTGGCTTAGAATCGAACCGTACCTTTGATCGAAAGGATTTTTCTTTCACTGAAATTCCGACTGCTAAACTTAATTTCCTCTTTCCTTTTAAAATGACAAGAGCGTTATTTCGAAGCGTAGGGCTCATCTATCGCTTGCGCCCGAGCTGTGTCATTGGATTTGGAAGCTATCACTCATTTCCCATTCTTCTTGCCGCCATTTTTTGTCGGGTTCCTGTTTATTTGCACGAGCAAAATGTCGTTCCCGGAAAAGTGATCAAATCTCTTTCACGCTTTGCCAAGTGGACCGCTGTCAATTTTCAAGAGAGCCGAGGGTATCTTCAGGGCAATACCAAATGGGTTAAGGCCCCTTTAATGCAAATAGCGATCACAGAAGATCCATACGCATACTTTGGATTTGAAAAAGAAAAGAAAACAGTGTTGATTACCGGCGGCTCTCAAGGCGCCGCATTTTTAGATCAAATGGCTCCTCTTGTAGTCAAAAAGGGGTTTCAGATCATTCACTGCGCAAATCAAAAGACCGATTTGGAGCAGTTGAAAGTGCAATATCAAGAGAAGGGGATTACCGCGTATGTCACCCATTATGAAAAGAAAATGCACTTGGCTTGGAAAATTGCAGATCTTGCAATCACAAGAAGTGGAGCCGGAACTATCTTTGAGCAGATTGAAGCTGAAGTTCCGGGAATCTTAATTCCGTACCCATTTTCTGCCCAAAATCACCAAGTGGTCAATGCTGAGTTTATGGAAAAAGTTGTTAAAGGGTCTCTGACTTTCACACAAGAGGAGTTAACGCCTGAGATCTTAGGGGATGCAATTGACTCTCTTATAGAGCAAAAAGCATCTAAAATTGCAGCCATTAAAGATTGGAAACAGAAATATACACCCACCTCCTTTTCTGATGCCGTATTGGAGTGTCTCTTATGAAATACCATTTAGTTGGAATTGGCGGAATCGGGATGAGCGGTTTGGCAAAACTTCTGTTAGAACAAAACCAAACGGTCTCGGGTAGCGATCTAAATCATAATTCGATAATCGAAAGACTAAAAGAGCTTGGTGCTGAAATTACCCTCAAACAGGACGGGAAGAATATTAAACAAGAGATGACTGTTGTCATCTCCTCAAGTATCAAGAAAGATAATCTTGAGTATCAAAGTGCGGTCCAAAATAAGTGTCCTATCATTCATCGATCAGAGCTTCTTAGAGACCTTGCCAAAGAGAAAAGGAGTCTTTGTGTGACCGGAACACATGGAAAGACGACGGTCTCCTCTCTACTTTCATGGGTGCTTTTTCATGCAAAAGTCGATCCCTCTTTTGCGGTAGGGGGAATTATTGCGCATCTTCAAACAAATGCAAGAGCCGGACTTGGCGACTACTTTGTGATTGAGGCCGATGAGAGCGATGGAACTCATGTTAACTATAATGTTGAAAGCGCAATCATCACAAATCTCGGCACAGACCACCTGGACCACTATGGAACGCTTGAAAATCTTGAAACCAATATGCTGCAATTCGCAGGTAAAGTGAAAAGGGCTCTTTTTTGGTGCGGTGAAGATACACACCTTCAAAAGCTCTCTCTCAAAGGAACCTCATACGGATTTACTGAGGGCTGTGAACTAAAGGGAAGTCGGTTTTTACAAAACGGGTGGCAAATACAATTTGACGCTGAGTATCAGGGAAGAAAATATGAAAATCTGACACTGCCGATGATCGGTAAACACAGCGCGCTAAATGCCCTTGCAGTGTTTGGACTCTCACTTGCATGCGGCATAGAAGTTGAAAAAATTAAAAGTGCATTTGCCACTTTCCCGGGTGTTTCAAGACGCTGCCAAAAAATACGAGAGGACGGGACCATTTTATGGTTAGATGACTACGCTCATCACCCGACAGAGATTCGTTCAACACTGAAAGGGATACGGGAGGCAATCTCCGAACGGCGTTTGGTCGCTATTTTTGAACCCCACCGCTATAGTCGAATGAAAGAATGTATGGGGTCGTTTAAAGAGGTGTTTAGCGCTGCAGACCTCTCGATTGTAACAGATATTTATCCCGCAGGGGAGGCGCCAATTCAGGGTGTAAACGGGACTGCGATTGCAAAAGAGTCCAACAGCTTGTTCCTTCCAAGAAACACTCTTGCCGATGCGCTTAACTCCTATTTACAACCTCATGATGTAGTGGTCACTTTAGGTGCGGGAAGCATTACATATCTTCATAACGAATGCGCGCATCTAACAGAAAAAAAATTATGTGTAGGAGTTCTTTCCGGCGGATATTCACCTGAGCATGAGATCTCAGAAATCTCAGCAAAAAATGTCATCAGTCAAATGTCAAAATATGACGCTGTGCAGATCCATGTGCCGAAAGAGGGAATCAAGGGTGCGCAATTTTTTGAGAAGCTACAAAAATGCGATCTCATTTTTCCTCTTTTACATGGCCAGTATGGAGAAGACGGCACAATGCAAGGGGTTCTTGAGATTTTGGATATCCCGTATGTTGGCAACTCAACACTTGCATCTGCTCTTGCAATGAATAAAGCTAAGACAAAACAGATCCTTGCTGCAAATCAAGTCCCCATAGCCCCCTTTGTGACGATGAAGTCACCAACAGACCCGATGCACTTACGTTTTCCTTTATTTGTAAAGGCACCAAATTTCGGTTCTAGTGTGGGTGTGTATCGTGTGGATAATGAAACCGCTTTAAAGTCGGCTATAGAAGAGGTGCTAAAGATCGATACATTTGCTCTTGTCGAAGAAGAAGTAGAGGGAAGAGAACTAGAATTTGCTGTGCTTGGCAACGACCATATTCATTGCTTTGGACCCGGAGAGATTGGTACTCGACCGGGGATGCCTTATCTCTTGAATGTAAAATATGGCGAGCACTCGTTGCGTACCTCTCCAAAAGCAGATTTGACAGAGGATGAAATTAAAAGAGGTAAAGAGCTTGCAGCCTTTGTGTACGAGTGTATCGGATGCGAAGGACTCTGCCGAGTCGATATGTTTCTGGATAAAAACGGTGTATTTATCGTGAACGAGTTGAATACCATTCCCGGCTTTACCCCCACTAGTCTCTTTCCGAAAATCTGCGAAAGTGACGGTATCTCCTTTTCCCAACTGATTGATAAGCTTGTAATACTGGCTTTACATAAACATCGCATGGCCAAAAAAAGACGAAATGCCCAAGAGAAAATCAAAATACCTATATGAGCGGATCTCTCCACGAAATGCCGCTATTTTTATTATCATCGCAACGCTTCTTATTTCAGGGGGAGCTGCTTTTGCCTATTTTGGTATCCGGGCTTTCTATCGCGCGCGCGCGCTTGACCCGAAGTATCATATCCTATCTATTTTGCAGGAGGGAAAAGGTGAGGCCAGGCTAGAGACGGATGCACTGGCTGAGATTTTAGAATTATCTCAAGATCATCCGACAAATATTTATCTCTTTGATCAAGAACAGGCAAAAAAGAAGTTACTCAACTACCCGGTCATTTCCTTTGCCGAGGTGAGAAGAGTAAAGCCGAGCACGATATCCATTAATTACAACACGCGTGAGCCGATTGCATTTTTGCCGGAATTTGAGAATACAGCCATCGATCAAAGTGGTGTCTATTTTCCTTATCGCCCCTTCTTCGAGCCTAAAAAACTACCGGAGATCTACTTGGGTAATGAGAGAGCGGAAAGCGGCCTTGAGATACTTGATTGGATCACAAAAAATTGCTGCGATGAGACACTAAAACTCTGTTTAATCGATATCTCTTGCGCAACGTCGACAGTCTTAGGTAAACGAGAGATTGTTGTCTGTTTTGAGGAGCGTTTTGACAAACTGGATGCGCATCGTCACTTTACATATACAGCCCCGAGGTATCTTAGGCTCCCAGCCAAAGAATGGAAAAAGGCGCTTCAAAGGTTTCTCAAACTTCGCCCTTATCTTTTTGAACATCAGGTCTTCTCTGAAATCGATCCACTTCAAGCTGTGATCTGTTGTCCGCCTATTTTGGTCGATCTTCGATTGAAAAGTTCCGCTATATTTCAGACCGTTGAATCCATATAATCTTTTTGACTGTAAGGGAAACTCAGTTTTGTGATATGAAGTGCTATTTCAAAAGATAGAAGAGGCGAGTGGCATTTCAGAGGTTTCAGACTAAGGAGTTGTTTAGATGACAGAATACATAGAAGTCCACTGGACTTGCGGTAGCTTAGATGAAGGCAGGCGCGTTTGTCGCTATCTCGTGCAGGAGCGTTACGTTGCATGCGCGCAGATTATTCCTTGGATTGAATCCGTTTATCAGTGGAATAATCAACTTGAGACCACGCAGGAAAGTAAGGTTGTCCTAAAGACCGTTATAGAAAAGTGGGACGATATTAAACAGATTATAACTGAAAATAGTCAGTATGATGTACCTGAAATTACCTACTTTAGAATTGAGGGTGGAGATGAGGATTACCTAAAATGGATGAAAGAGAATACAGCAACGTCTCAAAACAAAAGCTAGCTCAGTGGGAGCCGCTGCTTTCACTCATTGAAAAAGGCTCTCACTTTCTCATTACAACCCATCAATTTCCGGATGCGGATGGGATCGGAGCATCGCTTGCATTTATTGAGTTGCTTAATAAGCTGGGCAAAAAGACGCGCTTTGTCTGTGACTCGTCGATGCCTCAAAAATTTCGCTTCTTAGATGAAGGTAGGGTCTTTGAAGAGTACAACGAAATGGAGTCGTATTCTGAGATTGAAGCTGTGATCATTATCGACACTCACACAAAATCAAGAATAGGGAAAGTGGCCTCTCTATTTGAAAACAGCCCAAAGAGACCTTTAGGAGTTATTGACCATCACCCTTTAAGAGAGAAGATAGAGGGTGCATCCGTAATGGATTCTGACGCTTGCTCATCTGCTGCCTTGATTTGGCGCCTCTATCACTTACTTGAGGTTCCCTTAACAAAGCAGGCAATGCAGGGAATCTATGCAGGAGTTGTTTGGGATACCGGCCGTTTTTGCTACACATCGACAACGCTTGAGTCGCACGAGATTGCAAAAGAGAGCTTGCGGCTTGGTGTAGATCCGACAAATGTCTACTCACATCTATACCAGCATGTCTCCTATGAACAGTTCACTGTATTTGCTCACGCCATTGAACGAGTGGAAACATATTGCGATCATCGCATTATTGTTCAGCAAATTTTACATGCGGACTACGAGGAGATGGGAGAAAAATCCACTGAAATTGAACAGATGGATTTTGAGTCTATACACGAATTTAACAAATTGATCCATGAAGTAGAGGTTGTTGTATTGCTAAGTGAACAGTTGGACGGATCCATTCGAATTTCTCTTCGATCAAAAACGGACCTTGACGTCTCAAAAGTGGTTGAGCCTTTGGGAGGCGGAGGACACCGCAAAGCTGCGGGCGCACTTTGGAAGGGATCAATTGATGATGCAAAAACACATATCCTTGAACTACTATTTCCTTTGATGGATCGCAATACATGAGAAAGAGACGTGAAAGATGTGCACTTGCCCAAGATGAAACCGGTGGCATTCTCATTATTCGAGCAAGAGGCAGACTCGATCAAGAGTTAATAAGTGAAAGGGCTGGGGAGTGGTCATCAAAGAAGGTGGCACTTGACCTCAACCGTCTTGAAGAGCTAAAGACAAAAGACTTGCGGTTTCTACTAGAATTGTCGAAAAAATTTAAAGGACAATTCTGTATTTTCTCTGAAAATTCAGATCTTATAGAAATGATCATTATGAGCGGTCTTGATAACCGGATCCTTTTCCGTACCAATGAAACCGAGGCTATATCAGCCCTATCCGGCCAGGAGGTGGCATGAGTCAAGATCTATCAAAAGCATTTTCCGGATTTCTTGTCCAAGTAGAGAAAAAGATGCTGGATGAGATGAAGGGACCTAAAAAAAAGGTCATTGTCTTGTCAGGTCCCACAGGAGTTGGAAAAACGCAGTTTTCAATTGAGCTCGCAAAACAGATTAATTGCGAAATTGTATCCGCAGATTCGATGCAAGTCTATCGAGAGCTCAATATCGGAACAGCAAAACCGACAAAGGAGCAGCAGAGGCAAGTTCCTCATCATCTGATTGATATCCGTAATATCTCAGATCACTTTAATGTCGTTGACTTTTGCTACGAAGCTCATCGCTGTTGCGAAGAAATTTTATCTAGAGAGAAAATCCCTCTTGTTGTTGGTGGATCTGGTTTTTATCTTCATTCATTTCTTTATGGACCCCCAAGCGGCCCTCCGCCGTCGCCTGAACTACGAACATCCATGGAGGATGAAATAGAGGAAAAGGGAATTGACTTCCTTTTTCAGCGGTTAAAATCGCTTGATCCTCAATATGCAAGCACAATTACAAACAAGGATCGACAGAAAATTATCCGCGGCCTTGAGATCATTACGTTAAGTGGACAAAAAGTGAGTAAGATCTCCTGGAAAGGGAAAAAGATCCCACAAAATTTTGATTTTCAGTGCTGGTTTCTACATCGTCCGAAAGATGTTTTATACCCCCGAATCGAAAAGCGATGCGATGCGATGATCGCGGAGGGAATTTTAGATGAGACAAAGAAGTACAAAGAGGAGATCGAGAAAAACTCTTCAGTTGCACACGCCATTGGTTATCTCCAAGCGTTAGATTATTTAAAATCTGCTCAGACAGAAGAAGATTATGAGAATTTTGAAATGAAATTCAAACAAGCATCAAGGCGGTATGCCAAACGGCAGCTCACATGGTTTCGCAAGGAGCCGCTCTTTAGGTGGTTGGATATGGAGATGCATGATCCGGAAATTGCACTTGATATGGTTAGTCGAGATTCTGAGGGGAATTAAACTTTGATTAGACATTTCAACGGCTATCAATGTATGTATACATTTCTGAGGAATGGTCGTTTTTCATTAGAGATTTCTTAATCATTTGGAGATAATTCCTTTGCTGTGGTATTTTATTATTCGTTATTTATTTAATAAGCGGAGCAAATTCTTATGACAGAGGAGAGTCTTTCCCTGATGGACGAAGAGAAAGTAGAGATTAACAATGAAGTCAGTGAAGCGACCTTGTCAGAGGAGAGCGCGCCTGCACCTAAGAGGGCACCAACTAAACCATCTGCCGCCGTTGAAGAGATCAAAAAGGAAATCGATTCGCAAGAAGATATTTCTGTGAAACTTCAGCTTGTGATCCATTTTATGGAGCAGTCACTTGCGCAAGAGGGAGCGCCTCGATTTAAAGACTTTTGGGGTGCACGCGAGATCTGTATGGCTTTGTTTAAAGAGCCAATGGCAGCTGTTGTTCGAAAGTCGTATTGGGATAAATATCGTGAGCTTTCAACAGAAGCGCGGCGCTTGAAACAACTTCTTGATGAACAGTCATCTTTTGCCGTTGAGCAAATTGATACTGCAATTTCCGCAATTGAGCAAGAAGTCGAAAGTTTCGATCAGCGAGTCAATGGGGCACCTTCTTTAAATCTTCCCGAACAAAGCACAATTTCGGTTAAAGATCTTTCTGATTATGAACTGTTTCAGAAAAAACTTAACCTTTACAACGCTCTTTCATCACAAGTGACCTTGCTACGTAAAGAGTTGATTTCAACTGAAATGAGAATTAAGCATAAAAATAAATTCTTCAAGCGCCTCTCTTCAGTCGGTGACACGATCTTTCCGAAAAGAAAGGAATTAATTAAAGAATTGAGTGATCGTTTTGCTGAAGATATCACAAGCTTTTATGATAAATTCTCTTCATATACAGATCGAACAAAATCCACTTTTGGTCTGCGTTCAGAAATAAAGGCACTACAAGCGCTTTCAAAAATATTCACTCTCAATACTCACGCATTTAATCAATCGAGAACAAAATTAAGCGAATGTTGGGACCTTTTAAAAGAGAAAGATAAACAGAATAAAAAAGATTTCGCTGAAAAAAGGGAAGTTTTTAAACAGAACGAAAGTGAAATTCTCGAGCAATTAGAAGCAATTTCCGGTGAGTATCAAGCGGGAACACTTGAGATTCATCAAGCAGAAAATCGTATCACTGAACTCCAAGGCGTTATGCGCGACCGCGAACTCGGCCATGATGAAGTTGTGAATCTCAGAAAGCATATTAAAGACTTTACGCAAGTTTTAGATGCAAAGAGAGATGAAGAGTTGCAACAAAAGCTTGAGATCGAAAGAGAAAAGGAAAAGGAACGTTTAAAAATATATTCCGGTTTGCGAGAGGAAATTGATGGACTAAAAGCGGTCCTCGAGAGTTCTGACTGGAAAGTAGTCGAAAAACAGAATGATGAAATCGTTAAGAAACTTGACGATCCTCAACTCAAACGTTCTGAGAAGAAAGAACTTCAAAGACTTTTACGACCTGCGCAAGAAAAGATATGCGAGCAACGAGAGCTTACACTTCTAGAAGGATGTTCCGGAGAAGCTGAGGAGTATCAACAATTGACTGCGATTCTGAAAGATCGGAAGAGCAGACGTGATGCGATTAAGCTGCAACTTGAAACGCTTCGAAAGAAGAGTGGAAGTTCCGGTCTTGATTTCACCAAATTGATGGAGCTCCAAGAATTGATGGTGTCTGAAAAGGATCGCTTGTCAATTTTGGATCAAGGAATTGATGAAATAGAACAAAAGATTTCTGCAATTAGAAAAGGCTAGGAGTGGAGAAGAGTTACTCCAGCCTTACGATTTTTGATCTGGACCACACTCTTCTAAAATCCAATAGCAGCTTAGCATTTGGGAAATTCTTGTATCGAAAAGGAGTTGTATCTTTCTTTAAAGCTCTGCAACTTAGCTTTCTTTATGTGTTCTGCAAATTTCGAATCATCCGCTTGGAGAAGCTTTTAAAAGCCTCTTTAGCTATCCCGACGCCCCAAGAGTATGCCCAAGAATTTATTGAAAAGTATTTAGTTTCACTTATCAACACTCATATGCATGAGCAGTTGATTGCGTCCAAAAATCGGCATTCTTTAACAGTCGTGCTTTCTGCCGCTCCAAATTACCTAGCCTGTCCGATTGCAAACTATCTGGGAGCCGATCTTTGCGTGGCATCGACACAATCTATTTTAGACGGGAAAGCAAAGGCAAAAGTTGCAGCTGAGTTAGCTGGCCAGTATCTTATTTCTTTGAGTGATACCACAGCATATACAGATAGCCTTGAAGATCTTCCTCTACTTGAACTGGTTGGTCACCCGATTGCAGTTAATCCGAATTTTCTACTAAAAAAAATTTGCAACAAAAAAGGGTGGAGATTTGTTAGAGTATAAAAAAAATACGAGTACTATGAATACACTTCCACATTCAAAATTATCTAATGGCTCAGACCCATTTTCGAGCCAATTCGGACGACTTGTCTTCAATCGTAAAGTGATAAAAGAGATGCTCGGTAATGAAATTGCAAATCATCTCTGCCTTGTGATGGAAGGAAAAACAAGAATTCACCCCGAATATATTGACCCGATTGCCGAGGCAATGAAAAAATGGGCAATTTCTCAAGGAGCTACACACTATTCGCATTGGTTTCATCCATTAAGAGGACGTACCGCTGAAAAGCACGACGCCTTTATTGAGTGGAATGGTCCTGATGAGGTGCTTGAAATGTTTACAGGGAAAACTTTGCTGCAAGGAGAGCCTGACGCCTCTTCATTTCCTTCCGGAGGTTTGAGAACAACATTTGAAGCGCGGGGATACACCAGTTGGGATCCAACATCTCCCGTTTTTCTATGGAAAGGAGCTCGAGGGGTGACGCTTTGCATCCCGTCGCTTTATTTCTCTTGGAGAGGTCATATTCTCGACTCAAAAATCCCTATGCTTTTGTCGGAGCAGAAACTTGAAAAATCCGTACTCCGCCTTCTGTCTCTGAGTGGTGTAGAGGCTAAAACCGCTCGATGTACTCTTGGATTTGAACAGGAGTATTTTATGATCGATCGCACGCTTTATAACAAACGACCTGATCTTTTATTGACCGGCCGCACGCTTTTTGGAGCTGAATCTCCTAAGGGACAAGGGCTTCAGGATCATTACTTTGGGTCTATTAAAGACCGAGTTCTATCTTTCATGCAAGAAGTTGAACAAGAGGCAATTGATATTGGAATACCTATTAAAACCCGTCATAACGAAGTCGCGCCCGCCCAGTACGAATTTGCATGTGTCTATGAGTCCGGATCGATCGCCTTAGATCACAACTTATTACTCATGGAACTTCTAGAAAAGGTTGCCGTAAGACACCATCTTGCCTGTCTTCTTCACGAAAAGCCCTTTGCAAGACTTAACGGTTCGGGAAAGCACTGTAATTGGTCTTTGGTCACCGATACTGGAATTAATTTACTAGATCCGACGAGTTATCCGGAGAAAGAACTCTATTTTATTATCTTATTGACAGCTTTTTGCTATGGAATTTCTCAACATGCGGAGTTGCTAAGAGCCTCAATCGGATCTTTAGGCAACGACCATCGCCTTGGCGGCCATGAGGCGCCACCGGCAATTACCTCTATCTATCTGGGTCAACAATTAGAGGAACTCCTTGATAACATTGAGTCTAAAGGATCTCATGTTAGTGAAGAGAATCATGTTAAAATGTCCTTTGGACTTTTTAGTTTCCCTGAAATTCCAAAGCACACAACAGATCGCAACCGTACCTCGCCGATTGCTTTTACAGGGAATAAGTTTGAATTTCGCGCAATCGGATCGCAGGCTAATCCCGCGTTTGCTGTTACCGTTATCAATGCAGTTGTTTCTGAAAGTTTGAACTTAATTCTGGATGAAATTGAAGAGAAAGGGGAAAACCTTCAGAATCCCGCTATTGCATTAGACGTTGTGAGGAAATATCTGAAGAAGTCAAAAAACATCAGATACTCAGGTGACAACTACTCAGATAAATGGCATCAAGAAGCTGAAAAACGTAAACTGCCAAACATTCAAGGAACTCCAAATGCCCTGGACTCTCTTGTGAGCAGTGATACAATCTCCCTTTTTAATGGGATTTTGTCCTCTCATGAACTCGAAAGTCGCCATCAAGTCCTTTTAGAAAATTACGCAAACGTTGCTCATATTGAAATTAGTCTCATTTTAGACCTCTTTCGTACTTCAATCTTACCCGCCGCTGTTTCCTATCAAAAGGAGCTTGCAAAAACGCTCTCACTTACCGCGGCCGTTTTGAAAACGGAAGTCTCTCTTAAGAGACTTCAACATGAATTGACTCAGCTTTCCGAGCTCATTAATGAAGGTTTAGAAATTTACGACAAATTGAAAGAGAGACAAAAAGAAATTATCAAAAAACAGCTTCACATTCAACCCATAGAGATCGTGAAGAGCGCTCTTCCTATTATGGAAAAACTTCGGCTTGTGATTGATCAGTTGGAAGCAACCGTAGATCACCGCAAGTGGCCATTTCCAAAATACAAAGAACTCCTGTTTCAATTATGAAAGTGGGTATCTACGGGGGAACATTTGACCCTCCTCATCTCGGACATTTAAATCTAGCCGCTGCATTAATGGAGGCGCATGAATTAGATGAGATATGGTTTTGTCCGGCTCACTTGAGTCCATTAAAAACGCAAATGCCGGCAACAGACCTTGATCGATTGAAGATGCTTGAAATCGCCATTCGCTCTTTTCCTCAATTTTCAATTATTGATTGGGAGTTAAAAAGAAAAGGTAGGAGCTATACACTAGATACTGTTTTGGAAACTAAAAAGTACCCTCATCAGTTTTATCTCTTAATGGGGGATAAGTCAGCAGAGGAGTTTCATAAGTGGCATAAGCCGGAAGAAATTGTTGAAAATATCTCCATTCTTATCGGTAGTCGAATGCCTTATCCCCCCCGTGCACTTCATGGATCAAAAGTGATATCCGATGCGATCACTAAAGGGTGGACTCAGATTCCTATGTTTGATCTTTGCAGCACCGAGGTGCGGCAGAGAGTACAAAATCAGAGATCTATTCAACATTTAGTACCGGAGAAAATCATAGACTATATTAAGACCCATAAGCTATATTTGTAACTTTTATTTAAGCAATGTCAAAACTATTATACGCACTTGCTCAAGCAATTTATGATAAAAAGGGAACCAATATAGTCGCGATCGACGTGAGAGGTGTCTCGTCAATTACCGACTATCTACTCATTGCAGATGGGAATACCGAGCGGCATGTCAATGCGCTTAGTAAAGTTGTCGTTGACGTTTTGCATGTGCACAATGAAGAACCGCTTCACGTAGAAGGCCGCCCTTCCTGTAGTTGGATGGTTGTGGATGCCGGTGAGATTCTGGTTCATATATTTACTCCTGATCTACGTCAAAAATACTCTCTTGAAAAACTTTGGCATGAAGGGAAGATTGTGGAGTTAGAGTTAAATGTGGAATGATATCCATTGTAAACCTTAAGGAGAATTCAATGAAAAAAAGAGTAGTGATCACTGGACTTGGTATTGTCTCTCCATTTGGAAATGATGTTGACACTTTTTACCAAAAGCTTTTGCAAGGTGAAAGCGCGATTTCGTTAATTTCCAATTTTTCAACCGAGGACCTTCCGGCTAAAATTGCCGGTGAGATCAAGGCGTTTGATTCCGAAGGCTATATCGACAAAAAAACAGAGCGCCGCATTGATCCCTTTATAAAATATGCAACTGTTGCCGGATATAAAGCTCTTGAATCAGCCGATGTCAAAGTTGACTCTCTTGATAAGCATCGCGCAGGAATTATTATCGGATCCGGAATGGGCGGTATGAGTGTCTTTGTCGATGGTGTCAATACTCTGTATAATAAAGGTTCCAAACGTGTGACACCATTTTTTGTGCCGTATATCTTAACAAACATGGCAGGGGCGCTACTGGGTATTGACCTTGGTTTTATGGGGCCTAATTACTCCGTCTCGACCGCTTGTGCGACGGGTAATAACGCGATTATTGCCGCTGCTGAATACATCCGCAACGGACAGACCGATCTTATGCTTTGCGGGGGAACAGAGGCTGCAATTATCCCCATGGGAGTGGCCGGTTTTTGCGCCTGCAGGGCACTCTCTTGTCGCAATGATGAACCGGAAAAGGCTTCTCGACCATTTGATCGTGATCGAAACGGCTTTGTAATGGGTGAGGGTGCCGGTGTGCTAGTCCTAGAATCGCTTGAACATGCGCAAAAGCGCGGAGCTACGATTTTGGCTGAATATCTTGGCGGCGGCGTCTCTTGCGACGCGCATCACATGACAGAGCCAAGACCGGACGGACAGGGAATTATTAATTGTTTAAATAAAGCCCTTAAGGACGCTGCTGTAGAATCTTCTCAGATCGATTACATTAATGCGCACGCCACCTCTACCCAAGCCGGAGATATGGTAGAAGTAAATGCTGTAAAACAAGTTGTTCAAGCTTCTGGCCAAGCAGTGATGAATAGCACAAAATCCATTATCGGTCATGGACTTGGTGCTGCCGGAGGAATCGAAGCAGTTGTTACCGTGAAAGCGATTATGGAGCAAAAAATTCACCCGACACTTAATCTAGAGAATCCCGAGCCCGGACTTGAACACTTTATCGTCCCGACTAGAGCAATTTCCCATAAAATCGATGTCGCCCTTTCTAACTCTTTTGGCTTTGGAGGGCATAACGCCTCTATTCTTTTTGGGAAGATTAAATGATCTCATATGGTGTGATCCCAATTGTTAAGGACAATGAGGGGTGGAAAATCCTTCTTGTTCAACATGTAAACGGTCACTGGTCCTTTCCTAAAGGGCGCCCCGAACCAGATGAAGCCCCTTTTGAGACGGCTGTCCGAGAGCTATTTGAAGAGACTGGCCTCGCTGTTGATCAGTGGGTTGAAGATCAGTCATTCACCGAGCATTACAGCTTTCATCATAATGGGAAGAGGATCAAAAAAACGGTAAAGTATTTTCTTGCCTCGGTCAAAGGGGATGTGAAAATTCAAGATGAGGAGCTTTGCGACTTTTGCTTTGTAACCCTTGAGGAAGCTAAGAAAAAAGTAACATTTGACGAAGCAAGGTCCATTCTTAAACAGCTGCACTTACCTTAAAGGCATCTAAACTTACCAAGCATCTTTTTACTTGTAAATTTTTTCTTTCTTCCTCAAGATTAAGCGACGGCACTTAGAAATAAGAGTCTCGCGAAAAGAAATAGCAAATGTTGTAAAATGTTAATAAAAAAGGTGTTGAATCAATGAAGACCCTGCTTGGCTACTTAATGGTTTTTTTCTTCCGTTTTGTTTTATGGTTTCGGTATCGCATTACAGTGAAAGGACTTGAAAAACTGACCCCCGAGGCTCTGAATAAGCCGGGAGGTGTACTCTTCCTGCCTAATCACCCCGCCATGTTTATTGACCCGACAGCTGTCACTCTAGCGCTTTGGCCAAAGTTTAAATTACGGCCGCTTGTGATTGAGTATATGTACAACACACCGATTGTTAATCAGCTGATGAAATACTTAAATGCAGTCGCTGTGCCTAATTATGAAGCCACGAGTAACACTTTAAAGCGTAAGCAAAATGAAGAAGTCATGAACACCGTGACTCAAGGTCTTAAAGAGGGAGATAACTTTTTAATTTACCCGGCCGGACAGTTGAAAAGTCAAGAGCGAGAAGTCATTGGAGGCTCTTCCGGAGCACACCAGATTGTACGCGACTGTCCGGAAGCAAATGTAGTCCTCGTTAGGGTGAAAGGGCTTTGGGGTAGTAGTTTTTCTCGGGCATTAATCGGAAAATCGCCGCCTCTTTTTGAAACCATCCTTAACGGTCTTAAGATCGCTCTAAAGAACTTGATTTTTTTCACCCCTAGACGAGATGTGATCGTTGAGTTTGAGTTGCCGCCGGAAGACTTTCCAAAAGATGAAACGCGCATCAATTTTAATAAATGGCTTGAAAAATGGTACAATCAACCTGATGGTTTAAGTCCTCAAGTCGGCAAGGATCCGGGTGATTCGCTTATCTTTGTTTCATACTGTTTTTGGAAAGATGTCTTACCGAAAAAATACGTACAACCAAAAGCAGACGATAACAATATTTCATCTGAAATCCCCTCAAATATCGAGCAGGACGTGATGAAAAAAGTAGCTGAACTCTCAGGGTTTTCAATTGCTAACATACGTAAAGAGATGTCTCTTGCTAATGATCTTGGACTTGATTCATTAGATCTTTCCGAATTAGCGACACACATACAAACGACTTTTAAACTAGACCCGGTACCAGCCTCGGAATTGACGACAGTAAAAAAGACAATGGGTATCGCTGCTAAACAAGTCGAATTCAAACCTAAAGAATCAGAAGGGGAGATCGCCGATCTTTCAAAATGGAAAGCCGATATTTCAAAATTTCGTGTTCAAATTGCCCATGGCAGCACAATTCCCGAAGTCTTTTTAAATAACTGTGACCGGATGGGTAAATCTCTTGCGTGCGCAGACTCCACTTCCGGAATTTTAAGTTATCCGAGATTAAAACTTGCAGTCCTTCTACTTGCAGAGTATATCCGTCATCTTCCCGGTAAACATATCGGGATTATGCTTCCGTCCTCTGTCGCAGCATATCTTTGTATTTTAGCTACTCAGCTTGCCGGGAAAGTTCCGTTGATGATCAATTGGACGATCGGGCGTCGTCATATTGAATCTGTTGTAGAATTGACAAACGTTGAAGCAGTCCTTTCTTCTTGGAAATTTTTAGATCGTCTTGAGGGCGTTGAGCTCGATGGCATCGAAGATAAGCTCATTATGATGGAGAGTGTAAAGGAAGGCTTCTCTTTGAAAGATAAGATCCGCGCATTCATACGAAGTAAGCGATCCGTGCATAGCATTTTACGTCTTTTTGACGTGCTGGATACAGATCCTGATTCTGCTGCAGCACTTCTTTTTACAAGCGGGACAGAAAGTACACCAAAAGGTGTTCCATTGAGTCATCGCAACCTTTTATCGAATCAAAAGTCGTCACTTGAAGGAATCGAAATTTTCTCCGACGATGTTCTTTTTGGCGTTCTACCTCCTTTTCATTCGTTTGGATTTAATGTTAGCGGAATTCTAAGTCTTCTTGCAGGTATTCGCATCGCTTTTTCACCCGATCCAACGGACGGGCCGCGAATGGCAAAAGGGTTTGAAACTTGGGGAGCGACACTAATGTGCGGGGCTCCGACATTTTTACTGAAACTTCTGAAGTCGGCTAAACCCGAACAAATTAAAACCATGCGTCTCTGTTTAAGTGGTGCTGAAAAAGCCCCACCCGAGCTGTTTGATCGTTTAGCAAAGATCGATAAAGAGCAGTGTCTGATCGAAGGATATGGAATTACTGAATGCTCACCGATTATTTCATTTAATCGAGTGGGAAAACCCCGCAAGGGTGTTGGGCCGGCGGCGCCCGGAACGGAATTATTGATAGTCAATGCTGAAACCCAAGAACCACTTCCTGTTGGAAAAGAGGGGATGATCCTCGTGCATGGACCGGGCGTTTTCTCAGGATATTTAAATCCGGGTCTTGAGTCACCATTTGTCACAATTGATGGTAAACAGTGGTATCGTTCCGGTGACCTTGGCATCCTTGATGAAGAGGGAAACCTAACGATTTCCGGACGGCTTAAACGATTTGTTAAGGTGGGCGGCGAGATGATCAGTCTTCTTGCTATTGAAGAGTCCTTGCTTCGTTTAACAGAACGAAAAGGGTGGCCAATGCCGGAAGAAGGTCCTCCTCTTGCAATTTCGGGAAAGGAAAATGACGAAGGGGTAGAGATTGTTCTATTTTCTACATTTGATGTTGAGCCGGAAGATGTCAATAAAGCTTTGCGCGAGTCCGGATTTACCAACCTTGTGCGCATATCTAAGGTCTTTAAAGTAGATCTAATTCCTATTATGGGTACCGGTAAAACAAACTATCGTCTACTTGAGGATCAGTACTGGAAAAAATAAACGTGCAATCCGTTCCTATAAAACAATATGGCGGTGCAAGAAGTCGTAGTTATCATAATTTGCTACCGGCTGTTGCTCTCTACTTTCCAGGATAGGGGGCACATCAATATCGGGTAGATTTTGATCACAAAATGTTTGAAATGCATGTTGAGGATTTAGATCTCTTAAGTAAATTCGATAAAGAGTCTCGCACTCTTCATTTGACAATTTGCTTAGGATTTTTCTTGCCTGACGTTGTCGCTTTGAAATTTCACTCACGGAGAAACTATTTGGGTGGTCTTCATTTAAGCGGTTAATAATTTCCCCATTTATTTTTCGCAATAACCTTTCAAAACCACCTCTGTTTTGATCCCGTCTGCTAATCATTTGTAGAAGAGTCAGTCGAAAGCTATTTTTTGGGATTTGTAAAATTTCTTGACTTCTCTCTTTGATCGCAATTTTAAAGAGTCTATCAAACGGGTCCGATGCAGGTTTTTGTATAGAGTGGTTAATGCGCCTCGATACGAATTGAATGGCTGGGGAAAACAAAGCGTCATTCAATAACTGAACCTTCCTTGCGAGCTGCCTTTCAAACCAAAAAAATAAGGCCGTCTCCAGTAAAGCATTTACAAATAGTCCTGTAATTAGATAAATGGCGACTCTTGAGATAAAAAACAGTCTGTTGATGTTCAACATCGCTGCATTTGCATTGTATGTGAAATTTAGAACACGCAGCTGTCTTCTCTTTTCAGATAATGAAGTTCCAAAATCATATACTATCGGACGTCTTGCATGATTCACAAAGGAAATGCAGGCGGTACCAAAATTTAGAGTTGAGTGCAACATAACCCAAAGGTATGGGGTTGAAAAACTAAGAAAAACAAGCCCGCTTGCGATTAATATATTGATTGCAAGATTGGCCACCCTCTTTACAGCATATGTAAGATTGGGATGCTCAATAGAAAATCTTTCTATAGATCCTATTTCCTGGAATTGATACGGAGCTTGATTGCGATGAGCAACAGCAATTGCCATAAATACCTGTTTTTATGTTGCTTGAAATCGACGATAGAACAAAAGTATAAAGATTTTATTATTTTTACAAGAGTAAGACCAAGAAAACAGATGGAATGATTTGAAGGTATAAGTCATTTTATGGTAATTTTTATATCTGAAAGAGTTGAAAACCTGCGGGATTCCATATGCAAGCAATAGAAAATTTTCCCATACAATTTTTTAATACAGAGAGCCGAAAAAAGGAAGTTGCGGCATTACCGCGAGATCGCAAAATTACAATGTATACGTGCGGGCCCACTGTTTACAATTTTGCCCATATTGGAAATTTCCGCGCGTATATCTTTGAAGATTTGTTGAGACGGACACTTAAGTATTTTAATTATCAAGTCGAGCAGGTGATGAACATCACTGATGTGGATGATAAAACAATAAATGGCGCAAACCAAAATGGGGTCACACTAGAAGCATTCATCCAGCCATTTGAAGAAGCGTTTTTTCACGACTTGCAAACGCTCGGGATTGAAAAAGTCGAACATTATCCGAAAGCAACGCATTATATTCCTCAAATGATCACCCTGATTCAAACACTTTTGGAAAAAGAAGTTGCATATCAGGGAAGCGACGGAAGCGTCTATTTTGCAATTGATAAATTTACGCGATACGGCTGTCTATCGCACTTAAACCTTGACGACCTTAAGTCCGGCGCCTCTGAGCGTGTGGCAAACGATGAATACGATAAGGAGAACGCCTCCGACTTTGTCTTATGGAAGGGGTACGATGAAAAACGTGATGGTCCTATCTATTGGGACAGTCCGTTTGGTAAGGGGCGACCGGGCTGGCACTTAGAGTGCTCGACAATGGCAATGGAAATTCTTGGACCATCCATTGATATACACTGCGGCGGAGTCGATAACATTTTTCCTCATCATGAAAATGAAATCGCTCAGTCAGAAGCGTGCACAGGTAAACAGTTTGTGAAGTATTGGATGCATGCCGAGCATTTGATTGTTGATGGAAAAAAAATGTCGAAGAGCCTGGGGAATTTTCACACTCTTCGCGATCTATTAAGTCAGGGATATACGGGAAGAGAGATTCGCTACATGCTCCTTCAGACGCACTATAAAACCCAGCTCAATTTCACCATTGATGAACTCGATGCTGTAAAGCACTCACTTAACCGTTTACAAGACTTCATCGTACGTCTAAAAGAGGTAGAGAGCCAAGGCGATTTTGGGAAAGCTGCCGGACAGATAGAAAGTTGTTTTGAAAGGTTTTCCAAAGGGATTGCTGACGACCTCAATATTTCAGTCTCTCTTGCCGCTCTTTTTGACCTTGTTCGAGAGGGAAACCGTTTAATTGATGAAAATCAGATCAGTCAAAAGGAAGCAGAGAAAGTCCTAGATCTACTCAAAACCTTTAACAACATATTGGCAGTTCTACAATTTGAACAAGAGGAGAGTCTTCCGGAGAATATTCAAGACCTTCTGGATCAGAGAAAAAATGCTCGCACGAATAAAGAGTGGAAGCGCTCAGATGAGCTGCGCGATCAGTTGCAAAACCTTGGTTATTTAGTTGAAGACACTCCCAAAGGGCAGCGAGTAAAGGCGCTTTGAATCGACGGCAGTTTTTTTCATATCTCTTCCATCTTTGCGCATCTCCCTTAGAGAAGTACCTTCCGAACCGACGTCAACGCCCACCGGGCGCACCTAAAGACGATACGGAATTTAAAATGGATTGCACCGGATGCGACGCATGCATGGCAGCATGTCCGGTAAATATCATTGTCATCGAAAATATGAAAACCCGTCATCCGGTTATTTTTCCGGATGAAGCTCCTTGCATCGGGTGTCTGGACACCCCATGCATCACAGCTTGTCCGACAAATGCGCTTAGTCTTGAGAATCTGTGTGACTCAGCGGCTTCATCCAAGGAAAGAGAAGAACATCGCGAATAGAGTGTGAATCGGTTAAGAGCATGATCAAGCGGTCGATTCCGATTCCAATTCCGCCAGTCGGTGGCATCCCTTGGCAAATTGCCTCGACAAACTCCTCATCAAGGGGACTTGCTTCTTCGTCTCCTTGTTCCAGGCGCTTTGCTTGTTTTTCTAAGAGTTTGCGTTGCAAGATGGGATCATTGAGTTCTGAATAGGCATTGCATATTTCGCCCCCGAGAATAAAGCTCTCAAAACGTTCGACAATACATTCACTTCGCTCTTTCTCATTGCGGTGGAGTTTGCAAAGGGGAGTCGTGTCTTGAGGGTGATCGATGATGTGATGTGGCTGTATCAATTTTGGCTCGGCAAATACTTCAAAAAGAGCTGCAATCATTAGACCGCGAGAAAGGAGTTTCAGTCTATCTTCAGCGACATGTCCGCTCTCTTTTAGACGTGTGTAGAGCTCATCATCACTTAGAGTGTCAACATCGATTTCGCCAAACTTTTTGATAGCCTCTTTCATTGTGAAACGAGGCCAAGGCGCTTTGACATTAAGTTCAATAACCTCTTCGGTGTGGGGATTGTGCACCGGAAGAATCGTTGTGTCGTACAGTTTCATCGCTAGAGTCTCGACTAGTTTCTCCATAAGAGCCATCATATCATTGTAATCCCAGTACGCTGCATACGCTTCCAAAAGGGTAAATTCCGGGTTGTGATTACGGTCAATGCCTTCATTACGATAGACACGTCCGATTTCAAATACCTTTTCGAACCCACCGACGATGAGTTTCTTTAGCGGTATTTCCAATGAAATCCGCATAAACATCTCTTGTTCAAGAGCGTTTAATACAGTTTTGAAAGGCCTTGCTTCGGCACCCCCATAGATACTCTGGAGTACAGGCGTCTCAACTTCAAGAAAGTTTTGATCTTCAAAGAAAGCGCGGATGATGCGAAGAATTTGACTTCTTTTGCGGAAAGTGTCGCACACCTCTTGGTTGCTGATGAGGTCAAGCCAACGTTTACGATACCGAGTCTCCTTGTCTGCAAGGCCGGAGTGCTTTTCAGCAAGGGGCAATAGGGACTTGGATAGAAGAGTTGCCTTTTTGACATAGATCGTCAGTTCACCTTTTTGCGTGTGAAACAGATCTCCTTCAACACCGACAAAATCTCCAAGGTCGAATTTTTTTTCGATGATTTTTAACGGTTGGGTAGGCTGATCACCTGTTGGCGTATATCCTTCTAAAACAGTTAGATCACGATTGAACATGACCTGCACGCGCCCGGTCGAGTCTTGTAGATGCGCAAACGCATTTTTTCCCATAGCTCTAAAGAGAACAAGACGTCCGGCAAAAATGACAGGAACCGTTTCACCTGAGGCAGCATCTTCACTTGATCCAATGGATTGATTGCCAAACTCCTTTTGCATACTCTCTGCGTGATGAGTCGGATGAAACTGATGCGGATAGGGCTCAATTCCAAGCTCTTTCAGCTCTTCTAGTTTTTTTGAACGGTTGATAAATTCTTCGTGTGTGTGATATTCGGGCTTGTAATTCATAATGTATGTTTAGGGGGTCTGTTCTGTTTTGGGGCCGGTGCGAACAAAATCAAGTCTTGCGAAAGAAAAGATCGTCAGCAGCACTGTGAAGCCGATATAGATAATTCCTGTCAAAAAGAATATCTTCGTCTGCCAGCTGAGCGAGCGGTAATAGTCAAAAACCTTGTTCATAATATTTACATTTTATCTAGTGAGTTCTTTAATTTCTAGAGGAAAAACGGAATCTCAACTCATTTGGGTCGGGTTGATATCAATCAAAAGCTTTATACTTGAGGGGGGCGGAGAGGACGCCTTTACTTCTTTAAGCGCTTGGCTTATGCAATAGGCGCTTGGGCCTCGAATAATAAATTGGAAGCGAAAGTTGTCCTTAATTTTTGCGTAGGCACTAGGAAGAGCAGGATGGATTTGATAGGTGTTTGGCAATTTTTTCAAAACCTCTCGTCTAAACTTGTCGCTTGATTTAAATGTAAAACCCTCGTTTTTTCCGGAGAAAGTCAACTTGGCTATGACTGAGTAGGGTGGGTATGAGAAAATTTCTCGTGACTGTATCTCATTTTCATAAAAAGCAAGATAGTCTTGTGCGGCGGCAAATCGCAGCGTCGGATGGTCCGGTTGGCATGTTTGGATCATCACCTCACCGAGTATCTCTCCGCGGCCGGCCCGTCCGGACACTTGTGTGATCAATTGGAAAATAGATTCCTGGGCACGGAAATCGGGAAGGTTAAGGACAGCGTCCGGATTTAATACACCGACCAAGGTTACAGAAGGGAAGTGGTGTCCTTTAGCAACCATCTGAGTTCCGATCATCACATCGGCTTTTCCTGTTCCAAAATCTCTTAATAATTTCTGCAGGCTTCCTTTATGTCTTGTTGTATCGGCATCAAGTCTTATCGTCCGTATCTCCGGAATCAGCGCGTTTAAGGTGCGTTCCACTCTTTCTGTTCCCATTCCTTTATATTGGAGCGTATCGCCTGCTTTACAAGTGGGGCAGTGGGCTGTCGGCATTTGGGTGTGCCCACATATATGGCATCTGAGTTGCCTTTCACTTTTGTGAAATGTAAGGGTGACATCGCAGTGCTGACACTGAATCGTAGAAGAGCAAGATTTGCAAATTAGAAATGCATGATATCCTCTTCGGTTTAAGAATAAAATGCTCTGTTCACCTTTTTCAAATCGCTCTTTTATTTTCTTTAGGAGGGGGTTTGCAAAGAGAAGATTTCCATCGGCTTTTTCATACTCCTCTTTCATATCGATTATCGAAACTTTCGGAAGTTTTGCAACCTCAGCCCTTTTAGAAAGGATTGAGAGAGTGTATTTCCCGCTTTTGGCATTTTTGAAACTTTCAAGAGAGGGAGTCGCCGATCCTAAAATAACTGTCGCTTTTGCACTATAACCCCTGAATACTGCAACATCGCGGGCATGATAGCAGGGTGACTCATCGCTTTGCTTGTAGGAGTTATCGTGCTCCTCGTCGACAATGATCAGTCCAAGGTTTTGAATCGGGCTAAAGATCGCCGACCTTGCGCCAATGACAATTTGAACCTCTCCTCTTAAAATTTTATGCCACTCATCGAAGCGCTCACCTGCAGAGAGGCGGTGATGTAAAACGGCAATCGATTCTTCAAACCGGCTCTTGAACCGTTCGACAGTCTGGACTGTTAGGGCAATTTCCGGAACCAGAATGATCACACCTTTTCCATTTGCGCGTGCCTTTGCGATCGCTTGCAAGTAGACCTCGGTTTTTCCGCTCCCTGTAATTCCGTAGAGTAGGTGGGTTTCAAATCGATTGTCCGCTATACTGGATGCAATTTTTTCAAGCGCGGAGTGCTGATCTTCGTTGAGTGTTTTTGGTCCGCTTCTAAAGTACTCTTCTCCGTCTAAGGGAGAACGATCCACCTTTACTTGTTCACATTTCAAAAATCCATTCTTTATAAGTGTCTCGATAGGGCTTTTTGAAACACCGCTTTGCTCGATGAGCTCACTTAAGAATAGCCCCTTATTCACCTTCAGCATTGGGTCGAGCGCAGCTGCTTGCTTAGGGTTTGTCTGTCGTAATTTTAAGCAGAGCTCCCGTAACTCCTCTCTGGATCTTCCTCTTGAGATAAATGCCTGCATCTTATGCTTTCCTGATTTGCGTACAGGAGCTGGAAGAATCGATTTAATGATCTTACCAAGAGGGCTGCAATAGTATTTACTGATCCACTCGGCAAGGTGAAACAGCTCGGGTGTGATTTTCACCTCGTCTGAAACCACACGAAGGATTGACTTGACCGTTTTGAACTCTGATTTCTCTTTGATATCCCGAACAATTCCAGATCGCGTGCGTCCCATAAGAGGAACCTCGACAGTAACTCCGGGGGTAATAAGTGGCTGCATCTCAGATGGAATGTGATAATCGAGGCACTTTTCAATACCAACATCCATTATCACAGTCGCATATTTTTCAGCGGTTTTACTTGTTGTAGAAGCTGGCAAGTTCATTCCAGAGGGCTTTTTTATTTTGAGGACTCTTTTGGTACTCTTGATAGGGGAGAAGGCAAATCCACTCGCTATTGCAATTATCCGGCTTCTTTTCGCTTAAAAGTAGGTGCGGCTTTTCTGAATCAAGGGTTTTGATCACGCGCGCTTTACCTCCAAGCTTCGTCTCAATTGCAGTTGCTATTTTTTCAAAGAGGTCAATTTCTTCAGTATCACCTTGAGTCAATAGAATGAGCGTTTCTTTAATTTTTTTAACTTTAAGCCCCGCTGATGATGCAAAATCCATCATTTCTTCTTTTGATACTTTAGGTGGAATTGCCGGCTGCACAGGCGAAATAGGCTTGTCATTTGATGGAAATTTTGACTTAACTGTCTGGGGAAGAGATACTTTTGTTTCTTTTTTTGCGCTTAGCTCAGGCACTTGTTTGGCTTTATTTGGCGACTTTCTGATGTTTTTCCATTCTTGTCTAAAATGGTCGATGGTCTGCGCATCGGAAAAGAGATTTTTTGTTCGAGGATGCTCTTGCTTTAGGTAAGCTTGAGTTAAAATAATGAGTTCTTTGTAGAGCGTTCTATCCATATCGGATAGCTTAACAGATTGCTTCCTTAAGAAAAAGTGCGAGCTTGAAGCTCGCACAATTTATACTGCTATCTTTTCTTTTCTTGTTGTTCGTTCTGACGTTTTTTTTGAGTAAGATCTTGATCTTGATTGTGTTTATTAAACCCTTCTTTCTGATTAAGATCTTTCTTTTGTTTTTTTTTATTAATCATGACTCCCTCCTTTGATTAGAGTTCATATCTTTTGAATGCCAGAGGAAGAAATGAGAGTCAATAAAAATTATACACTACTGAAATAGAGTGAGTTGCATTGAAGGTCCTGCATCTTTTTTTCTTTTTAGCCGCTTTGCCTTCGGTGGCGTGAATGCATGAGATTTTCTGTTATTTTCTTCGAGTTCCTCTAAAATTTGTTGCGCGCGGAACGTCACACTCAGAGGTAATCCAGCGAGTTTTCCCACATGGATTCCATAGCTTTTATCCGCGCTTCCGCGAACAATTTTTCTTAAAAAGTGGATCGAATGATCATCTTCGTGGACGGCAATATTATAATTAACAGCTCCTGGAACTTGCTCTTCCATCGTAGTGAGTTCAAAGTAATGGGTGGCAAAAAGCGTTTTTGCCTTGCGGTTTTCCTCTGTTAGTAAATATTCCGCAATTGACCATGCGATTGAGATACCGTCATAAGTACTTGTGCCTCTGCCGATTTCATCAAGAATCACAAGAGATCTAGGGGAGACGTTATTTAAGATATTTGCAGCTTCCGACATCTCGACCATGAACGTCGATTGCCCGCGCGTCAGATCATCGCTTGCGCCAATACGTGTAAAGATGCGATCACAAATTCCGATGTGCGCTGCGCGCGCCGGAACAAAAGAGCCGATTTGGGCAAGGAGAGTAATGAGAGCCACTTGTCTTAGATAGGTCGACTTTCCTGCCATGTTTGGGCCTGTAATCAAAAAGAGTCGCTCTTTTTCTGTGAGTTCTGTGTCATTGGGAATAAACGGCTCGCTTCTGTTTGCTATTTCTATGACAGGGTGTCGCCCATCCTGAATGATAAGCTGATCGCCGTCATCAACTAAGGGGCGGTTCCATCGATATCTGATTGCAATATAGGAAAGCGACTGAAGAGCATCAATGACGCCAATGGCGCGCGCCGTTTTTTGAACCGGTTCATTGAAGGTAGCTACCTGCTCTTTGACTTTAGAAAATAGACTGCTTTCCAGTTGATACATTTTCTCTTCTGCAGTCAGAACTTTTTGTTCATACTCTTTAAGCTCTTGTGTGATGAATCTCTCGGCGTTTACAAGTGTTTGCTTCCGGTCAAAGCTCTCAGGGACTTGGCCAAGCTGGCCTCGGCTGATTTCGATGTAGTAGCCAAACATCTTGTTGTAGCCGAGTTTAAGGTTTTTTATCCCGTACTTCTCTCGGAGCTGTTCTTGATATTTGGCCATCCACGTCTTTCCGTTCTGCGCAAGTAGACGATATTCATCGAGTTCTTTATTGAAGTTTCCGCGAATCACACCCCCATCGCTAACGCGTGCCGGTGGTTCATTGACAATTGACTTTTCGATTAATGCAACAAGCGCCGATAGGTTAGGAAGGTGATCAAGCTGCTTTTGAAGGAAAGGTGATCGATCCGAGATTGAAGCAACCATCGCTTTTAGATGAGGAAGCTGTTGGCATGAAAGTTTGATTGCGACAAGATCACGAGGAGTTGCGCTACCTGTTTGGACTTTCATAATGAGCCGTTCAAGGTCTCGAATATGGGACAAAAGCGAGCGGACGGAGTCTAGGCTATTTCTATTTTGCGTAAAGGTTTGAACCACCTCTTGGCGATCAAGAATGCGCTCTATCGAAAGTAGGGGTTGCAAAACCCAATGCTGTAAAAGCCGGGCCCCCATCGCTGTTTGAGTTTCATCCAAGATGTTAATTAAAGTGTTTTTTCTTGTGCCGGCATTAAGAGATCTGACAAGTTCAAGATTTGCCCTCGTCGTCTGGTCTAGAACCATAAATTCACTTAATGACTCGACAGAGAGACCTTGGATATGATCGATCGGTAATGAAAGGGAGTCTTGGATATATTGTAAAAGCCCACCCGCGCAATTGATCGCAGCTACCATGCCGTGGACGCCATATCCTTCAAGTGATTTAACAGAAAAGTGATCAAGTAAAAAAGTGTATGTCACTTCATGGCTAAAACGCCACGCTTCTTCTTGAGTAATGAGAGGGTTAAAGCTTTGTTTCAGTTCTTTGAAGACAGTGACGTGTTTGTCAAAAAAGGGGCGCGAAGTGAAAATTTCCTTTGGACGATATCTTTGGAGTTGGCTAAGAAGATCTTCTTTACTTTCGACTTCAAGTAGGCGAAATTCACCTGTGGAAAGGTCTAAAGCGGCAATTCCGTAAATAGCACCGACCTGTATGGTAGAGACAAAGTAGTTGTTTTCTTTATCTGTGAGTAGATCGGAGTCGATTAACGTGCCGGGCGTTACAATCCGCATGACTTCCCGGTTGACGAGTTTTTTCCCCGGCTCAGGAGCTTCTGTTTGCTCGGCAATCGCCACGCGATACCCTTTTTCGATTAACTTGTCGATATAGCCACGGCTGCTGTGGTGAGGAACGCCGCTCATTGGAATCCCTTGACGCTTGGTCAAGGTGAGTGAAAGTTCTTGCGCTAGGATTTTTGCATCTTCATGAAACGCCTCGTAGAAGTCTCCCATGCGAAAGAAAAGGACGGCGTTTCCGACAGCTTGTTTGCACTCTTCCCACTGCGCCATCATGGGAGTTGTAGTTTTTTCTTCACTTATCGTCATTTAAATCGAGCATTTCTTTAAGTTCATTTAATTCGTCGCTTGTAAGCTCTTGAGGTTGGAGTTTATTTATGCTAGAAGCCTTTTCAAGAACTTCACTCTTTTCCTGATTTTTTAAAAGTGGCTCTTTAAGGGATTGATTTTTAACTTTATCGATCTTGACTGAAAGATCAATTTTATTAAAAACACTGATCTCTTTAGATTCGTCGTCTTCATTCAACGGGTAGTATTTATCTGGAATTGGATTAACTGACATAAATTCCTCAAATTAAATGCGAGTAAAATACTCGATCATTAAACTTATGAAGGATCGGAATATTTTTTTCAAGATAGGAAAAGTGCATAGGTTCCTTAACTATCTCTTGTAGCGATCCAGTATTGAATATCAGGATATTCTTTCCGAACTGTCTCTATCCAATTTTTTGCTTCCTCTTCTGTTTCAAAAAGCATCAAAGTAGTTGCAAGAGCGTCCGCTAAGGTTGCTGTTTCTGCAAGTACAGTCGCAGATGAGATACTATTTTTGGACAGCTTGAGAGGTTGGCGCGTTTTTGGGTCGATGATGTGTGTATATTGGATACCCTTTGGCCCACTCCAGTGCTGGAGATAATCGCCGCTTGTCGCAACAGCTCTATCTTTAAGATCAATCAAGGCAAGTGCTTGGCTTGGATCTGCGCTCTCAAAATGACGGATATAGATACGCCAGGGTCTCTTGAGAGGATGTTCTCCTATTGCCCTGATCTCTCCGCCCCACTCTACATAGAGGTTTTTGTATCCTGCAGCTCTCAGATTATCTGTGATTAAATCAATTGCGTACCCTTTTGCAATCCCACCTAAATCAAGACTAGTCAGATCATGGGATTTAGACACTGTCGTCTCATTTTGCCGTATTTTGTCCCAACCGACCGCTTTGGACAAGGTATCTTGCTCATTTTGGTCGGGGAGCATGCCTTTTTCCAATTGAGCAATAAAGCTCTTTTTAAGAGGAGCGATAGTAGGATCAAAACGCCCTTCGGTTAGTGGAACGATGTGACTTAAAAAAGTAAAAAACTGAGATAACTCCAAAGAGAGCGCAATCTCCTCATTGGCCTTTAGTCTGTTGAAGGTGGATATCTCAGATTCGGGATTCCACGAGTTAAAAGTTTGATTGATGCGGTTAAAGGAATTGTCGATGATCGCTTGGATCTTATTCTTATCCACACTCAAGTGTGATTGACCTACCATGATTTTATATTCCATGGTCATCGCAATGCCCGAAAATATGACAGGGTGAGGAGGCTCACTTTGACAACCAAAAAGAAGTAAGAGAAATAAAAGAGATTTCAAGAACTGAGGCGGCTTTTTATGGTGTTTTTCAAAAGCATCGCGATGGTCATTGGGCCCACACCCCCGGGTACCGGTGTAATTGCAAAACATTTGTCTTTGACGCGTTCAAAATCAACATCACCTGTAATTCGATACCCTTTGGGTTGCGTCTCATCAATCACTCGGTTGATTCCGACATCGACAACGATTGCACCTTCCTTCACCATCTCTTCTTTGATGAAATGCGGTTTTCCAATTGAACAGATCAAAATGTCGGCTCTTTTTGTGTGGAGGCTTAAGTCTTTGGTTTTAGAGTGTACAATGGTTACAGTTGCATTCCCTCCAGGCCCATTTTGCATTAAAAGGCCAGCCATCGGTTTTCCGACAATATGGCTACGCCCGACAATGACAACCTCTTTACCTTCTGTTTCAATGTCATAGCGTAATAGGAGTTCGCGAATACCAGCCGGTGTGCACGGAACAAACCCGGAAGGATCTCCGGAAAAAATTTTCCCGAAATTGTATGGATGGAACCCGTCCACATCTTTGTTTGGATCAATGGCTTTAATCACAGCTTCCTGGCTGATTTGATCCGGCAGGGGTAACTGAACTAAAATTCCGTCAACTTTTGGGTCTTGATTTAACCTTTCGATTTGAAAGAGGAGATCCTTTTCGCTAATACTGCTCGGCAGGTTTTCAAGGATGGAATGGATGCCGACCTTCTCGCAGTCGTGTACTTTACTTGCCACATAGATTTTTGACGCAGGATCATCGCCGACCAAAATAACAGCAAGACAAGGCGCTCTTCCTTTAAGAGCACCGACTTGAGCAGCTAGCTCTTCTTTAATATCGATTGCAAGGGCTTTTCCATCTAGTAACATAATTTTAATCTTATCAAAAAAATCAGTTGTGAACAATAAGGATTGTTGCTAATTAGAAAATTATGAAATATTTTATTTACCCCTTATTATTGATCGCAAGCCACCTTTTTTCCGTTGATGACTCACCGGCTTGTTTTAGAAGATTACAGCAAGATTTTTTTAATGAAAAAATCGTAACGGAGGCTCTTTCTCTTTCCAGTGTGCCGCAAAATACTTGGAATATGATTATTCTTAATTTAAATAAGAAAAAAAGGGAGCTGCCAACAATGATTTCTGCGCGCGCGCGCGCCATGAGTCGTAATCCCTTAAGCCGCCCTTTTGATCACGAGGCAGCCTTTACTCTTCTTCATCAGGAAGCAAAAAGAATCTATACGGATGCTCTTTTGCAAAATGGTGTGACAAATATGTCCGTAATTGAACAGACGTTCGATTATATTTATAAAACGGACTCGGCTCGCATTTCCTTATGTTTTGAACAGGCGTCTTCACTGGCTCACTAAGAAGACTTTAAAGTTCTTTTCCTTTATTAATTTTTTTTGTAAATTTCGTTTAAAAGACCCTATGAATAACTCAGATTTTTTAATTTAGCGCCTTTTTACTGAAATTCGATAAAATCGCACTCGCTTAACTGTTAAA
>JBBDJA010000003.1:0-46365 GCA_040880105.1 Waddliaceae bacterium | reverse complement strand
TGTCCGGTAAATGGTTTAAAACAGACCTGATAGATTTTGATTAGAAAAATAAAAAAATATTTCATTAGATAGAATATTGCGAAAGGGGGGACTCGAACCCCCACAAGGAAACCTCACTACCCCCTCAAGGTAGCGCGTCTACCAATTCCGCCACTTCCGCATAAGTGAACTTGGAAATTCTATCATGGAGGGAAGAGAATTTCAAGATAATTCTCTTGAAAAAAGGAATTGAACTCCATCCGATATCTCTTTCGTCATGGTAAATCCCTCTATCTCCGAAAACTTTTGACTGGCAGCAAGCGTTATGAGTGCCGGTGGACTGTTTGGGTTAAAAAGTCCTTCATGGCGCAGGAGCTTTAAGCGGAAGCTTGCAACCAGAGCCTCAAGATTTTGCGACTGGGGAAGCCTCTTTAAGTAGGCAAGAAATAGAGCGTATAGAGAAGGCGCAGGTTTGTTTTCCATTTGAGTGCGACGAATCAAATGGGCGAGTAAGCCGGCTGCTTGAATAACTCGATAGCTGTTTCTTAGGTCGAGGTTGAAGTTAACAGGTGAGATCTCTATGCAGCGGCTAAGTCCTGTTTTTCCCTCCGCGAAGACAATTTCTGCGCGCGTAAGGGTAAGAGTGGTTCCTCCTCTCTTGCGTTTGTAGCTATTTCCACCCTTATAGGCAAGTCGCATCAATCCGTAATCAAGAGTAAAGACTTCAAGTAGAAGGTCGGAATTTTTCAAAAAACCGGTTTTGAGAATGATACCTTCTGTTGTCTTCGTTTGCATATGAGACCCATTTTATCAAGGATACGTTGAAAAGTCGATTGCTCTTTTAAAAACAGGGTGAAAAATATTTGAAAGATGTTATAGCAAGTTTCAGGGATTTCAAAACATATGCAAGGAGTTTGTCTTTATGGCTATGCCTGCTTTACAAAATCACTTCCTACTGGATATGCCCTCAGATATCCTAAGATGCTCTCTGATCTCTTATCTTTCCATTAATGAGAGAGTGAACTTCTCTAAGGTCTCAAAAGAGTGCAGCCGTTTGGTGCAGGAGCATCTGTTCATAAAAGTGCGCGATGTTTCGCAGATTTTACAGCGGATCTACGAGTCGGATCACTGCAGTGAAGCTGCTAGGGAGACTCTTACATCTATAGAGGCCCGCATGATCACAAAAGAAGATCCTACATTTCCGTTTCTTTTTTCTTGCTTCTACGACTTGGCAAAGGGACCGCTATTTATAGAACGCGCACTTCTATTTGAAGCCATTAAAGCAAAAAAATGCCCGATATATGAGGAGTTGAATGATTGCTTAATGGTACGCGCGGAAGTAGATAGACGTAATCCTTTGAACAGAAATTGGTGGCTAGAAAGGCAAGTAAAGGCGTGCGTGAGAAAAGCGGACTATCGGCACGCCTTTTTTTATATTGAATTTATGAAAGAGTGTGACCAAGGGTATTTTTATATAAGAACTGTTTCTCAATTATGTAAATTAGATCAGTGTGAACAGGCGTCTCTTTTTATGGAAAGAATAGGTGATGAAGAGGTTAAGTCTCAATGTTTAAAAAATTTATGTGTGAGTCTTTCTAAGCAAAAGAAAATTGATCTAGCAATACGTGAGGTGCGGAAAATCACAAAGAAAGAGACTCTGCGCTACACGCTAAATCAAATTTTCTACGAGACACTTTCTCAAAATGAGAGAGCGCATATTGAAGTGATTCAGAATTTGCTTTTCTCTTGCGTATAAAATATGTTAGAGTAAACCCCTTTTAGCACCGATAGCTCAATCGGATAGAGCACCTGGCTTCGAACCAGGGGGTTAGGGGTTCGAGTCCCTTTCGGTGCGATCCGTCTTATAAAGTACATGAGGTTGACCATGAGCCGTAAAAGTAAAGCAGCACAATTTGCTGATGACACTTACCAAATTCACGTAACAGGAAGAAATGTCAATGTCACTGAACCGATGAAGCAGTATGCTATCGAAAAGGTGTCGAAGATCGAACGATTCACCGACCGTGTGATCGACGTTTTAGTTATTATGGATGTCCAAAAGATCGATCATCGCTGTGAAATTGTGATGAGAATGGGACATACCAAGATTATCGGTCACGCTACGACGACTGACATGTACGCGTCGGTTGACTTGGCTGTGCAAAAAATCGAAAAACAGATTAGACGCTACAAAAAGCGCCTTCAAGAACATCAAACAAAATCCCTCTCCTTAACTGACTTGAAGGTAAATGTCTTTAGACGCGCAGAAGAGGAAGAAGAGGCCGATGTTAATCTTGACATTGAAGAGACAAATCAAAATGACCTGATCGACAAATACCGTCCTCACGAAGTTGTTGCGCAAAAGACAAAACCGCTTTTGACTTTGACCATAGATGAGGTCATGATGAAGATGGAGCTTTCACAAGATAACTTCCTTGTATACCGATCAGAAGAAGACCGGGCTTTAAAAGTGATTTATCGGAGAAAGGATGAAGACTTCGGAATTATCGAAATCGAATCGTAATCCGGGACTCTACTGCACCATACGCAAGCAAACGGTTGCCGCAACCCCTGAAGAAGAGGTGCGGCAATCTCTCATTCACCAAATGGTTGAGCATCTTCACTATCCGATGAGTCTTCTGTCGGTAGAAAAGGAGCTTGGCGAACTTCCACATCTGAAAGATCACAACTTGCCGAAGCGAAGAGCCGATATCATCTGCTTTGGGAAGTCCATTCACCTTGATTACGATCTTTATCCTCTACTTTTGATTGAATGTAAGGCAACAAGATTAACACCCAAAGTGATTAATCAAGTGACTGGATACAATCGCTATATTCGAGCCTATTTTGTCGCAGTTGTAAATCAAGACGAGGTTCGTATCGGGTGGTTTGATCCTAAGAAAAAAAGCTATACCTTTATCCAGGGTCTTCCAAATTATGCCGATTTACTCGCATCTGTAAAGGCTTGAGCTGTATGGGTTGTTCAAATTTCATTTGAACATACATTCCTTAAAGTATTGAGGTAATCTCTCAAAAGTATATAATAAAAATTATGAGAGAAGATGAACCTGTTTTTAAAGATATGGTCCGTGAGCTGAATGAAATTTTGGCCTACATTGAGTCCAATAAGGACAATGTGCTTAAAGGGGATCTGCCTAAGGGTGTCGAGGAGATGCTTGAGACCATTGAGATTGAGACCGAGCTTTTTAAGCTCATTGGAAAGCAGCTTGTAGAAGAGGGAAAAAAATCAAACCCAAATCCAAAGGAACTCTCTAGCAAAGAGATACGGTTGCAAAACCAACTTGAAAAAATGAAAGAGCATGCGGGTGAGCTAAAAAAAAGCGTTGAACTTCAAACAAAAGCAGCAAAGTCCGCCGAGAAAAAAAAGCCGAAGAAACTCTCCTCAAAAGAGCGAAAGAAAAAATTTAAAAAAATCGGTGGAGACGGAGATTGGCTTCCACTTTAGAAACGAACATCGACTTATGGAGCCGCTCTCATCCAAGAGAAGCTGTGATATTGAACCACCTTCAAGTCACAAAAAAAATTCCCCAAGAAAATTTTGACGATTGGTTTCCTTCTCAAGAGTTAGAAGATATCGAGACCCTGTTTGTTTATGGAATCGGTTTAGGAGGAGCCTTTTTGCAGGCCGCCTCTTGGCTGAGAGGAAATCCAAACCGTCGCCTGATTTTTCTTGAGGATGACTTAGAGATGATCTACAGGTTTTTTGAGACAGAGCTTGCGACCGAGATTCTGAAGGAGACTCAAGTGAGCCTTGTGTATTTTCAAAACCTGGAAGCGAGTCGACCGGCTCTTCTCGATCTTTTTTGGCAATACTTTCACAGCACATTCTCTGTTCTTGCCACTCCCTTTTACCAACAAAAGAAGACCCGAGAATTTTCAGACCTTACACATGAGATTCACTATACGATCTCTCAGCTTCAAGGAAATGTGGAGGAGTATTTACGCTTTGGTGTCACTTATTTCCGAAATTTCTATCCCAACACCCTAAAGCTTCACGACTCATACCTTGGAAACTCTCTCTTCGGAAAATTTAAAGATATCCCGGCGATCATTTGCGGCGCCGGTCCTTCGCTTGAGAAGCACTACTCTATACTCCCTGAACTTAAAGAAAAGGCGCTCATATTTGCCGGAGGATCAGCCCTCAATGCGTTGCATTCGATAAAACTCTCTCCCCATTTCGGAGCTGCTATCGACCCCAATCCCACCCAGTATGAAAGGCATAAAGAGTTAAAAGACTTTAATATCCCCGTCTTTTATAGAAGTCGCCTATATCACCCGGCCCTTGAGATGATACAAGGCCCCAAGCTTTATATAACAGGATCCGGCGGGTATGACATTGCAGCTTTTGTTGAACAAAAGCTTAACATTCACTCAAAGGAGATTGAAGAGGGGCACAATGTCTTGAATTTCGCCATTCAGATTGCAGAGCTTATGGGGTGTAATCCAATCATCTTAGTGGGAATGGATCTTGCCTATACCGAAATGCATGCGTATGCCCCGGGTGTTGTCAAAAATCGCAAGGTGGAAGAAGGTGAGATTGTCAAAAGCAAAGACCTAAACACTGTGGCAATCAGTCGTCAAAGTATAAATGGAGAGCAAGTCTACACACACTGGAAGTGGATTGCCGAATCGCGCTGGGTCACTGAATTTGCAAAAGAGCACCCAAAGACAAAGATTTTGAACGCAACAGAAGGGGGGATAGGATTTGAGGGAATATTGAACCTTTCGTTAAATGCAATTCCGTTAGAAAAAACCGTCGACCTTAATGAAAAAATTCAAGAGGCATTAAAAGAGGCGTCTCTTCCTGAAGTAACTGAGAAGAAGATTCGTGTAGTCTTAACCGATTTAATGATCAGCTTAGAACGGTGCAATATCCACCTGCAAATTATGAGAGATGAACTTGAAAAAGTGAGTACTCAGCTTGAGCTTGAAGGTGACATTGAATCAATAGAAACCGGTCAATCGACTCTTGCGGAAGTGGAACTTGCCGAAGAGGACGGCTTTAATGCGGTTTTATCCGTCTTTAATCTTGTAATGGGAAAACTGATGCAGGGAGAGATTCAAAAAATGCGCTCTCATGATCTAACAAAAAACGATCGGTTCAGAAAAATGGTTGAGCTTGGGGAGGCAAAATACCGTTTCTTACAACAGGTAGCAGCGGCAAATATTCAGCTGATTCAATCGAGTTTGGAAGGAAAGTTTTTAGGATAACCTCTCCCCAATACTGTCGTAGTATTCTTGGAGAAGATTTTTCACATTTTTTTCAAAATATTCAAGAACAAACTTTTCTAATCTGTACGAGTCCAAAATGGCTCTTTTGTCTAGACTCATTACATAATTCGCAGCTTCGGCCTCATGATCATCTAATTGATCTATTTTAGCGCTATGCAACCAAGTTTCAAGTGTACTTTGTTTACATTTACGTAAGAGCCGGACGAGGTAGATATAGACTTTTAGTTTTTTATCGACAGCGTTCCACTTATCCAACTGCTCTTTTTCAAGCTTGTCTCCCTTAACTTCATCTGCTAATGTTTTAGCCTCTTGTTCGTTTTCTGCCTCTAAAATTTTTTCTCGATTTTTCCAGTACGGAAATTGGAAGGCGTAATAGAGGATTTGGGGGGAGGTGACTCTATATTCAAAAATTGGCTCCTCGAAACTGTCTTCACGTGAAAGGCTTCTCTTTTTAGGAGGAGGCGCATTAAGTTGAGAGGCTGAACGCGCTTGATCGTTATCTCTAAGTTGAGTGGCAGAGTCTGGTCTTTCAAATCCCGGATCCACACTATCGTCTTTGCTGGGGGAAGGTTTGGGTTTTGCTTCCGAGAAAAGGTGCACGTTGAATATTTTTTTCAACCTATCTGAGGTCTCCTTCCATTTTGATGACTCCTCCTCTTCCTTTTTTAAACCGGTGATTTTGACAGCTTCTACTTTTTTGTGTTTTATTTTTGCTGTTACTTTTTTTCCGGAAATTGCCTCAAAAAACCCATTCTCTTTAGTTAAGTCTTTCAGAATGGCGTGGAAAATTGTATTGACGTCTTGAGTTGTAGGATCAAGCGCCCTTTTATTGAGAACCTTGACTTTGTACTTTTTATTGCCGATGATCACGCGGTAAACATGCACATTCTTATCTTGGCTTACTTGCTCGACTTTCGAGTGGTGATCCGGTTTTGGTTCAATTTTTGGCATTTGATATTAAGCGTTTTCCCTTTTATTGATCTTTTTAAGAATGACTGTGCATGCGTCGCCCATTTTCCTTTTGACCTCATCTGGCTTTACTGGAGTGGCCTTTTTGTCATCATAGTGTCGCCAAGTATTATCTGAGTCGAGTCGATATGTTGTGAAATGTCCCCCAGTAAGAGAATTTCCATGGTGAATGTTAAAGCTCGTCACTGAGTAAACGCCGTCATTTTTTTCAGAAGCTGTAAATAAATCGTTTAAATCAATGGGCTCTTTGAAGTCTATTTTGGTTTTCACTTTTGAGCTTTTATTTCCTTGATAATGAAAGCGTCTTAAGTCCACCGGGAGGTGTTCCGGCGGGGATCCTATTATTTGTGTTTTTTGCGTATATTTTTTGGGTACATGAGTTCCCACTTTCCAATCCGGATCCTGGATCTCATTTTCTAAGTACTGATCCTTGAGCAGTGATCCAAAATCTACAGGGTGATCGCTGGCTGTAAGATTCAACGGGACGAATTGTAAGTTTTGCGGAACTCCGACAGGCCTCTCTTCAACTTTCCCATCCTTTCCTATAAAAGAGCGTGTCTCCTTTGTTGTGATTTGAGTGTCAAAAGTGTCTAGAATAATTCTTGTCACATCGCTGCTATCTAGTTGGTCACCTATTTTTTGCCTTGTAAATGATCCATCTTTTGAGTCAAAAAGAGCTTGGCGAAACTCTGTTGCAGCCTTCTTGGTTTTCTTTCCTGAGTCTATTGCCCCTACAAGATTGTGAAGAGTCGTTTGAATTTTTTTCCTAGCATTCAAATGCTCATCTGTTTCACTACCTCTTTTTGTTAATGAGGTGTTTAGCATCTTGTTAAAAGTGGGAAGGGATCTGAGAAGTTGGATGCTTGAGTTAATATAGCAACTTGTGCCTAGATTTCGAATGCCTCTTGCTTCTGATGGGGGAGGGGGAGGAGTGGATTTTGAAAGTGTATTAAGCCCATTTTCTTTAATGGTCGGCTTGGGAAAGTAACTATTAAAGACGTCGTGTGTACTCTTCTTTATCTTTTGCCATTTCTCCGATTGCAGTTCTTCCTTAGACAAGCCGTGGATATCGATATCATCAAATTTTTTATTTTTTATTTTGGCGGTGACAGTTTTTCCGGAGATCTGCTCAAAATAGCCGTCTGTTTCACTGAGTTCTTCTAGAAGTCTTTTGATCGTCTCTTGCGTCTTCTCAGCTTGTGAATCAGGTGGGAAAGCGCCGTTATTCTTCACTTTGACTTTATAGCTTTTTCCTCCAATCGAGACACGGAAGATCGATACATTTGGATCTTGCTCTTTTTTGCGCTCAAGCGGTGTCACCTGAGCTAGCTGATTAATGGAAATATTAGCGTTCGGATCTGAATTTATCATATTAAACACAGTTTTTAATTATAATTTTATTATAACATAAACTGTTTTTATTGTTTTAATAAGCGACTTCTAGATCTTCAATTTGAGTTGTTTTATCGTCTCTTTGAGAGAATAGGTTAAAGATAAGAAAGAGGATGGAAAGTGCGCCCATAGAGAGCATTGTCTGACAGACGCCATATTTTTTACTCAGTATCCCCGATAGCATCACGCCAAACCCGGCAAAGAAGCTAGATCCTCCGAGGAGAAGTCCGTTGATAATGCCTCTGCTCTCTTCGGGGATCGCGCGATTCCCTTCGGTTAAGATGATCGGCTGAAGAGTTGTTAGAGCCGCTCCAAGTGAGACAGTTAATACGACTGCCAACATTAAATCTAACTTTACAGCAATTAGGGTATAGAGGATGAGCATCCCTGTAATCATTAATCCGCCTAGCATCGCCCTTGGATTGCAAAGATTGTTGAATTTGGCGTTGAATAGATTAAACATAATGCCGCCGCAAATGAGACTAAGCTGGGCGCCGCCAAAACTAAAACCTGCGGGGAGTCCTTTCTCTGTGAAAAGGTCGGGCATCAGAAACATGATAGAGACAATTAGCACTTGATTTATGATCTGCATCCCGTAAAGCGGGAGAATACTGCCTCTTCGCTTCCATAAAATTCCGAACTGCCTTTTAAAGTTTTTCTCCTCGGTTTTAGGTGTATTTGCAATTGGGACGTTCATGACAATTGAGAAACTGACCAAAAGAGCCGGTAAGATCAAAATGACGGTACTGTTATTAAAAAAGTGCATGACCTGAACAAAGAGGATTTGGCTAACAGCAGCCCCTATCATGCCGCCTGCTGCAAAAAGAGAGAGTAAAGAGCCCTGACTTTTGCTGCTGAGCCGGCAGACCATGCTGCTCGCTGAGGGGTGAAAGGCTGCAGATCCGAGGTAGCAACTCAAGACAATTAAGAATAAGAGAAAGGGGTGTTGTGTACTGGAGAGAAGCGATAGACTGCCGCCAAGAAGCACACCGCTTGCCATAAAAAGCTTTTGAAACCCACGGTCGCTGAAGTAGCCGATCACAAGTTGAGCGCTCTCGCCGACGATGAGCCCACAGCCCATGATCATTCCCGCAAGAGAGACATCAATATTTGTCATTGTTTTATAGATAGGGAAAATTCCCAACATAAAATCGACGACAAAGTGGCCAATTAAAATCACTATTAATGTGTTATAATTTATTCTCATAAGAAAAGATTATATACTTAAAGGGGTTAAAAGTAAAATAAAAAATATGATTTAAGTATATAAAGGCTGATCATTGGAAACGTCTTCTACTTTTGACTTTAATTAAGAGCAATGGAATATAAGAAAGGCGTATGAGTGGAGAGTTTTGATGTTCAGGCGGTTTATTTTCTTGATGATGATTGTTGCTGCCGGGTGCGAGCAAAGGGAGGCGCCCCGCGCGTTTCCGGTGTCGGAGGTCAAAGTCCTTGAAATTAAGCCTGAGGATACACCTATTGTCTTTAACTACGTCGGACAGGCGGAGAGTTCAAGGCAAGTGGAGATCCGCGCAAGGGTGGACGGGTTTTTAGATGAGGTTGCCTACCAAGAAGGCGATTATGTAGAGCCCGGCGAGGTGATGTTTGTTTTGGACAAAAGGCCATTTGAAGCTGCATTGCAGCAAGCGGAAGGTGAGCTTGCGCTGCAGGAGGCTCGGCTTTTTACGGCTAATGCCAATTTACAGCGTGTGATGCCGCTTGCAAAGATGGACGCAGTCAGTCAAAAAGATTTAGATGATGCCCTTGGGCAACAAAAGGGGGCAAAAGCGGCTGTATTATCAGCAGAAGGCGGGGTTAGAGAGGCAAAGTTGAATTTAAGTTATGCCACGATTCGCTCGCCACTCAAAGGTCTAGCAAGCAAAACGCAGCAGCAAGAGGGGAGTTATATCCCAAGAGGGCCGGGGAGCCTACTCACCTATGTTGCCAGACTCGATCCGATCTGGGTGAATTTCAGCGTCTCGGAAAATCAAATCTTAACGGTGCAAGAACAGGTCAAAAAGGGGCTTTTAACGATCCCTGGGGATAATAATTTTGAGGTTGAAGTCATCCTTGCCGATGGAAAGTCCTTTCCAAGTCGCGGGGTCATTAACTTTGCAGAGCCCAATATCGATCCAAAAACAGGCACGTTTTTTATTCGAGCCGAATTTCCAAATCCGGAAGGGACGATGCGCCCCGGGCAGTTTGTGCGTATACTGCTCCATGGAGCGATTCGGCCAAATGCAATTTTGGTTCCCCAAAGCGCTGTTTTTCAAGGGGCTAGAGGAAACTTTGTCTGGGTTTTAAAAGAAGATATGAAACCGGAAACACGGAACGTCATTGTGGGCTCTTGGCAAGATGATAACTGGTTTATCGAAGAGGGGTTAAAAAAGGGTGAAAAAGTGATTGTCGATGGAACAATGCGCCTAAATCCAAATCTTCCGGTCAAGGTCGTAGAATAAGATGATTTCACGTTTTTTTATTGACCGCCCCATTTTTGCAAGTGTGATTGCAATTATTATCATGATCGCGGGCGGCGTTGCGATGGTAAACTTGCCGATTGCGCAATATCCTGAAATCACCCCTCCGCAGATTCAAGTCACGGCTGTTTATCCGGGAGCCAACGCAGAGACTGTCTCTGAAAATGTCGCCTCGCCGATCGAGCAGCAGGTGAACGGGTCTGACGATATGCTCTATATGTATTCGACCAGCTCCTCGACCGGAAATTTAACGCTAAACGTCTTTTTCGATATCAGCCGCGATCCCGATCTTGCTCAGGTGGATGTGCAAAATCGCCTAAACCTCGCGTTGCCTCAACTGCCGCAAGTGGTCACGCAACAAGGGGTGACTGTAAAAAAAGTGTCGTCGACCTTTTTGATGATTATCGCCATTTACTCACCTGAGGGACGTTATGATTCAACATATGTGGGCAACTACGCCAACTTGTATGTTCTCGATGCAATTAAGCGCATCCCGGGGGCGAATCAGTCAAGTATTTTAGGAAGCCCCGATTATGCGATGCGTCTTTGGGTAAAGCCGGACCGCATGGCGCAGCTTAAGATCACAGCGCAAGATATTGTGAGGGCTGTGAAAGAGCAAAATGAGGAGTTTGCTGTCGGTAGAGTGGGCCAGGAGCCGACAGACGAGTCGGTTATTTTAACATTTCCGGTGGCAACTAAGGGGAGGCTCACAACGCCTGATGAGTTTGAAAATATCATTCTTAGAACAGATTCAAGCGGCGCTGCGATTGTAAAATTAAAGGATGTCGGAAGAGCGGAGCTTGGAGCTAAGGATTACTCGGTACAAACCTATTTAAATGGTAAAAACGCCACTTTGATTGCTGTGTACCAGCAGCCGGGATCAAACGCTCTATCTGTCTCTACACAGGTGACTGCGCTTTTAGAGGAGATGAAACAGAGTTTTCCAGATGGCATCGACTATAAAATTTCAATGGATACAACAAAATTTGTGCGCGCATCGATTCGCGAGGTGATTACAACATTTTTCATCGCTTGCGTGCTTGTGATATTGGTTGTACTTGTTTTTCTTGGAACGATTCGAGCGACAATTATTCCCGTAATTGCAATTCCCGTCTCTATTATCGGGACGTTTATCGGGATGATGCTCTTTGGTTTTTCAATTAATATGCTCACACTTTTTGGGTTGATTCTTGCCATTGGTTTAGTTGTTGATGATGCAATTGTTGTAATGGAGAATGTAGAGCGAAACATGTCGACTCTGAAACTGCCTCCAAAAGAGGCTGCAAAGCGTGCCATGGATGAGGTGACAGGTCCGATCATTGCAACGACACTTGTGGTTCTTGCTGTCTTTATTCCTGTGACCTTTTTAGGGGGAATTACAGGGGCGCTTTATAAACAGTTTGCCATGACGATTGCAATCTCTGTATTTATCTCCTCGATTGTTGCCTTGACACTATCCCCTGCATTGACTGCGATTATGTTAAAGCCGGATCGACATAAGGGGAAATTTTTTGTTTGGTTCGATACAAAATTCGATCAAGTTGTGCAGTCTTATGCAACCGCTGTTCAGTATGTTCTCAATCATATTTTTCTATTTTTACTCGCATTTGCAGCTACGATACTTGCCGTCTTTATTTTCTTTAAGGTGGTACCGACAAGTTTTGTTCCTCAGGAAGATCAAGGGTATCTCTTCGGTGTCTATATGCTGCCGGACTCATCGAGTCTTCAAAGAACGTCGAAGGTGGGTGAGAAAGTCGATGAGATCTTCATGAGAGACCCGGCCGTTTCCGATGTGGCAAGAGCAGATGGGTATAGCCTACTCGATAGCCAGCTGAAAACAAATGCAGGCACCTTGTTTGTAGCTCTCAAGAATTATGATGAGAGAACAGAAACCTCGCTTCAAGCACCGGCTATTGTCGCTAGGACAGGGGCGCAAATGGCCGGCATTAATGAAGCAGTCGCGTTTCCAATCAACCCACCGGCAATTCCGGGGCTTGGAACAGTCGGCGGATTTGAGTTTTGGGTAGAAAACCGCGGGGACGCATCGTATCTGGAGGTTGGAGAGGTAGTCAATGCATTGATTGCGAAATCAAAAGACGTGCCTGCGCTTAGCTCTTTATCGACTACGATTAACCCGTTGTCCGAGCAGCTGATGATCCATCTTGACCGAGAAAAGGCCGAGGTGCTAGGGATTCCCATTCAAGAGGTTTTTAATTCGCTACAAACGCTGTTCGGCTCCATTTACGTCAGTCAGTTCACCAAATTTAGCCGGCTCTTTCAGGTGATTGTTCAAGCGGAAGCGAGTTATCGAATGAAACCGGATGATATCGATCAAGTGTATGTCAGAAATAGAGAGGGGACAATGGTGCCGCTTTCATCGGTCCTAACGATGAGCTGGGTACCGGGACCTGATCTGATTGCCCGATTTAACGGGTTTCCCGCGGCAAAAATTACAGGGTCGCCGGCAGAGGGATATAGCTCGGGTCAAGCGCTTTTGGCCATGGAGAGGCTTGCCGCAGAGGTGCTGCCACCGGGTTATACGTATTCTTGGTCGGGCGAGGCGTATGAAGAGAAAAAGTCGGGAGGGGCATCTGCTAAGGTCTTTATCTTTGGACTTATTATGGTCTTTTTAATATTAGCGGCCCAATATGAGAAGTGGTCATTGCCTTTTGCGGTCATACTTGCACTGCCGTTTGCCCTATTTGGGGCGTTTGTCGCTATATGGCTAAGAGGGCTGAACAACGATGTCTATTTTCAGATTGGACTTGTGACACTCATTGCGCTTGCGGCAAAAAATGCGATTTTGATCGTAGAGTTTGCTATTTTAAAAAGGGAAGCGGGATCCTCGATTTTTGAATCTGCATTGCTGGCAGCCAAGTTGCGTCTAAGAGCGATCTGCATGACGGCATTTTCATTTATTTTAGGATGCGTTCCTCTTGCGATTGCAACCGGCGCTTCGGCTAATAGCCGCCATAGCATAGGGACAGGGGTGATTGGGGGAATGCTTGGGGCAACTGTCATTGCAGTATTTTTTATTCCGCTCTTTTATTACCTGTTGCAAAAGAGTGCTGAGCGATATTCAAAAAAGGAGGTCGAAGATGAGAAGTAGGGGGCTTTGGCTTATCTTTTTCCTTATCTCCATGACAGGCTGCAGGGTCGGCCCGGCGTACCGCCGCCCATGTGTGGATGTGCCGGCTCATTGGAATTTACAATATGAAGAGATGGGCGCGCCTCAAAATATGCGATGGTGGGAGCAATTTGGAGACCCGGTGCTTCCGCAGTTGATAGAGATCGCGCTTTCAGAAAATAAAGATCTGAAGATCGCCACGGCGCGTATTGATCAATTTATCGGAAGATACCAGGTCACTCGCTCCGATTTATACCCGCAAATCGGCCTTGATACCACATACGGGCGGCAGCGTGTGAATGAAAGGGCAGCACCTCTTTCAACAGGAACCAGAAATCCAAGTAATATTTACCAAGTGCTTTTGGTCGGCAGTTTTGAGTTGGATCTTTTCGGTAAGATTAGAAGCGCATCAGACGCTGTATTAGCTGAGATCAATGCCTCTTGCTTTGCAAGGCAAGCGGTCGCTCAAACGCTTGTTGCAGCTGTTGCGACGGCATATATCGACTTGCTTGGTCTTGACTTAAAACTGTTGATAGCAAGGATGACAGCAGACACAAGGGGAAAGACTCTCGATATTTTTAATAAAAGATACAATGCTGGGGTAATATCAAAGCTTGAGCTTAGCCAGATCGAGTCGGAATACCAAGACGCGTTGGCACAAATCCCACTATTTGAAAAACAAGTGTCTCAGCAAGAATACACGATTTCACTCCTTCTCGGACAGAATCCAAGCTCTATCGCTAGGGGAGGCACGCTTGATGCGCTTGCTACTCCTGTGATATCCGAAGGTATTCCATCCGACCTTCTTTGTCAAAGACCCGAGATTCTCGAAGCGGAGAGTCGCTTAGTTGCTGCTAATGCAAGAATCGGGGTCGCAAAAGCTGCATATTTTCCCACAATTTCACTCACCGGAACGTATGGAAGCCTCAGTGAGGAGCTGAAGGATCTTTTTAAAGGAGACTCTCGCGTGTGGAGTTATTTTGTTCCTGTCTCAATGCCAATTTTCACAGCCGGCCAAATAGCCGGCGAAGTGGCTGTGACATACGCCGATCGACAAGAGGCGCTTTACCTCTATCAGCAGAGGATTCAAGAGGCGTTTAAAGAGGTGGAAGATGCTCTTGTTGATATTGAGCGCACGTATGAACAAAAGGGCGCTCAAGAAAAGCAGGTAGAGGCTCTTGAAGAGTATGCCAGACTAGCTAATCATCGTTATAATGAAGGGTATACAAGTTATCTTGAAGTGTTGGATGCCGAAAGCCGTCTTTTTAGAGCGCAGCTTCAGCTAGCGGATACAAAGAGCAACTTCTACACGGCATTTGCCAGTCTCTATAGGGCTCTTGGCGGTTGCTGGTAAGAGGAGGAATTCGGGGTATTGCTCCTGATTGCTGAATTTTACCCTAAAATTCGATTTCAAGAGATATTCAGAGTCATTAGCTACGCAACGGAGTTTCAGCTGGACTGTTGATGAAAAGAGAGTCGCGATCGATTGCATCTCCCGAAGAAAGAACGACTGCGCGTTCGATCACATTGGAAAGCTCTCTTACATTTCCCGGCCATTGATAGGAGAGTAGAAGATCTTTTGCCGAATCTGTGAAGTGTTTTTTCTTTTTGTGATTTTCAATGCATAGCTTTTTAAGAAAGAAATCGGCTAAAGGTAAGATGTCCTCTTTTCTCTCGCGAAGGGGAGGGATGTGCAAAGGTATCACATTGAGACGATAGTAGAGATCTTCTCGAAGCGCGCTTTGGCTGACAACTTTATCAAGATCGCGGTTAGTTGTTGAGATAATGCGCACATTGACCGAGATCGGTTTACTTCCTCCGACGCGGTCGAATTCACCCTCTTGTATGGCTCGAAGGAGCTTGGCCTGAAGAGACATTGGGGTCTCTGTCACCTCATCGAGAAGGAGGGTTCCTTCATGGGCAAGCTCAAAGCGGCCCAATCGTTTGGAAGAGGCGCCTGTAAACGCACCCTTTTCGTGTCCAAAAAATTCAGACTCAATCAGAGATTCCGGAATCGCAGCGCAGTTGACCCGTATAAAGGGGTTTTCAGATCGTTTAGAATGAGAATGAACAAGCTGAGCGATGACCTCTTTTCCTGTTCCTGATTCTCCATAGATGAAAACATTAGCATTGCTAGCGGCGACTTGTTTTGCACTTGCTATGATTTGCTGCATTGCAGGACTTTCTCCAACGACCTCAAATGATTTGCCCTTAACCTCTTGCCGAAGGTATATATTTTCATTGATAAGAGATTGATGTTCTTTGGCTTTTGTTACAATCGCTTCAATGGTGTCGGGGGTAAAGGGTTTAATAATGAAGTGGAAAGCGCCCAGTTGCATGGCTTCGACTGCGTTTTCAATGGTTCCAAAGCCTGTCATCACAACAACAAGAGTTGCCGGAGAGATTTTCTTTATTGTAGAGAGGACCTCAATTCCGGTGATATCCGGCATCTTTAGATCAGAAAACACAAGGTCAAATGAGCCGTCTTTAAATAGCGCAAGACCTTCTTTACCGCTTGTCGCTGTGATCGGCTCCACGTTGAGTCGGTTCATAACTTCAGTAAGAAGGGATAATAAGTGCTCGTCATCGTCAATAATTAAAACTTTTTCAATGCTCATAATCGACCTCCTTAAGGGACGGAATCTTAATGATAATTTTATCCGAAGATTGTCCTGTTGTCTCAAAGACGATCGAACTGGTTTCTTGAAAATGGGAAGATTTGGCGCGTTGAAAGAGGTTGAGGATTGCTGACTCAAGTTCCTTTGCACCGAGCACTTTTGGTTCATCATTTTGACTAAGAGTGACTAAATTGCCTGCAGCAGACTCAAGTAGTCTTTCAATTTCTTCTACAGCTTGAAATATATAGTTGGCCATTTTTTGTTGTTCCGGAGCGTCTTTTAAGTCTTGAAGCAATAGGGAAGAAAACCCCTTGATACTGCATAGAGGGTTTTTTATGTCATGACTGAGCGATTGGATAAATTCTGCGATGTTCTCTTGATTCATACTTACCTCCCTTATACGCATCATATGAAGATAAGGATAATAAAGAAACCTCTGAATAACTCAGCGTATTCAATATAGTGCCCTTTTAACGAAATTCGATAAGATTGCAATTAACAAACTATTAGATGGTTACGGAGTATTAAGAAAACTCAGGTTTTTAAATTTCTTGATCTTTCGAGGGAATTCGACAAATACGCATTCGCTTAAATATCAAAGCCTAAGCTCGATTATTTATTGGAATTTTAGAAAAAATTCATCCGAAATTGAACAGAGTTGAGTTATTTAGAGGCTTGCATAATGGCAATTTGCGTTGTCGAAATGTCTACGGTAAGAAAGAAGGGTCAGCTTTTTATAGATACTGTTGGATGAGACTTGAGTAAATGTGTGCTTTTCTAGAAAAAAAAAGAACGTAAATCCTAAAACTCCTAAGAGTAGAGAATTTACGTTCGTTCAATCGATGATTTCTGAATCTTATGTTGTGTGGTCGAGGAAGTCGCAGATTTCAGGAACATTAATTTCAATCGGCCAAGGAAGTTGTTCGCGAGTTGGCATATTGAGCAATTTCCCGTTAAAATCTTGGCGATTAAGCTCTAAGTACTCAGGAACATCTCGACGACTGTTATCAAGCGATTCGTTTACCTGTTTTGACTGGCGAGACTCCTCTTTGATAGAGATTGTCATGCCTGGACGAACCTGGAATGAGCGTCTGTCCACTTTTTTGCCGTTCACTAAAATGTGTCCATGCGACACGAGTTGGTGAGCTGCGAAAATCGTTGGAGCAAATTTTAAACGATAAACGATGTTGTCAAGACGGCACTCAAGGAATTCAATCAGATGGTCAGCAGTATTTCCTGTCAATGTTAGAGCGTCTTTGTAGTAACGAATCAGTTGTCGTTCACTTAGCATTCCGTATACAGCTTTCAGCTTTTGTTTTTCTTCAAGTTGAAGTCCGTAATCGGATTTTTTTCGTCGACGCGCTCCATGCATTCCCGGTGGGTGTTGTTTGTGAATGAGGGGGTTGCGGGCACGGCCAAAAATGTTCACCCCAAATTTTCTCGCAATTCGGTTCTTTTTTCCGGTATATCGAGCCATGAATTCTCCTAAAATATCTCAATTAGCTAGTAGGAAATTATCACATACGCTTAAGATTTTTGTCAAAGATAAATCGTTCAGGCAAAGAATAAAGGGAGGGAAGGCCCCTCCCGATTCCTTACTCTTCTTCGGAAAAATGATCCTGAACCCAAGACTGGATCGACTTTTGACGTTTAAAGACTCTTTTCGGTTGTTCATTTTCTTGCTGTTTTACCTCTTCATCCTCATGGTTTCTTTTCCCACTTATACTCTTCACTGAAAAAGAAGAGGGGATGGGTGCGTCACTTGATGAGGCAACGCTTGAAGCTTGCAATTGCAAAGAGTTTGGAGCTAAGTCTGATTGCTGTGGCTTAAAGACCCTGCAATTTCTAACAGCTGCTCCAATTTCATAAATGGGGTGTTTAGAGAGTAGCGCTTTCGATAGTTCCTCTTTTGGGACTCCTTCAACAAATTTTTTAAAGACTTCGTAATTGACTCGTACATCACCTCCGGCTCGATGGGCTGCGTCTTCCGGGATACCGTAACGTATTCTTAAATCTTGCATTTTATGGGAGACGCCTTTGACACCTTTATGTAAATGTTTTGAAATCCAAAGAGTATCTATACTTTTCCAGTTTCTATGTTTAAGACCGACTCGTTCACATTCCGATTTATATAACTTGAGATCATATTTCCATATATTATGTCCGGCTAAGCAGATGATTTTTTCAACCGAGTTCCCGCTATTCTCTTGAATCCAATCTTCAAACTGCAGCCAAACAGCTTTAAAGCCTTTTGCATCCTTTACATCCTCATCAGAGATCCCGTGGATAGCTTGAGACTCTTTCGGGATTGGACATCCTGGGTTGATAAATGATTCAAAAAGTGCATTTTTCTCTGGAATATATCCTGCAAGTTCAACAGCTCTTGGAGTAAAGTCATTTCTGAATAGTCCTGTGGATTCAAAATCAAAAAAGACAAGCATTGCGGTTTGATGGGCTTTAATCACTTTTGCAACTTCAATCACAGGATGCTGAGGGGCAACTGCTGCGTTAAGTACATCATTCATTGCAGCCTTGCCGATCATTTTCTCAAAGATTTGAGAGAGCATTTCAACATCGTTTAACGCTTTATGCGCCGGCAGCTTCTCAATGTTAAATCTATTGCAAAGACCGGAAACAGAGTTGCTTGCGTTTCGATCTAATTGGATATGCAAAGCATTGGCTAAAAATAATGTGCAAAAAGGCCTGAAATATTTCGGTACCGCCTCTCCGATACGCGCACACTCATCTTTTAAAATCGGCCAGTCGTGTTCGTAACCATTATGCATGACAAAAAGAGCTTGTTGATCTTTGCTGCGTTTGCTGTCGACCCACTTTTTAAACGCCGGCCAAGTATCCTTGAAAAGATATCTTTCTATTTTGTGTTCTCCCGGTTGAAATGAGGGGGACTGTTTGTATGATTGAGCTTCTTGCATCGGTTTTATGTAGGCTTCAAAATACTTATTTTCAGCTGCAGAAGGACATTTTGCTGCCATCTGGGTAATTGATCTCAATGGATCTTTTTCTTCTTCTCGGACATGATCGACTTCAAAATCTAAGTAAAATAGAACTGGTGTCGAATGAATTGGAGAACAGCACATGAATTCCCTCCCGTGTGTTTCAATATATTTTTTTAAACTCTTTGATCGCTACATTGAGTAATCGATTGATTTCATACAATAAAAAATTTTAATTTATATACTTTTCTTCTAGAAAGGCTCTTCAGTCATTTTTATTGGATTTTTTTCCGGATCATCTTTATACTTATTAACCATGAATACGGATCCAGAAGAATTACTGATCGGCGCGCACTGTTCTGCTGCAGGGGGTGTGTACAACGCGCTTCTTGAAGGAAAAAAGATCGGTGCAACCACGATCCAGCTTTTTACCGCAAATCAACGCACCTGGAACACCAAGCCTCTTGAGAAGAAGACGATTGATCTATGGAATGAGACCTTGAAAGAGACTGGTCTTCAAAAGATTATGAGCCATGATAGTTATCTGATCAATTTAGGCTCACCGGTTCCGGAATCTCTAGAAAAAAGCCGGAATGCTTTTCGAGAGGAGATTAAACGATGCTTAGATCTTAAGATAGATTATCTGAACTTCCATCCGGGAGCTGCTTTAAAGTCGAGCGAAGAGGAGTGTCTAGATCGTATTGTCGAGAGTCTACTTGAGTTTGAATCACTTCTAAGCAATGGGACGACGCGGCTTGTTCTTGAGACAACGGCCGGTCAAGGCTCGAATGTCGGCTGGAAGTTTGAACACTTAGGTTATATTGTCGACCGGGTGAAGGCAAAAGTTCCGATTGGCGTCTGTATTGATACATGCCATATCTTTGCAGCAGGATATGATATCCGAACGCCGGAGTCTTGGAACCGGACTCTTGATACATTTGATCAAATTGTCGGTTTAAAACACCTTTACGGTTTTCATGTTAACGACTCCTTAAAAGGGCTTGGAAGTCGGGTCGATCGCCATAAACCGCTTGGTGAAGGTTTGATCGGAATTGATTCTTTTCGTTTTTTAATGCAATCGGAAAGAACCCGTTTGATTCCAAAATATTTAGAAACACCCGGAGGACCTCCTCTGTGGGTAGATGAAATTCAAAGATTGCGAGACTTTGCCAAATGAAAATTAGACAGGTAAAAGAAAAGGGGAAATCCCTTATCGACCAAGAAATCACGATTAAAGGCTGGGCACGGACAGTGCGTTCTCAAAAGACTTTCACATTTGTTGAAATCAATGATGGCTCGACTTTATCTAACTTTCAGACTGTTCTTAGTCCGGAACTTGAGAATTACGGCTCTCTCCTTCCACTTCTAGTCACGGGGGCCTCTCTTATAGTTAAGGGTAAAATTGTTGAAAGCCCCGGTAAGGGTCAGGAGATCGAGATGCAAGCGACAGAGGTTGAAGTTGTCGGTTCATGCGACGCTGCTTCCTATCCTTTGCAGAAAAAGCGGCACTCCTTTGAATTTTTACGCACAATTGCTCACCTGCGCCCCCGCACAAATACTCTCGGCGCTGTTGCCCGCGTGCGCAGCAGTCTTGCCTTTGCAACACACAAATTTTATCAAGAGCGTGGGTTTCTTTATTTGCAGTCTCCAATCATCACTGCGTCTGACTGTGAAGGGGCGGGTAAAATGTTTAAAGTGACTCAACTGGATCATGAAAAACTTCCGAAGGATTCGCAAGGAAAAACCGACTATAGCAAGGACTTTTTTGAGCAGCCGACTTTCTTAACCGTTTCCGGACAGTTAAATGCCGAAATGTATGCCTCCGCGCTTTCAGATGTCTATACCTTCGGCCCCACATTTCGTGCGGAGAACTCAAACACCTCTCGTCACCTAGCAGAATTTTGGATGATCGAACCAGAGATGGCTTTTGCCGATATCAACGATAACCAAGATAATGCTGAAAGCTATCTTAAGTATTCTCTTCAATACATAATGGAAAATTGCAAAGAGGATTTGGAGTTTTTCGACAAATGGATTCAAAAAGGACTCTTGAAAAAACTTGAGCATATCATTGAAGCTCCGTTTGAGCGTGCTACTTACACATATGCGATCCGTATCCTTGAGCGCGCGAATAAGAAGTTTGAGTATCCGGTCAAGTGGGGTCTGGATATGCAGAGTGAACATGAGCGTTATCTTGTTGAAGAGCATTTCAACAAGCCAGTCATTATTGTCGATTACCCTCGTGAAATCAAGCCGTTTTATATGCGTTTAAACCAGGATCAAAAAACCGTGTCGGCAATGGATGTTCTTGTGCCGGGGATTGGTGAGATCGTCGGAGGTTCTCAGCGTGAAGAGCGTTATGATGTTTTAAAAGAACAGCTTCAGTATCACAAGCTCTCTGAGAAAGATTATTGGTGGTATCTTGAACTTCGCAAATACGGAACGGTTCCTCATTCCGGATATGGAGTGGGTTTTGAGCGTTTGGTGCAGTTTGCAACCGGAATTGAAAATATTCGCGATGCCATCGCATTTCCAAGGTATCCTGGAAGAGCCGAATTTTAGACGCAATTTCATAAACGATTTAGGAGCGTAAAGTATTTGCGTGGGGTACTCTTTGGGATTTACAATCCCTAGAGATTATCTTTTGTCTATATATTATTTACTTTAATATTCTTAATCTTTTGTTAATAAATGATCTTTATAATTCAAAGTAATTAATAAAAATTATATAGGTGATTTTTGAATCCAATTACTTCAGATGTACACAAGTTTCATATCAATAAGCAATCTTATATCTTAACGGAAAACCAGAAAATTCAAATGGCTCCTCGAGAATTATCGACAGGAGAAAAACTTCTGGATTTAGCTAACCGATCTGTTGATCCTAAAGAAAAAAAAATCTTAGAGGCATGCGCTTATGACTATTTGCGTGCTTTGGAGAAAAAGGGATGCGCGGATGAAGGGTTTTATCCATTATTAGCAAGAGCGCTTTCTAAAATTTTGGGAAATTCTGACATTGAGCAGGTTAAAGAGCATATCTCTGAAAACAGTGATTGGTATAAATTTTTCCTGACAAATAACATTCAGTACCAAGCTCATCGTCAAGACTTTAAATTGGTTGATAATGTAGCCGGAATGGTTGCTGTAAACGGCGAGTGGATCGAGATGAATCTTCTTGAAAAACGCGCCACTCCTGAGGGGTTTGAGTTTTACCGGGAGGATGTGCTCCTTTTTAAAACAGATGAAAATCTTAAACTTAAAGGGTATTTTTATGGAGGTCAGAAGGGAGTTGTTGAGGGATCGCCTACACAAGCCGATACATTAGGAGAGTTTTTTCAAAAGCCTGCTACCGGAAAATACTGGGTGACTGTGTATGGAGTTGCTAAAGACCTTACAGATTTGAGTTTTGGACGTTCGCACAGCTATTTAGGTCTTGAAGATTCGCAGGGAAGGGTAAGTTATGTCGGGCAGTTTGGTGTTTTAAAAGATTTTAACGTTAAAGATGTTGTAACTCCTCTTGGAAAAAAAGAGATGGGAATAGAGATTATCGATCGATATTCATCATTACCTTTATCGCAATATCTTTTAAATGAAGCAAAAATACAGGTAACAGAGCAGCAGTACCAAATATTGACAGACTCGATTAAGAGAGATAGTGCAGAGGGAGTTGAAGGCTCTCTTATTAAAGGGAATTGCTCCTCATACGTGAAAGAAAAATTGAAGCTGATTGGAGTGCAGGCAAAAATATCAGTCACTTTGCAGCGGTATCTTTTTTCTCAGGTCATTAGGGTGTTTCCTAAATCGATTCAGAGAAAAGTGATGGACTGGACAAAGAATACCCCCGATTGGCTTGCTAAAGTGTTGTTATTTAATCCTGTTGTTTATCTTCCGACGATTTTAGTCACAGGTATTGCTAAGTTATTGTCAGCAGGGAATGATATTTCTCTCATTCAGGCCATTTTTAAACCATGGAAGCTTACGGTTGATCATCCGATCGCACTTTTCAACTGGATCGATCAATGTCGAGAAGATGAAAGGCAAAGAGTTGTTCTTGGTAGCGAGGCTAAGGCTAGAAATGACCTTGGTGCAATTGAAAAAACTGCATTGGATCTTGGGTTTAATAATGAACAAGGTCGATTAAAAGCAGATCGGATTAAGCATATTACACAGTATAAGCCGGCGCCTTTTCCTTTAATGATCATTTATGCTCTTTATAAAGCCATTGCACATAAGCTTCATAACTGGTTGTCAAAGGATAAACGGATTAACAACCAAACATCGTTACTTTACCTGCATGCGCTCAAGAATCAGCGTTTTATCACACCATATGAATTTCAGAACCTGCGAGACACAATTGGTGAAAGCGAAGAATTTATTTATGAAATTACTCAGATTATCCAAAAGACTCATAAGAGAGGTTTAATTGATCGTCGATCATTTATTCATTTAGACGAACTCTTAAAAGTATCAAAGACACAAGAAGTTTTGAATTATTTAATGATGCTCTCTCTTCTTAACCATATCAATACAGGAAGCCATCACAACACATTGAAGGAGATGATTACTCCTGAGATTCAGATCGAAGTCGAGAAAATATTTTCAGAATATAATAAGAATTACCGTTTTAGTGTAGAAGGTGTGCACTATATGCATAGGTTGTGTGCCCGGATCAATTGCTATGAATGGGCAGATAAAATTAATGATCAAGATTTTCGTGAATCTTTGAAGCAAGCGATTAAGGGTAAAGATAATAAAAAATTCTCAACGACTCTTGACTGGTATTTTTCATCACTAAAAGAGCAAAAAGGCCTAGTCCCTTTAGAACTTAGAATATTGAGTGAGATGGTGGAAGCGACGACTTACCCCGAGGGTGAAGATCATTTTGTAAATTTCTCTCATCTCATGCAAACCCAGAAAGTCATTCTGGATTTAGAGCAAAACCTGGATGTACTTCATAATCAACTCGAAAAATTTGAGGGAGAGATCACAGATGCGATTGTAACTGAGCTCAAGCAGCTGCATCAAAATATCGGTGTGTCGCTTGGATGTGACCTTCAGTATACCGGATCTGCGACATTTTTTAGCTTGCACTCAGGGATTTTGCGAGAAAAATGGGAGCGTATTGAAAATTTATTGCAGACAAAAATTATCCCCAACCCCAAAGAACTTGATCTCTGGCCCGATGTGGGGTTAAGGGAAATTGCCTATGTATCCGAGCTTGAGAACATTGAGCATAAGCAAGAAGATCAAAGAAAAAAAGTAATGTTCATGTATTGCAGTTGGGGGAATGGACATCGCTCTGTTACCGATGCTCTGCAGAAATATTTAGGCGATGATTATCGAACAACCAGTTGCGATATCCCCGATGAAGTTCTGATCGAGCGCGATCCGCTCTTTAATCTACTTGGAAGACAACATTCCATTACAACACTTTATAATACTCTTGTGGCAGGTGACTATTGGGGGACGATCCGATTAATGAAAAAAATGGGGTCTAAACCTACTCCGGAAGAGGAGGTTGAAATTCAGAAAGACCTGATTCGTAGAAAAATATTGCAAGAGAGACCCGATGTTGTCGTTGCAACATATGCAAGACATTCCAAAATGCTGCATGAAGTTGCAAAAGAACTGGGCCTGCCTTTTGTTTTTGTTGCCACTGATATGGTAGATTGCATTAATACCTGGGATCGACTGCCTAATGATCCGGGGTTTAAAGCGCTTGTGCCGTACAATATTCCCGAAATGAGAGCGGAATTAGAAAAAGTAGTCGGAAGTATTGAAGATAGCCGAGTTGAATTTGCCGGATATCCTATACGCCCGAAGTTTATTCAACAGATGGATAAAGCGACTTTGAGGGAGAAATATAATATTGCAGACGATGAGAAAGTTATTTTATGTATGAATGGCGGTGTGGGAGGAGATGTCCCTTGGCCGAAATTAATTGCTGACTCAAAAACCGAAGAACTTGGAAAGTCAAGAGTGTTCGTTATATGCGGCAACAATAAATCGTTTAAAAAGAGTATAGAAAAACTAGATGTAAAAAATCCGAATGTCACAATGACCCCTCTTGGTTTTGTTAATGAGGAGTCCATGGCAGAGTATTGCGAGATTGCAGATATTGTTATCACAAAACCCGGAGGAGCCACGGTTGCAGAAAATCTCTACAAACGCAATTTTATGTTACTTGACATTCGTAACTCTAAAAATCTTCCTTGGGAACTTGCTGCCTCGGAAGTATTGAAAAACAACAACCTCGCCAATATCATTGAACCTAGTCGCTTTATTGATACACTTCAGAGTGCAATGGACCGAGAAATTCAAGATGTTCCTGAACTCAATGGCAATGCAATTCAACCAAAGGAAAAATTCATTCAAGCCATTGAAGAAATGGTTCAGGTCAGGCAGGAAATTGCTCTCAATCACCCTCTCTATCCAACTATAGATTCTATAGAGAGAATTGAGAAAAGGCTTGAGCAGAATGTTATCAAATTCTTAAATTTCAGCGAAAAGTTATATCCTGAGGTCGTTTTGCCCTCTCTTAAAGAGTCTTTATGGGGGTGCGAAGAAAGAGGGCAGAATGGAAAATATCTGAAGTTTAATGTGGAAAAATCTCGATTTGAGCAATGTAATGAATTTCATTTGTATGATATGAAGTATGCGCTTTCATGCTTGAGTAGAACCGTTAAAAGCGGGGAAAAAATAAAGCCTGCTTACTTAACATATTTTATTCATATGGTGCAGCGCGCGAAAGAGTCGAACCCGAAAGCTGTACAAGGGATGATAGGTCTGCTTTGTGAGATTGATCGCTACCGCGTCTCATTTTTAGAAAATATAGATGTCAGAACTTTAGATGAAGCAGAGGCTCTATATATCATGCCAAAAGCGAAAAAGCAGTTGAGAAAATGGGTCTCATTGAGAACATCAAATGGACGCTCGGCAAAAAACCGAGACTCAAATGCATTTCAAATGCTTCCTCCGGAGCATGCAATTTCAGTTTTTATTACAAGGCCTGAAGAGGTTGACTTTCTTACAAGCATGCATTTACATCGAAAAGCATCTACATTTGAACATAAATTTAAAGTTGAGAATGGTCATATACACTTTTTATATAATGGAGAAATGACTCCTGTTTCTGGTTTAATCGGTCGGTTTAAGAATATTAATGACAAGATTATTTCGACAGAAGATCAACGCGAGTTTACGTATACACACGATAAAGGACTCACTCCAATTGATGAGAACCAGCACCCATTAAGATGGAGTGAAGAGATTCCAATATTTAAGAAAAAGGTGAGGAAAACAAAAGATTACCGCTTAGAAATTATCACAACTATTGGACAGATGAACCATGGCTGGCTTCGATTAAAAGATCCGGACGGAAATGTCTACAGCGTTGGGCGTATTTGGGATCCTGATTACCAACTTGCAGAGATTCAGAGAATGCAAACAATCCCCGGTTTGGTTAAAGGAGGGGGCGACATTCATGAGTTTTTAGGGAACGAGAAAGAGTGGAAGAAAACAAAAATCCAAATTAATCAGAAGTTATTTGATCGTTTAAAATCAAAAGTTGTTCAGATACAAAAAGAGGATCGTGCATATAACCTTGTGAATAATAATTGCACGAATTTTGTTGATAGCATCCTTTACGAGCTTGGAATTAATCTCAAGTCTAACACCTCTGCTACTGCTTTATTTACCCCTTTCCCTAAGGCTATGAAAAAATTCTTGTATCGTCACCAAACCATAAATAAAATCATCAACGTCGTGACGTTTCCATTTGCTTTAGTCAGAAGTTTTGCACTTGTTCTACTTGGAATGTTTAAGAAAAGAGGTGTCGATCAGCGGATGAAAGGGGGATTTGGAAAAGTCTCCGATGTTTTCAATCATGAAAAATCCCTGATTAGTCACCCTTCTCAACTGCGCTTAATTCAAGAAATACTTGAAGAAGATAACGCGCGCCTCTCGAATGGAGGAAAAATTGTGTGGGAAGAATTTGCCATGTCTCAAATCGGGTATTTAAGAAGAGAGCATATTCAAAAACTTGCGAGTGCGGCAATCTCTTGATTTATTCAAGAGACTGCAAGCTCAATGAACTGCTCCCTTCTTGTCTGCTTCTCATTATAGAGTGCAATTTGTCTGTTTACAGATTGGGTAACAGAAGCTTTACTTTGTTCTAAAATGGCCGTTAAACGCTTTTGCCGGAAGGTGAGCGTACGCTGAATCTGATCGATATTGAGTAGAGTGATTTCCTTGTTTCGACCCATCTTCGGGTCGACATTTCTCGGTACACTTAAATCCATGATCAACTTTGGATGAGGTGGTAATGATACGCATCTTTTGATTAAGTGCTCTTGCGCTTTTGTCGCGAGGATGATCCAGTCGTAATCGACCCACTGGTCTAAGTTTTCAAAGTCTAGAAACGGGATCTCTTGTGTTACAGGGGTTCGGTTGCAAAGTGTAATATTTTTAAGCTGCTTTTTTTGAAAAAAGGTAAGGATTTTGCGATTAATTTCTGAAGCTCCGATAAAAAGGATAGAGACGTCTTCCGCATTGCCAAAAAAATGGCAGCCGGCGTGGTAAATGGCATGCTCAAGGTCGGGAGTCCACTTAGAATACGGGATCTGTTGTCGGATAGATTTTCCAATTTTTAGACATTTTTGAAATAAATAGTGAAGAGGGTAGGGGAGCGGGTACTTAGAGGTTGCCTCATCGTAGGCTGTTTTTACCTGCCCTTGAATTTCGGTCTCCGCGATGATCGCACTGTCAAGACCGGCTGTAACCTGCGCTAAATGTTTGAAGCAGTCGTCATGAAAATAGGAGTATAATTTTTGGTCAAACAGGTGGTCGTTACCTTGCCTAAGGATATCTAAAAGATAGCTGTGCGTTTCGGTTAAATTGTCAGAGCTAAAATAGAGTTCGGTTCGATTACAGGTTGAAAGAGTGACAAAGGCGTGCTTTCCATGGATTGAGTGGTCTTTACTTAAGCGTCGGTCGCACAATTTTGCCAGCTGCTCTCTTAAAGAAAGAGTGGCCATTTTGTGGTTAATCCCAATCACACCCACTTGCATGGAAGGTCCTTTTATTTGCAATTTGGAAAATGTATAACAGATACTATTTTTTTTTGCAGAAAAAGTCTTTTTTCAAATTTTCTAAAGCAAGTTCGATCTCTTTAGGATCGACTTTGGGTAGGTCGGGAACGCCTTCGATCTGAGGGGGCTTCTTTTTATGAGATCCAAGTATGAGGCTTAGATCTTCACGGCTAATAAGTACATAACCGTCGTCTGTTGTCATGAGTTTTTTTAGTTCCATACCCGGCTGCTCGGCAGACCCTCCAGCTCCGGCGATGACTGCCCCGGTAAGAGCCTCAAATGCTTTGAGACTGATTAAGCCGGCCCCATCGGCAAGTTTGTATACAACTCCATACGTGGCGGTATCGAGGAAAAACACCTCAATCGCACTGCCGACAATGCAGCCCGGAAGGCCTCCAATGAGATATCCTGCAGCATTGTGAAGTGCAAGTTTTGTGTAAGGTCTCAATCGGTCAGCTAAACGGGTTTGATGACTTAGGACAACAGATCTTCCGCACCAACTGACGAAGTTACCAGTTTGGTTGACAATGCTTTGTCCCGAAGGAAGGTAAGAGCCTACAAAACTTGAGGCTGATGAAAGCCATGACATATCCTCATCTTGGCAAGTCGGAAATTATTTAGCAAGCAACTGTATGAGCTGATCCGGGGTTAGCCATTGATCGTTGTTTTCAGAGCCATAGAAAAACCCGTCTCTCATGAAAGGCTCCTCCTTTCCGCTCTTTTGGATAACCGCATAGTAGCCGCCGCGGTCGACCGTGCGGCGTCCCTCTTCCTCATTTATGAGGAGTTCGTGGATTTTCTCGCCTGCTCTAATTCCGATGATATCAATGGGCAGCTCGGGGGCAATTGTCTTTGCGACATCGATTATTTTCATACTTGGAATCTTAGGAATAAAGATTTCTCCCCCTTTCATCTCCCTAAGTGATTGAACAACAAAGCTTGTGGCTTCATCTATCGTCATCCAGAATCTTGTCATTCGCTCATCTGTAATCGGAAGGCTCTTTGCCCCTTCTTCTATCTTTTTTTTCCATAGTTCGATGAGGCTACCGCGGCTTTTGAGCACATTGCCATACCGTGCCACAGAAAATATCGGAAACCCGCGCCTGCCTACATAAGAATTCCCGGAGATAAAGAGCTTATCGGCGCAAAGTTTTGTTGCCCCGTAAAGATTGACCGGATTAACTGCCTTATCAGTCGATAGCGCGATCACTTTTTCGACCCCGGCATCAAGGGACGCTTCAATAATATTGCTACTGCCAAGGACGTTAGTTAGGATAAATTCCGTTGGATTATACTCAGCAGCAGGGACTTGCTTAAGAGCGGCCGCATGCACGACATAGTCAACATCTTGGAAGGCGCGCTTCAGTCTTGAGCGGTCGCGGATATCTCCTAAAAAGTAGCGGATTTTTTCGCTTCGAAAGATCGGATCGGAGTTTCGCATCTCCCACTGTTTCCACTCATCTCGACTGAAGACTACAATTGAGTGTGGATCCTCTTCGGAAAGAATTTTTTTTGTAAAGGCTCTTCCAAAACTACCGGTGCCGCCAGTGATCAAAATACGTTTGTTTTTCATATTTTTTCATTCTACTTGATTTTATCAATTATCGTAAAATCTTGACTTAGGACATTCATTTGGTATACTAGGGGACTTCAGGATTATCATTATGGCAAAAAATTACGACGAAACAGCGGTAAAAACACTCGATGCGCTTGAACACATCCGTCTTCGGTCGGGTATGTACATTGGGCGCCTTGGCGATGGCTCCCATCATGATGACGGCATCTATATCATGCTAAAAGAGATCGTCGATAACTGTATCGATGAATTCATCATGAAAAATGGAAGTACCGTAGAGGTAAATGTGGATGAAAAAGCCGGCAAAGTCTTAATTCGAGACTTTGGACGGGGAATCCCTCTTGGGAAAGTAGTCGAATGTGTCAGTCAGATCAATACCGGCGCCAAATACAATGATGATGTCTTTCAATTCTCTGTTGGACTTAACGGTGTGGGGACAAAAGCTGTCAATGCCTTGTCCGAACATTTCCTTGTAAGAAGCCATCGAGAGGGGAAATATGTCGAGGCATTTTTCTCTGAAGGAAAGCTCTTAAAAGAAAATAAAGGAGCAACGAAGGAGCCTAACGGCACATATGTTGAGTTTATCCCCGACACCAAAATTTTCAAGAAGTATCGGTTTGATTTAGAATATATTGAGCGCCGAATGCGCCATTATGCGTATCTGAATCAAGGGCTTACGCTTAACTATAATGGAGAGAAGATCGCCTCGGAAAATGGTCTTTTAGATCTACTGAATGAGGAAATTACTGACGATCGCCTATACGAACCCCTGCATTATGTGAGCCCTCAGCTTGAATTTGCCTTTCTTCATACTCATAGTTATGGCGAGAGCTATTTTTCTTTCGTCAACGGGCAATACACCTCCGATGGAGGTACTCACCTCTCAGCCTTTCGCGAAGGAATTCTCAAAGGTGTGAATGAATTTGCAAAGAAGAATTATCAAGGAATGGATGTGCGCGAAGGTCTTTTCGGAGCTGTTTTAATTCGTGTAAAGGATCCTATTTTCGAGTCGCAAACAAAAAATAAGCTTGGGAATACAGAGATTCGCGCCCCACTAGTTCAAGAGATCAAAGAGGCTGTGGGTAATCTTCTCTATAAAAATCCTGAGACAGCAAAAAGAATCATTGAGCGGATCGCTTTTAACGAAAAAGTGCGTAAAGAACTTGCGGCTGTGAAAAAAGAGGCGAAGGAAAAGCAGAAGAAGATTTCTTTCAAAATCCCAAAATTGCGCGACTGCAAATATCATCGAGGGGATAACTCCAAAAGAGGGGAAGAATCGATGATTTTTCTGACCGAGGGTGATTCGGCAAGCGCCTCTATTGTCGCCTCGAGAGACCCAATGACGCAAGCGGTCTTTTCACTAAGAGGAAAGCCGTTAAATGTCTTTGGGATGAAGCTTGATCAACTCTATAAAAATGAAGAGATGTTTAACTTAATGAGTGCGCTCAATGTAGAAGACGACATTGATAATCTTAGGTATCAGAAAGTTATTTTAGCAACCGATGCCGACGTCGATGGAATGCATATTCGCAACTTGCTTATCACGTTTTTTCTGACCTATTTTGAAGGACTTGTCTTAAACGGCCATCTACATATTTTGGAGACGCCCCTCTTTAAAGTTAGAAATAAGAAAGATATCATCTACTGTTATTCTGAAGAAGAGCGCGATAAAGCTATAAAAAAATTGAAAACAGGTGTCGAAATCACACGTTTTAAAGGACTTGGAGAAATTTCTCCTAAAGAATTCAAACAATTTATCGCAAAAGATATCAGATTGATTCCGGTCACTGTGACTCACTTCTCCGATATTAAGACGACTTTGCAATTTTATATGGGCAAAAACACTCCTAAGCGAAAAGCGTTTATTATGAAGAATCTATTGCCTGAAGAAGAGGTGTTATAATGGAAGATTTAACGCAGCTCATGCGGTCGAATTATCTCAGTTACGCCTCTTACGTGATTTTGGATCGCGCGATCCCCGATGTTCTCGATGGTCTGAAACCTGTTCAAAGAAGAATTCTCTATACCTTGTTTAAAATAGATGATGGAAAGTTCCATAAAGTGGCAAACGTTGTAGGTCAAGCAATGGCCCTTCACCCGCATGGAGATGCTGCAATTACAGATGCACTTGTCAACTTGTCGAACAAAGGATATTTTCTTGACCAGCAAGGAAATTTTGGAAATCCCCTGACAGGTGATCCGGCAGCGGCTTCTCGATACATTGAAACAAGGCTTTCGCCTCTTGCAAGAGAGGCGCTATTTAATCCCGATTTGACAGAGACCATTCCCTCGTATGACGGAAGAAACCGCGAGCCGCTTTTTCTCCCTTCTAAACTTCCTGTTCTTCTTATGCAAGGCGCAAGCGGTATTGCCGTTGGAATGTCGACTCAAATTTTACCCCACAATTTTATTGAGCTTTTGGAGGCGCAAGTCGCAATCTTAGAGGGGCGTGAATATACCTTGCTCCCGGATTTTCCAACACGGGGCACAATGGATCCCTCCGAGTATGACTTGGGGAGAGGGAAAGTTAAGCTGAGAACAAGAGTTCATGTCGTCGATCCCAAGACGCTTGTGATCCGAGAGATTTGTTACGGCACGACGACAGAATCTCTGATACGCTCCATTGATGAGGCGGCAAAAAAGGGAAAACTCAAAATCGAGAGCATTAATGACTATACAGCTGAAAATGTCGAGATTGAGATAAAGCTTCCCAGAGGTCAATATGCCGATGAAATTATCATCGCGTTATATGCCTATACAGAGTGCGAAGTGAGCGTGAATTCTCAGCCCGTTGTGATTCATCAAGGAATGCCAAGAGAACTGAATGTAAATGAAATCCTTGAGATCAATACTCATCATCTCAAAGATTATTTGAAGCGCGAACTTGAAATCGAAAAGGGACGATTAAACGAAAGCATATTTCAAAAGACACTTGAACAGATCTTTATCGAAAATCGTCTGTATAAAAAGATAGAAACCGTTTCCTCAGCTGATAAGATTTTTGAGACGGTGGATAAAAGCATTGTTCCTTACCACAACATGCTTGCGCGTCTTCCTGAAAAGCAAGATATCGAGCGTCTTTTGCAAATCCCGATCCGACGGATTTCTAAGTTTGATATCGACAAAAACCAAGATCAGATTAAAGCGCTAGAAGAGCAGTTAGTGAAAATCGAAAACGAACTTAAGAATATTAAGAAATTTACAATCAGATACTTAAATCGCCTCATTAAAACATATGGTGAAGAGCATCCACGGCTTACCTTGATTGAAGAAATGGAGACAATTGATCTTCGCCAGGTGGCAAAAAAGGATGTGAAGGTTGGATATGATCTTTCTAAAGGGTTTGTCGGAACGAGTGTGAAGGGTGGAGAAACCCTCACTTGCACAAACTTTGATAAGATCCTTGCATTTTTCGATGACGGAACATACATGGCAATGAATATACCGGATAAAAAGTTTGTCGCTGTCGAACAAAAGAAGTTGATCTATGTCGGTATTGCAGATAAAAAGACCATTTTTAATATCTGCTATAAAGACCAAAAGAATCACATTGCATTTGCTAAACGGTTTGTCGTTAAGCAATTTATCCTTGATCGGGAGTATCAGTATTTTGATGAGGGAATGAAGCTTTTACTCTTTACTCCCCAAGATACACCCGTGATTGAAGCCCATTTTATCCCCAAGATTAAGCAGAAGCTCGCAAAGATTCCATTTGATTTTGACAGTGTCATCGTCAAAGGCGTGAGCGCAAAAGGAATTCGCCTCTCTTCAAGGGGAATCAAGCGCATAAAGGTGACAGGTGGATCTCAATCTAAAAAGTGATCCGCAAAAAAAACGAACGGACCTTTATATTGATGATGAAAAAGTATGGTCGTTTCCTTGGAGTGTGTATGGAAAAAATCTTACCCTACCAAAAGCTGTAACTAAGCAAGAACTTTTTGAAAAACTAAGAGAAAATGAACTGCAAGCAGCCTACATTTACTGTCTTAAAAAGCTATCAGAGCGTGCCTACCACACAAAAGAATTAGAGAAGAAACTCCGTGAGTTTGGTATCAATCCAGCAAAGGTCATTGAAAAAGTGATCGCGTCAGGTTTTATAGATGACGCGGCGTGGACAGACTCTTTTATTCGGGTGCAGGCAGCGCGAAAAGTCGGTCCTCGGGTCATTCAGCAGAAACTAAAACAAAAGGGAATTACAGTTGATCTTCCCGAAGTTCCCCAAAGAGAAGCAATTGAGAAATTGCTGCGAAAACGAGATCTGCTAGATCGTAAAGAGAGACAAAAAGCGATCGCATTTGTTTTACGCAAAGGCTTTTCTTGGGAAGCTGTGCAAGAAGTTCTAGATTATTGCAACGAAACCCCTGAAGACGATTTTATCGACACACAAGTTTAGATGATATTGGAAATAAAACCTCATACTCATGTTTAAATTGAACGAGTTTATTAGGGGGTATAATACCAGCCAAATTTCCGTGAGGCGTATATGTTTTCACAATGTTCCCGAAAAAAGCTGCTGACCCTCTATAGGCAGATGTACTAAGAAATTGGGTAGCATTTTCAAGTTCAACTGATTTGTATTCTTCAGCCTCTTCTGCATCTGTTATTTTGACCCTACGTGTGACCTTTCCCTTGTATGTTCTAGGAGAAAGTTCGTCAGACTTGTAGTTTTTAACCTCAGGAGCAACTTGACTTTTCACTAGATAGAGTTGAATGCAGAATGCGAGAAATGCAGTTTCTCTTTTATAGTCTTGCGCATTCATTCTGGTGATTCTACTGTTCTGAAAGGCTTGCTTTATTAGACCTGTTCTTAAGTAATGATTAATATTTTTATATATCCCATCAGATGATAAATACTTTCCTAACGCATATTCACATATATTTAGATTATTATTTACAGATGAAAAAAAATGATTACATAGGAGGCTATTTTTTAGGTAGACTCGAGTTTTGACATTATTTGTAATTTGATTGTATAGCGATTGAGCTATATCGACTGAATTTTCAGGGTTATGAAATATTTGCTCTACCCGATTCGGGTCTATTTTTAAACCTGAATTGAGCTTTTTTATGTGTTTGATTGCATTTTGAGCAATATACTTCACTCTATCGTTATGTAAAGGGCGGTTCATCTTCGGTGGAAGTTGCAGTTTTACTGCATATGTCATTCGATATTGCATTATTTTGAAAAAAATAAATGCAAGTGAAAGTGTAAATACTGCAATAGATATTTTAGCAATTAAATTTGAACTCTTTCTGACCGGAGAATTTTCTTCTATTATAGAATACTTGGAGTCGATAACAAACGCTTTGGAAGTATTGCAGAAATAGGGGTGTAGATGATTATATAATTTCTTTTCTATTGAATCAGGATTTTGAAATATAACGTCCATATTAATATTAATTTCCTATGATGGCAACTTTTAATTTATTTAATTATAAATGGTAAGTATTAATTAATTGTTAAGAATAAAGTAAAACAGGGTTGGAATCTCTGGAATACCTAGGTTGTTAAATTTATGAGCCTCAGAAATTGGATAAGAATGCACCGAATTAACGAATCAATCGTTAAGGAACCCCTGATTAACGCAGCTTATTTAATTTTGTGCCTTTTTCAAGGGAATTCGATAAAATCGCACTCGATTAACTGTTAAACAGTTAAGTTCGATTGGTTTTTATAATTTTAGAAAAAATTCATGCAAAATTAAATTAACCTGAGTTAATCAGAGCTTTCTTAAGATCGAATCCGGTTTATTCTGAGATTTTTAGAATTTTAACCTTTCAAGTAAATGATCTCCGGTATGCATCGTACTTGCTACAATGTAAGCGACAGATTCACGGAACTCCCAGATGGAAAGAACTACAATCGAAGACGTAGAGGTTTTCAAGAGGATGAAACTTACAATTGACATCAAGGGCGGATGTTTTCATGCCGCATTGATGGGCAAGCCCTCTTTAAAATGGCGAAAAGAGCGTATTGCCGTATTGAGCCAATTCGATGGAGCTATACAGTTTTCTTCCATCATAGGGTCTAAATAATCCATAAATAGCTGATAGTTGTAATCCTACAACTGCAATTGGTTGGGTAACGACTCGTAACAGATCCAGACCTGCGTCTTTTACTCTACCTTTAATACTGTAAGACTTTTCTTCAGGCTTGTGTATCCAAAAATGGGATAGAGTCACGAGTTTCAGTATACGGTAGGCGATATTCACAATGGAAGCAGTTAACTGTAGCGAAGGTGTACCAATGGTTAGAATAAGGCACTGCAGCCCGATGGTTACTTTATCCTCGTACAAATATTTTTTACCTGTGGTCGCGTCTAATAGATAGGGGGTTTTGCCTTTATTTTGGACAAGCTCCCAGTTGTTAAATGGTTGAAAATCGCCCAGTGTTAAACTTGTCATAATTAATACTCTTTTATAATTGGTTATATAAATAATTATAAACATAATTTGTAAAGATTAGGTAAATATTAAAATAATAATTTAATATAATTTTATATTTTGGATTGTACCGGAGTTGTATAAGAATTTTTCTAGTTGAGTATAGAAGGAACCTCTGAAAAAAACTGAGGTTGTTGAATTTAGTGCCTTTTTCAAGGGAATTCGATAAAATCGCACTCGATTAATTGTTAAACAGTTAAGTTCGATTGGTTTTTATAATTTTAGAAAAAATTCATGTAAAATTAAATTAACCTGAGTTAATCAGAGGCTCCTTTACTGAGTGACTTAGAGTTTTCTTAAGATTTTAATCTCTCGAGTAAATGATCTCCGACACGCATCGCGTTTGCGATAATGGTAAGAGCCGGATTAACGGAGGACGCGGACGGAAAGAAACTACCATCGACGACATAGAGGTTGTCGAGAGTGTGAAACTTACAATTGACATCAAGGGCGGATGTTTTTGGGTTGTCTCCAAATCTAATTGTGCCGCATTGATGGGCAACTCCTCCGATTGGAATCGTTTTTCGAAGGTAAAGATTTTGCGGAATCAGGTGGGTGTGGCAGCCGATTGCATTTAACATTCCTTTAAGCCTTTTGATGAGTTCCCCATGGCTTTTTTGATTATTCGGCGTGTAGTTGAGTTGAATGGATCCATCCTGGCGTATAATTACGCGGTTATTTATATCGGGGAGATCCTCTGTTGTCAGCCAAAAATCAAGAGAATGATCAGCCATGGCGCCGAGCATTCGCTTGGGCGTAAGTTTAGGCGCGTCCCCCTCAAGCATCGTCTCATCGGATTTTCCGAGCATCTGGATGAATCCCATGGGATAAGAGTAGTTGTCATCACCGAAATAAAAATCTGAGAGACCAATCGTTTTTTGGAATTTTGTATTATTAGGGGTTGTCGATATTGCCATTAAAGCTGTGTTGTTATGACACATATAGTGTCTGCCAATAACGTCGCAAGAGGCCTGAATCTGAGAGCGGAGCAGCAGCGCTGCGGAGTTAATCGCACCAGCTGAGACGACAACGATTTTTGCTTTATATTTCTTTCCGCCTTCTACATGCACTTCAGTTACATTTGACCCCTTAGTCACAAGCTTTTCAACGAAGCAATTCGTTTGTAGAGTGAGATTTTGACTGGACTCAAGCGCCGGGTCGACGGCGATGACCTGAGCGTCGGCTTTTGCATTCACAAGGCAGGGGAATCCATCGAAGCTACTACATCTTATACACGGGCTCTTATGCGGATTGTCCTCATCTAGTTTAAGCCCGATCGGCAAGTGAAAGGGTCTTTTTTTAATGGACTGAAGGTCGTTAAAGAGCTTTTGTATTCTAGGTTCATGGGAGACAGGAGGGTAGGGATACGGCTCACTTTCTTCAGGATCAAAAGGATCCTCTCCACGTTTGCCATGCACATGGTACATTTTTTCAGCCTTGAGGTAATAAGGGGCAAGGTCTTTATAGGAAATGGGCCATTTAGGGGAAATACCGTCGACGTGAGTGACCTCCTCAAAGTCTTTTTCTCGCATCCGCATTAGAGCAGCGCCGTACACTTTTGTATTTCCGCCGACAAAGTAATGGATACCCGGTCGAAAGGGACGTCCGTCTTTGTCATGCCAAGTCTCATCTGCATCGTATCGTTTGTTGAGAAACACCTCTCTTGAGTCCCAGTTCTCCTTTTCTCTTCTTAAGTAAGAACCTCTCTCAAGAAGGAGGATGCGTTGATCGCTATTTGTCGCCAGGTGATGGGCAAGAGTACCTCCACCTGCGCCGGATCCAATAATAATGATGTCGTATTCGCTATCCACCTGTCGAAAATCCCGGGTAAAGAGTCATACCTCCGTCGATATAAAGACTTGCTCCTACAATGTAATCGGCATGGTCCGAGGCTAGCCAGACAGCTGCTTGCGCAATGTCTTCCACATCTCCAATACGATTGTACGGGATCAGTCGCATAAGGTCTTGATACGCCTCGGGTGTGTCCCAAGCATTTTTATTGATAGGAGTGCGGATGGCGCCGGGGCAGATACTGTTGACGCGAATGCGATTTTTAGCAACCTCTTGAGCCATGCTTTCCATCATCATTTTGATTCCGCCTTTAGATGTGGCATAATTTACATGTCCAGCCCAAGGGACTTCCTGATGAACCGAGCTCATGCAAATAATCTTTCCGGCCGAACATGAGACCTCTTTTACAACTCCTCTTCTTTTAAATTCACGCACAGCCTCGCGGCAGCACAGAAACTGTCCGGTGAGATTTACATTCAAGACCGTATTCCATTGTTCAAGTGTCATCTCATCGAAGGGCGCGTCTCGTTGCAATCCGGCATTGCTAACTAAAATATCGATCGTGCCGAATTCAGCGCACATTTTCTTAAACATTTCACGCACTTCACCCTCTTTGGAGACGTCTGCTTGGTGGATATACGCTTTTCTTTCCGGATTTGAGGACTTTATCTCATCTATCACTTCAAGTGCGGCCTTCTCATTGTTGACAAAATTGACAACAACATCAGCTCCGGCTCTTGCAAGGGCAATTGCAACCCCGCGTCCAATTCCTGAATTCGCTCCTGTGACAAGAGCTTTTTGTCCTTTTAAATAATCGACGCTGCGATAAGCCGGTGTGACGACCTTACAGTTTGTTGGGTCCTTTTGAGTCATTTGATTCTCCTTTAGGAACCCGTGATTAACTCGGATTGTTAAATTTAGCGCCTTTTTTTGAGGGAATTCGAGAAAAACGCACTTAGTTAACCACTAGGTGGTTAACTTCGGTTCTTTTTCGAATTTTACAAAAAATTCATACAAAATTTAATCGACCCGAGTTAATCAGAGGATCCTTTATAAGCGAAATTAGCATATAATGGACCTTTTCAGCAGGTCTCCCTAATTGAAAATATTACTTTAATATGGTAATATAGTAAATAAGAGAAGAGGAATTTAATATGTCCGAAGGATCCATTCAAAGTACAGGTTCTACTCCAGCAGAACCAACTCAAGTCGTTCAGGGAACGAGTAGCGCTCCTGCGACCTTTTCAGGTGAGGCAACATCAGCGACGAATATCCAGAACATGGCAGATCTTAGAAGTAAAGCTCCCGAAGTTCACGATGAGATGATGAAAGGGATTGCAATGTCTATTATTCGCCAGTTAAATCGTCGTAATGAACGAATTAAGAAGATGTGGCGCGAAAGTCGCTATGAATAAATCTCATAACCTCCATCCGAGCCTATTTCTTGGGTACCCGATTATAGACAAATATGCGATGGCTTTTTCAGCTGTTAGTGAAGATGCGAGGTCTTTAATTATTCAGCCGGGCGATATGTATTTGCAGCAAATTGAGTACGATTGCACCCTATACCTAGGTAAATTTATAGGTGAGCATTGCTCGGTTAAGGAGATCTCTCTTTTAGAGGCTAACGTTTACAGCCTTCTTCAAAGGCTGACACCGGACTTTGCAGTCTCAAGCTCTTCGTTGTTTATTTTCCCTGTTTCTAATGAATAAAGGAAACCGTGAAAGAACTATCGGTTTTTGAAATCTGATTTCTTTATTATTCTTTAACAAATTTCACGCATTATTGTTTTGATATTTAAAAGAAGTGCTGTTGCAAATGAATATTTTCAATAAAATCAATTATCATGAATACCCGATTCTGAATGAGACGTTTGATCAATGGAATAAAGGGGAAACTTATAAGAATCGAAATATTCGAATAGACCTATTTTCTAAACAAAGTATAAGTGGTAGTGGTCCTCTTAGAAAATTGGTTTTAAAAATGATTCACATTGTAAAATCTTTATTTTCTTCTATTAGATACAAGCTTTCAACTCGCTATAGAGATACATTTAATCAAAAGGGGGAAGAGATTACAGAGCGGATTTATTTTCTTGGATCTGGGTTTTTCGAACCTATGCCCGCGGATGTACAAAGGCATTTTCCCGGAAAATTCGCTAAAGAGGACATCGACTATGAATCACTCCTTAATGAACATTAAAATATTTTCTTTTTTTTATCTGTAAAGTATGTTATTTTTGAACATCTTTCTTTGAGAGGAAAAAATGACATCTGTTAATTTTTTTAGTGAAACTGATTATTTAAAGTACCCGAATCTCACTAGATTATTAAAAAATGAGATGGTAAGAGTCGATCATGAAGAGCATATTAAACTACCGAATAATCTTTTTTTTAAACAAGACACGACTGCATTCTTGTACTTGAAACGACTGGCTTTGAAAATTTTTCATACGATTAGGTGGTTTTTTCTATCCGAGTATAGAGAAAGGTTTGAGAAGACAAGTTTAAGAATTTCAAGTCAAATCTTAAAAATAGAAAATTTTGATCCACTACCTGAAGAGATTGGGAGTTTTTTTTTAAGAAAGAAATCCTCAGCTCATTGTCCAATTGTTCAAGTCAATCCTTTGGTCAAAATTGCAGTAGACGATCAGGTGTCAAAAAGCGCAACGAATGATTTTAACTTGGCTCCACTTGTTTCGGATGTTTACCCAAAAAATCAGGGGATAGAAGTAGATGTGGAATCGGCTGTATCCAAGAGTGTAGTACCAGCTCAACCTTCTGTTTTTTGCCCAGTAGCGCTTGCAGTAGACGATCTGGGGTCTGAAAACGGGCCGGAGGATTCAGTGTCGGCACCAGCAGTTTTTGGAAATCCTGCGTTAGAAGAGGGAGAAGAGTTTGAAATAAAAGACGTACCGGAGAATTCAGTGTCAGCACAACCAGTTTTCGAAAATCCTTCGTTAGAAGAGGAAGAAGAGTTTGAATTAAAAGACGCATCGGAGGATCTCGATTCAGTTCAAACGATTTCAGAGCCTATATTTCCCCTCGAGATTCAAAACTTTCTAAAGAAAATTGAGACAGAAACAAACACACAATTAAAGCTGATATTTGAAAAGTTTTTTTCGCATTTTACAGAAGAATCTAAAGAAAGTACGTTTAAAGAGAATGGAAAAGACAGTTGGCTGCTAACTCTTAGTCAGCCACTAAACCTTTGGGTGGAATCAGAGTATAGAGGTGGAATCATTCTTATTTTTGAAAAGGATGTGCAGATAAAATTTGAAAAAAACTCTAAGAAAGCCTCGATCAAGTTTATAAAGGGATTTAAATGTTATTTGCACCCAGAGGAATTAGTCAAAGAGATACCGCGAGGATTCAAATCTCTCCTAAAGAAAGCAGCAGCAGCAGGGATATTTACTCCGACTGTTCATGGTTTGGAAAATTCAGGCGAGGACGATCTAATATTTGAAGGAGGCGCAAAATTGGGAGGGTTGTTTTCTAGTAAAAAGCCAAAAGAACGAAAGGTTTCATCGCTTTGTGAAACCTGGGCACGAGGAGAGCCTGTTAAGAGTGATAATCTTAAAGAGTTCATTCAAAATAAATATAACGAAGTACAAACGAAGAATAATAAATAATGAAAAAAGAACATTTAATTGTAGAAGAAATTGATAGGGGTAAGCGTCTAGATAAAGTTCTTGCCGACCGCTATAAAGGCATCTATTCGCGCACATATTTCCAGTCACTAATTGAAGAAAAGAAAGTTTTTTTAAATCGCGTACATGCAAAAAAAAGGATTTTTCCGGAAGTCGGAGATCAGATCGCTTTCACTCTACCTCCACCTCAAGCAACCGATCTGATTCCCGAAGCCATCCCTTTGGATATTTTGTACGAAGATGAACACATTGTAGCAGTGAATAAACCGGCCGGAATGGTGGTTCATCCGGCTCTAGGGAATTGGAGCGGAACGTTTGCTAATGCTTTAGTCCATTACTGTAATCAGATAAGCGAGGTTGGGGACGATGCTCTTCGCCCCGGAATTGTTCACCGTCTAGATAAAGAGACCTCAGGTGTGATTGTCGCTGCAAAGACAAAACATGCTCACGCGCGTTTAATACAAGCCTTCTCCGATCGTACAATTAAAAAAGAGTACCTTGCAGTCTGTCTCGGCAATCCCGGCTACGGGGTTATTGATAAGCCAATTGGACGGCACCAGACTTTAAGACGGCAGATGGATATACGCGAGAGCGGAGGAAAAGAGGCGGTAACTAGGTTTGAAACTTTAGCATTTGACGATCCGCTCAGCTACGTCTCCCTATTTCCAAAGACCGGTCGCACGCATCAACTTCGCATTCATATGAAAAATCGAGGCACCCCTATACTAGGAGATTCACTTTATGGCAAAGTCTCTTCAAATCATAAATATGGGGCAGAAAGGCAAATGCTCCACGCCTATAAGCTCACAATTGTGCATCCGGTAACAAATAAGACTCATACATTTGTTGCACCAATTCCGGATGATATTTCAAGGTATAAAGCGATGATTGAGGGAAGGTTATAGTGCAAGTAGAGAATTTCTATCGTGAAATGGACTTTTTTCTATACCCAAAACTTTATGAAACTCTGCATTGTCAAATGCAAAACTGTGAAAGCGCAGTGGTTTTTCCAGACACTCTTTTTACTGAGGGCGAGCGCACAATCGTCGGGTATCTCAAGCGTCTTGTTTTAAGAATTAAGCACGCTGTTTACTGTATTTTCTCAAAGAACTATCGAGAGCGCTTTGAAGAAATCGGAAAAAAAATTACTCGCGAATTTTTTTTTAATCATCAAATGAGCGATGTACCAAATAGGACTGCCTCCTCTTTGCCTGATTCTGACGAAGAGAGTAGAGCGGATAAAAAATACAAGGGTGAGCTTAGGACTTTTCCAGAGGCTCAAGTGTCTCCGAGAGATTTTTTTGATGGTTCGGCAGAGGAAGAAGAGCTAAAGGGTGGGTCTGGGAATTTGCAGACTACCCAAGATGCGCAAGTGATAGTGCCTGAGGTTCAAATGTCTCCGCGGGATTCTTTTGATCGTTTGGTAGAGGAAGAAGAGTCTAAACATGAGCCTCGGACTTTCCCTACTACCCAAGATGCGCAAGTGATATTTTCAGAGGCTCAAGAGTCTCTGAGAGATTTTTTTGATGGTTCGGTAGAGGAAGAAGAGTTTATGTGTGAGCCTCGGACTTTTCCAGAGTCTCAAAAGCCTCCTAAGAACTCTTTTAGTATTTTTCAAGAGAGAACGAGTGAAGGGGAGCATAAAGAGAGCGCATGCGCAAGAATGGTAACATTCGTTAAGCCGACATTAAAGGCTGCATTGCTTGCAACTTCCCTGTTTATTGCCCGCGCGTACTTATCTAACATCTATGAGTAATCGAAGATGAAATTATTGATACAGAGAGTCTCGAAGGCAAGTGTTGTTTCCGATAATCAAGAGACGGGACGAATTGAGAAGGGGATTTTAGTTTTTTTCGGAGTTCATAAAGAAGATACTGAAGAAAAAATTGCTCCTCTAGTCAAAAAACTTGCGCACTTGCGAATATTTGAGGATGCATCAGGGAAACTCAACCTAGATGTACAAGAAATCAATGGGGGGATTTTAGTTGTCAGTCAATTTACCCTGTATGGAAATTGCTTAAGAGGCAGAAGACCCGACTTTTTGGAAGCTGCCGAGCCTCGCTTAGCAAAGGATTTATATATGAAATTTATTTCTGAGCTTAAGCGACTCCATCCAAAAGTGGAAACCGGACGGTTTGGAGCGCATATGGATGTCTCTTTGGTCAATGACGGTCCTGTCACTTTCATTCTTGAGAAGTGATTTTTCCTTTTGGGTATTTCAAACCGGTGTGCTATGATGAAACTGAGCTAAAAAACTACCTGCAACTCAAGAACGAAAGAGGAACAAGCGATGAAGGAATTTGTTGAGTATATCGTAAAGAACTTAGTGGATAACCCGGATAAAGTCACAATTAATGAGATTGGCGGAACGCAAACGCTTATTATCGAACTTTCTGTGGAAAAATCAGACATTGGAAAGATTATTGGCAAGAAGGGGAAGACAATTAATGCGATTCGCACGCTGCTCATGTCAGTAGCAAGCCGAAATAACATTCGCGTGAATTTAGAGATCCTAGAAGAAGGAGAGCCAAGTCGACGAGAAGAGGTTTCTCAGGAGTAATTCTGCGGATTTCCATTTTTATTGATAAAAAAAAAGAGAACAACAGATGTTGTTCTCTTTTTTTTATGTGGGATACATTTAAAAGAACGGACTGAGCAGGATTCGAACCTGCGACCGTCCGCTTAGAAGGCGGATGCTCTATCCACTGAGCTATCAGTCCAAAGAGAATTATAGTATACATATCCTATGAGTAAGAATAAAGAGAATTTTCTATCCACAGCATATGTTGCGTTTGGAGGCAACATTGGCAATGTTCAAGAGACATATCATCTAGCTAAAAAAATGATGAAAGATGTTTCGGGCGTAGAGTCTGTTGTCTCGGCTAAACTTTATCAAACCACCCCTGTCTCTCCGGTTGAGCAGCCGAATTATTTAAACACAGTATTTGAGGTAAAGACCTCGCTTTCCATTTTTGAGTTTTTCAAAACACTTCAAGTGATTGAAATTAAGCTTGGGAAAATTCCTAAGTCAAAACATAACCCAAGAAAGGTGGATTTGGATCTTCTTCTTTTTGATTGCGAGCGTGTAGATGAAAAAGATTTAACAGTTCCACATCCCAGAATGTGGGATCGGCTCTTTGTTTTGATCCCTCTTTTAGATTTAACGGAGCATATTCCACTTTTTGGAAGTGTAAGAGAAAGGGTACAAGTGTTACAATGGGTCAAAAATCACGAGGAAGTCTCACAATGGGCAGAAGAAAAGTTATAGCTGGTAAGTATGAAATCGGAGAGGGCGAACCACTGACTGTAATGTCCGGGCCTTGTGTGATCGAGAGCGAGTCACATATCATGAAGATGGCAGAAGAATTAGTTCGTCTTTTTGAAGGACGGTCGAGTCGTCTGATCTTTAAGTCAAGTTTCGATAAGGCCAATCGCTCATCTGTAACTGGGTTTCGAGGGCCGGGCATCGATGCCGGGCTGAAGATTCTTGAGCGTGTAAAAAAAGAGTTCCACTTGCCGATTGTGACAGATATACATACACCCGACCAAGCTGTGCGCGCAGCAGATGTATGCGATATCTTGCAGATCCCGGCCTTTCTATGCAGGCAAACAGATCTTCTTTTAAGTGCAGCAAATACCGGCGCATGCATTAGTGTAAAAAAGGGACAATTTCTCTCTCCTGAGGAAATGAAAAATGTTGTGGAGAAGATATCTAAGGCGGGAAATGAAAATATCATTTGCACAGACCGAGGAACCTCTTTCGGATACAATAATCTTGTTTCTGATATGCGAGCCATTCCTATCATGCAGTCATTTGGCTATCCTGTCTGTTTTGATGCCACTCACTCCGTCCAAAAGCCGGGGGGGCTTGGATCCGCTTCGGGAGGCGAGCGGCAGTTTGTTCCGATTTTAGCTAGATCCGCGGTCGCAGCCGGTGCCGATCTCCTTTTTTTAGAGACGCATAACGATCCGGAAAATGCCAAAAGCGATGCGGCATCACAGTTGCATCTTAAAGATTTATCGACTCTTCTTGACTCTGTTGAAAGTATTTATGCAGCCGTAAATAAATGAAATTTTTGAGACGATCCATTCGCATTCTCTCTCTTCTTATTTTGATTAGCGGATTTGCCTTACTTCTTTTTCCTCGTTTATATCACAAGGGCAATCTCAAAAAATATCGCGATCTGGTTCTTTCCGGAAAAGAGGATTTATTAGAAATCAAAGATAAGAGCGTTAAACATCAGCGACGCGACTTACATAAGGTATTTGTGATTGGCAATCAAAGGGTGAATCTTTTTGCAGACTCGTCAACGATTGCTCTGAATCCAAATACCGCATTAACAGAGACGCTCAAGCAGATGCGCTGCGAGATTCCGGGTAGCGAGTCGCCTATTTTTATCGAGGCAGCTTTGGCAAAGTGGGATTATAAAGAAAATGCACTTTTTGCTGAGGACGTTGCTTTGACATACGGCGTCGGTACAGGTTTTGCGAAAAAATTTGAAATGCAACTCGTCGATGGACAATGGAGCATGGTTGCATTTGATGTAAAGCTTTTGAGCGAAGGAAAGGAGCTAAGCGCAGATCGAATGGAATATGACTTTAAGTCAATGCAATGTATCGGCAATGTGAGGATGCAAGAAGGGGAGTGGACAGTTAAAGCTGATCTTGCGGAATGGAGTGAAGAGACATTTGAAAACCGCGTCTTGTTGCCAAAGGGATGTCATATCGAGAATCCAAATGGTTGGATTGCCGAAAATCATGAAGAGGTACAGCTTTCCTTTTCTAAAGGAGATACAACTCTCGGTCTGACATATGCGCTTGCAAAAGGAAAGACGCGCTTTATGCATATCGATGAGGATGGGGACCCTGAAAAAGAGCTGCTTTGTGATGGGTGGGTTAAATTAAACGCAGTCGCAGGTGTTGTCTCTTTACAGTGTTCACGTGATCGCATTATTTACCGCGACCATTTGGCAACAGCAACTGCAAAAAAATTAGATATTTCTTATCAAGAAAAAGAGATCATCCAAGTCGACCTTATAGGCGATG
>JBBDJA010000002.1:0-8350 GCA_040880105.1 Waddliaceae bacterium | reverse complement strand
ACTCACGACCCTCACGTTGGCAACGTGATGCTCTACCACTGAGCTACACCCGCATTTAGGTTTCAAAGGAGGGAATATAATTGATCGAACATTTTTTACGCAAGGGGATTGTGTTTTGGTTTTTTTTGATGAATGTTCGAATTAAATATTTTTAAAAAAAGTAGGTGACTTTTTCTCAGATGGAAGATATGTATATAAAGTTTTGATGCTAGAATCAGGAGAGAGGATGCTCAATTTCCGCAAGCTTAAGAAAAACTTTTCCCCTTTGGATCTATCCGAAGGAAAAGCTTTGTTTGAAAAAGGTGCAATACAGTCGGCAAAGGTCAAGAAGGTAGATGAGGGATCTGTGCTGTTATCTGCACAGGTGCAAGGAAATTTTGATCAAGTCTACTCCTCTGACATTGAGATCGACCGCCGCGAATCTGAAATTGTCGATTCAGTTTGTAATTGCACACAAGAGTTTGATTGTCACCACCTCGCAAGTGTCATTTTTTATCTGGAAAAATATTTCGATAAATTAGTTGTAGAGTTTTCACAAGACGCGACGATTGAAGAGTCAGAAGTCATTCAAGCAGTTGAGCAAGCGAAAATCAACGAAGATGCAAGGAAAGGGGAAAGAGACGAGAAGCAGTTGCTTGGAGATTATATTGACGCGCAAGAGATCCTGGGATCATGCCCTTTTTTCTTTCCGGAAGAAAAAATCTCAGAAGATAAAGCGGAAATTGCAATTATCCTCACGCCTCCAAACCCAAAATCCGAGAGCATAAACGCAATTACTTTTCATCTCGCTCTTCGCCTTCCGTATCGCTCAAAGGTGCTCAACATTCCGGATGTTCAAGAGTTTCTCGAAGCGCTTCGTTATGATGAGACAATCTACATCGGTTCGCGCAGGTTTTACTTTACCTTAAGCTCTTTTGACCTTGTGAGCGTACAGATGTTACGTGTGGTTTTAGACTCTGTCCATTTTTCTAAGCATCAGAATGAAATCGCAGAGACAGATAAGGCCGGCTCGTTGCATTTGGAAGATTTTGGTTCTCTACTTTCCAAAGCGTATGACTTGGCAACGGCAAAAAGTCAGCCTCGCGCAGCTTATAAGGAGGGGGAAGAGTCCGAGGCCCTGCCGTGTCTCTATTGGAACGCAATAGAAAATCCTCTCACTTTCTCACGCTCGCCAACAGCTCTTTGTTTTACATTAGATGCAATTATCTCTTCTCAATCCAGGCTGTTTCTTACTCCCTCGTTTGTTGTGGATGGGAAAAAAGATGTGCCAATTGAGAAACTTTTGCTTTTAGAATGCGCAAGGCCGGGGATTATCCACGAAAATATCTACTACAGATTCCCGTCTAACATTAAGCGCAAGCACTTGCGACACTTGGAAAGCATCCGAAATCTATCGATTCCGGAGCCTCTTTTCGGGACATTTGTTGAGAACTCACTTCCGGAACTCATCCGGTTTGCCGAAGTAAAAAACAGCAAAATCCTCGATCAGTTTGTAACGCTTCCATATACGAAAAAATTGAAGGCGGTGTGTGAGATCACATATCTTGAGGGAGAGCTCGATTCAACGGTCTCCTTTCTCTATGGCAAGACAGTAGTTCCTGCAGCTCCAAGTAAAATTTCAGGTGACGAGATTTTAAGCTTTATCACTGAGGACGGGGTTGTTGCCCGCAATTTGACTGAGGAAAAGCAACTTCTCGATCATATGTTCCAGGATTTTTCTTATAATCCTAAACTTGGCGTCTACACAACAAAGTCGGATAAGAGAATTGTTGAGTTTATGACCGAGATCATTCCAAAGTATCAAGATCAAGTGAACTTTAAATGTCCGGAAAACCTAAAAAATCAGTTTTTATATGATGACACAAGCTTCATTCTGAAATTGAAAGATACAGAGCTTGTCAATGAGTATGAGCTTGAGCTTACGGTTAAAGGGCCCTTAAAGGGAACGTCGGTTAATACGCTGTGGGATTGCCTTGCGACTAAAAAGCAATTTATCGAGTTGAGTAAACAAGAGGCAAGGGGTCCCGGGCGCCGTAAAAAAAATGCGCCATTGCCTAAAATTTTGGTTCTGGATTTGGATAGGCTCGCACCTGTGATTCAGGTGTTTGATGAGATAGGGATCACAGAACTTGATGATCATACGCAGAGAAGACCTCTTTGGAGTTTAACTAGCATCCACGAAGAGGACTTCGAAAAACTTCCGATTCAGCTCTCAATGACAAAGAAGCTAAAGAGTTTACAGCAGCAGCTGCTTGGATCATTTTCATTTGAACCGGAAGCGGTGCCTGCAACAATTCAAGCTCAAGTGCGAGAATATCAGGTTGAAGGTGTGCAGTGGATCGAGCGTCTAAGACGTATGCACCTCAACGGTATTTTAGCAGATGATATGGGGCTTGGAAAGTCGCTTCAAACAATCATCGCCTTGACGCAGAACAAAAAAAATAACAAAGCGGCTCTCTCATTAATTGTATGCCCGACCACACTTGTCTATAACTGGAAAGAGGAGTTTTCTAAATTTCATCCGGAGTTTAAAGTCCTTGTCATCGACGGAAATCCAACTCAAAGACAAAAGCTGATTAAACAGCTCCCTAAGTATGACGTTGGGATCACCTCTTATAGTTTGCTGCAAAAAGATATTAGCAAATATGAAAAAATTCAGCTCTCTTATGTTGTTTTAGACGAAGCGCAGCACATTAAAAATCGAGCGACTCGCAATGCAAAGTCTGTTAAACAGCTGAACTCTTTGCATAAATTGATTTTGACAGGAACGCCGATTGAGAACTCTTTAGATGAGCTTTGGAGCTTGTTTGATTTTCTTATGCCGGGTCTTTTAAGCACGTATGATCGATTTGTTGATAAGTATGTCAGAGCAAGTAATGAGGGCGGAACCCAGGTGATGGAAGCGCTGCGCAAAAAACTCAATCCGTTCATTTTACGTCGAATGAAACGAGACGTGCTAAAAGAGCTTCCTCCGGTCACGGAGATTGTCTACCATTGCCATTTAACAGATGTTCAACGCGAGTTGTACTCCTCGTTTGCCGAGTCCGCCCGCCAGGAGTTGACATCTCTTGTAAAGAAAGAAGGCTTTGAAAAAATTCAGATTCATGTTCTTGCAACTCTCACGCGGTTAAAACAGATTTGTTGCCACCCGGCGATCTTTGCAAAAGATACGGTTGAAGAAGGCGACTCAGCTAAGTATGAGATGTTAACAGAGCTTCTTGATAACCTGCTTAGAGGGGGTCATAAAGCAGTTATTTTCAGTCAGTACACCAGCATGTTAAAAATTATGCGTAAAGACTTTGAGAGCCGAGGAATCCCGATTGCTTATTTAGATGGGTCGACAAAAAATCGCCTCGAGGTAGTAAAGAAGTTTAACGAAGATAAAGCGATTCCGATTTTTCTTGTCTCACTTAAGGCAGGTGGATCCGGGCTTAACCTTGTCGGAGCAGACACTGTGATTCATTATGATATGTGGTGGAACCCTGCAATTGAGTTCCAAGCAACAGACCGCGTGCACAGAATTGGGCAGAAAAATCCAGTTTCCTGTTATAAGTTTGTGACAATGGGAACAATTGAGGAAAAAATCATCGAATTACAGAATCGAAAGAAGCATCTTGTAAAAGAGGTGATTGCTTCTGATGACGATGCGATCTCGAAGCTGACCTGGGAAGAGGTTCTCGAACTGCTTAAGACATAAATAAGGAAATAATAATGAGTAAAAAAAAATCTATCGGAATGACTGACTCTGTCAAATCGCTATATAAAGACGCCTATGGGCGTTTAGATAAATTTCGTGGAATGTTCTCAAATGATATTGGAATCGACCTCGGAACTGCCAACACCCTAGTATACGTTCGAGGCAAAGGGATTGTGCTTGCCGAACCCTCAGTCGTCGCTGTTGATTCGACAACAAATGAAGTGCTTGCAGTCGGACATAAAGCAAAAGAGATGCTCGGTCGGACGCCGCGAAAAATCCATGCTGTCAGACCGATGAAGGACGGGGTGATCGCAGATTTTGAGATTGCTGAGGGGATGTTAAAAGCATTGATTAAACGTGTGACACCTTCTCGCTCACTCTTTAGACCGAAAATCTTAATTGCTGTTCCTTCGGGAATTACAGGTGTAGAGAAGCGCGCGGTTGAAGATTCGGCACTGCATGCAGGTGCTCAAGAGGTGATTTTAATTGAGGAGCCAATGGCAGCAGCGATTGGTGTTGACCTTCCGGTTCATGAGCCGGCTGCCAACTTGATCATCGATATTGGTGGGGGGACAACGGAAATTGCGATTATTTCACTTGGTGGTGTAGTCGAATCTAGATCGCTAAGAATTGCCGGAGATGAATTTGATGAATGCATCATCAATTATATGCGTCGCACCTATAATTTGATGATCGGACCTAGAACCGCTGAAGAAATTAAAATGACAATCGGCTCTGCATATCCGCTTGGAAGCGGAGAGCTTGAAATGGAAGTGCGAGGACGCGACCAAGTGGCCGGGTTGCCGGTGACTAAGCGCATCAACTCAGTTGAAATTCGCGAATGCCTCGCTGAACCGATTCAGCAAATTATCGAAAGCGTGAAGTTGACTTTAGAAAAGTGCCCTCCTGAACTTGCTGCAGACCTTGTCGAGCGCGGCATGGTCATCGCAGGTGGCGGAGCGCTTATTAAAGGGCTTGATAAGTATTTAATTAAAGAGACCGGCCTTCCGGTCATTATCGCCTCTAATCCGCTTCTTGCAGTGTGTTTGGGGACAGGGAAGGCGCTTGAGTACTTAGAGAAATTTAAGAAGCAAAAAGCATCAGGAATTAAGTAATGATCATTTCACTGGAGAACCCGAAGTTATTTTCTTGGATTGAAGAGATAGAGCGACTTTGTGAACCGGACCAAGTCCATCTTTGCGATGGGTCTCAAGAAGAGTACGACACGCTTGCAAAGAGACTTGTTGACAGCGGGACTTTTATTAAGCTCAATGAGTCGCATCGTCCAAACAGCTATCTCGCTCGGTCTACGACAGATGATGTTGCGCGGGTAGAAGACCGCACGTTCATTTGTTCCGAATCAGAAGAAGATGCGGGACCGACAAATAACTGGGCAGATCCGGATGAAATGAAAGAGAAGATGCGCAGCCTGTTCAAAGGCTGTATGAGAGGGCGCACGATGTATATCATCCCATTTAGCATGGGGCCGATCGGATCGGATATTTCACATATCGGCGTTGAGATCACAGACTCGCCTAATGTGGTATGCAACATGCTGATTATGACTCGCATTGGAAAGAAAGTTTTAGAAGCCCTTGGTCCTGACGGGAGCTTTGTTCCGTCTATTCATTCTGTCGGACATCCTTTAAATCCCGGGCAGGAAGATGTGCCGTGGCCTTGCAATCCGGATAATAAGTATATCGTTCACTTCCCTAAGACGCGTGAGATCTGGTCGTATGGAAGCGGATATGGAGGAAACGCGCTTTTAGGAAAAAAATGCTTTGCTCTTCGTATTGCATCGGTGATGGGGCGCGATAACAGCTGGATGGCAGAACATATGCTCATTCTTGGAATTACAAATCCGGAAGGGGTTAAAAAATATGTGGCGGCCGCGTTTCCAAGTGCCTGCGGGAAAACCAATCTGGCTATGCTAACCCCAACAATTCCCGGCTGGAAAATCGAGACTGTCGGTGATGATATTGCCTGGATGAAGTTTGGCGATGATGGAAGGCTTTACGCCATAAATCCGGAGGCCGGCTTTTTTGGAGTCGCTCCCGGCACATCTGATGAATCAAATCCGAATGCAATGGCCTCTTTTCAAGAAAATGCGATCTTTACAAATGTTGCCCTGACTGATGAGGGCGATGTCTGGTGGGAGGAGATGACAAAAAATCCTCCACAGCATGCAGTTGATTGGCATGGCAATGACTGGACGCCGGAATCATCAACGAAAGCGGCCCACCCGAACTCGCGCTTCACAGCGCCCGCATCTCAATGCCCAATTATTGATCCTGCATGGGAAGACCCAAAGGGGGTGCCCATTTCAGCGATACTCTTTGGCGGGAGGCGCTCGAAAGTTGTTCCCCTTGTCTATGAGTCTCGCAACTGGCAGCACGGAACATTTCTCGGGACAAGCGTCTCCTCTCAAACGACAGCTGCCGCTGCCGGAAAGGTGGGAAAACTGAGACACGATCCTTTTGCGATGCTTCCTTTCTGCGGATATCATATGGGTGACTATTTTGCTCACTGGCTTGCAATGGGCAAAAAGACAGAGCCTGAAAAGCTTCCTCGCATTTACTATGTGAACTGGTTCCGTAGAAATCAAAATGGCGATTTTATCTGGCCGGGTTTCGGAGAGAATAGCCGGGTTCTTAAATGGATTTTTGAAAGGACCGAGGGTAAAGCTGAGGCAACCGAAACGCCGATCGGTTATCTGCCAACAAAAGAGGCGCTTGATCTTAACGGCCTTGAGATTTCAGCTGAGGATCTAAATGCGCTTTTGCATGTCGATCCGACAGAGTGGAAAGACGAGTTGCAAGAACTCTCCGCATATTTTGAAAAATTCGGGGATAAATTACCTTCCGGTATCAAACAAGAGTTAAGTGAACTAGAAAAGAGACTACACTTAGCCAATCCTGAATAGTTCGTTATTTGAAAAAAAATAGCGAACCATAGAAACCTCTGTATGAGTTTTTCAGATGTTCCAATAGATGGTAACCACAATCATTTTTCAGATTCTGAGCAGTGAGTAGACGCGGTAATCAAGCAAGAAGCTGATAAAATCCTCAAGCAAAATCAGTCCGAGTATTAGGAAGATAAACGGAAGGTATTTTACCGAGAGACTATGCATCCACTGGTTTGCCGTTTGAAAAATTCGATGGCTCTCTTTTTTATACATCCAGCGGATAACGATGAGTATAGAAAAGGGAAGAATATAGAGGATATTGTAGAGAAGTAAGAGACAAAACAACTCAATGGCATGAACTTCTGCTTTAAGCATCTGATCAATTGCGGCAAAATAGGGGATAGCGAAGGGAAGCCCGATCAAATTAATTTGAACCCCGACAAATAGCGACTCACTAAGCGTCATCGTCTTTGTGTGGATCAAACTTTCTTCAGGGTGCGCATCCGGCGCGTGGTAGATCTTCCAAGCAAAAATAAAGAGCAGCCCTGCTACGATAAGTTCTAAAACGTAGTCGTAAACTGGCGGGAGATGGTACGCCTCCATCACTAAGTCAAGTCCCATCGCAATCAATATCCCGGATAGCAAGTAGGTGATAAAAAAACTCACCAAAATTGCTGTTCCATTGACAAATGGGTGTTTAGAGCCAAGCCCGTATATGACACCTGCAAACAAGATAGGATTGATCATGTCAATTAAGACAATCGGCAAAAGTATCGCGATTAGGGTGCTCATCATTCTCCTTTTAAAAAAAATCATATATGTATATGAAAAATAAAAACAAGGAAGGAAAACAATGAAAGATATAGTGGCTAATTGGAAATTTATCCTTTTCGAAGGAGTTATTTTAGTAATTTTAGGGCTTCTTGCACTAGCAATGCCTGTGATTGCAACATTTGGACTGGCGCTTTTTGCCGGTTGGATACTCATTATTGTTGGAGTGATGACCGGATTCCGCGCCTTTCGCGTCAGAGGACAGGATGATTTTTGGATCTCTCTTCTCTCAGGGTTAGCGTTTGTTTTGATTGGAATCCTGATGATCAATCATCCGGTTGCAACGATTTTTACATTGACAGGTCTTGTGACCTCTTTTCTTGCTGTTGAAGGAATTTCAAAGCTATTTCTTTTTTCATATTTAGAGAAGGTCAATTACAGATGGATTCTGCTCGTTTCCGGAGGGGCCTCTTTACTGCTTGCGATCCTTGTGTGGGTCGGCTGGCCGGATACCACTCATTGGTTTATCGGACTGATTTTTGGTATTAATTTAATTTTTGCCGGGACTGCTTTGAGCGCTGTGGCTCTGCAGGCGCGAAATCAAATCCATCGCTAAGGGACAGGGTCTTCGCCACCGCCGGAATGCCACGGATTACAGCGCAAGATACGCTTAAGAGAGAGCCAGCTACCGTAAATGGCTCCATGCTTTAAGATCGCCTCATGCGCGTAATTCGAGCAACTGGGATAATATTTGCAACACTGTCCGGTAAATGGTTTAAAACAGACCTGATAGATTTTGATTAGAAAAATAAAAAGATATTTCATTAGGGAGCCTCTGATTAACTCAGGTTAATTTAATTTTGCATGAATTTTTTCTAAAATTCGAAAAATCAATCGAACTTAACTGTTTAACAGTTAAGCAAGTGCGATTTTATCGAATTTCAGAAAAAAGGCACTAAATTTAATAATCTGAATTA
>JBBDJA010000001.1:0-194638 GCA_040880105.1 Waddliaceae bacterium | reverse complement strand
TCTTTACCTGTTTGAGCATTGATAATTTTCATTCCGAGTAATTCGTTTGCGCGTCTGATAATTTCCTCGCGACTTCTTGCAAGCTTCACTCCCCCTGCCTTTCCTCTTCCGCCCGCATGGACTTGTATTTTAACAACAGCAGCATCTACTCCAAGAGAATCAATCGCAGGTTCAATATCTTCAGGTCTGCCTACAGCAATAAAATCCGGAATGGGGATTCCGTACTCTTTTAGAATCAACTTTGCTTGAAATTCATGAATGTTCATGGTAAGATCCTACTCTAATTTAAATTTAATCTACCATGGCATTCAATTTCATTAAAGCAGGCTTTCAAAAAGTCAAAAATGCGCTTTCCAAAACGCGCTCCCTTTTAGGTAGTAAACTGCGTTCTATTTTTTCAAAAGAAATGGATGAAGAGGCGCTTGAGGAGCTTGAACAAACTCTATATGAGGCCGACCTTGGAGTTGAGACCTCGATTGCTCTTACTGAACAGATCCGAAAAGCGAAGAAAAAAGATCCCACTTTGGAAGGAGATCGCCTCCTTGAGCTGCTGAGCAATGAAACACTCAAATATCTTACATCAAAAAAAGCACCTGAAGTCACCCAATCCCCACACGTTGTACTGATTGTTGGCGTTAATGGATCGGGAAAGACAACATCTGTTGTCAAACTTGCCAAACTCTACCAATCGCAAGGGAAAAAAGTCCTAGTTGCAGCAGCCGATACGTATCGGGCGGCAGCAGCTGAACAGCTTGAAAAATGGCTCGAAAAACTTGAGATTGATCTTGTGAGAGGTTCTGCAAATAGCGATCCTGCTAGCGTGACGTTTGATGCTGTATCTGCTGGCCTTGCTAGAGGAGCAGACGTTGTGATTATTGATACAGCCGGGCGGTTGCAAACCCGCTCCGATCTTATGAAGGAGCTTGAGAAAATTCGACGAGTAAGCGGAAAACAGGTTGAAGGAGCTCCACATGAGACACTTCTCATTCTGGACGCAACGATCGGGCAAAATGCAATCGACCAAGCAAAAATCTTCCAAGAATATACCCCTTTAACCGGGCTTATTTTGACTAAATTAGATGGCACAGCTAAGGGTGGAATTGCAATCCAGGTGCAAAAGAGCTTAGATCTTCCGATTCAATATATTGCAACCGGGGAAAGTTGGGACGACTTTGATACCTTTGATCCTGAACTCTACGTAAAAGCTCTATTCGAATAAAATAGGCTTAGAGCTTGTATTTCACAAGAGTCCCCACCCTTTTCCTTTAGGAACCCCTGATTAACGCAGCTTATTAAATTTAGTGCCTTTTTCGAGATTGTTAAGATTCACTCTCAATTGATTATTAATTATAATTAAAGTTAAAATTTGTTATAATTAAGTTAAACACGAAAAGAGTGATATATATGATGCCTATTCATGGTCCATTAGATCAAGATCCCCACTCTCCTGACGATATCCAATTTCAAGTAGATCCTTCGCCAGAAGTGAAAAATGAGGCTGAAATAAAGAATGATAACGACAATGTTACCCCTATCGTTATAAAGGAAAATAATACAGTTGTCTCGGCATTAGTTGAAGAACTAGGAAAAAGAGGGAAGCTTCCCGTAGTTAACGGAAGGACCTTTGAAGATTTCTCAAGCTCAGCTGAGTATATTAAAGCCTATCAAAAAGTAAATCCTAAAGAATCTATGTTTGAAGGTGTTGTAGAGCATATGGGGTATGACTTTGAAAAGCAGTCGGATGATCCGCATTCAAATATCACTCCTGAGCACTACACGAAAAATGGAAAATCGTATTTGGCATTTAAAGTCACATATGATGTCGTGCTAAAAGATAGTTCGGAGTCCGTTAAATTTTCACAAAAAATTTATACAGATCAATGCGAAACGAAAAATATTACTCTTCCGCCGGGTTTCGAAGGTGCTCGCAGCCATAACACCAGAACAAAGGTAAGGTTTGATATAAAAAAAGAATTAAAGCGATTAAAGAGTAGTGATGAGCCAAATAAGGCAGAAACAAAAAAAGAATTATTAAAACAATTAAGAGAATTGGATGCGGTTGAAGAGGAACTTAATACTCTTTTGACCTCCAAGCAGGTAAGAGACAAGGCGTTTCGTGCTGCCATGGACTATTGTAAAACAATGGAGGCGGCAATCAGCCCAAACCATCAGTCCCATAGAGCCATGCATGTTTCCGGTATGATTCAAAAACTCGCTGAAAACACAATTGTCAACCTTAACTTTCGGTATGCAATTTCCACAACATCAGGTTTGCATATCATCAAGAAAAATGAGTTTGATAAATCTGCGGATGTAACAGAAGTTGAAATTGGTGGGAAATTTTTACCGCTAACTTACGGCTCACGAGTACATAAACTTGCTGATAAAGTCAATAAAGCATCGAAATGGGACATTATTGAAAAAGGTAAGCGCTATGACTCAAGTCAAAGAAAATGGATTGATGAGAAAGATGGTAAATACTGGAGAGAGACTCTTAAGTCTTTGAAGAGAAATGATAAAGACTTTCTATTAGAAAACATTAAAATGTTTAACTCAAATGTCTCCGCAGAAAATAATATAGACTTAGAAGATTTGTCAAAAATAGAAGAGAAATCATCTAAAGACTTTACGCCTGAAGATTTAAAACGAAGCTCTGTAAAACCAAATGATGACGAAGTTCAAATGACAGTGATGGCTGACGGGGAATTGCAAGCAGGAAGTATTGATTTTGATAGCAAGTGGCGTTTTGAACCGAGTCAATACATTTCAAGGCAGATGAACCAACTTGAAAAACTGAAGCAATCAATCATTCAAGAAGTATCCAGACTCCCTGGTCCATCGAAGACGCGGAAACTTATCGATAGTGTGTATACAGACTTACAAACATTAAAAAAATTGAAGAATGGAAAGAAGAGAGACGAAATTAAGAATAAGCTAAAAAACTCTGCTAAAGTACTAAACGAAACGTGCAATCAATTTAAACGACTTGAGGATTACGTAGGAGAGAAAAATGGGGAAACACCAAGAGATCGGATTATCGGGCAATTAACTAAGATGAAAGAGTATATGACGATCGGGCAAAAACTTAGTTTTGCGATGTTTCAAATAGGTCCGCAACATACGATGAATAGAGGTAAAAAGGCATTAGAACCTTTTGAGCAAGCAAAGTTAGCATTAGCGCACTTTCAGAAAGAGAGTGAATACGAAGATGGATCTATGAGTCAAGAGTCAATAGATCTTAGAGCCGAGCTTGAGAATGAAGGAATTATTTCGCCCGGTGGGTATTTTGCATAAAAAAGTTGCTTGGCATTGCGTCACATTCTGTGTATAGTATCTGACATGAATATTGCCAATTATTTTACAATCTTTCGGATCTTTATCAGCCCGATATTTCTTTTGATCTATTTAGAACATGAAACAATTGGAATTTCAAGCCAAACGCTTCCCTATATCCTTCTAACACTGCTTATTATATCAGAGACATCCGATGCTGTTGACGGATATTTAGCAAGAAAGCTCGAACAAGTCACAGACCTTGGTAAAGTGCTCGATCCGATGGCTGACAGTATCTATCGGATTTCAATTTTTTTGACCTTTACCCTAAAGCCGGTTCAACTCCCGATGCTCTTAATCTTTGCCTTTATTTACCGAGATTCTGTTATTAGCACTTTAAGAACAATCTGCGCAATGAAAGGCTTTGTTCTCGCGGCCAGAAAAAGCGGAAAAATCAAAGCTGTGATTCAAGCGACAGCTGCCATAATAGTTACAATCCTTCTGATCCCTCATTCGCTTGGCATGATTACAACCAAAACACTTCAGGTGACATCGGGATGGGTTGTGGGTGTTGCCGCTATTTATACGTTAGCTTCCGGTATTGAATACCTGATGGCAAATAGAAGTTATATTTCTCGCGCGTTAAGACCTATCGTTAAGGAGTGAAGTAATGGAGCTTGTCGGTGTTGGAGCTGCACTTCTTGATTATTTACTCCACATCTCAGATGCCTATCTCGAAACAATTCCCGGTGAAAAGTATGGAATGGAACTTGTAGATGAGAAGGCTATAATTTCAATTATCGAAAAAAGTGGCTCGGTGCCCTCTACAATGGCTGGGGGTAGTGCAGCAAATGTGATCAAAAGCCTTGCCTCTTTAGGATGGGATGTCTCTTTAGTCGGAAAAATTGGAAATGATCCGCGCGGGGAACTCCTTGAAGAACACCTCGATCAGCTTGGGGTAAACAAACGCTTAATTTCATCTTCAATACCAACAGGAACATCGCTAAGTTTAATTTCCGGACACGGAAAACGGACACTGCGGACGTTTATGGGGGCTAGCCAAACTTTCACTGCTGAAGATTTTGATGTCCGTTATCTTGCCGGAGCTAGGCTCGTTCACATTGAAGCCTACACCTTATATAGTGATCCTAAACTGACAGAAAGAGTAATGAAACTAGCAAAGCAACAAGGATCACTTCTTTCGTTTGATCTTGGAAGCTTTGAGGTTGTAAAGCAATTTCATAAAGAGATTCATTTTCTTCTCCAAACATATGTTGATATCGTGTTTGCTAACGAAGATGAGGCAAGAGAGATTAAACAGACGTCTAATCACTCTGCATGTGACTTTTTGCGAAGTCTTGTCCAAGTCGCAATCGTCATGCAAGGCGCGGATGGTTGTCTTGTCGGAGATCCGAATGGGGTCAAACATTACCCAGCCTTCACTGTTGAGGCAATTGACACAACCGGAGCCGGTGATTTATTTGCCGCTGGTTTCTTGCATGGGTATTTAAAAGGAATGCCCCTTGAGATGTGCGCGAAGATCGGCGCACTTCTCGGCTCTGCCGTCGTTCTTGAGATAGGGGCTGAGATTCCTAAGACGAAGTGGGCGTCTCTTCTAAATCATATGAAATGTGGTTTCTAAGTTTATAAATCGCATATCCGTTAATAACAACTAGCATCACTTGAGCGATTGCCATGATGGCTTGAGCCTCTTCAGTGTTCAGGTATGCTGCCGCAAGAAAGGCGAAAATTGCATATGAGAAATAGAGCCCCCTACCATATTCAGGTGAGATCTGCTGGGCGCATTTGATTCCGACGATAAAGTAGGCGTTTATTGTTGAATAGCCAAGAAGGAGCATAAAAAAGGGCATGAAAAACCACATGAAGGGAAATGTGCTTTCAAGAGATCGCTGTACCATGATGCTTGCTGGAATGTTCTCATGCCAAGCGCCGGAAATTAAGATTAATAGTACGCTCATTGTGCAGATGATAAAGGTATCTAAAACGATGCCGACAATCGCAAGTGTCGCTTGCTTTTGCGGGGTGTGGCAGCTTGTTTCGCTGTGAATGACCGATGCATAACCGATTCCGATATCACCTGAATATGACGCGCGCCTGATTCCATGGGAAATTGTCATAATCAAAGTACTACCGGCAAATCCTCCCAAGGCAGCAGAACCAGTAAATGCTTCAGTGAAAACCATTTTTAAAATGGAGGGAATGGAATAAATATTGGCAACAAGGATCCATAGACCCATTCCTAAAAAGAGAAATACAAACAGTGGAACGATTGCAGAGGCGATGTTTGCCACCCGCTTGATTCCCCCGTTTACAGCATAGAGAATGGAAAACAGCAAGACAATGGTCACAAGAAAGTGGTTGGCTCCATGCCAATTTTCAGTAATATTATCAATGATTACTCGAAATTGATAGATCTCGATTCCGTAGATGCAGAGGAGAAAGCTGATCAGAAACGGCACCCAAGCTTTCGATGTGATTTTTTTTATAAAAATCATCGGCCCACCGGTATACCCCCCGCTTTGATCGGAAATTCTATACTTGACACCCAAGTACACTTCTGCATACTTCAAAATCATCCCAAAAATTGCCGTCACCCAAATCCACAATAGGGCTCCGGGACCTCCAAGTTGTACAGCTGTACAAATTCCCACGATGTTTCCAATCCCGACACAGCCACCGACACTTGCTAAAAAGAGCTTGATCGGGTGGATACCTTTACGCTCTCCTTTACTTGGACCGAAAAATTCGATGAAGATTTTTAAGATTGTACCCATTTTTCGAATTTGGAAAAAACGGGATTTCCACGTTATATATATGCCAAGTATTAAAAGGAGAGGTACACCGGTAAAATCCCACGCGAAGTCTTCAATTTTAGTTAGGTTGATCATAAGTAATATCTTCAATTCCAAAGTTTAGCATTTTAAAAATATAACAATATTAGTTGACACCCACTTAAAAAAAAAGGAAAAAGGTAGCTGAAGAGATCCAGTTCCTCTGGAGTTCATGCAGTCATTCTATTCAAAATCAATAAATTGAAGTACAAAATGTTAAGCCTCGCTTTCCATTTTCAACTCAGTGCAATGTACTTGCCCATTCATGTAAAAACAATTATTAAACGTAAATTTTTTGAGACCTTTTTATTGCAAAACAAAAAATGATTCATGTATTGTTCTTTACCTATGAGTATAAAAATCAAATCAACGACACTATCGACCGGGCTTGCCATGTTCTCTATGTTTTTTGGAGCAGGGAATGTCGTTTTTCCTTTAGGAGTCGGTCAGTACGCGCAAGATATGAATCACTTCGCAGTCATCGGTCTCTTAATTACTGCCGTTGGTATCCCCTTTTTAGGATTGATCTCAATGACGCTGTATAGGGGTGAATATATGCCGTTCTTTCAGCGTATAGGTAAAATCCCGGGATTTTTGACAGCTCTTTTTATCATGACTCTTATAGGGCCTTTTGGCGGACTTCCTCGGACAATTACTGTCGCTTTTTCAACATCTAAGCAATTACTCCCCATGTTGTCCTTACCAATTTTTAGTCTAATTGCATGTGTCACAATTTTTTTACTCACCTTCAAACGAGGTCGGATCTTAGAAATTTTAGGGTATGTTTTAACTCCCATACTTCTAGCTTCTCTTTCCTTAATTTTGATTGTAAGTCTATTTACACCCTCTCAAATCGTCCCTGCTGAAGACTCCCCTTTTTCTATTTTCAGTTACTCATTGATTGAAGGTTATAAGACAATGGACTTGCTCGCCGCTTTCTTTTTTTCGGGCATGGTGATTTTATGTCTAAAAGAAGAAGAGGAACACCAAAGTATCAAACATTTAGTTTTGATGACACTTAAAGCCAGCTGCATTGGTGCAGGGTTGCTTGGAGTTGTCTATATTGGTTTTAGTTATATTTCAGCGATGCATAGTCAAGCGCTTGAGAGCGTACCCAATCATGAAATGATCGGATTTTTAGCCCATCTTTTGCTAGGAAATTTCGGTGGGCCGATTGCAAGCCTTGCCGTATCGCTTGCATGTTTGACGACAGCAATGGCACTCACAGTTGTTTTTGCTGAGTTTTTGTATGAGGATATTCTAAATGAAAAAATCAGCTATGTGATCTGTCTTTTGCTTACATTGATCGTTGCTTTTCTAATGTCTACACTCAGTTTTAATGGATTAGACGCTTTTCTTACCCCAATACTTTTTGTAGTCTACCCATCACTTATAGTTCTTAGTTTAATGAACCTTCTTTATAAACTGTATGATGTCAAATGGGTGAAGATTCCGGTATATGTTACCCTTCTTATTACTGTAATTCTCTACCTTAACTAGGGAAACACCTGAATCACTCTGACAGATAAAATTTCAGCCTTTTTATTGAGATTTGTTAAACCGGTATCCGGTGAACTATCAATCTTAAAAAAAAATAGATTTTTTATTAACCTTTCAAGAATCAGTTTAAAGTTTAATGCCCATAGGTATTGCTTAGGTGCACATAAGGTCTTAATGAGAAAGATTGATCTCTTCAATTGCATCCTTCAAAAGATCACAAAATAACTCTTGTTTCTCCGGGTTATCTGTTCGATAGAGATAACCGGTATAAAACGTACCGTAGATATTGACTGTTGAATACGCAAGTTCGGTTGATTCGATCTTTAATTTTTTAAAGAGCTTGCGCATATACTGAATGACATCCTTCTGGTGAGAAATGACAACAGCGTAAACAAAATGAAGATCTACATCTGTAGAATATGAGACAGCCTCTTTTTCATGGAGCTGATTTGAAACAGCATTTTGCACCATATAGAATAAAGTTTTTAAAGCCTCAGGCTCTAGAACAGAGCGCATGATGGGAGGTTTAATTGAATAAAAAAATGTTTCAAGTAAAAGTTCGTTGTATTTGACACTTTGGTCTAGCAACTCTCTAACATGAGATAACAGTTGGTTTTGCTTAAAGATCATTCCGCCATTGTAATCTCTAAATTCTCCTATCACCTGAGTCAACGTTAGAACGGCTTCAAATCTTGCTCGATATAAATTGATCGAGTGATTAGCTCTTAAAAATTTCTCCTTTGGTAATTTCAATCTGATGACGGTTGCTTCTTTAGGATACTTTTTGCGTAGGGAGCCCACTGTTCTTGACCACTCATAGATAAGTTCAAAGTTTGAATTAGAATGCTGGATTAATGAATCGATTGGTGCCGTCCCCCTCTTCAATACGCGAAGAATGATAATCGTAAAAAACAGGTGACTATGCGTCTGTTCTTCAAAGGTCATCCAGCACTGTGGAATATCTCGAACATATTTAATTTGCTTACTAAGTTCGAGGACATTCCGCATAATCTCTTCTTCATTTCTGGGCATGAAAACCGGAGACATCGGATGTTCGATGCGGCCCTCTAACTCAATTGGGAGTTCAGCTTTTAACAAAGACAGTTCATCCGGCGTGATAAAGGATCCATCAGTTTTTTCTATTTCGAGGTATAGGTGGCACATTTTTTCGTTTATTCGCCGATGTTGGAAAAACGAGTCAGGAACTCCTACTGAATTTGGTATAAACTTTTGAATAGCCTTAATCAGATGTGACTCCTCTAAAAATTCCTTTTTTTCAAGCAAGTTAAGGGATACTAATACAGAGAGAACGTTTTTTTGCATTTCCGGCATAAATAATTTCGAACGATTAAGTTTGATCCGGACATGTCTTTTGTTTGGGTGCGATTGAATGGCCTTTAAGATCTCATTACCAAACAAGTAATTGCAGGTGATAATTCGTACAAGCGTCGAAATTGAACGACAAGACTTAAATTCATCTCTGCAGAGGATTAAAAGATTATGCATTTCCGAAAAGAGCTTTTTTGTAAAATGCTTTGGGTACCGTTTCAGTAAGTAAGTGATATGCTCTTGAATTGCCGCTGTTTTTTCACTGTTGGACAACCCACGGACCTGCTGGATCTTTCTTGCATAAAAAGAAGACTCAATTCCTAAAAGAAGTTCGGATTTAAGATTTGACCAATTTCTCTTTATTTGGCCCCACTCTTGAATATTTGATAAGCGAACTTTTACCTCACAGATGGTGTAGACTTGGTCTGTCCCACCTTTTAGTCTGAAATCGGAAGCATGAATAAAAATGACATCTAGTCTGGATCCCGGGATACTCCATCGGCTGACTAGGTCAAAAAAAAACTTAAATGAATCCGAGCGGTAACGCGCTAAGAAAAAAAAGGAACAAAAAGTCGAGCTTTCCGATAACGTGCAAGAGACAAAAGGAGCTGCTTTCTCAATATTGCCATCCGGAACCATTCGACTTAAGGTCTCTTCTACGAATGCTTGGTAAGAAGAAATTTGAGATTGAGATTCGCTACCGTGTACCATCATCTCAATATGAGGGAATGATGAGATATCAGACATTTAGTTCATATAATTTAGAATTTTGATCTTTTTGTTCAGAGAGACCAATTTCAGTTCCCACCCCATTTTGGTAAAAAGAATGAATCCTTAAAGGAATTCCCGATTGTTTTGCAAGTAATATCGATCTTTCATGTAACACTCTAGCGCCATTTCTGACAATCACTAACGCCTCATCATATGTTAATTTGGGAAACTGTCTTGCATGAGGATTAATTTTGGGATCGGAATCAAACACTCCATCTACGTCTTTAAAAAACTCAACGGCTGATGAGTCGAGCGCAATGCCCAAAGCGACGGCACTTGTGTCAGATCCCCCTCTTCCTAATGTTGTAATCTCTCTTTCAAGACTCATCCCTTGAAAACCTGCGACAATCGCTACCTTACCATTTTTCATTACGTCTAGAATTCGGCTCGGGCGGACATCGACAATTTTTGCATTTGAGTGTGAATTACAGGTGATAATACCCGATTGGCTTCCGGTAAAGCTCACAGCTTGGCAAGATTTTTTATTTAGTGCCATTGCAAGCAAAGAAATACTGATGCGTTCGCCAACAGAAATCAACATATCTAGTTCCCGAGTAGGAGGCTCTGGATGTACTTGTTTTGCTAAGCTAATCAAATCGTCAGTTGTATTGCCCATAGCACTCACTACGACAGCTACATTTGAGAATTTTGATTTTCGTTCAATAATTATGTCTGATATTGAAGAAAATTGATCAGGAGTTGCAACTGCAGCTCCTCCAAACTTTAAAACGATTGTTTCCATGGATGAATTTTACCATTACGATCAAGTGATTTCAACAAAATTTGGTTGCTTGACCGGTTTAGAATCAAATACCCTGAAATTTAAACAGATCAGAATTTGCAAAGTCCAAAAACCGTAGGATTTTTTAAGAGTAATCATTGTTTAATAGGTTACGTTCAAGTCTTGGAGTAAGTGAAATATGCGATTAAGCTGAAAAATTTATTAGGCAGACCTGCCCTTTTTTCCTTACTTTAGCTATTGCATTTATTCTCAAATGGTTGTTATAATCCTTTTAAATTATTGAACGATTTGAGTTCGAGGAGAAATCTAATTAATGGCTAACAACACAGAATACAGTTGGGACGAAAATTGTGTCCTTGACGATGAACAATTTAACGCAGAAGATGCATCTCAATTTAAAGACCTACTCACTGCACAAGAAGAGGGTTCCGAAGAAGGACAGAGTATGTCACCCGGATCAATACTCACAGGACGCATTGTTGAAATCACGAAAGATCACGTTGTGGTAGATGTAGGATTGAAGTCAGAAGGACTTGTACCGATAGAGGAGTTTTCTGACCCTGCAGAACTGGCCCTTGATACAGAAATTGAAGTTTTGCTAGATGCAACTGAAGATGAAAATGGTCAGATTGTCCTTTCAAGAGAGAAAGCTGAAAGACTCCGCAAATGGGAATATATTATTGAGCACTGCGAAGAAGGTTCAATCGTTAAAGGTAAAGTCATTCGCAAAGTGAAGGGCGGTTTGATGGTTGATATTGGTGTTGAGGCATTCCTTCCTGGTTCTCAAGTGGATAACAAGCGAATCAAAAATCTTGATGAGTATGTGAATAGAACATATGACTTTAAAATATTGAAAATTAACATCGACAGAAAGAATGTTGTTGTTTCGAGAAGAGAAATTTTAGAGGCAGAACGTATCTCTAAAAAAGCTGAGCTTTTAGAGACAATTCAAATTGGTGATGTGCGTCAAGGTGTTGTCAAGAACATTACGGATTTTGGTGTGTTTCTTGATATGGATGGCATTGACGGACTATTACACATCACAGACATGACATGGAAACGTATACGACACCCTTCTGAAATGGTAGAGATCGGAGAAGACCTCGAAGTAATGATCCTAAGCATTGATCGAGAAAAGGGACGTGTTGCGCTTGGTCTGAAACAGAAAGAGACAAATCCTTGGGAAGAAATTGAGAAGAAATATCCGATCGGCACGCGTGTAAGCGGAAAGATTGTCAACCTTCTCCCCTACGGCGCCTTTATTGAAATTGAGTCAGGAATCGAGGGTTTAATTCACGTTTCAGAGATGTCTTGGGTTAAAAACATTACAGATCCTAGTGAAGTTGTAAAACCGGGTGATGAAGTGGAAGCTATCGTTCTTGCTGTTCAAAAAGAAGAAGGTAAAATCTCTCTTGGACTTAAGCAAACAGAGCATAATCCATGGGATGATGTCGACAACAAATACCCAATTGATAAAGAAGTTGAAGCTGAAGTAAAGAGCTTAACTAATTATGGTGCATTTGTTGAGCTTGAACCTGGTGTTGAAGGTCTGATTCACATATCGGATTTAAGCTGGATCAAAAAAGTCTCGCACCCTTCGGAAATACTTGAGAAAGGCGATAAGCTAAACGCGGTCGTTTTATCAGTGGATAAAGAGAGTAAAAAAATCACTCTGGGAATGAAGCAGTTAACACCTAATCCATGGGAGTCAATTGAAAAGAATCTTCAAATTGGCACAGTTGTAAAGGGTATTGTCACAAAGCTAACAGCATTTGGAGCGTTTGTTGAGCTTGAGAATGGTGTTGAAGGACTCATCCATGTGACTGAGCTCTCCGGACAGGCATTCACAAAAGTAGAAGATATTGTTTCCGTTGGCAGCGAGGTTGTCGCTAAGGTGATAAAGATTGACCCTGAGCACAAAAAAATCGCTTTGTCACTTAAGTCATTCAATAGTGAAGATGGTGATGTAGATGATATTGTTGTCTCTACTCCCGGACAAACTGAAAATGAAGAAGAGTAAGATAGGATAACGTTTAATCGTTAGAAAATGGGGAAGTCGGGTCTTTTAACCGACTTCCCGGATTTTTTATTGATAACCGCAAAGATAAGGTTCGAAAGAACCCACTGGAAGAAAGCTTGTCTTCCGAACAATTTGAATTGAACAAATTCTCCTTTAAAAAAAGGAAGAGTTTAATCTCTGGAATAAAGAGACGCTTCATTTTCCAGCATACAATAATAAACTCTTCCTCTAACAAGGTAAGTAAATGAATAAAGATCTAATCGCTGTTTTTGAATATTTGGAACGAGAAAAAGGTATCGGCCGAAAGGTTGTCATCAATGCAATTGAAGAATCATTGACAATTGCAGCCCGTAAAAGCATTGATGGTGCCTCTAACGTCACAGTTTCGATTAATCCAAAAACCGGAAAAATCGATGTGTTTTCTGAAAAAGAGATCGTTAACGCGGTTGAAGTCCCTGCTCAAGAAATTAGCCTAGAAGATGCAAGAGAGATTGATCCTCAGTGCGAAGAAGGTCAATTTATTGATGTAGTTGTTACTCCGTCTGATTTTGGACGCATCGCCGCTCAGAAAGCTCGGCAAATTATCAATCAAAAAATTCGCAGCGCAGAAAGAGATGTGATCTACGAAGAGTATCGTCATCGTGTGAATGAGCTTGTTTCGGGGACAGTTAAACGTTTCGCTCGCGGTGCAAACCTCATTATCGATTTGGGAAAAGTAGAAGCAATCCTTCCAATGAGACACTACCCGAAGACTGAGAGGTATAATATTGGAGACCGTGTGTTTGCATTGCTATATGAAGTGAAAGATACCGATATTGGCGGAGCTGAGGTTGTCCTTAGTCGCTCTGTTCCCGAATTTGTTCGGCAGCTAATCAATCAAGAAGTTCCTGAAGTCAGCGAAGGAACAGTCGAGATCGTAAGCATTTTCCGTGAGCCCGGATATCGAACAAAATTTACTGTACGGTCCCATGATGCAAAAGTCGACCCAGTCGGCGCGTGTGTAGGTGTAAGAGGAACACGAGTGAAAAATATTGTATCCGAACTCAACAATGAGAAGGTCGATATTATCCCCTATTCCGATGATCCTATCGAGCTTCTGCAAAATGCTCTTGATCCTATTGAAATTCGAAAAGTTCGTCTCAGCGAACATGATAAAGTATGTTCTATTGTTGTCGATGATGAAGACTATCCGAAAGTAATAGGTAAACGTGGGTTTAATGCTAGACTTAATAGTCAGTTGATCGGTTATGAACTTGAGATCAAACCAATGACAGAGTATACAAAAACAATTGCTGTCGAGCGCAAAGAGCTTGCAGAGTCAGAGGATCCAATCCTTGATAAGCCTATCGAAAAGATTGAAGGAGTCAATCAACTGATTGTTGACCACTTACTCGATGGTGAATTTAAGACTTTTCGTTCTCTATTACAGACAACTTCTGAAGAGCTTTCAAAGAAAGCAAATATTTCATTGGCAATGGCTGACAACGTGCTTGACCAAGTTAGAAAGCAAATCCAATTAACAAACGATTAACAGAGTAAGGCTCCCAAGCTATAAGAGAGGAAGAACATCTTGTCAAAGAAAAAGGAAATAAAGCTCAATCTTAAAAATACACAGATTGCCGATGCAATTAAGCTTGATGCGATTAAAAAGAAACTGGAAATGAAAAAGGCCGATGAGGCAGCGGTTAAGAAAAAGCCAGCAGCTCCTAAAAAGAGTGAAGCTACTAAGCAAGTAGCTGAAGAGTCTGTTGAAAATCAAGAAGAAGAGATCCTAGAACAACCCCGCCGCGCCCGGTCTAAATCAGTTTTTGACAAAAATGTTATAAATCAAAACCAGACGTCTAATACAGTCCAGACCAAAAAGCCTCCTCATATCGAAAAGGAAGAGAAGATTGCAGCCATCGCACAGGAAGAAGAAGAAAAACCTGTAAAGCTTGGGCCTACCGGAAAGCACTTTGATGATCTCTATCCTAAGAAGAAGGAAAAAAAACCTGAAGAGATGAAGCCGACTGTTGCAAAAGACATTGAGCGCTCAATCAGTGAACCTAAGCCAAAAAAGCCCCTCGCTAAACCTAAGTTCAAAGAGTATAGAGATGTAAAACCCGGTCGCAAACCAAGTAAGGATCGAAGCTTTGACGCAAGAGATAGAAGAGGTTTGCGTGCAGGTGAGGAAGGCGCATGGAAAAAGAAGCGAAAAAGTAAGAGAGACGATTATATCGATGAAGAACTAACGATTCGTCCTAAAGAGCTTAAAGTACATACACCAATTTCTATTAAAGAGCTTGCGAGGCAGATGAAGCTGAAAGCTGCAGAACTCATCCAGAAGCTCTTTATGCAAGGTATTGTTGTAACAATCAATGATGTTCTTGATGATGAAACAACCATTCATATGCTGGGTCATGAATTTGGTTGTGAAATCTCAATCGATACTTCAGAAGAGGACAAAAGACAAATTACAGGCCAAAGTGTAGACGAAGAAATTTTATCTGCACCCAAGGAAAACCAAAAACTTAGAGCCCCTGTTGTCGCCTTTATGGGTCACGTCGACCACGGTAAAACAAGCTTAATCGATTATATTCGCAAAAGTAATATTGCAGATCACGAAGCAGGTGCCATTACCCAGCATATCGGTGCTTTTCGCTGTCATACCGACTTAGGCGACCTGTCTGTATTGGATACTCCGGGCCACGAAGCATTTTCAGCTATGAGAGCAAGAGGTGCTGATGTAACCGACATCGTCATTCTTGTGGTTGCAGGTGATGAGGGTATCAAAGCACAAACTCAAGAGGCGATCCAGCACGCAAAAGCTGCCGGGGTTAATATTATTGTCGCAATTAACAAAAGTGATAAACCCGGATTTAATCCTGACAATGTCTATCGCCAACTAGCAGACAATAACCTTCTTCCCGAATCTTGGGGTGGACAGATCATTACGGTGAATTGTTCAGCTGTTACAGGTGAAGGTGTTAAAGAGCTACTTGAAATGATTGCGCTCCAGGCTGAGGTTCTAGAGCTTAGAGCTGACCCCGATATGCGCGCAAGAGGAACTGTGTTAGAGTCTGAACTTCATAAAGGATTCGGACCTGTCGCTACAGTCATTGTACAAAATGGAACGCTCAAAGTGGGTGATGCGCTTGTTTTTGGAGAGCATTATGCGCGTGTTAAGACAATGCGCGATGAGTATGGTAAAAATGTAGAGGATGCAATCCCCTCCTCGCCTGTTGAAATTACCGGTTTATCCGGCGTTCCGGAAGCAGGAGAAGAGTTTATTGTTGTCGAAAGTGAAAAAGAGGCAAAAAATATTGCCGATGCTAGACTTAAGGAGTCAAGACAACTGCAACTTCAACAGAAACGCAAAGGGTCACTTGAGTCATTATTCCAGCAAGCTGCCGAAGATGAGAAAAAGTATCTTAAACTTTTAATCCGAGCCGATGTGCAAGGATCTCTAGAAGCATTAAAAGCTTCACTCTTAAAAATCGAATCTGACAAAGTGTCTGTTGAGGTTATATTCACCGGCGTCGGCGAAATTACAGAATCTGATATCCAATTAGCTGCAGCATCTAATGCATTAATTATCGGATTCCACACAAAAGTAGAAAGCCACGCTAATAACTTATTAAATCAATACGGCGTTCAAATTCATCTATTTGATATTATTTACCATGCTGTAGATGGTGTCAGAAATATCATGGGAACTTTGCTTGACCAGGTGGCAAAGAATGTTGAAAAAGGAAAAGCCAAAGTAAAAGCTGTCTTCAAGTCCTCACAATACGGAAATATTGCAGGATGTCAAGTACTTGAAGGTGCGATTCACCGAAATAATCAGCTTCGATTGTTTAGAGGTGATAATCAAGTCTGGACTGGCCCGATCAGCTCTCTTAAGAGAGACCGAGAGGATGTAAGAGAGGTTCAGAAAGGAATGGAGTGCGGGATTGTTCTTTCAGGCTATAATGATGTGCAAGAAGGCGATATTTTAGAAGCCTTTGAAGTTACCTATATTTCACAAGAATTGTAATATTATGACAAATAGACGCGTTCCAAGACTTAACTCTTTGCTTAGAGAAGTGATTTCAGAGGTAATCGAAAGAGATGTTTCAAACCCGAAACTCCCCTCTTTAATTACCGTCACCGAGGTTTCGATTACAGAAGATTTACACTACGCAAAGGTGTATATCACAGTTCTAGGTGATCCAAAGGCAAAGCAGCAAGCCGTTGAAATTTTGAACGAAGCTGCTGGATTTATTGGCGTCACAGCATCAAAAAAAGTTGTGATGCGTTTCTTTCCCGCTCTTACTTTTATTCTCGATGAAACTCTTGAGAAACGCCTTAGAATTGAAGAGATCCTAGGAGAAATTTCACAAGAGAAGAGGCAAAGAGAAAATGATTGAAGGCATCCTTCTTGTTGATAAACCAAGGGGAAATCCCTCCTTTAGCCTTATTACGGCTCTGCGAAAAAAATTAAATATCAAAAAAATAGGCCATGCAGGTACTCTCGACCCATTTGCAACGGGTGTAATGGTTCTATTGGTGGGTCGTAATTTCACAAAAAAAGCAGACAAATTTCTCAACGATGATAAAGAATATATCGCAAGGCTTAAACTCGGCGTAGCGACTGATAGCTTCGACTGTGATGGAGAGACACTCTTTACTTCAGAGGTTGTACCGACTTTAGATCAGATCCAAAAGGAGCTTTTCCATTTTCAAGGAGAAGTTCAGCAGATCCCTCCGATGTTCTCCGCAAAAAAAAGAAATGGAAAACCTCTCTATCTTCTGGCAAGAAAAGGGGAAACTGTAGAAAGAGACCCAGTGACCGTTTCCATGAAAGTCGATGTATTGAATTATGAGTACCCCTTTCTTGATCTGAAGGTTGAATGTAGCAAAGGCACCTATGTGCGTGCAATTGCCGATGATCTCGGTAAGAAGCTTGAATGCGGCGCTCATCTCACTCAATTAAAGCGTACGCGTTCTGGAATATATGCATTAGAGCAGTGCATTGATGGTGAAAAGTTGTTTTCTCCAAATATTAGTAAAGAAGAAATCGAAGCAAATGTAATTCAATAGATAGGCATTCCTACTGAAAGCCCCTTTAGGCTTTTCATTAGATGTGAACCAAACGATATGGTGATGCGGCCAAAGGACAAAATGAAAGAACTCGAAGACCTTCAATTGGCAAGAGAACTGAAAGGTCCGACCGCTGTGACACTAGGCAATTTCGATGGTGTACACAAAGGGCATCAGTCAGTCTTACGTAAACTCAAAAGTGAAGCTCTAAAAATTGGCGGATCCTCTGTCGTTATCACCTTTTCAAACCATCCTTCAACTATTTTAAATTCGAGTCACCCAACTCCCCTCATTTGCACGCTTTCACATCGCATCAAACTCCTTAAAAGTGAAGGTGTTGATCATGTGATTACTCTCCCCTTCACAGCGCAACTCGCCTCTCTTTCTCCCGAGCAATTTCTGCAAAAAATTTCTCCTTTACAATTTCAGACCCTCGTTTTAGGTCACGATGCGCGGTTTGGAAAAGATAAAAAGGGAGATCGCGATACATTGTCTACTCTGGCAAAAAATCAATTCAAACTCTACTACGTAGAAGAGGTTGAAGGAATTTCAAGCAGCGCGATCCGAAAATGCATTACTACCGGTCAGTTGGTAGAGGCATCAAAGCTTTTGAATCGCCCCTACTCCATCTATTCGCAGGTTACACGCGGAAACTCTCGGGGCACGGCTATTGGTTACCCTACAGCAAATTTTGATGTCACAGGCCTCTGTCTCCCCCCTTTTGGTGTTTATGCGATTGAAGTCGTCATTGATTCAAAAAAATATCCCGGGATTGCGAATCTTGGGATTGCTCCTACAATTCGTACCCACCCTGTTCCCCTTCTTGAGGTGCATCTTTTTGACTTTTCGAAACACATATACGGCCAGTGGATGGAGGTTCTCTTTTCATCGTTTTTGCGCCCTGAAAAAAAATTTGCATCTATTGAAGATCTTAAAAATCAGATTACCGAAGATATCAAGCTTGCAAAGGGCCGCTTGTTAATCAGAGATTAATTCTTTGACTTTCTGTTTTATACTTTCAGATATAGACGGACACTTTGTCAGCTTTAAATGTTTTAAGCGCCTTGCTTGAGAGAGAATTGATGTTAAGGCTGTATCAGAAAGGTTTGTGTTAGAGACATTTAAGTGTCGTAGATGACGCAGATGGTTGCCGATTGTACTTAGACCTTCAGGTGAAATTTTCTTACACCCTTCTAGAGAGAGCGATCTTAAGTTTGGTGCAGCCAAGAGGATCAGTGAAAGTTGCTCATCATCGACCTGAGTATTTGACGATATATTCAGCTCCTCAAGCCTTGGAAAATTGGAAAGAGAGGACCAAAAGGAAAAATCGAGATGAGGATTTTGACTCAAGTCTATAGATTGAAGATTTGTAAATTGCAATATCCACTCTTGAGTTAGCCATAACGTTGCTTTTAGGTTTAACTTCAAAATTTTTCCACTGATCTCTTCGGGAATTTTTGGCATAAATGAGGATTCTCTAATGTCTAGGGCTTGGAGACCCTTTACTCTGTTTAAGTAGGTAATGACTCTAGAATCTTTGAAAGCAACTTCGGTGATAAAAGGAGAAAGTGTCTCAAAGACAGCTAAACTCTTGTTGCTCACATGATCAATCCTTGCTTTTAAATGACCGGGGCCATCTGAGGAGATCGCAATCTCTTCTATGTGCGCGCTTGCTTGTTCTAATAAAAATTGCCAATGATTTTTCGATGCACTTTTGAGTGTATCGATTGCATTTTTAGCTGTAATATAATGAGCAAGATGCTTTTCTAAAAGAATAGCAAGCTCTTGAATCCCATAGTGTGAGACAGTCTTAAGTAAATTTTCGATTACTTCTTCCTTTTTTTCAAAGAGACGATTCACCTCTCCTGTTTCAATAAACTCTTCAATGATCGAAAACTGATCATAGGACAATTCGTTTGAAAGCCAATATTGATTGTTTAAGTCAAATAGAAGACTGTTTACTGGAATTTTTTTACCCTCTACATTAAGAGATGTGTCTTTTGGTAGATAAGAAAGAAGGGTAGAATTGCCTGCTTGAATCGCTTTGATAATGCGTTTGGTTAGTAAAGGACTCAGTCTGCCTTGCAGATAAAGTCGAGTGAAATAAGAAAATGTCGTTTGATAAAACTCTGAATGGTTCAGCGTCCAAGTTTGATCTAAAGCAGATACCTCAAGAAACTCCGTCAAATACAAAAGGTCCTTTTTTAGCCCTTGAAATAACTGAAGGTCGTTATCTACCTGTAGAAAGGGAGTTAAATGTTTGGGTATAAGAGCAGGTGCTTCCATTCTTTTGATATATCACACCTTTTGGTATTCTGCTTATATGAAATTACTTTTGCTCATTTTTATTCCTTTTTTACTCTCAGCCTCACATGAGAGTACCTTATATAAAACCTTAGACCCCCGCTCCATTCAAGATCTTGTCACCTTTTACACACTATATCCTGAGTCTGATCAAGGAAATGATGCACTTGCGCAGGTGTGGAATCTTCTCAATTATAGATTTGAGCCAAATGAGGTACTCACGTATGAGAGGCCATTGCGCGCGCTTTTTGAGAGAACCCATGATTTGATATTTGATGAAAATACCCTGCAGTCTATTGAAACGCTTGGCGCCTCTTTGCCACATCGACACTTAAGAGGACATCACGTTTGGTCAGAGGAAGAGGTATTGGCCCTTCAGACAGATGAGATTGATTTAGCTCGGGCTATCTTAATCACTGAATTAAAGGAAGACCCGCATTTTAAAGAGAAAATTCGCACCTACGAGGCGCTCTTAGATCTTTTTGCTCTTCAGATCACCCCTTATCTTCAGACAGATACTCCTCAGGAAAAAATCAATTGCATGAACAAGATGATGTATGAGCAAATTGGTGTGCGTTACCCTCCTCTATCGGAGCATGTAAAGGCAATTGATACCTATAGTTCGCTCGCATCGGTTGTTGACTCTCACCACGGTGTATGTCTTGGTACCTCTATCCTCTATTTGACACTTGCGCAGCGTTTACACCTTTCTCTGGAAGCGGTCACACCCCCCGGTCATATATATGTAAGATACTGCAACGGGGATCAAGTGATAAACATTGAAACCACAGCAAGAGGTGCAAATGTAAAGACAGAGCACTTTATCGGCATAGAAGGCAATCAGCTAATCACGCGGAGTATCAAAGAAGTGATTGGCCTTACCTATTTTAACAAAGCGTCCAGACAATGGGCAGATGAGGAAATCGAAAGCTCCCTTCAATCTTATCAGTCTGCTGAGAAATATTTAAAAAATGATCCACTGCTTCAGGAGTTACTTGGATTTTCCTATCTATTTAACGGAAAAGAGAAAGAGGGAGTGTATTATCTTAAAGAAGCCGTTAAAGGATCACCCGCTGGGCAGCCTTTCATTCTTGCAGAAGATTATTTGAATCACAAAGCAAGTCTTCCCTCCATTCAGCTTGTTTTAAAAGAGGGAGAGGATAACCACCTGAGTTGGCGCCAAAGAAAGTCTAAACTTGAAGAACTCTTAAGTGCCGAACCTGAATTTCGAGCCGGTTATTTAACTCTTGCTAAGATCAATTTGAATTTACGCAAGCGAAAGGAGGCAATCAAAGCTTTGCAAAGGTATGAGGCGCTGGACGCAAAATCGCCTTTTGTCGAATTTCTCTTATGCTCGCTTCATCTTGAGGAATGCAATTATCCGATGGCTAAAAAGCACCTAAAAGCGGCATTAGAGCTCTCTACACATGAAAAGTTACAAAAGGTGCGACGTCATCTCTTGACCGTCTCTCCTGAGAACTCCCTTATTAATTAGGTAACTAGTTGGGGTAAAAAGAAAACCGTATTTTACCCAATTTGAGCTCTTACGTTCCGGTGATATGGAGTCAGACCCATTATTCAACTGCTTGCTCAATTCATGACCAAACTGTCTTGCCTTGTATTGACTTGTTAAGTAATTTCCTAAACTCAAGATGGCAGCAAGCGTTAATAATGGAACTACAGCAAACGGAGCTAATGGAGGAAATATAAGCAGGATTCCAACTGCAATTGCTGTGATTAGTTGAGTTACAGCAGATAGAGCAGTTGAGCGCTTTATATATGCGAGGCGTCCAAGAAGAAGCTTTTGCATCGCAGGGTCTCTTTGTTTTATCTTCTCCAAGACATCATTTCCTACCAACTTGGTGAGTTTAAATGTGTTTAGATCTTTAGCTGTGATTGATTCAATTTTGTCAAACTTGTTTTTTAAGGCGTTGAGACGTCGGTATGTACGCACTTTTCTTCCAGCTGAGATTAAGAGCATTCCAGCACCTATCCCTAACAAAAAAGGAGCGGCTGAAGCTACAGTTTCTAAGCTACTTGATAAGGCACCACCGAGTTTAAGCGCTGTGGTTGATTCTAGAATGAGACCCGGAAGCTGCTCTGCGATACCAATAAGCACTTCTCCATCGCGAGTACGGGTAAACTCATATATACTATATCCTAACATTCCGGTATCAATCAAGAAAGAACCCAAGACGAATACCTTCCCCATCGAGGAGACATTTATTCCAAAGCCCTCATCTCGAAACTGGTAGAGTCGATATGCCGGTTTTTGCACTTGGTCCATAACTGTAAGCACTCCGCCAGCAACATCAAATGCTTTTAAAGTCGTTTCCTCTTGAGCATTGAGAGTATGGGAAGCAGTTGATGGCTCAGCCTTCTCTTCACTTAAATCATATGAACTTTGTGGAGTAAGTTGTACTTCTGCAAGTGCTGCAGGTTGAACATCCTCTGGGCGTCTATATGCTTCAACTGTCATTATTAATATTCCTCTTAATAGTTACTTATTATTATATGTTTAAAATATTAATAACATGTAAAGATGTGTATAGTTTTTATTTTAATATACGTTTCTTTAAAAAATATTGAAAAAATGAGCTTTTAGACGCCCTTATATTTGTGAATAATTAACTTTTGATGATGATCAAGAATACGGGCCGGATGGTACAAGAACTTGGTATTCCAAGGCGCACCGTGATAGAGGGAAAAATAGATGGCTTTACCAGAAAAGTTCTCATACTCGGCTCCCTCTTGAGATCCAAGGAGTTGAAATAAGGCAGATAGAGCCGATTTCCAATTTTTTACGACATGGAGGATCTTGCCAAATTTACCGGGAATCTCAAAATCATTATAAGAAATACGGTAAATTTCGGGAATTTCCGGAACAATTTGTTGCGCAAGTTTTTGAGCCCACTCGGTACAGTTATGCGCAAGGAATTGAAATACCACTTTCCCCTCTATTGATCGCTGTATCTCGGCTGCCACCAGATTAAGGAACTGATCTGTTCTCTCTTGCGATATGAGGGTAACATTAGCCACTTGGAGCCTTTCTGAGTTGAAAATATTCTCATCGGGGCTGCATATCACTCCGCGATCGGTTTTTACAATAACCTGAAGATACTCTTTGATTGTCTTTGGGTAGCGCCAAGCAAATTTGCCAAAGGTTAAAATGCGGTACTTTCTCTTTCTTGGAATGGCTATCTCAACATAAGAATGAGATCCGCTAAGGTCATAATGGGGAGTATAGAGTTTAGCTATATTTGATAAGATCGCGCACTTCCCATCAACATTCACTTTGTAACGGAAAGAAGTCTCTTTTAAGGTCAGTTCTTCAACTGCCGGAATGTGCATCCACCAATCTTTTGAGTGTAAATTAAGCAGTTGGTTCCCCCTTTTGAATGTTTTTGGGTTCCATACTAAAATTTCACCACCTGCAAACATCTCAAGCGAGCAGTTGCTCGGTCCAACATCGCGATTTTTCTCTAAAAAAATCGAAAAAACATCTTTAACTCGAAGATTATCAACTGCAACCGCGTTGGGATCAAGCAAATTGACGCGCTTACCTTCTACTGAAAAAGATAGCGATTGACGGCCAATTTGTAAAACAGGAGCCCTTTTGGCGCGTCTCTCGTAAAACCCTATCCGTTTTGAAAGCAAGCAGTCTGAGAGCTTTTTAAAATGCGCGGGGTAAAAGAGGATAGGAAGAGTCCGATTCCCCTCAATAAGGGTCCAGGTAAAGAACTGGTTTCGATAGATAGGATCGTTGATTAATAGAGCGCAAAAATCAGGAACTGAGGCTGCCTCTTCCAACTGTATCTGATTGTACCTAGTTATCTCTTCATCTTCTTTGAAACAGTACTGCTTTTGTTTAAATTGCCTCGCTAGTTGTATTAATTCCTCTAAGTTGCCCGTTTCCTTATGTTCTTCACCCAATCGGCACTGAAGGGCAATGATGCGCCTTTTGAGAGGGAGTGAAGGTTCAGCAATGAGACTGCACCCTCTGCTTAAATCTTCAGGAGGCAAAGCTTCGCAGCGATCGAAAAGAGATTGCATGTAACAATCGACTTTTCTCAAGAGAAATGTTTCGAACCACTTTAGACCGATAAAATGAAAGATTTTTCTAACAAAGCGCTCTAGTCGGTTTTCGTATCGCCAGCTTCTCTTCGTACAAATAACAAATCGATCGAGGTTGTGTTGGTTCTCAACAGCAGAAAAGAAGGTTAATGGATGCATCTGTTTACAATATAAAGAGAGGTGGGTCATTGTCAAGGATATGTCGCATAGTCGGTAGACATAAATCGGGTTTAGGTATGAATTGCATGTGCCTCGCAGATGGATTAATGATTTGTGCAAACCACTCTTTGAAAGGGCAATTAGCACAAAATGAGCCATAAGGCTTGACTGAATCGATGCGCCTTCTAAGTCGTTCAAAGACTTTTTGAAAGACTGGTTTAAATAGATGAACTCTGCCGATGTTTTTTGATTCTTGCTGCTTATGCAAATATGCCGGCAAATAGACAGAGCCGTTTTCCCAAAAGTGGGTCGTACATAAGCTTATGTAGCTTTCTTCTACCCACACCCCTTTACTGGAAGCGCCGAGTAAGTAATGGAGTCTAGTCAGAACAAATGTTTGCAGTTCAACAGGAAGCGCCTTTATTGTATTAAATAAAGCGGCAACAATTCCGACAGGTTCAGTCTCTAGAAAATGAATAAAGAAAAGGTTCGGGATATTTTCTTCACCCACAACGGAGCCAAGCATGTCATGGATCCATTTTGCACAGTTTTCAGATTGTATTTGATAAAAGAGCTTGCCTTTGCGACCAAGATTCATATCCTGAGCGATACCTCTCATCAAGGAAATGCCGTGCGCTTTTGTTAATGGGTAGGAGTATCTGGCAAATTGACGATCTGCATGGAAGTATCCGGGATCAGGGTATGCAATTGTTGCCGGAACAAAGGCGCACATTCTGGGGAGCGCATTCAGTGCGCTAAAGCTTTCGGGTATTTCAGTTCCAAATTTCCCAAAGGCAAATATTGCATAATGTTTGCTGTCAAAAGGAATGGCAACTTCTTGAAAGGCGTGGTTGGAAAGCGGATTTAAAGTGGTGTAACTTCGGTTTGCCGTGACAGCAAGATTCCACGATATGCCATCCAAGTGTAGTCCGTACAGCTTTTGTGCCTCCTGTATCGTCATTATTTTCACTACTGGGAGCTGCTTCCACCAATCTACGCTATCTAGGCTTAACGTTTGATATGTGTTTAGATCGCAATCCCAGTATCCCCACTTAAAAATATTCCAGTTGATAACCCCGTTGATTGAATACTCAAGGTTCCCCTCCTTAAAATCTTTTTGAGCAAAAACATCAAATATTTGACCCACTGTAAGTGTGTAGTTACCGCGAAATGTAATAGTATTCATTTCGTCAAGAATATTGACCTCTTCCCCTTCAAATAAAAGAAAAACCTGTTGATTCTTATGCCGCAAGGAACCGGGGTTGACTCTAGAGATACGAGCGCTTAATCCGCTACTGACAAGCTTTTGCTGCAGGATTGGAAATAGGATGAATATAATGATATCTAAACGGTCGCGAAGAGCCCATTCAAAAGCAGCCTTTTGTAAACTTAAGTCTTGAATGGCCAGTTTTGCAAATTCAAAATATCTAGCCATTGTCATCAGCGCTGAAATATCATTTTCATCAATTGACCGGTGTTCGGTATCATGGCGGCCTTGTAACCATTTTTTTGCTGAAGCATACAGAGCCAAATAGATCTTTTTGTTAAATGATGACTTGTGTTGATAAGATCGATAACTGTGTGCAAGCAATTGTCTTTTGATCTCCAGATCCAAATCAATAAGGCTCAAAAGTTCAAAGGAATCCTCAATTTTAGAATTATGAACAGATTCTAGATTGGCGTAGAGTAACTTCAATGTTTGAAGTATATCAGTTTCTAGCCTCTTTTTAGCGAAGCTGAAGTCCCAATCAATGGGAATAATGGCCCTCAATATTTTTTTTAGACTTTCTATCAGTCCCTTCATTTTAAAACCTAGACAATATGATCCACCATAACTGATGCATATTTCATTCCAAATGGGGATATATTGTCTTAAGAAACTGATTTATCTAGGGAATTCATATGGTTTTTGGCTCTATCGAAAGGCATTAAAGCTATACCTCCTGTCTATACAAGAATCATGCCAACTGATACTATTAACCACTATTTGAAAGCGGTTTTTTCCTTATGACACAATTTTTAGAAAATCAAGATTTACCTAAAACCTATGATCCTAAAGCAATTGATAAAAAATGGTACGCATTTTGGGAGCAACACAGTTATTTTGAAGCAGACCCAGCTTCAGAGAAACCTCCCTATTGCATCGTCATGCCACCCCCAAATGTCACCGGAAATCTTCATGTCGGCCACGCTCTTGGGAATACGATTCAGGATTTGCTTGTGCGTTGGAAGCGGATGCTTGGATTTGAGGCTCTTTGGGTGCCGGGAACCGATCACGCGGGAATCGCGACCCAAACTGTTGTTGAGCGTCATCTATTTTCTCAAACAGGCAAACGGCGCCGCGATTTTTCTAGAGAAGAGTTTTTAAGCCACGTATGGAAATGGAAGGAAGATAACCAAGACAACATCATTAACCAACAGAAAAAACTCGGATGTTCTTGTGACTGGTCTCGACACCGATTTACAATGGATCCCGAAAATAACCGAGCGGTGCGAAAGATCTTTAAAAAGATGTATGACGATGGTCTCATTTATAGGGGTGATTATCTTGTGAATTGGGATCCTGTAACAGAAACAGCGCTTGCCGATGATGAAGTTGAACATGAAGATAAAGAGTCCTTCCTTTGGTATTTTAATTACCCGATTGAAAATAGTGCAGAGACGTTGACAATTGCAACAACCCGCCCCGAGACAATGCTTGGCGATGTTGCAGTTGCAGTTAACCCTAAAGACACGCGTTATGAGCACCTAATTGGCAAGCATGTTTTACTTCCCATTCAAAATCGCCCGATCCCAATCATTGCAGATGCTTTTGTCGATATTGAATTTGGAACCGGAGCTGTTAAAGTCACTCCTGCGCATGATCCAAATGACTATGAGATCGGAATGCGTCACGATCTTCCTATGATCAACATAATGACCCCAAATGGTCGCATCAATGAAAACGGAGCGCCATTCACCGGGATGACGATGGCAGATGCGAGAACTGCTGTGATTAATGCAATGGAATCAAGTGGCCTGTTAGAAAAAATTGAGCCTCATTCACATCGAGTAGGCATTTCCTATCGCTCAAAAGCTGTGATAGAGCCTTACCTTTCAAAACAGTGGTTTGTGAAAATGAGCGCCTTCAAAACCACCTTGCGAAAGGCTGTTGAAGAGAGCGAGGTCCTGTTAATTCCGAAAAATTGGGAAAATACCTACTTCCACTGGATAGATAATTTGCGCGATTGGTGCATCAGCCGCCAACTCTGGTGGGGTCACCGGATCCCAATCTGGTACAATAAACAAAATCCTGAAGAGATGATCTGTTTTGACGCTGAGGGCATTCCGGAAGAGATTCAGAAAAATCCAGACGATTGGTATCAAGATGAAGACGTTTTGGATACGTGGTTTTCTTCAGCTCTTTGGCCTTTTACTGCATTAGGCTGGCCGGAAAAAACGGAGATGTGGAAGCGGTTTTACCCTAACTCTGCATTAATTACTGGGCATGATATTTTATTTTTCTGGGTTGCCCGTATGATTTTGATGGGTAAATACACCCTTGATGAGGTCCCATTTCACGAAGTCTATCTACATAGTTTAATTTTTGGTAAGTCATACTGGAAGGAAGATGCCGAAGGGCAGATTCAATACATCCCTGAGAAAGAGCGCGTCGAATATGATTTAGGAAAACCTGTTCCTAAAGATGTGCGTATGAAGTGGGAAAAAATGTCTAAATCAAAGGGTAATATTATTGACCCCCTTGAAATGATCGAGCAGTACGGCACAGACGCAGTTCGCATGGCACTAACCGCAAGTGCGACACATTCTTGGCAAATTGATCTGGATCGCCGCCGTTTTGAAGACTATAAAAATTTCGCAAATAAAATATGGAACGGCGCACGCTTTGTGTTAATGAATCTGTTGGGTGAAGATCCCTTAACCGAAGCTGATATTCAAGAAGGTCTTAATGACTCCAAACTCACACTTGCTGACCGCTGGATTTTATGTCGTTTAAATCGCACAATTGTTGAGGTGAATAAAGCGCTCTCTCTCTATGAGTTTGATCGCGCAGCTACTCTAGCCTACGAGTTTTACTGGAAAGAGTTTTGCGCCTATTATGTTGAGATTGCAAAGCCGACCCTCTTTGGAAAAGTTGGAGAGCGTGAAGATCGAAAAAACTGCCAAAAAGTTTTGGCATATGTTTTACTGAATGCCGTGCAACTGATCCACCCGATGGCACCTTTTATTACAGAGGAGCTCTTTCAACAGATTAAGTCGCATTATAAAAATCTTCCGGAAATCGTTGATAAGGATTCTTATACGGAGAGATTCTCAAAGGCGATTCGTTCATCGGCTTGCATTGTTTCACCCTATCCGACTTTGATCAATGCGCAAGATGTTTCAACCAATGTAGAGACAACTTTCAACTTCATCAGCGAAATCATTTATGCCATTCGCAATATCCGTGGCGAAATGAAAATTCCACTCCAAGCCGATGTGGATGTCTATATTGTGGGCGCTGACAGCTCCATAGTAAAAGACAACCTATCTTTGATTGAAGCGCTTAATCGTAGATCGACTTTACGATTTGCTACAAACGCTGACAATCTGGGTCTTGCCTCGCATGTGCGCATCGGAGATCTTGAAGTTGTGATTCCAATGTCAGACGAGTTTAAAGCGCAGGAAAGAGTAAGATTGGAAAAAGAGAAGCTCAAAACAGTTGATTCCATTGAAAAAATGAAGAAACAGTTATCCAATGAAGATTTTATTTCTAGAGCGCCAAAAGAACTTGTTGAAAGTAAACAGCTTCTACTTGAGAAAGCTGTGCATAGGCTAGAGGAAATTAACCAAAAACTTCCTCAGCTCGTTTGATGTGCAAAGTTAAATGGAACCCCTAAGTTATCCAAGGGTTCCTTCGCTTACAGTTTTCTCTTCGCTGTGGTTTTCTTGCAGGAATTGAGCGGTTTGTTTCACAACCACTTTGGCTAAAAGAAAGATTCCGATTAGGTTTGGAATCGCCATCAGGCCATTTGTGATATCTGAGATCTTCCATACGAGTTCAAGATCTAAAAGAGCCCCGGGGATAAGTACGATGCAAAAGATGGTTCGATAGAGAACAACCGAGTTTTCACCCAGGATATATTCTAAACACTTTTCTCCATAGTAGCCCCAAGCTAAAATTGTTGTCAGAGCAAATAGAAGAAGTGAAACTGCAACGATCTCACCGCCATAGGGAAGGGTTGAGTTAAACGCGGCAACTGTCATAGAGGCGCCGTTCAAGAGCTTTCCGTTGATGTCGACTTGACCAAAAGCGTCGGTAACTGTTAACACTAGTCCCGTGATCGTACAAATTAGTAGGGTTGAGAAAAAGCTTCCGGTCATTGAAATTAAACCCTGACCCTCAGGACTATCTGTCTTAGCAGCAGCAGCGACAATCCCCGCTGTTCCAAGACCCGCCTCTGTTGTCATCACTCCCCGGCAGACGCCCGTTTGCATCGCCGTGATCATTGAACTTCCCGCAAACCCCCCAAAAGCCGCTTGACCGGTAAATGCACTTTTGATGATGAGGAAAATCGCTGATGGTATTTGATCCAAATGAAACGCAAGAATCACACATCCGCATGTGAGGTACAATATCCCCATTAACGGAACTAAAATTGACGCTACCTTTCCAATACTTTTAATTCCTCCAAGTAAAATAGAGGCAATAATAATAAACAAAACAATGGCCGTAAGGTAGTTCGGAATTAAGAAAACCCGTTGCATGACATCAGCTACACTATTTGCTTGAATGAGGTTTCCACCGCCGAATGCCGCAAACGATCCGAGGAGAGCAAACAGAAAGGCGAGCTTATGGTTGTTTAAACCCCGAGAGATTACATACATCGGCCCCCCGCACATCTCACCTCTTTTATCTTTGACACGATACTTAACCGCAAGAAAGGCCTCGGAATAGAGTGTCGCCATTCCTATGCATGCTGTGACCCACATCCAAAAAAGAGAGCCGAGTCCACCAACAGCAAGTGCTGTTGCCACACCTGCTAAGTTTCCTATGCCAATTGTACCTGCCATATTTGTCATTAAGGATTGAAAGGGTCGAATATCGCCTTGCTTTTTGCTTTTAGAGCTTCCTTTGATTAATAATTGCAATGCCAATTTAAAGTATCGAAACTGCAATCCCCGCAATGAGTACGTTAACATGATACCTGTTGCAACAATTGCAATTAATAGAGGAGGCCCCCAGATAATTTCATATAAAATGTTGATAAATTTCATGAATCTATTAAAAACTTTTTAGTTTCGGATATGATTACAGAAGAAAGGCCTAAAAGAGCGATCAGGTTTGGAATTGCCATTAGACCATTGGAGATATCCGCTAGATACCAAGCCAACTCCATTTCAATGGCTGCGGCCGGAATAATAATGATAATGAAAAAAATACGATAAGGGAGGATTGCACGCTCCCCTAAAAGATACTCGCAGCATTTCTCTCCATAATAGCCCCAAGCTAAAATCGTTGAAAATGCAAACAGAATTAAACCGATCGAAACAATATAGCTTCCCCCATTAAATGAGGAGTTAAAGGCGGCAATGGTAAGGCTAGCTCCGTTTAATGTCTGTCCGACAAGTGGCTGGGAATCAAATACCCCTGTCACAGCAAGTACAAGTCCGGTCATTGTGCAAATAATCATTGTGGACAGTAAAGCCCCGGTCATTGTAATCAAGGCTTGTCTGCACGGAGAGTCCGTTTGTGCGGCTGCAGCGGCAATAGATGAAATTCCAAGCCCCGCTTCATTTGAGAAAACACTTCTTGCAACACCTGTTTGAATCGTGAGCATAAGACCCGCACCTACAACGCCCCCGCATGCGGCATTGCCGGTAAATGCGCCTTCAAAAATGAGGGCAAAAGCGCCGGGTATTTTAGTGAAATTCATAGCTAGAATGACAAATCCACCGATCATATAAAAAAGTGCCATAGCAGGAACAAGGACACCTGCCACATGTCCAATACTCTTAACGCCGCCTAGAATGACAAGTGCTGTAATTAGAGAAACTATAACGCCTGTAATCCATGGGTTGATATGCCATACCGATACAATAGCGTCTGCAATCGAATTGACTTGCACAAGATTTCCCGTTCCAATAGCTGCAAGCATTCCAAAGCCTGCAAATATCGAGGCAAGCCATTTTAATCCGAGGCCCTTTTCTATGTACTCCATTGGACCGCCGATCATCTCACCAAACTTATCTTTCTCCCGGTATTTTACAGCTAGAAGGGATTCTGCATATTTAGTAGCCATTCCTAAAATTGCCGTGACCCACATCCAAAAAATCGCTCCAAAACCTCCGAGGCAAATCGCTGTTGTCACCCCTACAATGGCGCCGGTTCCTATCGCCCCCGCAAGTGTTGTCATAAGGGCCTCGAAATGGTTGATATCCCCTTCTGCTCCTTTTGGCTTTTTTTTAAACACCTCTTTTAAAGCGTAACCGAGATAACGAAACTGCACGCCTTTAAGGATGATCGTAAGATAGATACCGGTGCCCAGCAAAAGAAGTAAAAGAGGAAGCCCCCAAACCCAATTTCGTATCTGATTAATCCATTCTAGTGCAGACATGTAATTTCCTTTAATAGCCGAGCATTATATCAAAATAGTGAATAAGAATAATATTTATACTGTTTATTTTATCGCATGTTCATTGCAAAATACGACTGAAAATATCAGAGATATCGAGCGATAGTGAATTTAAACAGGCTTTGTTCCAAGAACAATTGTCGCAATCCCTCCCGAGAGTTTTTTTGTCGTCACCGGATTAAAGCCCTCTTCTTCCATTAGCCTTTTTAAGTTTTCTGGAGTTTGAAAAGACTGTATACTTTGACTAAGATAGTGATAAGCCTTTGTATTTGAAGTCATGAGCTTACCCAGGATAGGTAGGATTGTCTTTAAATAGATCGTATGACCGAGTTTCAAAAATGGATTTTTCGGGCGGGTCAGCTCTAAAATTCCCATCAACCCTCCGGGACGAAGCACACGAAACGCTTCTTTGATGCAAAGGCTCGGGTTACTCACATTTCGAATTCCGTAAGAAATTGTCACACAATCGATAACCTCATCGGGAAGTGGAATTTTTTGGGCGTCTGATTGAATATAATGGATACGCTGACCATCAAGACATAGCTTTTTTGCTTTTGCCTTTGCAATATCGAGCATCTCGGGTGTGAAGTCTAGAAGGTGAAGTTCAAACGGGCCGTTATTGAGCTTTGCATAGTTAAATGCAATTTCACCTGTTCCACAACAAAGGTCAAGAAATGCGCGAACCTCCTTTTTATGTGCGACAGCTTTCGCAAGCTCCATATTCCAGTGTTTGTGCATTTTAAAGGAAAGGATCGCATTTGTTCTGTCATAATTTTTGGCAATTGCCCCAAACATCTCTTTAATTGATTCAGGCGCTTTTTTTTGGTACGTCATCGTCCTCTGATTTTTTGGAGGTTTCGTCATTTGTTCCACATAACGGACACGTGGGGTCATCTCCACATCCCTTGTTTTTGCGGTCTCTCTCTTCTTTAGGATTTTTACCGCATCTTCCGACACGGTAAGTGGATTTGCCTGTTAAAAAATAGCTAATTCCAAGAAAAAACGTCGCTATCAGACACAAAACAAATGTCAGCAGAATTGTAACCCAAAAAGTGTTTGTCATTTTTTCCTTGGTTTACTTTTCAAGCTTGTCTCCTCTACATCAATCCATATTGGAGAGCTCCATGCCATATTTCCATCCTCTTGGGTTACACGAAGATAGTAATAAAGGAAAGGAGACTCTTTTGATTGAGGACTTAAAGCTATCGTATTGATATCGACCAAGTCGTCATAGGAAAATTCATGGTGATAGAGATCAGGTTTGACTGTATGGATGACATCGCCACCTCTAACAAGCTCAATAGTTTTTAATTTACATGTTCCGGCTGCATATGCTTTGATATGGCGATTTACGATTAAACCCGGTTTTTCTGCAGTTGTCAGCTCACTTCCCATCGGTGCACCCGCTATGGAAAAGACAAGAATCATCCGCTCCCCTGTTGTAGCGTAGCACCGTCTATTATACAGCGCATCGAAAAGCGAGCTTCTCGTTAAGTGCTCGGAAAAAATCCCGGTATATCCCGGAAAATACTGCTCTTGTTCATCTTCGTAGAAGCTACTGTAAATTCCGCGATCGTCAAGACCTCCTGCAACAAAACCGAACCTTTTATTTTGATTTAAAGCTTTGATAATGGATCCTTCAGCAACCTCGTTCACGCCTGTTTTCTTTTTGTTGTGGATAGGAAATGAGTTACCACTTTTTGCCGTCGTCTCAGAACTTCCCCACGCATTATAGATCTCAACCACACGCTCAAATTCAGGATTGAAATCCTTAAAATCGTATTCAAACCCTTTAGCCATGGTAAATGTCGGGATGGAAATGCACTCTTTGGGCGCAAAGCCTTTATATATTTTTTTTAACGATTGTCCTTTCCCTTCATCGTAGCGAATGAGCTGACGACTATCTTTTGCATGAAGAAATTGCCGAACTCCCTCTTCCTTTGGCTTCCCTACCCATTGAAATCCTTGAAATGTAACAAATCGCTCTCCTTCATCAAATTCGGAGATGTTTTGTTGGATCAACTTCCAGATATCGTTTGAGGTTTCTTCCTGGTTTGCAAAAGGCGAGGCCGCAAAGAATTGGAAAAAATCATCATCACGCAGATGTCTTAAGCAGTTTTCAATATTTTCTGTCGAATCGACCTTTTCCGATTCGCCATGGAGCTGACCCCAAAATAGACTATGATTCGGTGTAGCAAAGCACTTGATCGGCTTTGAGTGAAATTCTTCTTTAGTTTTTGTGTTCCTTAAACAAATGACGTATGTGTCTTCATCGTTAAAATATAGGTTGGGTATAGTTAAAAACCCTGTATCCGGTACGAAGATTTGCCAATTTAAATTTTCGCGAAGCTGAGCGTATGAGAGCTCAATTAAAGTGTCTTCGTCAGCTTTTCCCGTAAGATTACCAAACTCATCTTCAAAACGTACCATTAAATCAAAACGCTTATTTTTGAAGACAATCGAAGGAGCAAAGAGCTTTATATTGTGTAATGGACCTCCTCTAATATCCATAGTGAAGACCTCAGGGTCGCCAAATTTGCCTTTGCCCGATGTGTCGACATAAAGATGAAACACTCTTCTTCTTTGGGTGTAGGTCTGAGCTGTTGTTCCTTGACTCACAAGCTGTTTTGCGTTGGGCGATCCGATGACAATTGTAAATGTTTCGTCCGGCTTGACAACAGTCGGCAATACAAAATCATAGACGGGAGTGAAGCTCTCAGCGATCTCGCTTTCAGTTGGATAGATCTTTTTTGAACCCAGGAGTCCATAAATGACATTTTTTGTCGCTTTCGGTTTTACGCTTGGAATTTCCCAATCTATTTCACGTCCGTCGCTAAATAAATCAAATCGTAATATCGTTCCCTTCTGAAGCTTTACAGATGTTTTATAAATAAAATGCCAAGTGTTAGACTCACCCGCAAATGCAGCTTTTGGTTCGCAGTAGCATATCGATCGCGCCATAGAATATTCTCTCCTCAGTACTAATTGACAAGATTTTACAAGGCCAAGTCACTTTTGGCAAGGGGAATTGTTTAAAGGTTTTATTATTCGCGATTAGTCTCCAAAACGTATGCTTAAAAATCATAAGCAGGTAAAAAAACAAATGTTCAAATATGTACTAATAGGCATATTCGACGATATTTTTTTCCCGAGAGACTGTCACCTGGATTCGACCTGGATATGAAAGAGTCTCTTCCACCTTTTTTGCTATTTCTCTTGCAAGTAGAGGCGCCCTAGCCTCTGATACGAGATTGGCTGAAACAATAACTCGGAGCTCTCGACCCGCTTGCAGCGCGTGAGCTTTTTCCACTCCTTCGCATGAGATGGCAATTTTCTCCAGTTCTTCGTTGCGTTTAATATACTCTTCAATCGCCTCAATTCGGGCGCCCGGACGAGCGGCAGAAATCGCGTCGGCAGTTGCGCATAAGCTGCCTTCAATTGTTTGAGGAGTCATTTCAAAGTGGTGACAACCGATCCCATTTGCAACTTTTTCACCTTCACCGTATTTGATTGCAAAGTCATATCCGGCAAGCGCGTGTGAGCGATCCACTGCTGAAGATGCCTTTCCAATATCATGTAGAAGTCCGATGCGGGCAGCAAGCTTGCTGTCTAGTTGCAGCTCTGAAGCAAGAAGAGCCATGATTTGGCTCACCTCAACTGAATGCTGAAGTACGTTTTGTCCTAAACTGCTCTGAAAGTGAAGGGCGCCCAATTGTTTTATAAGCTCAATATGCAAGCCAAAGACACCGGCAAGGGACGCGGCTTTCTCCCCCTCTTTTAGAATTTTATTAGGAATCGATCGTCTTGCGTCCTCAATGACTGCCCGTATTTTGGTCGGGTGGATGCGTCCGTCAGAAAACAATTCATTAATTGCTTTCTTTGCGATAAAGAGTCGAATAGGATCAAAACATGAGATTTGAACACAGCGCGCCTTGTCATCGATGATCACATTCACACCGCATTCATGTTCAAGAGTGCGAATATTTCTTCCCTCTCTGCCGATCAAGCGCCCCTTTAAATCATCGCTCGGTATAGCAATTGTTTGAGTTGTTCGCTGTGACACGAATTGTGTGGAAATACGACCGATTACAGTCGACAAGATAGAGGCTGATTTTTCCTCTTTGATAAGATTGAGTTGTTCCTGATGTCGTGATAAGGAGCGACGAGTCTCTTCTTCAAGTTCGCGATTAAAACACTTCATCAGCTCCTGTTTCGCATCATCTTTAGTCAAAGACGCTGCGCGCTCTAACTGCTTGACTAACTCAAACTCCGTTTGAGTAAGAACATCTGCACGCTGATCAATATCATGGGACTCGATGCGTAATCGCTTTTCTCTTCGATCCATTTCACTTTCAAGCTCATTAAGCCTGTCTTCTCTATCATGCAACCTGTTTTGCGATTTTTCCATGCGATTGTCAAATGCAGCTCGTTTGATTTCTAATGCGCGATGCTCTTCGAGTTGAAACTTTTTAGCTTCAACTTTAGCCGATGCGATTGTCTCATCTGCCTCAAGCTCGGCTCTTTGAAGAATTGTTTGAGCTAATTGATCCAGATGACCAAGTTTTTTGCGATAGTATAAAAAAGAAACGACGATTCCAAGAGCGAAGAAAAGCAAGTTAACGGTTGTCATCTTCTCGCTCATCATCTGCGGCACTTCGTCTTTTAATCAATACCTTTTCAACTCGTCTCTCATCTGAATTGAGAATTTCAAGGTCGAAATTTTCTTGATGTATGACAAGACCCTTAGGTGGAATAGTTCCCGTTGAATGAAAAATGTAGCCACCGATTGTGTCATAGTCGCCTTCCTGGGGAATTTTGATCCCAAGTTGCTCTTCAGCGTCGATGATACTCATTCTAGGGTCTACGATCCAGTGGCCTTCCTTCTTTTCGATAAAAAGCTCTTCCTCTTCATCATACTCATCAGAAATCTCACCAACAATTTCCTCTAGAATATCTTCAATGGTTACAACGCCCTCAGTCCCTCCGTACTCATCGACAATGATTGCCATATGCACTTGCTTTTTTCGAAATTCTTGAAGGAGAATCGAGATTTTTTTTGTTTCCGGAATATAGAAAACACTCTTTTGAATGGATTTAACAGGAGCATCCAAAATGGAATTGTTTTGGGTCTTCTCATATTCCATATATTGCTTAATCAAGTCCTTGTACATCACAACACCGACGATGTTGTCGACAGTCTCTTCATAGATTGGGATACGGCTGAATCCTTCTTCATCGATCAGTTTGGCAGCTTCGCGAATAGAGGTTTCAGATGAGAGAATAAACAATTCAACGCGAGGAACCATAATCTCTCTTGCAATTCGATCTTTAAAGGTAAGAACAGATTCGATCAACCGCTTTTCTTCATTTGAAATATGGCTCTCTACTCGACTCTTATGAATCATTTCGTAAATTTCCTGCTTGGTTCTGGTCATAGGTTCTTTTAAATGATCCAAGTGAATATCGCCGAATATCAATTTTAAAAATTTTATGCTAATCCAGATAATAGGAAAGGCGGCTAACAAAAAAAGTGATGCGATAGGCGCTATGAGAATGTAGGTCGTCTGTGGATGTCGAAGACCGATTAATCTCGGCAGGTACTCGCCAAAAAATAGAGAGATGATGACAAAAAAGGATCCGGTGATCAGCAAGTCCAAACCAAATAGATTGGAAAAGAGAGGATGAGCGCTGAATATAAATAAAATCGCTGTCGATCCGAATAAAAATCTTGTGATGTTTTGTGTACAAATAAATGCGAAAAGAAAATCTTCATATTTTGCCTGTGTGAAGAAAAAGCGATGCAAAAAGCCATAGAAAAACGACTTATTGGAAAGTTCAAGCGACATGTCACGAGTGTACATCAGACGAAGCGAGCTTTGCAGCGCGTTTAGCGAGGATGTGCCAATTAGAAAAATGAATAAAAAAATGAAATATCCAGCGGAATCCAAAGTGTGTGCCTATGATAAATTACAATAATTTTTGATAAATTTTTGAGTTCGAATGTTTCATTTCAGTTTAACCTATAACTGAAACGAATTTATATTCTAAAGAAGTTTTTTCTCTTCAAGCATTTCCATATTCATTTTCTCTGATTGGCGCATGATCATGCGATCTTTATCACTCTGATCGTCATACCCGATTAAGTGCAAAAGTCCATGAACGAGATAGAGAATAGTTTCTCTCTGAGGGTCGAGAGATTGATCTTTGGCGTATTCGACAGCCACTTGGGGACAAACCACTACAATTCCCATATGTCGATAGTGGGAACACTCCTCGCCATCAAGAGGGAATGAGATGCAGTCTGTTGGAGTCGGGTCATTAAAATACTGGTCATGAAGTGACGCTATTGTATTTTTGTCGACGAAATGGATTTCCACTTCGTCGCACTTTTGCCTTTCAAATGTGATAACCTGCTCTACGATTGAAGGGATTTTGGATAAATTAATTGAGAGATCGGTCTGCTTGTTTTGTATGCAAACATCCACGTATTAATTTACAGGCGTCTTTGGTAGTCCTGTTACCCTTTTCGTATCCTTGTCCCATTTTCCGAGTTCTTTGAGTCGGTCTACACGTTCAAAACGTTTTAATACATTGCGCTTCTTAACGCCACTTGTGCTTTTACCGTAACTTGGGTGTCTTGACATATCTAACCTACCTTACCAACAAAAATTGACTCTGAATGTTTACTTGGAACAGCATTTTCGTGCTCACGATAACCCTTAGATAGATTATCCTTTTTTGGGCCTGTCTTTTCGGCGCCTATTTTTGGCTTACGCGGCGAAGTTGCCCGACGCTGATTTTGCTTGCTGATTCTAACCATTGGAACTTCTCCTTTATCGAATTAGGAGTATTATAGGAAATCCTAGAAAAATCTGCAAGTCAAGATTGCACATTTATGCAAGTAGAGGTATCTATTCGATACTTATTACTGAAAAACTCATGTTGTTAAATTTAGCGCCTTTTCTTGAAGTTTGATCGATATTTTTTTGATTATAGAAAAACATCATACATAATTTAATAGAACCCGAGTAATCCCGATCTTCCTTTTATTGACAATTAATAATTTTTTGTGTAAATTATTTTTTACCTTTATAAGGTTTGTATATGGGAAAGCAAGATATTTATAAAAACTCTATTCAAAGCTGTTCAAGGTATGTGAATCCCTATGATACAAGCAACGCAAGCCTAAAAGCGCACAAGAAGTTGTCTTTGTCGAAAAACAAAGATACGATCTCCTCTATCGAAGAAAAAACGCTACTTGATCAATTTCATCAACTAATAAAAAGTGGCAATCTAAACAGCGGATCAAAAAAGCTGCGAGTGATCAGTTTGGGTCGTACCGCACTTTTAATTTTAGCTTCTCTTCCGATCTTCATTTTTTTAAAAATTCCTAACTGGATTTTTGTAACAAAATTTCGTCCACTATTGAAGATCGTTAAAAATTTCTCACAAACCATTTTAAGGTCCATTCTTAATTTTCAAAAAATGCAACTTGCAAAATTTGGCCCCCCCATTAAGCTCGCCTTTTCAAAGCTTTCAAGTGCACTGCAAAACGGTCTTCTCTTCTCATTAAAAGCTTTGAGACAATCTGCTCAACTTCTCCTTATTCCCGTAAACATAATCAGTGAAAAGTTATCTCTCTTGTTTAAAAATATTCAAGATAGGCAACTCTTCACAAAAATAGTATCAAAGCTTGGAAGGCCACTTGCTCAATTGTTAACATATTCAAACGTGAAGCTTAATCAGTTTAATGCACTCCTTATGAGCGGCGTTCACTCGCTAGCGCCCCTTATTCAGATGATGCAGAGAGGGAAAGCTCTTATGAAGCCGGTTCAGGTCGTTGTAGAAAAATTGATATCAAGCGTTGGAAACTTCGGTTTCAAAATAAATGAAAGGTTGAAATTTGTAGAAAAGGCAGTACGAAAAGCTATTGACGCTCCTCTTGAGAAGCTACGAGAAAAATCTCGGGAGCTCATCTCGAAAGTTCAAAATGTCTCTGAAAAGGGTGTGGAAAGTGTAAAGAGTGTGGCAGAAAATGTGTATCAATATGTGATTCTCCCCCCCCTTTCGCTGATTATGCCACTATTTAAGTTTAGTCAAAACAGGGAACGAAAGGGATCAAGAAAGCAAAAGCCTCCCGGCGTTGTTGCGAAGAGAATTCAGGTCATTCTAAACAAGGTGGTATTGACAACAGAGAGAGCGCTTTCGGTATTTTCTAAATGGCTGAAATGGCTCTATGCAATAGTTGTTAAGGTGTGTCGGCTTGCAGTGCAAGTCTTTCATGTTCTTGTTGCAAAATTAAACGTATTCTGGAGTTTTTTAAAGATATTTCTTTACTTTTTGATCCAGGTCCCCATCTTGCCTTTTAAACTATTGTATCAAAAACTATTAGAGTCCAAAGGGATAGGTGTAGGTCAATTTAAAAAGATTCACATCTTCAGGAAAGTTTCTCGCAAATAATCGACGTTTATATTCGACTTCAAGAATCCCAAAACAAAAGCTATCGTATCGATACTCTACACCTACATTGACGCTTTGATGGTGAATTGGACCATATCCATGAAACGGCTGATTTAAATTGAGCTTTTGATTTCCGAGTCCGACCAACGTTTGCAGAAAAATACCATACCGATGGAGGTCGAAATGATTATAATCAAACTGAAGGTGCCCCCGAAGCCATGGCGATCCTTTATCAGCGACCCCAATAGCAGCAAGACCCCAATATCTAGAATACCAAAAGTGACCGCAGGAGAACTCTTTTCCTGCCGAGACATGAAACTCCCCTTCTACATTTCCGTGATGAAAACTGCTGATATCGTCTCTTCTCTTAGTGACAGTTTGGATATATGAGGTTCCAAACACAACACTCATATAATCTCCGATAATATCGTCCAGCCATCGATATCTTAAAGTAATCTTAGTAGAATCAAAACCAAATGGGTTGCTTTTTGTTTCAGCTAATAAAATCTCGGCTTCTGCTGCATAAATGTCATAAAATGTATAAATTCCAAGAGTAACAAAATGGTCTACAGTAGATCTTGGGACAGAGCCAAATGCTGTTTGTACATCATTATACTGCTGCAGTTGGTAGCTAGCGTAAGGGTACATCTCTAAACTCGTTTTAAACCACGGGGCTAGCTGAGTGGCAATGCATGAAAGTGGGAAAAATAAGCATAAGAGGATGTGACGCACTATTGAATAATTCCTCTTTCGCTTAAGGTACGTTCAGCCTCAATGGCTGCCATACATCCGGTTCCAGCAGCTGTAATTGCTTGACGGTACACGTGATCTTGCACATCTCCGCAAGCAAAGACAAGGTCAATATTTGTTTTTGTTGTACCGGGGTCTACCGCGATATAGCCATTATCGTGAAGCTTCACCTTACCTTTAAGGAATGCAGTATTGGGTGTGTGTCCAATTGCAAAAAAGACCCCATTTGCCTCTTCTACTCTCTCTTCTTCGGTTTTAAGATTTTTAAGAGCGACTTCTTTAACTACAGTGTCCCCATCGATTTTGGTGAGGATCGTATCCCATAAAATCGTAACTTTTGGGTGATTGATGGCACGCTGCTGCATGATTTTTGAAGCTCGGAGCTCATCGCGTCGATGGACAAGAAAGACTTCCCTTCCAAATTTCGTAAGATAAATCGCCTCTTCACAAGCAGAGTCTCCGCCGCCGATCACAAATAAACGTCCGTTTCTAAAAATTGGAGCTGCTCCATCGCAAATGGCACATGCTGTCACCCCTTTTTGCCAAAATTCATCATCCCCACTGCCAGGAATTGCCAGACGATTTGCGCTGGCCCCGGTCGCTATAATCACACTATCTGCTAAGACACTGTGTTTCTTTCCTTTAACTGTATAGGGATGGGCGCTAAAATCGACATCAACAACATCATCTGTAAAAAATTTCGTTCCGAATCTTTCAGCTTGCTTGCGAAAATTTTGCATTAAGTCAGGACCCATCACCCCGCTAGGAAATCCCGGGTAATTCTCGACATCAGTTGTCGTCATTAATTGTCCGCCTGCGGGGCCGGAATAAAACCCTTCAAACATTACTGGCTCTAAATTTGCTCTTGATGCGTAGATGGCCGCAGTGTAGCCGGCTGGTCCTGAACCAATAATTACGACAGGTGCTCGATCCATTATTTCTCCCTTTCTCAAAATTAAAGGGTATACTAGCAACTACGCTTCTTTTTTTACAGTAGATTTTTATTCGATTTTCAATTATAATTTTTGTTTAATGAGGGGGTTATTTTCATTGAGTGAACTTATACTTAGGGCATTTAATCTAGACAGAGAAGACGCTAAATCTACGTTACTCTTTTGCGTACTTTGCTATGTCTGGTCATTTGCTATCACACTTGGAATGAAGTATTCCGATTCCCTGTTTATCCTTCAAATTGGATCTGAGTATCTACCTGCAACGTATCGATATGAATCTTTAGGAATGATCCTTCTTTCGGCAATTTTAGTTTTTTCATATAGCCGCTATCCGGTGATCTATATATTTAGAGCTGTGATTGTTGCAGCCCTTCTATTTTACAGTTTTGTCTCATTTTGCTTTATTACAGAGATCGGGACTCAAACGCGCGCGCTTTGGTTTGCCTTAAATGTTTTCGGCACGCAATTATTTACTGTCGGCATTACAGCGATTTGGACTCTCATTGACTATTATTACGAAACCCACCGAGCGAAGCGTCTTTTTGGTATGTTTAGCTCAATGATTTTTATGGGGGCAATCACGACCGGAATCGTCATGAGAACCGGGCTTTTAAATCGAACGGTCTTTACGATCTTAATGACTACAATTGTGCTCTTTACAGGCCTTTGGATCTCACTTATCTCCTCGAAAATGGGATGCGCCTCTAAGACTAAGAATGTGCATTACCCGTTTTCGTTATCTAAACTTGTAAATGGAATTGCAGCGTCAAAATTTGCCAAACTTGTGATTGTGGCCAATTTATTGACTTTTCTTTTATGGGTGATCACGGAATACAACTATTTACAAGCGTTTGAAATGCATTTTCAAAGGATGACTAACGAACAGCAGTCGCCTCTTCCTCAATTTATGGGGCTCTGCATTTCAATCGTCGGCATTTTTAATCTAATCTTTGGCCTATTTTTTTACAGTCGTGCGATCGAGCGTTACGGTATTTGGAACGTCCTTTTGTATACTCCAACACTATTTTTGGTGATGTTTTGCGGTTGGTACCTTTACGACTTATTTCTTTTTCCACTGATCGGCGTGTTTATCGTCGAAGGGACTCTCTATGTTATTGACGATAGTAATTTTAGTCTTCTAGTCAAAAAGTTGCCTCCAAGCTACAAAAATCAGGTAAGAGTTCTCATTGAGTCATTTTTTGAGCCAATCGGAATGTTGATTAGCGGAATCATTCTAAGTGTGCCTTATCTTAACAGCAAATTTTTAGGTTTAATTTTTGCAATTCTGCTATTTATTGTTGTGCTTGCTCTAAAGTCAACGATTAAAAAGGAGACAGCTCGCGAATCCGCCGTGTCCAACCCTGTATAAAAGAAAAACAAGAGGTATATTCTGAGACCTAACAGGTCGAATGAAACCTACTCTTTTGCGTAAGACTTGATATATGTATTGTATCTTAAAGGACAAATAAGGCCTATCCAGAGACCTAACAGATCGAATGAAACCTACTCATTTCCGTAAGTTTTGATATGTGTATTGTATCTTAAAGGACAAATAAGGCCTATCCAGAGATTGGACAGGCCGCTTGAAACCTACTCTTTTACGTGAGTTTCAATATATGTAATGACATCGCCGACAGTTTTCATCTTTTCGGCTTCCCCTTCCGGAATTTCAATTCCAAAATTTTCTTCAAAGGTCATAACCAGTTCCATGATATCTAATGAGTCGGCATTAAAATCTTCTACGAAAGATTTCTCCGGCTTCACTTGTTCTCTTTCAGTTCCGAGTTGTTCTACAATAATTTCAACAACTTTATCTTGAATTGTCATCTTTTGTTCCTCAATGATTGATTTAAATAGTTCTTCCGCCATCGACCACAAATACTTGTCCGGTAATGTAATCAGATAGAGGGCTTGATAAAAATAAGGCCATCTGCGCGATATCATCCGGTTTGCCTAAGCGGCGCAGGGGAATTGTGTCTAAAATTTCTTTTGTCTGATTTTCTGTTAAACGGTCTGTCATAGGGGTCTCAATAAAACCTGGAGCGATGCAGTTGATACAAATGTTTCGGCTTGCGACCTCTTTTGCTAGAGTTTTAGAAAATCCAATCATCCCGGACTTTGAAGCTGCGTAGTTGACTTGGCCTGGATTTCCGGAAATACCCACAACAGAGGAAATATTAATAATTTTCCCATACTTTGATTTAATCATGCTTCGGAGCGCAGCCTTACATGTATTGAAGCAGGACTTAAGATTTACATCAATCACACGGTCCCACTCCTCTTCTGTCATTCGAAGGAGCAAATTATCTTGGTTGATACCCGCATTGTTAACGAGGATATCGATAGTGCCGATGTTCTGGATGGCTTCTTTAACTTGATTATAGTTTGAGACGTCAACTGAAACGAAACGGCCCTGAATATCAGATGCAACCTTATCTCCGCGCTCTTGATTTGTTCCAAAGATAATGACATCTGCGCCAGCTTCTGAAAAAGCGATTGCAATTGCTTTGCCGATTCCAGCTGTTCCACCTGTGACTACTGCTGTTTTCCCGTCAAGTCTCATTCAAATTCCTTTAGGTCTTCAATGTTATCGATTGATTGCATTTGGCTTGTGATTCCGATCTTGCGATTTAGTCCGGAGAGGGAGCGACCGGGCCCGAATTCTATAAAGCGCTCAACCTTCATCTGATGAATCCCCTCTTCCCAAAGCACGGAATGTGTCACTTGCTGTTTGAGGAGTTCTTTTATCGTCTGAATCTCTCTTACCGGTTTGCCGGTTACATTCATGACTACCGGAGTGTCGCTCTCCTTAAATGCCGCCTCGTCAATATATGGAGAGAGATTTTCTTGAGCCCGGCTCATGAGCCCACTATGGAATGCACCATGGACATTTAATGGCAACACGCGTTTTGCACCGAGCGCAAGAGCTCTTTTTCCGCCTACTTCAACGCCTTTCACGGTGCCGGAAATCACAACCTGACCCGGGCAGTTGAGGTTTGCAATCCAAAGTTGATCCGGAATAGAAAGCTCCTGTACCTTTTCATCGGAAAGACCAAGGACAACAGCCATTCTGCCTTCCACCCTTTCACAGCATTGATGCATAAATTCTCCGCGATGTTTAACAAGTGTTAAACATTCAGAAAAATCTAAGAACCCGGCAGCGCAAAGGGCTGTATATTCACCTAAGCTTAAACCCGCGCACATTTCGGGCTGAATGGAGTAGAGACTTGCTAGAACCCTATACATGGCGATGCTTGTCACGAAAATGGCAAGTTGGCTGTTACTTGTGAGAGTGAGTTCCTTTTCGGGCCCTTTGAAAATCGTTGTCGACAACTTACGCTTAAGACGATCATCTGCTTCTTCAAAAGTCTCTTTTGCAATGGGAAATTGATCGTAAAAATCTTTGCCCATAGCAACTTTTTGTGCCCCTTGACCGGGAAAGAGAAATGCAGCTTTCACTCTCCCTCCTTCGTTAAGAGTGCAGCGCCCCAAGTCAAACCGGCTCCAAAAGTGAGGAGAAGTAAGTGGTGTCCTTCCTCAATTTTGTGGTCTTTCAGCAGTTCATCGAGGCTAATGGCAATGCTTGCTGCTGATGTGTTGCCGTATTTGTGAATGGTTTTATAAATTTTCTCAAGGGGCATTTTTGATGCGTTCGCAAGAGCATCCATGATTCTGATGTTTGCTTGATGAGGCACCAGCCATTCCAGATCTTGTACTTTAAGATTTGCCTTTTCCAGGCATCGCTTCCCCGCTGCATCCATGCGGCGAACGGCATGGCGAAAGACCTCTTTTCCCTGCATTTTGAAATATTGGAGGCGATTATCTAGGGTTTCATGACTTGTTGGATTCTTTGAGCCCCCTGCTGGAATTTGGATGAGCTCATAAAGCGTCCCGTCACACCCGAGGTCAACGTGCTTTATTGAGAGCCCGGCACCTTTATTGCTGACAACGCAAGCTGCTGCACCATCTCCAAAGAGTACGCATGTGGATCTATCTTGATAGTCTAAAAAGGCCGACATTTTTTCTGTCGCAACAACCAAAACGTTTGTATAAGCTCCCGATTCTACATAAGCTTTTGCAGCGCTGAGGGCATATAGAAATCCCGAACATGCCGCCATCAAATCGACTGCAGCTGCATTTTTACACTTGAGTTTTGCCTGAATCAAAGACGCAGTGCTTGGCATGATATAGTCAGGTGTCGAGGTTCCCACGAGGATCATTTCAATTTGTTCAGAAGAAATTCCCGCTTCGGCAAGCGCGCGCTCTGATGCAATGACTCCCATCTCTGAGGGGGTCTCATCAATTCGAGCGATTCTACGCTCTTTCATTCCCGTGCGTGATACAATCCACTCATCATTAGTATCAACGATCTTTTCCAAGTCCTCATTACTGAGGACCTTTTCGGGAAGATACGAGCCGGTTGCGATAATTTTTGCTTTCATATAAAAAACTATACATCAGATTCTTCTATCATGGCAAGAATCTTAAGGTTTATATTTGAGCAGACATACTATCAAATGATAGAGATAAAGTCGACTTTTCGTAAACGATGGCGGTATGCGTTTAGACAAAAAGTTTGCAGGTAGATATATTCAATTTAAAACCACATTGATATATACTTTTAGAATGAAATTATTTAATGATATTAGAAAATTCTTTGGGATCATCGGGATTACTCTACTTGCGATTGTAGTCCTTGGGATTACTTTCCTCACCACTTTTCTCTCTTCGGACATGGGTCAGCAGTTCATAAAAAGTCAGCTTCAAAGCGAGTTTTCAAACGACGTCAGTTGGGAGCGCGCAGAGTTTCACTTTTTTGGTCCTCAAACGATCAAAGGACTTGAAGTCAAAAATTTTCTCACAGCGGATGAGGTCACACTCGACAGGCCTCTCTATACACTGATTTTCGGGTTTCGGGAAGTGGCTTCTTTGTCGGTGAAAAATTTAAACCTTCAACTGAAAGCCCCCGCCATTCAATTAGAAAATGTGAACGGGAAAATTGAGATACAAAAGGGCGCGCCATTTATCGCGCATTTCATAGGCCAAACACAATTTGAAGGACAAAGAGGAGATTTTCTTGCCGATCTATCTTTGTTTATAAATGATAACTTGCAAATTGACCCCTCCAAACCTCATTCGGTCAATGTAAAAGCCAATCATTTTCCGGTTTTGATTTTCGATGCCTATTTTCAATTGGATGGGAATGCTACAAAGTGGATTGGCAATACCATCAATATAGATTTTCAACAGCAAGCGTCTAATGAAGATGAGATACTCTGCGCCTTAACAGCTGATTCAAGGAACCTTAACGCTAAACTTGAGTTTGCAATTCACCCCGACGCGATTACTCTTTCCAAAGAAGGAGTCGTCAATTTAACGATCGAACCCCAAGCAAAAGATCGCGTAAAACTGTTATCGCAAACGAGGGGCTCTCTCAACCTTCAATCTTTCTCAATGCCTCTTTCGCCTGAAATCGATTGGAAGAAAGCATTCGCTGAAGCCAATGTTACGATTCAGCCGGCAAGTCTCCAAGTTGGAGACAGGAAAGTGGCGTGCAAAGAGACATATGGACACTATCTACTTGACAACGGCCACAGTATATTGCAACTCACCGGCGATGTCTCGCTACAAGAGGAGTATTCCCCTTGGGCTCTCAATGCAAGTTTCGACCCATATTTTCACCTGAATCGGGTCGAAATTACCCACGATAAAGAGATTATCCCCTTACTTGGAGAGAATGTAGAGCTCACTATGACAGCTAGCAAAGGAAATCTTTATAATCTATCGCTGCAAACCTCAAACATTCAAATGCCCAGCGGCACTCTCTCACTTGAAGACCAAACGTTTTTTTCTAGCCGAGTCACTTTCACATCACCGGAAATTGTCTTAAATTCTCCACAGGTGCAATGGGACGAAGAAAGAGGAGAGCTATATATCCCCTCTATCACCTTTGAGCCAGGCACCCCCCCTTTAAGAGACATTCAAGGAGCGTTTTCCTTTGATTTTGAAAATGCCTCGATTAGTAACCCATATTTCACACTTTTGGCTAAAGAATCCCGCTACGAAGCAAGCTGGAAAAATCTCCCCGTCAATATTCTATGTTCTCTTCTATCTTTAAATGAAGAAGAGTGCCGAAAGGTTCTTTTCTCTCTTGGTGAGACAACCCAAGGAGACTTTCAACTCAATGCAATAGGTGAGATTAAGGGAAGTTTACAAGGGCAACTCGGACATTGCCGATTGAACGGAAAAATTGAGCATGGATACCTTAAGTTTATTGACCCCTTTATCATTGAAACAACAGCAACCCCGCAACTAGGTCAATATGTTTTATCTGATTTTTTTGTGCTCTTCAAAGGATTGCGCTCTTCAAGCGAGCGGATACGGTTAACCCTATCTCCTCAAGACTTTTTTGCCCCAATTGACCCGTTTGCTATTGAAAACACGCAAATTGGAAAGGGAAGTATCACGCTTGGAAAAATGGTATTTAATCGCACAACGGAGCTTCAAGCCGTACTGAAACTGCTACTAAAAAATGTGCCCGATACAATCGACATATGGATGACTCCTCTTTACTTTTCTCTGATAGACAGCAAACTTACTATTCAACGAACAGATATGCTCGTACTAAATAAATATCCAATGGCTTTTTGGGGAACAATTGACCTAAAGAATAATACAGTACAAATGACCTTGGGAATATCAGCAGCAGCATTAGAGAGTATTATTGGTGTTGACTTTGGCGCAGGCGATACAATGCTCACGGTGCCAATCACGGGGAGTATGGATGGCGCACGCGTCAGTACAACTGTGGCAGCCAGAAAAATTGCCACCCTTATTGCGTCGACAAAAACCGGTCCTGTTGGAGTTGCAGTCGGAATGGCATTAGATGTACTAAGTGGCGCTCTTGGAGAAAAGGCGCCTCCTCCCCCGACCACCTCTCCATTACCTTGGCAGTCAGAGATACCTCAAGAAAAGAAGGAAAAGAAATCGACGCTTAAGAAAATTGAAAAGACCGTTATTCCATTACTGGATAAGCTTCTTAATTAACCAAGTTGTATCTGGTGATGAATGTAGATGCCAAACTCTCTATATTTTGTTTGATTTGGTTTTCAAGTTCACTTGCAGGGAAAGGAATTAAGATTTGATTTTCCCATGTGATTGCTTGATATCGAGTTGAGGGATCTAGAGTTGTGCGCTTAATATCTACAAACTCAAAGAGCCTAAGTTCCATATAAGCTACATATCCATTCGGTATTATCTGAATCATCACAAGCGCTTGTAGGATAGGTGTATCCGGCATTTGTCCTGATGGTGACTCAATCTTTGCACCTTTTAAACTTTCAAGGAGCCAGCTGTTAATGATTTCCTCATTGATAGGAAGTTCAAGGTCTGCGGATTTGATAATCTCTGTGTTTACTGTCATTTGAGTTGGGATTCTATAGAGATGATCGGTTCCGACCCATTCTCCATTTTTTTCAAATAAAAGCCCGGGACTTGTATAAAGCGCATTAAGCTTAGCAAAGCATAAGAATAGGGAAAGAAATAGTATGGGTTTCATTGTTACTCCTCAGGGATTAATTGAAACGAGTTGAGAAAAATATCAAATTCGTTCGGATCGTATTGGTTACTTAAACTCATTGTGGATATAAGGTAGACCTTATCATTAATCTCCATTGCCTGCGCTGTAATGGATTTATTTGGTCCTTTAATCAAGTATCGAATTGAGGGGTAACCTTGGAAGTCTTGCTGATCTTTCTCTACGATACTATTTTGCGGATCCATCTTTACCATCAATTCAAGTAATTGATTCATCTTATCTTTTAAGTCCCCTTCATAGTTCGGATAACTGATGACATTGACAACAAAAAATGTTCCTTTTGCGTTTTGAGAGAGATAGGTGCTGTAGTGCTTTACCTCTTCTGTTTCTGGCTCCACAATCGTATCCTTCACATTTTGAGGAGGCATCGGAAACATGATCTTGAACCCTTCATTTTCAAATACATAGGGGCTCATCTCTTCGTGTATCAAAGATTTAGTATCCTGTTCATATAAGTTTGATGTCCAATTCCAAAGCGCAAGTCCGCTAACAAGTGCAAGGGTTGCGGTAATAAATATTCCGATACGAGTCATGTCTTCTCCAGCACCTTTGCAGGCGTTAATTGCAGTGAAATTGTGGTTTGATGTGTCAGTTCCTCAGGACCAAAAAATTGAATTGGACCCGGATACCTGTAATCATCGTCACTTTTCCAATTTTCTCTTTGAGAGGCTAGGCGAGCAAAGATCGGCCCGTCCAGTTCTACTAGCGCCTTTTCGATGACAGGCTTCATTTTCCCTTTACGTTCTTCCATATGAATCATACTTGTTAAAGGGATGCCCGCAATCTCCCAATCCTTAACACGCGCCTGCACGTTTTGAATAGCTGCCATATATCCGGTCTGTTTGGCTTGAATTAAAGACGCTGCCACGTGACCTAAGGCGTAGCAATAATTGGAATCAAAAATTGATGGAAGACAAGAGCGGCCCTCATATCCGCAAAAAATAGGCTGGGCACTAAACTTATGTCCGCTTCCTCGCCTCACAAGCTCCTCTTTAACCGCTTCTATAAAGAGACGTTCTGTTTCAATTTGTGACACCTTTACATTTCCGTGAGGATCGCGATCTAATAACAACTGGTCTTGAATAAACTTCGGCAAATGAGTTAAGCATTGATCTGATTTCGAAGAGAGCGGCTCAACTTTGCGGTTAAGCTCTTGAATCAGGTTCTTGAATTCAGGGATAAATTCAATAATTCCCTCAGGTATTAAAATCGCCCCGTAGTTTTTCCCTTTGTTTGCGCGCAGTTCAATAAGATCGGCAATTTCCAGAACTAGATCTTGGAAGCTCCTGCCCTCTTTATCGACCTCTTCTCCGATCAATGTTAAATTCGGATGCGTTTGCAACGCGCACTCACATGCAATATGCGATGCGGACCGCCCCATTAATTTAATGAAAAACCAATATTTTTTTGCTGATAGACTATCTCTTAGAATGCTTCCGATCGTTGCTGAATAGGTCTTTGTCGCAGTATCGAATCCAAATGAAGTGGGAATATGCGCGTTTTTAAGATCCCCATCTATCGTTTTCGGGACACCAATCACACGGGTTTTAATTCCCTGATCAAGAAAATACTCTGCAAGTAGCGCCGCATTTGTATTTGAGTCATCCCCGCCAATAATCACAAGCCCATCTAAGTCTGCATAGCGAATAACTTTTGCCGCTTTTTCAAATTGATCTAGCGTTTCAATTTTTGTTCGCCCCGAGCCTATCATGTCAAAACCACCAAGATTACGAAAGCGATTAATCTGCTCATCTGTAATCTCTTCGTATTCTCCATTTACAATGCCGCTTGGTCCATTTAAAAAGCCAAAGAGAACACTCTCTTTGTGTATCTGCTTTATCGCGTCATATAAACCCGAAAGTACATTATGTCCCCCTGCCGCCTGCCCACCTGAAAAGACAGCTCCGATCCTTAAAGGAGTGGTGTTGTTGCTATCACGCAAAGTAGGAATTAAAAAGTGTTGCTCGCTAAGGTGGGTAAAAATATCTACACAGTCAGGTGATAATTTGGATGTGCCGCATGGACTCCAAGACAACTGTTTTAAATTTTGTAGACTTTCGGGCAGTTCCGGCTGCTGCTTAAGACGATACTCTTCAATGGACTTCATCTGCATTTAATGTCTCTTTAAACCATTTAGTTGTTGACTCGAGTACAAGTTCCTTTTCTTCCGGGCTTGTAAAATCGTGATCGCTATGCGGAATAGTAATAAATTCAGTTTTGGATGAAGGGTCTTCACTTCGAACTTTTACATATCTTTCTGAGTGTTCAATACTGATAACGGGATCCTTTTCTCCATGAATAAGTAAAAGAGGAATATGTGCAAGTTCCTTAATATACGCACCTAGATTCATTGTGAAAATTTCAGAATAAAATTCAATGCTTGGAAGCTGACCATTGACCATCATTAATTGACGACGCTTTACAGCGTCCATCTCTCCTGATTCTTGCATTTCCCACGCTAATTCCCATTGGTGACCGTCAAAAATGGGCGCCCAGAGTGCCATACTTCGAATATTTCCCATTCGTTTTGCCGCTATGATGGCAACAGCCGCTCCAAACGAACGTCCATAGATTCCAATACGCTCAGGATCAACCAAAGGAGATTCTCTTAAAAAGTTAAGCGCCACAAGAGCGTCGCTCACCTCTCCCTCTAACGTCATTTCAGAAAATTCCCCCTCTGAATCACCGGATCCCCGAAAATCAACTCGCAGCGAGGCGATCCCCACTTTTGAAAGAAGCTCAGCTAAATAGACATAGACTCGGTGCTCCCCGATTTTATGACCGGCTAGACCATGACAAAACATGACGCAAGGAGGCTTTTTGATGCCAATAGGCAGATGAAAAATCCCAAAAATTTTTTCACCAAAGTTCTCAAGAACAATTTCGGTACGATCTTCATACTTATCCATAGTTTTTATTTAGCATGGACGCGGGTTTCAGGCAATCTGAAATTTCTAAGCTTCAATTCGTCATTAAAAAGGAAATAGAGACTATTATGAGTATCAAATATACGATTTCAGAACTTTGACCTGAGAAATATAGAAAATTGAGGTAAGCTTGATGAACCTCTAAATAGCTCAGGTTTTGTTAAATTTTGCAATAATTCGAAGAAATAACCGATCTTAACTAGATAAATAGTTTAGTGAGTGCGTTTTTGTCGAATTTCTGGAAAAGGGGCTATATGTACGATATGAGTTTTTTAGAGATTCCTTTAAGAAAAACTGAATACAAGAGAGTTGGCTAATATGAAAGATGAGATGCCTTGCCCCTGCGGAACAGGAAGTGTGTACAAAGTCTGTTGTAAACCTTTTCATCAAGGAGAGTTGCCGGATACTGCCCTTAAACTTATGCGTTCTAGATATTCTGCTTATGCACTTAACTTACCAGAATATATTATAACTACAACTCATCCTAAAAACCCTGATTTTATCCATGATACAAAGAAATGGTCTCAAAAGATTTCCGAGTTTTGTTTAAATACTGATTTCAACAAACTTGAAATTCTCGATTTCCAAGACAAAGACCCCTTTGCGACCGTTACCTTTGTTGCACATTTGTCTCAAAATAATAAAGATATCTCGTTTACAGAAAAAAGTAGTTTCGAAAAGCTTAATGGAAAATGGTTGTATCATACTGGCCAAGTATCTGAAGGCACGAAAACGATTACAAAAAATTAGCAGTAAAAGCAAGCGAAGGGACTCTTCATACCGAGTAAAAAGAGTTAACTTCTTGCTCTGAACTTATAGATGATCAGCTTTTCTAATCTGTCTTTTTTCTAGAATGGTAGGGATTTGGGGGTGGTTGGATTCGAACCAACGTATCCTTGCGGAGAGGGAGTTACAGTCCCTTGCAATTGGCCACTATGCGACACCCCCATAAGGGTTGCTGGCAGTAGGACTTGAACCCACAACCGTCCGATTACAAGTCGGGTGCTCTACCAGTTGAGCTATGCCAGCGGCTTTGATGTATAAGTTTATACAGGATTTCCGAATAACGAACAAGCGATTTATTGCTTCTTTTCTTCTTCCTCAAGGTTTGTAGAGGCATCCTCAACTGCAGAGTCTTTATCCTCAGAGGGTAATGAAGGTGCGGCTTGAGCAGCAGCCTGAATGGCTGACCCGAAGGTGCGCTCCATAAGATCAACCTCTTGCTTGTGTAGGGAAACGCCGGATTTAATTATTTTCGCTGAAAATTTACGCCCGCCTCCCGGAAGTTTCTTCTTTAAGCAGCACTGCTTGTATTTCTTTCCTGAACCGCAAGGGCATGGGTCATTTCTGCCTACTTTTTTATCCATTTGATATCCTAGTGATTAATCCTTGAATACTTTATTATAGTTGAACTTATAATTTATTTAAAAGCATGAAACCTCCTTGGACAAAACTAGGAAAGCGCATAGAAAGCATGGTGCGCAAATCACTCTTTGACTATCAAATGCTAGAGGACGCCAAAAGTGTGGCTGTTGCTTTTAGCGGTGGAAAAGACAGTTTAACCCTCTTATTAATGCTAAAAGCTATTTTGGGAAGAGGATTTCCGGACTTGCAATTGCACGCCATTCACGTCTCAGGCGCTTTTAGCTGCGGCGCGGGGATTCAAGGCGGGTATCTAAAAAAAATCTGCGATGACTTAGAAATTAACTTCATTGAGAAGACTTCTCATCAGAAGCTCGAAACGCTTGAGTGTTACAGCTGTTCAAGGGAAAGAAGAAAGCTCCTATTTGATGCAGCAAAAGAAGTTGGGGCTGAGCACATCGCTTTCGGGCATCACAAAGACGATAATATTCAAACGGTCCTAATGAATCTTTTGCATAAAGGAGAGTTTTCAGGACAGCTCCCCAAACTGCATATGGTTGATTACGGCGTTACTGTTTTGCGCCCGTTGATTTATATATCGGAAAGAGAGATTGAAGAGTTTGCGAAAATTCAAGGGTTTTTGCGTATTATGTGCAGATGCCCAGTCGGTGCCAATTCCATGCGGAAGAAGACAGATCAACTCATTGAATCTATTGAAGATCTTTACCCTAATGCACGTGCAAATATTGCCTCGGCTGTGCTACAGTATGGATCTGAAAAAGCAAGGAAACTGTAATGCCGGACGCACATGAGACCCACACAACCATCCAAGGTGTAGATATCGCCCTTGGCTTCCCCGATGAATTTCCTTTTCAGTGGATTGGACAAGAAGATGTAATGCAGCAGCTTCTCGCCGCTTGGCTTGTCATCTCTAAAGAGGACATTCCACTAAATCCAAGACTTGTTGGAAAACCCGGGGTTGGTAAAACAACTCTTGCATACGCAGCAGCTAAAAGGCTGAATAAAGATGTATACATTTATCAATGCACAATGGATACAAGACCCGAAGACCTGCTGATTACACCCGTTGTTGATGGGTCTGGCGGTATTCGTTATGTTGCATCTACACTTGTGACTGCAATGATTAAAGGAGGAGTCTGCATTCTTGATGAGGCTAATCGGATGAGTGAAAAGTCTTGGGCTTCACTTGCTCCACTATTAGATGCAAGACGCTATATTGAGTCGATCGTTGCCGGCTTAAAAGTATCGGCTCATCCCGATTTTCGTATTTGCGTAACCATGAATGAGGATGCTTCGACCTATGAAATACCGGAATATATTCATAGTCGTTTGCAGCCGCAAATCTACCTAGACTTTCCGGAGGCTGAAGAAGAGAGACGGATATTGAAAGAAAATCTTCCGTTTGCACCTGATGAAATTATGGACTATATTGTCAATTTTTTACAGAAATCGCATGCCAACGGGGAAAATTACACAGTACGCGATGGGATTAATATCGGAAGATATGCCCTTAAGCGCATTGCGAGCCTGCAGGCAAGTCCCGAAAATGTCGAACCTCTTATTAGACAGTCCATTATCATGACGCTCGGTGATGAGGCTATCGTTTACGCCCAATGAACTATCTTCAAGAGGGTGAGATCTTTGCTGTACCCGTAGTCCATAACAATATGGAGTTTGCAGCTTGCGTAAAACTTGCCTTTGATGAGATTCGCCCCGACTGCGTCGCTGTAGAACTTCCCAAGTCATTTCAAGATGTCTGTCTGCATGCAGCCTCAAGATTACCGGATATAAGCGTGATTGTTTCAGATGAGACGTACCTCTTATGTGAGCCGTGCGACGCAAGTTTTGAGGCGCTACGCTCTTCTCTTGAAATGAATGTGCCCGCTTACTGTATTGACTTATATGACCCTGCGTATCCGGATCAAAATGATCGTCTCCCGGATCCATATGCGATTACAAGAGTGGGTCTTGAGAGCTATTGGAAACTTGTTAAAGAGCATATTCCAATGCCCGGTCAATCAGATACACATCGTGAACAAATAATGGCAAAAAGGCTTAAGGAACTCTCTTTAAGGCATGGACGCGTCCTTTTTGTTGGCGGCATTGTCCATGTCTCTCGTCTTTTAAGTCTGATAAAAAACAGTCAGTTTCCACACATTCAAGAGAAAGAACCAAAAAACCTCTACATAGCGACCTTAACAGAAGAATCGGCAAAAGATGGGATGGGCGAGCCGGGCTATTTTTCCCTTAACTATGAGAAGTGGCGAGAGCATCCAATCAGTGAAATCCCCGATAGACAAAAGCTTTTAATGAAACTGTATAAAAAGGCGTCTGAAAGCTACATTCAAGAGACTAAACTCTCCTTTCCTAACTATCATCTTGGAAACCTCATGAAGTTTGCAAGAAATTACTCCTTAATTTCAAACAGACTGATGCCTAATATCTTTCAACTTTTGACAGTAGCTAAAGCATGTGTGGATCATAATTACGCCTTTGAAGTGTGGAAACTCCTCACTCACTATCCGCACCTTAAAAATATTGACAACTTGGACGAGTTAGATCTGTCTCCTGAACAGCTTTGGGGCGATAGTAAAATGATTCAATTTCATCTAAAAGAACAGAGGACCAAAGGCCTTTCATATCACACACGATCAAAAGAGCGACCTAAACATTTTCGGCACTCATCCGGAATGTTCTCTTTATGCTCCTATCCCCCTGAAGATTTAGTAATTGAAGAGTTTGGAAAATTCCTTCAAAAAAAAGGCCAAAAAATCATACTCGATGAGTTTTGTAGAACGCAGCCATTTTCTGCCTCTCTAGAGGATGGGATTGATACAAAAGAAACCATTCGACACTGGCACGAGAAAAAGCTGTATGTCAAGGTGCACGGGAAACCCCCGGGCGCTGTTGGGTCGATCATCGTGATCTTTGATGAAGATATAGAAGAGAAGTTCCCTCTAAGATTGACATGGCATGGCGAGCATGACCAAGAGTCTGATATGGCATTCTATTCAACACCTATTGGAAAAGAGGTTATCGGTCCCGGTATATGCAGATGTCAATATGGTGGGTTTTTACTCTCCTATCCGCCAAGACGACTGTATGACATTTGGAATGATCCGGACTATAGAGGACTTAGGTCCAAAGCAGAAGTTCTACTACTAGCGGGTATACAGTATTCTCAAAAATCTCTAATTGTCTACGTTGCTAAAGAGCCTCCTAGACGATTATTAAAATCATTAGCCTCTCGGCACGGGAAAAAAGTTTTGTATATTCCAATTGGTCAACTTTCTGTCGTTATTTTGCAAAGAATGCGACAATTTCACATTCTCGATGGACGCGATCGTCGGAATTTTGCTGATGAATATATTTTCTGATCGTTAAAACGAGCGGTCGATTGTTTGAAGGGCTGACTCAAAGTGCAATGCACGCTTCTTATCCACAGTTTCGACCCATTTTTGAATTGATTCAATTGTTGGATTTTCAATCTCTTCTAACTGACGCAAGGCTTGGATATGAGTTTCAAGTGTTTGATTCAGTTCTAGAGGAAATTCCGGCAGATTTTTATCGAGCACTCTGTGTCGAAGGTAATCTTCAATGACTCGAATATCTTTTTCAACCTTTTCAAAGGCGCGATTGACAATAAATTTCACAACCGCTTCAGTTACACTTTTTTCGCAATTGGCATGCTCGCATAGCTTTACCCAATATAAAGCGTTAGCCCCCCATTTCTCATAGCGTGTGGCCTTCACATCCGAGGTGTTACTTTCATGAATTCTTGCAATTTCTTTATGTAGAGGCTTAGTCACATGGATAATCATTTCATACGTCTCATGATCTACTTTGGACTTTAAGCTCTCTTCAATGTTTCTTAATTTCAGTTCTAAAGAATTGGCATCTTCTTGGAGCAGAGTAATTCTCCCCTGCAATTTCGTTTGACTGTTCTCCTCGTCTTTTTTCAGAAACTTATGAAAGAAATCCTTTAAAGTATTAGTCGGTTTTTTTACTTCCACCTCATGATGAAAAATCTCCGGAGAGGTAGTAAATTGATCGTGATTATTGTTTAATTTAGACATAATTTTTTACTTTTACAAAGCTATTATAATACTTTTTTTAATTAATTTGCAATATAAAAAGGAACTTGACACGAAGAGTACAATAAGTTTATAAAGATTGTATAAATTATGAGTAGACAACCAAATATTCTTATCACCAACGATGACGGGATTGAGGCAGAAGGCATTAAGCAGCTCTATCTGGCACTCAAAGACTTTGCGAATATCACCATTGTAGCTCCACAAAAGGACCAGTCAGGTACAAGTTTATCGCTTACCATTCATCGCCCATTGAAAGTGTATGAAGTTGCCTGGGATCGTTCAACTCCCGCCTGGTGTGTCAACGGCACACCTGCAGACTCTGTCAAACTTGCACTTAGCGTCCTACTCACATCGCCCCCTGATCTGATTATTTCCGGAATTAACCGCGGCTCTAATGCCGGCCGGAATATCCTGTATAGCGGGACTGTTGGATGTGCGATTGAAGGCGCCCTTCGAGGGATTCCAAGCATTGCCTTTTCAACATACAATATGCATACACCAAAGTACGATGAAGCATTGCAATATATTCCCACAATCATTGAGCACACGCTTTCCCATCCCCTACCGAATGGGACCCTGCTAAATGTTAATTTTCCGGGAACCGAGTCACAAGAGGGATATGGGAAAATTCAAGGCTTCAAAATGACGCACCAAGGTAAAGAATACTTTCTTGAAAATCCCGACATCCGACATCATCCTGTCCAAAACAGCCCGTACTATTGGCTTGGACTCAAGCGCGGTCAATTTATAGAACAAGAAGATTGCGATATCAAGTGGCTCCAGAAAGGCTACGTCACAGCAGTTCCTCTCCATGTCAGTGAGCTGACCGACATCTCTCACATGTCTGCAAAGCGAGAGGCGTTTGAGAATTCTCTTAATTCAAAATTAACTACACCACTCAAAGCTAGACTCTAGATTCTCTAAGATTACAACTTAATGTTTCGGAGATACAGGTTAGACTCAATATGACGTATCGCATTGCCAATTCAATGAATTGGATTTAAATGAAACCTAGGTCTTCTTTGGTGTAATATTTGGGAAGTGTTTGTAAGGGAATCGCGAGAGACGGGACTCGAACCCGCAACTTCCGCCGTGACAGGGCGGTGCTCTAACCAGTTGAACTACTCTCGCATTTGGTGGGCGCAAAAGGATTTGAACCTATGACCGCCTGTTTGTAAGACAGGTGCTCTACCACTGAGCTATACGCCCGATAACGATGAATACTGTAACCTAGAATCGAATTTATCGCAAGATGAAGATGCAAAAAAAATAAGAACAGTAGTGTGTTGCAAAGATTCCCTGTTTTCTGTATACTGCAAACCGATCATAAAACATTGAATATCATGCCTCTTACAACAAAAACAGTCTCACATCAAATTTATCTCTACTTGTGGATAGCTGTAGGGGCATTACTTGCCGCTTTTGCTATTGAAGTCTTTTTCCTTCCAAACAGGCTCATTGACGGTGGTATTATTGGTATCTCAATGATGCTCGCACACGTGTTTGGAAAGAACTTACTCCCCTTCATCATGCTTGGATTAACAATTCCTTTTCTCTATTTCGCATACAAGCAGATCGGAAAGATTTTCATTTTACACATGATCTTTGCTGTACTCGTATTTGATATTGGGATCTATCTCTTGCAACGTTATTCCCACATGGAGTTCACCGGAGATCCCCTTGAAGTCGTTGTAATCGGCGGGGCAATTCTTGGTATCGGTGTAGGCCTCATCATCCGTTATGGAGGCTGTATTGACGGCACGGAAATCTTAGGTATTATTATCAATCGTCGCTTAGGAATATCTGTCGGACAGGTCGTTCTTTTCTGTAACATCTTTATTTTTGCGGCAGCTGGACTCGTCTTTAATGACTGGCACCCCCCTATCCTCTCCCTCATCGCGTTTATGGTCGCAACAAGAGTGATGGACTCGGTGATTGTCGGTCTGGAGGAGACAAAATCCGTATTAATTATTTCACCAAAATCTAAAGAAATTACCGCCGCAATTATTCATGAAATCGGGCTTGGTTTAACTGTCATGTATGGCAGAGGCGGCTATTCCGGTGATGAGAGGGAAATCCTCTATGTGATTGCCGAGCGTCTGCAACTTTCTGAACTTAAAGAGCTCATTTTCAGAGAAGACCCCATGGCATTTATTGCCATTGAAAATCTTCATGAAGTCTCATATGGCATGGCAGGCGAAATTAGTGGCCGCAACCGCACGACTGTTGTTGATATGTTCAGTAAGCTATTTTCAGCGAAGGGATGGAAGAAAAAATCAACTTAAGCGAACTTAAGCAAGCCGCTCTTCACCTCGGTTTTGATGATGTAGGGGTTACCCAAGCTACCATCCCTGATGAAGATAAAGCTGCCTACCTCTCCTGGCTCTCTAAGGGATATCAAGGTAAACTCTCCTATTTGGAGAATCAAGTGCGCTGTGATCCTAATGAAATTCTACCAGGTGCAAAAAGTGCCATCATGTTTGTAAGCTATTACAAGCAGCCAAAACTTCCCTTTAAAAAAGATGCCGGCCTTATTGCTTCATATGCCAGGGGCCGTGACTATCATAATGTCCATAGAAAACGCCTAAAAAAATTTATTCATTGGCTTGAAACAAAAGCCGGAGAGACTGGAATTGCGAAAGGTTTTTCTGACTCCACACCTATTTTAGAAAAGGCGCTTGCTGTCCAGTCCGGCCTTGGTTGGTTTGGAAAAAACACTCTTCTTATCCATCGAAAGTTTGGAACATTTACCCTTCTTTCCGGTGTCTTAACCACGCTTTCCTTCCCATTTTCTGTTACATCGCTTCGTCTCCCGAGGTGTGGCTCTTGCACGAGGTGTTTGGACGCCTGCCCGACACAAGCCTTCATTGAACCGTATCGATTAGATGCCAGTCGCTGCCTTTCCAATCATCTGATTGAATCTAAGGAAGAGCTCTCTGATGACATCCATAAAAAAAATCCCGGCTACCTATTCGGATGTGATGTTTGCCAGGACGTATGCCCACATAATTTTCGAAAAATAGAGACGGATGCTAAAGATTTTGCGCCCACTCGCGGAATGGGCCCATATTTAAATCTTGAAGATCTTAAGATTCTTGAGGAAAATCCCGAACTCTTATATGGTACACCTTTACAGCGCAGAGGCGTAAGAGGACTACAAGACAATGCGAAAGGAGCCATTAAGAGAGATGCCGCAAAGGGACAATAAGGACCTTTTCTTTGGAGATGCATGGCGCGTCTTTCGTATTATATCTGAATTTGTCGATGGATTTGAAACCTTAACGGAAATCGGCCCGTCGGTTTCGATTTTTGGATCTGCTCGACTTAAACCAGCTTCCCCCTATTATAATCTAGCAATTGACGTCGGACAAAAACTTGGAGAGCGTGGATTTGCCGTTATTACCGGCGGTGGACCCGGCATCATGGAAGCTGCCAACCGGGGCGCACAGAGTGTCGATAGTAAATCATGCGGCCTTGCGATTGACCTACCTATGGAAAGCGAAATCAACCCCTTTTGTGATTCAAAATACTCTCTTAAATTCCGCTACTTTTTTGTCAGAAAGGTAATGTTTATCCGTTATGCCCAAGGATATGTCTTTCTACCCGGAGGAGTTGGCACCTTAGACGAGTTATTTGAAGCGCTAACACTCATACAAACCGAGAAGATAAAGCCATTCCCTATCTATTTAATGGGGAAAAAGTATTGGGAAGGTCTGCTTAAGTGGTTAGTTGACCCGGTTTTAAGCAGTGGTTGTATTTCTCAAGAGGATCTTGACCGGATTAATCTTAGCGATGACCCTGAAGAAGTTGTAGCCGGTATTGAGGCGCATTTCCAGCAGAGTCACACATTAAAGAACTTTTAGTCTTCTTTTGACTCACTACTGACAATTACCGTTGTTGCGTAAGCTGCGTCTGAATTTTTTTGATATTCTGCTGCCCTCTGTTTCATTCTTTCTCGCCTAGAAAAGTATGGGGGTTTTCCGTTAGATTGTTCTGCTGGTAGTATTTCTGAAAGAATGTCCTTAGGGTCTTTACTGCACATTTTTTCTATATCGAATGATCGTTGAGATGAGGAATCATCACCTGCTGGAATGACAAGACCCACATCGTCTGATGCAATATCTAATTTAAGCCAACTTTGGATACATTTCAAGGTCGCTTGCCCATAACGCTGTATAGTATGCTCTTGTGCTTTCAAGGGAGTTTGGTTAGTTGTAGATATTTTGCTTCGAGAAATTGTATAAATGAACACACCTGCTATAACAAGAGCAAGTCCACCGAGTGCAAGACCCATAGGTCCACCGACGAAAAAAGCAGTGGCTGCCCCCAATAAGATAGGCAATGCAACTTTTGAGATCGTAAGAGCAATCTTCCCAGCATTTTTGATTACTGAGCGGAAGTCAGCTGATGTTTGATTAATTTGTTGATTGCCTGAAACATTTGAAACAGTCATTACATTTACCATATGTTTTAATTTTTAGGACTCAATTATACAAAAAGTGTGTTTTTTTTAATATTGATTTTTTAAAATCAAAAAGATATGACATTAATTTTCAATTTAATTCAGATAACTAATGTTTAAAAGGATGAAGAAATTCATGTTTGAAATAGTATATATTTAATCCGATTAACAGTTGATTATGTATTCATTGCATATGGGACATAATTTCTGCTCATTTAGTTTCTAACTCCCTTTCACTTACAGTGTCAACTCTACTGTATCACCACATGGAATATTCTTTATTTCATCCTCTCTGCGCTGATTTTCTTCAGCTTGAAGCTTGCGTTGATCTTCTGCAGCTTGAATCCGAGCATTCTCTCTGCGCTGTTTTGCTGCATCTTGAATTCGATTTAGCAACATGAACCTATATCGATTGAATTGAACTGAGAGATGTACCCCTGTTGCTTTTTTGTGACTAGCTAAAGCGATTTCAAATGCCCTTTTAACTCGCTCTTGAGTCAATCGAACTTGTTTCGTTTCAACACTATGCTCGAATTCATTCACGTTTTTTTGTAAGTTTGCAGCCCGTATATTCTTTCGATCAACAGCATAAATCACTAATTTCGATACGATAAGAGCAGCAACACCGACTCCAAGCCCGATGGGTCCTCCTACCAGACAAGCAACTCCAACTCCTATTAAGATTGGCAGTGCAAACTTTGCAATAGCTAAAGCAACTTTCCTAATTCTCTTTCCTAATGAAGGATTACCCTGCTGAATGGAAGGTTGTTCAGCATTTTTTGTATGTATAGCTATACTTCTCATTTAATTACCTTTAATTCTATATATATAATTATAATTTAAAATTATTAAGGTTTAATAAATTTATATTCATTAGATTGCGCACCTACATGCGCGCAATCTAAGGTTGTAAAATAGCAATTATCAACGAATTGGCCCACGTCCCCTGCCTCTTCCTATAGGGAGAGGCGATCGTTCCAGAAAAGGCCTTCTTCTTGCTGATTGATCACGATCTTCAACGATAACAGGAGCTGCTGACCCATTTCTGCCACCTCTAACTGGAACAGGTCCAGACGACAGGTGTGCAACTCTTTGTTGATTTCGATCTCTTCTTAAGTTCTCTCGCAAACTCAATCGTCTCTGATTGTCAACAATAACTGGCAGTGACCCGTTTCTTCTATGTGTATCTCTAAGAGGAAGTAATTCAGACGATAAGTATTCAACTCTGTGTTGACTTGGCTCTCTTCTTAATTCCTGTCGCAAACTTAGTGATCTGGAATGTTCAACAGTAACAGGTACTGATCCGGAACTGCGATGGTTATATCTTAGAGCTCCCTGAGCGTTTCTATGATTTGCCGGTGGTATATTTCTTCTAGAGACACCAAAAACAACTAACGCGCTTAAACCACCAATAATGAGTCCAAGTCCAACACCGAGGGTGCAAGTCACGACGACTCCAATAATAATGGGAAGAGCAATTTTTGCAATTGTGTGTATGAGCTTTTGTTCAGGTTGATGTATAGGATGTGGGTTTGGGATATTCTCTACTGCCGTTCTTGAAACTGGGGATTGCATTTTTTCTCCTTGGAATTTTTTTTTAAATATGCGCTCCGAGTCGGAGCGCAAAGTGAATGACTCTGCATCTTAGTTAAGGCAATTACCTAAAACATAATCTTCAGTAGATGTATTAATAATAATATTTGGTAAAGAGTCTGATGTAAATAGGCCGTCATTGGTGCCAATGATAACGGTATCATCCAAAAGCCAACGAGAAAGCACTCCCTGCTCATACCAAGGCAAAGACCAGCAGGAGCCATCATCAAGATAGACGAGTCGGTTGAGATGATCAATTCCTGTAATCCAATGGGTGTATACACCATTGTAAAGGGGCTTTAATGTCAGATTGCTCCGAACCGTAACACCTGTATTGATGTTGACAATTTTATATCGATAGCTTGAAAGCCACTCGCCATTTGGTACAATAATTAGAATGTCTCCATTCAACCAGTTCAAGGTTTTGTAACGATCGCTATATTTAATACTCCATATAGAACCATCTTCAATTTCTACAGTATCTCCCTTTCTAGAAATGGAGAGCGGTGAATGAAATGCGCTTTCATGAGAACTGTAGTAGGTGTGGTACTTCCCATATACAGTAAAGCCTCGCATCAATTGTTTGAGCTTTTTACCAAAGAGGGATTTTTGACTTTTGATTATCCGTTTTGGAGCAAACGTTTCCGTATTTTTATCTAACTCTTTCTGTTCGCCCTCTTCCTCTAACTCTATCCGTTCTTTTTGCTGTATGTAGTACTCTTCTTTAGATAATGCTCTCTCACCTGTCGGAACGTGATTTGGATACTGCTCAGGTCGCCCTTCTGTTTCTATTTCAGCAGATAGTACGCTGGATATAAAAAGAAAGGCCCATAGTATTTGTTTCATTTGTGATCTCCATGATTGTTGTTATTCAGATGCACAACACAATCTCTAAAAGAAGTTAAGATTTGTTAAAGAATAGATAAAATTACGATAAATATACATTCACAAGTTGATGAGAATATATTCACAAGGGCTCTTGGTGAAAAATGGAGTGGCTAACTTAATTCAGGGTCGAATTCGCAGCCTTCTTCAATCAGCCCATCGATATAATCTAAGTCATACTCACCGCTTAGGAACTTATTATCGTTAAGCATATAAAGATGAAATGGGACTGTAGAATGAACGCCGCCGATATGAAACTCCCGAAGCGCGCGCTTTCCAATCGCAATGGCTTCATTCCTATCGTGGCCCCATACAATCAATTTACCGATCATAGAGTCGTAGTACGGAGGAATTGTGTAACCTGAATAACATGAGCTGTCGACACGTACATGAGGGCCTCCGGGAGGTAAATAGTACTCAAGACGGCCAGGTGAGGGGGCGAAGTTCCGTTTCGGATCTTCTGCGTTGATGCGAAATTGAATGACATGTCCTTTAGGGGTGATGTCTCTTTGTTTGTAGGGTAGTTTATGACCCATAGCGACTAACAGTTGCAACTTGACGAGGTCAACTTCAGTTAACACCTCAGAAATCGTGTGTTCAACTTGAATTCGCGTATTGACTTCCATAAAATAGAAGTTATTGTCTTTGTCGACAAGAAACTCAACAGTTGCAGCAGAGTGATAATTAGCTTCTTGTAATACCGCAATTGCAGCTTGGCACATTTTTCTGCGTGTTCGGGGAGAAAGAATCGGTGAGGGGGTCTCTTCGATTAACTTCTGACGTCTTCTTTGAATCGTGCAGTCACGTTCACCCAAATGTATATAACGTCCGTATCGATCGGCAATGACCTGCACTTCCACATGTCTTGGGTTTAAAATGACCTTTTCTAGATAAACCGATGGATTACCAAAGCTAACTTCAGCTTCCGCGCGAGCAGCGGCAAATAACTTAGGGAAAGTCTTACTCTCATTACATACGCGAATCCCCTTTCCTCCACCTCCGGCAGTTGCCTTAATCATCAAAGGAAAGCCGATCTTCTTTGCCATAGCCAAAGCTTCATCCACGTTGTCAATGACACCTTTAGAACCGGGTATGACGGGGCATCCTGCACTTTTTGCAGTCGCTTTCGCTTGCGCTTTATCTCCGAGGAGGGCAATTGAATCGGATGAGGGACCGATAAAGGTAACGCCGCAGCTCTCGCAAATCGATGCAAAATTTGCGTTTTCACTTAAAAATCCGTAGCCGGGATGAATGGCGTCAGCGCGGGTCACTTCGCAAGCGGATAAAATATTTGGAATCTTTAGGTAAGATTTACTAGAAGGCGCCTCACCAATGCAAATCGCCTCATCCGCATGCAGTACATGCAGGGCTTCCTGATCAGCCTTGGAGTAGACTGCAACAGTTTCTAGCCCGAGATCATGGCAAGCGCGTATAATCCGCACGGCAATTTCACCTCGATTTGCGATGAGAACCTTACGAAAAGTCTTTGTTTTCATTTAACCTTAAATAGCTTTGCGCCAAATTCAACCGGATGGCCACTTTCAACAAGGATATCGGCAATAATTCCGGCTTTCTCGGCTTTGATCTCGTTCATGACTTTCATTGCTTCAATGATGCAAAGTACGGTTCCGGGCTCGACTCGGTCTCCTGGCTGAACAAATGAGGGGTCTTCAGGTGAAGGTGAGGAGTAAAATGTTCCGACCATCGGAGATGTGATGTATTCAGCTTCTTCATCCTCTTCTTCTTTTGGAGAGTCTTCTTTTGGTGGATGTAAGGATGCCGGGATATGGTGCGCGGGATGGGCCGGGTAATGTGAAATAGAATCTGAATGCATGAACTTTTGAACAACTTGCTCTTTTGCCTGTTCAAGTTCAAGTTCAAACCCCTTTTGTTTAATACAAAGGCGCGTAGTGCCGGTTTTTGACATTGCAGTCATTAAGTCTTTAATCTGTTTATTTTCCAAGCTAAACTCCATGTGTTAGACACGTTGAATAAATTCGTGGCTACTTGTATCTACTTTGACAATATCGCCGACCTCAATAAAAAAGGGAACGACCACTTTTGCACCTGTCTCTAAAACTGCTTCTTTCTGCTGATTTGAGACACGTCCCATTTCTTCTTCACCTTCAATTTGCGACACCATCAGCTCCAAAAACTGAGGAAGCTGGACTCCAAAAACGGTGTCTCCAAAGTAAAGTCCCTTTAAGCAAACACCCTCTTTTAAGTAGCTCGAACTACTACCGACAATCTGATGAGGGATAAGGACTTTATCAAGTGAGTCGGTATCAAGAAACAGGTAATCTTTTCCTTCAATGTAAAGGAATTCAAGATCTCTTTCATCTAGTGACACTTCCTTGACAATTTGAGTAGGTTTGAAATTTTTCTTCTCTAATTTATTTGTCAAAAGATCACGAAGTTCGACCTTCATAAATGGCGCGCCTTTTGGAGCAGACACCTTTACAACGGATTCAATTCTATACAATTTCTTGTTAATTGATATCGCCATTCCAGGCGTAAGTTGTTGGCTAGCTACCATTTCTGTTACCTCAATTCTGCAGCTTTTCGTAAATTCTCAATTGCTTGCTTCATCTCTTTTTGTTGAAAAAGATGCGTTCCTGAAACAAAGTTTGTCGCGCCCGCTTTTGCGCACTCTCTAGCTGTTTCTAGATTAATTCCACCATCTACCTGGATTGGTAAGGGCAAATTGCATTTATCGCATAAATCACGCGTAAATTGAATTTTATCTAAAACGTCCGGAATAAATTCTTGACCACCAAATCCCGGGTGCACTGTCATTAAAAGCAGCATATCACATTTGTCAAGATATTTGGGAATCATACTTAATGATGTCTCGGGATTAAACGCAAGTCCCGACTGTATGTTACACTTTTTTATATAATCGAGTGTGGCTTGAATCTCTTCTGTTGCCTCAAAATGAAAAGTAATGGAGTCAGCGCCGGAAGACACAAACTTTTCGACATACTCAAAAGGGTTATAAATCATGAGGTGAACATCAAGCGGAAGGCTAGTATTCCGTTTAATTGCAGCGACAATCTTTGGTCCCATTGTCAGATTTCGAACAAAATGCCCATCCATGATATCAATATGAATTGCATCAGCACCCGCATCCTCTACACGCTTAACCTCGTCTGCCAAGTTCCCGAAATCGCAGGATAAAATCGAGGGAGAAATTTTTACATCTTTACTCATTAATCACCAAAAATCACTTGAATTGTGTATTGTCTCATTGTAGACCCATCTTGTCAAGAATTCGTAATCTTCTTGCGTCGTATTGACGCCTCGTGGCAGGATATTAATAAATTTAACATGGGAAATGGATAATGAAAATATATACCCGCTCCGGTGATGGTGGAGAAACTTCACTATATTCAAAACAGCGTGTCTTAAAGAACCATCCGATTATCGAAGCAGTGGGTACAATTGATGAGTGCAACTCAGCAATAGGAACTGCGATCGCACACCTTCCCGATCAGTCAAATTTAGAGCCCTATAGAAATCAACTTCTCACAATCCAGCATGCCCTCTTTGATCTTGGCGCTGCCCTTGCGACACCCAGAACTAGTTCTAGCTCCAAACAAATTGAAAAAACGCGATTTGACCAAGAAGAGATTGATCAGCTTGAAATTTGGATTGATGAGATGGATAAAAACCTACCAAAGCTCACAACTTTTATTCTTCCGGGCGGCCATCCTGCTGGGGCTAACCTCCATTTATCCAGAAGCATCTGCCGAAGGGCTGAGCGAAACTTGATAACAATCAATCAACAAGCGGATGTCTCTGACAAGATTATGACTTATATCAATCGTCTATCGGACTATCTCTTTGTTGTCTCCCGCCAAATTAACCAATTGCTCCACTCTCCCGAGACAAAGTGGAAACCTCATCTACTAAAGTCATTGGAATAGCTAGTGTTGACCCTGCCTTTTTATCATCTCTTTCAACGCTTGCCGTGCATATAGTATATCCTTAGGTTCTTTGCAAAATAGCTCACCCGCAAGACTTATGAGATCTTCATTATTTAGAAGCACTCCACAAAAAAGGGCGGTATAAGGGTCTTGTGGGATTTGCAAGTCGTTTTTGAACGTCAACGAGAATTGATAAATATCCTTATACTTGTTAATTACATAATTATAAATTTCTCGAAAATCCCGTAAATTGAGTATTTCTATCAACTCAGCTTGTTTTTTTTCTTGTATTTGATAATCTAGATACTCGGTGTTCCACTCAGGTTCTTTTGCAGTTTCCCCTTTTAACTTGCTAAATAGTTCTAAAGCTTTAAGTGGGTTAGGCCTTAAATTCCATCGCTGCTGACAAGATGATGAAAGACCTGTTCTAGCAATCGCTGCCTCGCACGCCTTAAATGGCCATGCGCGATCTGGAGCCTTTTGAGCGAATATTCTGATATTTAATGCGTCTAGGAGTCGATCTTTATTATAGGTAAGTAGAACCTTCATTAACTCTTGCTGTTTGTCTACTGGATACCCATAGATAACTTCCTGTGATTTTTCATGCGTAATTAGGATATTTAAAGCTTCTTGCCAACCTCTTAAACCTGCTTTTTTCGCCTTATAAATTTCCTCCAGAGCCTTTGTTACCCCGCATTTTTTTCCTTTGGATTTGGCAATAATTAGTTTATTTTTATTAATTATTAAAACGGTATCACCATCCAATAATTTCAATACTGCCAAAGTATTATTGAATTCCCTTTGCTTCACTTCAATATTATTTACGATCTTCCTCATATTATTCAAATGTGATTGAGCTGCTATAAATTTTTTTCCGTCTTTTTTATTTAGATTACGGAGTGATATTTCTGCTCTATCAAGATCTGCTTTCGCTTTCTCAATAGCACTTTTTTTAACACTTACCACTAGTGACTTATCTTCTTGCTTGCAACCCCTATCTCCTTCACTTTTGGATCTTTGGCTCCGACCAGTTATTTGATTAATCAGTGGACTTGATCCATTTGTAAAGGGAAATAAGGGGAGTAAGGAAGGAAATTTGCAAGGGTCATTAGAATCACGTTCGTCTTGTTTTAATTCACCTACTTCATCAGACATTTGATAATGACGAGGTGAATCCACTGGTACGGCAATCGGGGCTGATGAAACAGCTGAAGCAACTTTAGTAATTGGTTCCTCTTGTACAGACCAACGCAAACTAGGTTCGAAAGAAGATTGCTTCGTTTCAAATTCTTCTTCGCTTAAATTTTGGATTTCAAACGGAAATAATTCTGAAGCTAATTGAGCAGAACCTCGTCGAATTGACTCACTAATGAATGACTTCGCTTCGGAGTCAGTTTCACTTTGGTGTGTATCCTGAAGCCACTGGATGGAGCCTCGTCGACTTGACTTATCAGCAGATTGTTTTAAGTTTAAAGAAACAGGATTTATTTTATCCCCTTGTAAAGAGCCACGGGGACTTGGTTCAGCGATATGTGGGATTTGTTGCCTATCACCGCGTAGCGGCTCCTGTTGCGCAGGGTCAGATTGGTTGAGTTCACCTTCGATCGCATGTATATCGATTGGCTTGGGTAAATGCGTGATTTTTCGAGAAAGATAGGTATGAAGAATGAGCGACGTGAGGATGAAAATACCGACGGTAGCGATATTGAAAAGCACTTTTAAAGCTATCGTTGAGACTTTTTGCTCTATCGTTTGCGTTCCTGTAATTTGCATTTTTTGATTCACAAGATAGACTTCATATTTTTTTGCAAAAGCCAGATTGTTTTCAAAGCGATTGTATAGGGAAAATCCCTCATTAAAATGGTATAGGTTAGTTTTCATCAGAGTCTCTTATGTATTTTCAATTTAGGACTCCCTGGTTCACTTAAGATTGTTAAATTTATCGAATTGTTCTCGATTTCTAGAAAAAATTCATGCAAAATTTAATTGACCTGAGCTAATTAAGGGCTCCTCAAAATGCTTGTTTAACTATAATTATAGTGGGTGCATGTTAATATTTGATAAAGGAGAGTGTGATTTTAGGACAAGACCTGGAAAAGGGTGACCCCCTAGAAATAGGGAGATTCCCGTCGTTATTCAGTCTCTCCTCCTTTAGGTTCTAGCCATTTTCCATTCGATTTGATTAATGCAACGAGTCGGTCGTCTGCTTGGGCAAAAGGGATGTTTTTTTCGACACATTTTTTTCCGAGGTAAAGATCGATCATCCCCGGTCTAGAGCCCACATATCCAAAGTCAGCGTCTGCCATCTCTCCTGGACCGTTGACAATACAGCCCATAATCGCAATTTTTACACCTGCCAGGTGATCTGTCCTCTCTTGGATGCGCTTTGTGACTTCTTGGAGGTCAAATAGTGTCCTGCCGCAACTGGGGCAGGAGATAAAATCGGTCTTTATGATGCGACGTCTTGTTGACTGTAAAATATTAAAGCTTAAATTTCGTAAAAGTGATGTTTGATACGGGCCGCGGAGCCAAATCCCCTCTCCGAGTCCATCGCATAGCAGGGATCCACATTCAGCAGCGGCAAAAATCGGAAGATCTTCAGTGCTGCAATCGTATGAAAAGCTAAGAATCACCGGCGTATTGATCTGCTTTTTCTTTAGCCATGCAAAAAATCTTCGACAAGTTGCCACCCTATCACTTTTGAAATCAACCAGTATGAGAGAGGGTTTAAACTTACTCAAAGCCTCCCATTTATCATCTTCCACTAGAATAACTTCGGGGTCATTGACTTGAAACTGCGCAAGGTGCAAAGGGGTCGGGTTAATATTGGGGGTCTCTTTATAGTTGCAGCCAACAAGCGCGTCAATTTTGGTTAAGGGTTCATTGTGATCTAGAATAGAATCTAGATCTTCCCCTAATTTCGGCTGCAAAATAACAGCGCCTTTAGGGTGTATTGAAAAGCTGTTTGACGGTGTGACTATCCGCTCTTGATGTTTATAAACACACCACCCTTCGCTAATGATCTTCTCTTCTGCAAGTGTGACTAATCGACGGCAGGGGTCGATCTCTAACCACGGATCTTCGGTCAATGAGACGCGGATGGTGTCGCCGAGGCCATCGAGCAGAAGCGAGCCAATGCCGACTGCTGACTTTACTCTTCCATCTTCTCCGGATCCGGCCTCTGTAACCCCTAGATGTAGAGGATAGTCCCAATTAAGCTTATCCATCTCAGAAACAAGCAGGCGATACGCCTCTATCATCACAAGTGGATTCGATGCTTTCATGGAGAAAATAATATCGTGAAAATCATACTTTCGGCAGATCCTAGCAAATTCAAATGCGGACTCAACCATTCCGGCCGGAGTGTCACCGTAGCGGTTCATAATTCGGTCTGATAAAGAGCCGTGATTGGTACCGATACGAATGGGTTTGTTGAGAGATTTGCATTTTTCAACAAGTGGTGCGAACTTCTCCTCAATCCTAAGCAGTTCATTTGCATAGATCGCATCATCGTACTCTATCACCTTAAACGAGGCGCGTTTATCAACAAAATTGCCGGGATTGATGCGCACTTTATCGACAAATTCAATAGCCTGAAACGCAGCTTTCGGAAAGAAGTGGATATCGGCAACTAAAGGGATGTTATACCCTTTTTGAAGAAGGCCATTTTTGATTAACTCACAAGCAAGCGCCTCTTTTACTCCTTGAACTGTCACTCTAACAATTTCGCATCCCTGGTCGGAAAGACGCATGACTTGTTCGATTGTCGCTGCCACGTCGCGTGTGTCTGATGTTGTCATTGATTGAATGCGAACGGGATTATTGCCACCCACTCCTACATTGCCAACGTAAACTTCTCGTGTCTGTCGTCTTTTCATCATTTACAATTCTTTTGTTCGAGGATAAGAAAGCAATTGTAACACATTTCAAAGTAATTGAAAATCGACAAAACGCAGTTTAAAAAAATTAGGATAACGTTTATAGTTTTTGTAAAACGACAACTGGAGTTCGTGCCATGAAGCAAAACTTTACTGACAGCGTAACAGAAGCGATTCAATTTGGTTTTTCAGAAGCGACTCGAAGAAAGAACACTGAAGTAACAGAAAATCACTTGCTTTGGGGATTTTTACAGGATCCGAAAGGATACTTCTGTTCCATTCTTTCGGGCCTTGGCACGCACCCCGCACAACTACTGAACCGCGTAGAAGCGGATTTATCAAGGCTTGCGACTTTCACCGGAACGACAGATCAGCCTCAAACGGCGCGGAGTTTGCAAAATCGCATCGTTGATGCAGAGTCTATTGCCTCTAATATGAAGGACAGCTATGTCAGCTCGGACCACTTCTTACTTTCATTTTGGAAAAACGGCGGCGCGCCCTTTGCCGAATGGAAACAGTCGAGCGGCATTACCATTAATGATGTAGAGAAGAAGGTCAAAGAGATTCGCGGCGACAGGCGGATTGACTCCCCTGCTGCCGAACAGACATTTCAAGCTCTGGATAAATACTGCAAAAATTTAACCACGCTTGCCAGAGAAGGGAAACTTGACCCCGTCATTGGACGGGATGAAGAGATACGCCGGACAATGCAAGTGCTCAGTCGTAGAACAAAAAACAACCCCATGTTAATCGGCGAACCGGGGGTTGGAAAAACTGCAATTGCCGAAGGTCTTGCCCATAGAATTGTCCAAAAGGACGTTCCTGACTCTTTAGTTGGAAAACAGTTGATGACACTCGATATGGGTAGTCTGATCGCCGGTACTAAGTACAGAGGCGAGTTTGAGGAGCGGCTAAAGTCAATTTTACATGAGGTCGAAAATAGCGAAGGCAACATCCTACTCTTTATTGATGAAGTCCACACCCTTATTGGCGCCGGCGCGACAGAAGGTGCAATGGACGCGGCCAACTTGCTAAAGCCGGCACTTGCTAGAGGAACGCTTCACTGCATCGGTGCCACGACTCTTAATGAATACCAAAAACATATTGAAAAAGATGCGGCGCTAGAGAGACGATTTCAACCTGTCATGATCAATGAACCCTCCCCTGAGGACGCCATCGCCATCTTGCGCGGACTGCGAGAAAAGTATGAAATTTTCCACGGAGTGCGGATCACCGAGTCTGCTATTCACGCCGCTGTTTTCCTCTCAATCAGATATATTACGGAGCGCCGACTTCCAGACAAAGCAATTGACCTAATTGATGAGGCGGCAAGTTTAATTCGCATGCAGCTTGGAAGCCGACCGCTTCCGATCGATCAAAAGGAGAGAGAACTCTCATCTTTAATTGTTGAGCAAGAGGCTCTTAAACGTGAAATGCCGGATTCTGCAAAATTAAAAGAGCTTGAAAAAGTGATTGCCTCAAAAAAGGAGCAGCTATCGTCTCTAAAGCAGCAGTGGGAGCAAGAGAAAGCGCTGATTCAGAATGTCAAAGAAAAGAAGAACCTACTTGAGCAATTAAAATTTCAAGAAGAGGAGCTTGATCGAAAGGCCGATTACAACAAGGTCGCCGAGCTTCGGTATCAAAAAATTCCTGAACTGCAAACTGAAATCGAGGAAGAGGAAGAAAAGCTCCGGAAGAAGGAGAATCGAATGCTCCAAGAAGAGGTCGATGACAAGCTCATTGCCTTGATCGTATCCAAGTGGACCGGTATCCCTGTAAGCAAGATGATGGAGGGAGAGGCTGAGCGACTGTTGCATCTAGAGGATGAAATCCATAAGCAAGTGGTGGGTCAAGAGATGGCTGTAGCCTCTGTATCGGAGGCGATTCGACGATCGCGTTCGGGTCTTTCCGATCCTAACCGTCCACTCGGTGTCTTTCTCTTTTTAGGACCGACCGGTGTTGGAAAAACAGAACTTGCCAAAGCGCTTGCCATTCAATTATTTGACCAAGAAGACGCCCTGATTCGATTCGACATGTCTGAATACATGGAGAAACACAACGTCTCTAAGCTTATTGGGTCGCCTCCGGGATATGTGGGTTATGAAGAAGGCGGACAATTAACCGAAGCGCTTAGACGTAGACCCTACGCTGTTGTCTTACTGGATGAGGTTGAAAAGGCGCATCACGATGTCTTTAATATTCTTTTACAGGTATTTGACGATGGCAGGCTTACTGACGGCAAAGGCCGGAAAGTTAACTGCAAAAACGCCCTTTTTATTATGACATCAAATATAGGGTCTCAGCAACTCATGGAGCTACTTGAGAAAAATGCTCATGCCAATAAAGAACAAATTCTAAAGACGATCGAGCCGACCATCCGCTCCTATTTTAGACCCGAATTTATCAATCGCGTCGATGAAATTCTGCCCTTTTTACCCCTCAGCGAACAGGAAATTACGAAAATCGTTGAAATCCAACTGAAATTGCTTCGTAAGCGGCTTCTTGAGCGTGAGTCATATTTAACTTGGGATGATAAGGTTGTAACACATCTGGCAAAAACCGGTTATGATCCGGTTTACGGTGCAAGACCACTCAAGAGACTGATTCAACAGCAAGTGGTCAATATGTTGTCAAATGCGATATTAAAAAGGGAAATTCCGGAAAATAGTGAAGTACACTTAGTCTATTCAAATGACAAAATGTCGTTTGAAATTCGGAAGCGAGAGAGGCAAGTCACCGGGTAAGTTAATCTTCCACTAACTCGATTTCATTCACGTAATCTTGAGCACCTTCTAGCAAATAGGATAGAAGTGTTGGATCGCCCTCATATGACATCTCAACATTCATCTCTCCGTTTGCGGACGGCTCATCGCAGGTTATCAGAACATAATTCTTATGTCCCTTCCCAATTTGATCCTGAAGTTTCCGATGAGAGTTAGATCGAGTCACCCCTGTCTCCTTGTTTTTGCAATATTGACAAAGTAACCAAAGAGAGAATTATTCAAAAGATAAAAAAAATCAAAAAAGAAATATGTTTCATGTATATATAAAATAAAATTTACGCCTATGAAACAACTGGTTAAAAACTTAGCGTCTATCGATTCAGGGACTTATAATCTAGTCGGGATTGAACGCATGCGCAGTGAGTTGAGCGCACATTTTGATGCTCTTGGAGGCATCACTCGCATGATACCCTCTTTGCCTGTTGAGTCAATAGACCTGATGGGAAACAGAGTAAACAATTCTTTAGGTAGTGTTTTAAAAATATTTAAGAGACCAAAGGCAAAAATGCAAGTGCTCCTTATGGGTCACATGGATACAACCTTTCCAAAAGATCAAACCTTTCCAGGGGTTCAAGAAAGAGACGGTCTGCTCATCGGTCCGGGCGTTGCAGATATGAAAGCTGGGCTTGTGATTATGCTTCAAGTCCTAAATAGAGTAGAAATGAGCGATTTTAAAGAGCAGATCGGATGGGAAGTGATCCTTAATGCCGATGAAGAGGTCGGTTCGCCCGGATCGCGAGCGATCATTGAAGAGAGTGCAAAAGGAAAAGATTTCGCTCTCATCTTTGAACCTTCACTACCAAATGGAGATCTTGTTTCAGAAAGGGCCGGATCCCTCAATTTAACAATTATCGTCAAAGGGACAGCAGCTCATGCGGGTCGTGACTTTTTTTCCGGCCGCAATGCAATTGGAGCTCTTTGCTCCTTTATGTTGGAGGTAGAAGCATTGATCGATAAAAAAAGAGGGATCACTATAAATCTTGGGAAAGTCCACGGCGGCAGCACCTTAAACAATGTCGCCGATCATGCAGCCGGGCAAATCAATATTCGGGCAAGAGACAAGACAGATTTTGAAAACGTAATAAAATCCTTAAAAATTATTTCAGAGAAAATTGAAAAAGATAGAGAAGTCACAATTGAGCTCCATACAATCAGTCAGAGACCACCAAAGCCTTTAGACAGCCAAACAAAAAAACTATTTGACGCGCTTAAGCATGTATCTAACCAACTTGGATTATCCATTGGCTTCCAAGCGACAAATGGTGTTTGTGACGGTAATCTCGTTGCGGCTATGGGAGTTCCGACAATTGATTCATTGGGCGGAACCGGAGGGCGTTTGCACTGCGCTGACGAGTTCCTCGAGGTGAAGAGTTTGGAAGAAAGGGCTGAACTTACCTTTCTTCTTTTAAAAAAAATTGTTCAGGAAGGTTTATGACACATACGAAAGCGGGTCTTCTAAAAATACATCCGAAGCTCCAAGAGGCAAAAAAATTAATCAGGGAAGCGGTAAAAGAGTGTCAGCAATCGATCAATGCCGTCAAACCGCCAAGTCATGAACTTAAAACTTCCTATGATGAGCTGATTGCATCTTTCGAGGCGCATAGAGGAGCTAAACTTTGGTATCCCTACATCGGTTCGGGAATTGGTAATGGAGCGCTTGTCGAACTTCTCGACGGGAGTGTAAAGTATGACTTTATCTCAGGCATCGGTGTCCATGTCTTTGGTCATAGCCACCCGGAAATTATTTCAGCCAGCATTGACGCTGCCATTTCCGACACAGTCATGCAAGGCAATCTTCAACAAAATGCCGATTCCGCCGAGCTTGTTGACCTTTTAATCAAAGAGTCCGGTCTCGATCACTGCATTTTGACTACATCCGGTGCAATGGCAAACGAAAATGCGATGAAAATCGCTTTGCAGAAAAATGCGCCGGCGCACCGCATTCTAGCCTTTGATCACTGTTTTGCCGGGCGTACTTGGGCCATTTCGCAAATTACCGATAAAGCAAAATACCGAGAAGGTATTCCGGAAAATGTCTTTGTCGACTACATCCCATTTTTTGATGAAAATGATCCCGAGGGAAGCACAGGGCGCGCCGTTTCCACCTTAAAAAAGCATCTTTCCCGCCATCCGAAGCAGCACGCGCTTATGTACTTTGAGCTGATCCAAGGAGAAGCCGGATTCTACAAGGGCAGTCGCGAATTCTTTCTCCCTTTGATGAAAATATTGAAAGAGCATCATATTGCCATATTAGCCGATGAAGTACAGACATTCGGAAGAACATCAAAGCTATTTGCGTTTCAACATTTTGATTTAGATGAATATATTGACATTGTCACAATCGGCAAAATGACCCAAGTCTGCGCAACACTCTGGCGCCATGAGTACAACCCAAAGCCCGGCCTTATTTCTCAAACCTTCACAGGTGCTACTGCAAGCATTCATGCCGCCAAAGCAATGCTGCATCTTATGGTCCGCGATGACCACTTCGGACCTGATGGAAAAAACATGCAGCTTGGAAACTATTTTCAAGAAAAGCTTGAGAAGCTTGATGTCAAAGGCCCTTTCGGTATCGGGGGAATGATTGCGTTTACACCCTTTGACGGATCATTTGAAAAAGTCAACGCATTCGCACATGAGCTGTATAAAAATGGCGTCATCGCCTTTATTGCCGGGCAAAATCCGACGCGAATCAGGTTTTTACTACCGACCGCTGCAATTACCAAAAAAGAGATCGATGAAGTTTTAAAAATTATAGAAGAGACATTATGTACATCGTCCGCGCATTAGAAAAGGGAGATTTCGATAAACTCCTCCATTTTACAGATCGAAGCTCCTATGGACTTTTGAGCTTGCCTAAAGATCACGAGAAGTTAATAGAAAAACTTAACCAATCTCTCTCTGATTTTAGAAAAGAGGTTATGGAACCAAAATCCGAAATCTACTTTTTTGTTCTTGAGAATACCAAGACAAAGGAAATCGGTGGCTGCTGCGCAATTTATTCAAAAACTGCAGTTAAGATTCCATACTACTTTTTCTTAGTCGATCAAGATCTTTTGCACCCCTTCTCTCTTGTCGATGGCCCGGCAGAACTATGCGCGCTTTATCTTGCACCTGAATTTCGAAGTCAAGGGCTTGGCACCTTTCTATCTATAAGCAGGCTTATGTTTATTGCCAATTTTCCATCTCGATTTGAAAAGCAAATCATGGCAAGAATTCGCGGCGTCATCACAAAAGAGGGCAACTCCCCGCTTTGGAATGCATTGGGTCAACATTTTTTTCACTTAAGCTTTAAAGAGGCAGAAATCGCATTAGAAGCAAACCCGGATTTTGTTGGAGAGCATCTTCCAATCCACCCCATCTACACCTGCTTTTTAGATGATGAGGCAAGGAGTGTCATAGGGAAACCGCATCCAAATAGCGAAGGATCTTTAAAGATTTTAGAGAAACAAGGATTTAAACTAACAGACTGGATCGACACCTTTGACGGAGGCCCTGTTCTTGAGACAAGTGTACAGGAGATTGAACTAGTCAAAAAGAGTACGCTTGCCACTGTACAGGAGATTAAACAAGTAGAAGATGGGATAGAGGCAATGGTAGGAAATCGTGATACAGCATTTCGAGTCTGTCAGGACACAATCCGAATCATCGACAAGACACATGTACAGATAAGCCCCGAAACTGCCGATGCGCTTCAAGTCACTGTGGGAGGCACGATCAGATATGCAAAGTTATAACCCCGCGACCGGAAAACTTCTATGGGAGAGTCAAGAGGCCTCGCTTGATGAAATCAATCTTGCAATTACTCGCGCAAAGCGCGCGTTTAAGCAATGGTCCTCACTTACATTTGATGAGAGAAGGGAGTTCATAGAGAGATTTCGAGAGAGACTACAGCACTCTAAAGAGGATTTAGCCTTGATCATTTCAGAAGAGGTTGGAAAGCCGCTTTGGGAATCCAAAACAGAAGTGGATGCAATGATTGGAAAAGTGGCAATCTCAATTGATGCATATATTGAAAGGACAGGTACAGTTAAAAGAGGCGTCTCTCTCACCTCTCACAAGCCGCATGGAGTGCTTGCGATCATCGGACCTTATAATTTCCCGGCTCACCTCCCAAATGGCCATATGATTCCGGCTCTTTTAGCTGGAAACGCTGTGATTTTAAAGCCGAGTGAAAAAACCCCAAAAGTCGGAGACGCTCTATTGGATTTATGGAAGCAGGTCACTGCTCTTCCGGACGGACTGGTGCAAGTTTTACAAGGTGGAGCTAGTGTCGGAAGTACATTAATTAAAGATGCTGACGGCGTCTTATTTACCGGAAGTCACAGCGTCGGTAAGCAGATTCATCAAACCCTTAGCGCGCATCCAGAAAAGATTCTCGCTCTTGAAATGGGAGGCAATAATCCGCTCATCGCTTGGGATATCAGCAATCTAAAAGCAGCTGCCTACATTATTTTACAGTCCGCTTATCTCACCTCAGGCCAGCGCTGCACATGCGCAAGACGACTCATTATACCGGATGATTCAAGGGGAACGAAATTACTTGATCTCTTAATCCCGATGCTTAAGCAGGTCAAAGTCGGCCCCTACACCAATCAACCTGAGCCCTTTATGGGACCTTTGATTTCTGAAAAAGCGGCAATCAATGTGATCGAAGCGCAAAAGAGAGGAATAATTCTACTTGAGTGCAAAAGAGAGGGCGCCTTTGTGACTCCGGGCCTTATTGATGTGACAGATCACGCGCGCGTAGATGAAGAGATTTTTGGCCCCCTTCTTCAGGTGATTCGCGTGAAAAATTTTCAGGACGCAGTTGAAGAGGCAAACAATACAAGATACGGCCTATCTGCCGGCATCCTGACAGATAGCAAAGAGCAATACGAGACATTCTTTAAAGAAGTTAGAGCCGGGGTCATCAATTGGAACTGCCCCCTTACAGGAGCAAGTAGCAACGCCCCGTTTGGAGGTATCGGTAAAAGCGGCAATCATCGGCCGACAGCCTACTATGCCGCTGATTACTGTAGCTACCCGGTTGCCTCTCTTGAAAATGAAACCCTATCTTTACCTGAAAATTACCTACCGGGAGTGCAACTATGACAGCAACAGAGGTGAACTTTGATGCCCTCGTGGGTCCGACACATAATTTCGCAGGGCTGGCTCTTGGCAACCTCGCAAGTCAAAGCCATAAAGGCGCATGCGCCTATCCCAAACAAGCAGCCCTACAATCGCTTGAGAAAATGAAACTCCTTATGGATCTAGGGCTGCGTCAAGCCGTCCTGCCTCCTCACGAGAGGCCGCACCTAGCTACCCTTCGCAGAATCGGGTTTACAGGACCAGATAATCAACTTCCTGAAAAAGCGTATAAGGAAGACCCTAATCTTCTCCTTGCTGTCTCCTCTGCCTCTCCTATGTGGGCTGCCAATATCGCAAGTGTGACAGCCGCCATTGACACCCAAGATGAGCATGTCCATCTGACACCTGCCAATCTAAGTGCAAACTTTCATCGATCTATTGAGGCAGAAGCGACAACTAGAATACTAAAAGCCATTTTTGCAGACCCTCTCTATTTTACAGTTCATGATCCACTTCCAAGCGGGGCTCTTTTTTCCGACGAAGGAGCAGCCAACCACACCCGTTTTTGCCGTGCATACGGAGAGCCGGGAGTACATTTATTTGTGTACGGCACGGGAATCAATCAAAGAGAGACAAAATTCCCAGCCCGCCAAACGCTTGCTGCCTCACAAGCAATCGCCCGCCTCCATAAGGTTCTACCGAACCGTTTACTGTTCGCCAAGCAGTCAGCCGAAGCAATCGATGCAGGCGTGTTTCATAATGATGTGATTGCAGTCAGTAATCAGAATCTCTTCTTTTGTCACGAGAATGCCTTCACAAACCAAATTGAAGTGTTAAATAACCTAAGAAATGCATTTGCAAATGAGTGCGAAGGCACACTTCAAGTCATTGAAGTTAAAGAGGAGGAGGTCTCTTTGCGCCAAGCAGTTAGTACCTATCTTTTTAACTCTCAGATTATTACTCTCCCCGATGAAGCAATGGCGATCATCTCTCCAACTGAATGTCAAGAGCAGATAGTTGTTTCCAGATATCTTGACCATTTGATCGCAAATAGTGATAACCCAATCCGCGAAGTACACTACGTCAACCTCAAAGAGAGCATGAAAAATGGCGGCGGCCCGGCATGCACCCGCTTTCGACTCCCCTTAAGCGACCTTCAAATCTCCGCAATCAAAGCGAACGTTTTTCTTACGGACACACTCTATACTCGATTGAAACGTTGGATCGAAACACATTTTAGAGAAGAAATCCGCTCAAACGATTTACATGACCCCAAACTTGTCGATGAGACACAAAGAGCGCTAGATGAACTGACAACGATATTATCCCTTGGCAAAGTGTATGACTTTCAACGGTAAGTTGATCAAAGATCCAATCACTAGAAGCGTGTACAGCGTTGATGCTTCTATTTATGAAGTCTGCCCGGAAGCTGTTTATATCCCAGAATCCATAGATGATTTGATTCAAGTCGTCAAACACGTAAAAACAGTCATTCCAAGAGGTGCTGCAACTGGAATTACAGGGGGCTGCCTCGGAGAAGGTGTTGTGATTGATCTGTCAAAGCATTTCACAGCAATTGAAAAGATATCAAACGAAAGCGTTGAGTGCGAGCCGGGCGTCATCCAAGATGATCTGAACCATGCGCTTCCCAAAGGATATCGTCTTGGCCCCGACACCTCTACCGGCAACCGCGCGACCCTTGGTGGAATGCTCGCAAACAACGCTGCCGGTAGCCACTCGCTTGTCTATGGCTCCATGCGCGATCACATCCTCTCTGTCGATCTCTTAATGAGCACAGGCGAAATCATTACCTTTGAAGAAATTGATATCCCCACTTGGGAACAAAAGGCGCAGAGATGTCCGATTCATCAAGCGCTTCTGGACATACGTAATAAAAAGGGTCACCTTATCAAAGAGCATTTTCCAAAGCTACCCAGACGCGTCTCAGGCTACAATCTCGATGAGTTGATTCGACCGGACAGAGTCAATCTCGCAAAACTAATTGCAGGATCAGAAGGGACGCTTGGTATCATCACAAAAATGAAATTAAAGGTATCAAAAGCGCTCCCTGAGAGCGGCCTTCGCCTTCTTCCTTTTCACTCAATAGAAGCAGCTCTTGATCAAGCGGCAAACCTTCTTGAGGAAAACCCCTTCTCAATTGAACTCATAGACGAGAATATTCTAAAAGCTGTACGAAAGCCGCTTCCCTGGTTGAAAGAGATACCTAAAGCTCTTCTTGTTGTTGAGTATCCGATTGACAACGAAAACCTCATCAAAGACCCCGAAACCATTCAGTCGATATGGGCAGTCCGCAAGGCCGGACTTGGCCTCCTGCTTTCCAAGCGCTCCTACCAAAGAGCCATTGCCTTCATAGAAGACATTTCCGTCCCACCAAAACAGTTAAGCGCCTTTATGAAAGAGCTCCTGCCAATCCTCGGTCACAATGCCGGAGTTTATGGACATGCCGGAGCCGGATGCCTCCATATCCGTCCCTACATCGACTTGAGAAAACAAGATGAACTTCTCCGCATGCGCAGTCTAATGGACGCAACTGCCCGTCTTGTTAAAAAGTTTAGTGGTGCCATGAGTGGTGAACATGGGGATGGGCTCATCCGCACCTGGCTTAACGAGCAGATGTTTGGAAAAGATCTATACGACATTTTTATCCAAGTCAAAAGAGCTTTTGATCCCTTGAATAAAATGAATCCCGGGAAAATTGTAGATGGCCCCCCGCTTGAGGAAAATCTTCGCTTATCTCCGGCCACAAAAATCAACCAGATCGAGACCAAACAAACATTTGACGGTGGATTTTCTCTTGCTGTCGATTTATGCAATGGAAATGGACAGTGCCGAAAAAAAGAGGGCATCATGTGCCCCTCTTTCCAGGTTACAAACAGCGAATTTCACTCTACCCGCGCACGCGCACAGGCTCTTAGATCGATTATCAATGGCAAACTCCCCCTTTCTGCCCTTGCCTCTAAAGAGATGTATAAGGTAATGGAGCTTTGTATCTCGTGTAAAGGTTGCAAGACAGAATGTCCAAGCCATATCGACATGGCCAAGATGAAAAGTGAATTTCTATATCACTACTACAAAAAACACTCCCCATCTCTTCGCGATCGATTATTTGCTCATCTGCCTGACCTCTATCCATACATCTACCCATTTAGAGCTCTAGCAAACAAAATGCCGCTTCATCTACTTGGAATTGCAAAAGACAAGCCGCTCCCCCCATTTTCTAAACAGCGCTTTTCTTCCTATACACTGCCTAAATTAGAAAATCCCAAAGGTACAGTTGTTTTATATAATGACACTTTCACAGAGTTTCATAATCCGGAAATTGGCCTTGCAGCAATCTCCATTCTTCAAAAGCTTGAATTTGAAGTCATTGTTCCCCCCTGGACTTGCTGCTCAAGACCCTCACTTAGTAAGGGATTTCTCGATTCAGCCTTTAAAAAGGGAGAGAGAGTTAAGGAAATGCTGGCACCATATGCGCATTTGCCCATAATTGGCCTTGAGCCGAGCTGCCTCTTTACTTTAAGGGACGATCTAGATATAAAATGCCTGACATTAGAGGAGTTTTTACTTCCCTATATGGATCAGCTTTCTATTCAATCTCACCCCCAAAGAGTCTCTCTTCATACCCACTGCCATCAAAAGTCTCTCATTGGTGAGGACCCGACCCTTCAGCTTCTCAAAAAAGTCCCCGGCCTTACAGTTGACCCTATTCCTTCGGGATGCTGCGGTATGGCAGGCTCTTTTGGGTACGAAGCTGAGCATGCCGAGATTTCACGGAATATCGGCGAGCTAGTATTGCTCCCCCATATTCGAAAGGCTAACCACCCTGTCATATCAAGCGGATTTTCCTGCCGTTCTCAAATCCTATTGGGTACAGGAAGAAGATCTATTCACCTGGCAGAGTTTTTAAACACTCTTTTGTAGGTTTTTTGATAATATTTTGCTAAATCAAAGCCGTGCATAGATATAATTTTAAATATAAACCTTTCTTCCGGATTAATAAAATTAAATTATTAATTAACTAGATTGTATTGTTATTAGATACAATAAAGATTAAAAAATGTTATATTTTCGAACATTTCTGTAATTAAAAAAACATTAAATAACTACAATTAATTTAAAAGAACATTGACATAAATAAAAAATTACAATATAATAAAATTTGCTTTAATAATTATAAACATAAACAAGGAGAATAATAATGGTAAGCACGTCACTATTTCATGCGGATATGATGGGTAACGAAGATGGTCTATTCGTTCAACCCCTAGATAAATTGATTGATTGGAGAGATAATCAAGGAAGTAATGCTGCCAAATTAGGAGCACATTTCGTCACAGGGATTGCCATGACAACTGCAAGTGTATTATCATTAGCAGAAGCAATTACATCTCTTGCGCTTGCGCTTATATCTTATGTTGTACTACCTAAAAGTGAGCTTACAGGTAAGTTACTGAAAAGAAGTGAAAATGCAGCAGAAGCAATTCTTCCCATGATGATGAGTATATTCATACAACCAAACGCTCGAATAGCAAAATAAAGTCAATTTATTAACAGGCGCACTTGAATTGTGCGCCTTGTTACAAATTACTTACTCGATTAAAATCTCACTTATACGCTGAAAAAACCCATTCACAATGACACCTCGTTCGTAAAACTGCAATATAGCAGGTTCATTTGCTTTAGGAATTTCAGTACCTTAATTCTAAAGACTATACTTTAAATTCAATGGGCGGAAGCATAATAACTGGTCAGGTATCTGCAGAAACTGCAATGAGACAATAGATTATAGTTTGACGAATATTAGAATTTAAATATGATAGCTCCTCTTAAACAGAAAAGGAGCAAAATTGTGAGTACACCTACTTTTAATGAATTACCAACTCTTTCAACCCCACTCTTTTACCCTGGTAACGATACAATTAAGCCTGGAGCTTTAGGTAAACCTATTCAACAGCTGTTTGATTGGAGGGAAAATCAACAAAGTATATGCGGTAGATTGGGAGGAAAAGTTGTTGTGCTGATTGTTTTAACGGCTACAAGCGTATTGACGCTAGCAGAGTCTGTAACCTCGCTTGCTCTAGCTGCTTTGACAACTACTGCACGTTTAGTCATGAAAAATAGTAGAATTAGCGATCAACTGATAACTAGAAGCAGGTTTGCATTCGACCTATCCTATTACATGATTTCAGACGCATTCTATCAGTTGACTTTTTAACAAAAAATGATGTGCTTAAACATAAAATATACTCAATTTCATGATTCAATAGACTTTATTCCGACACCCATAAATACCCCACTTTTTTATTTATCTTACAATGAAGATGATATCGCAGAATATGGTGCATTCGGTAGACATGTGGAAAGAGTATTTGAATGGAGAGAGGGCCAAAGCAGTACCATGTGTAAGATAGGGGCAAAAGTCGTAACATTTATTGCTTCTAACAGCCTATTTCTACTGTCTCTAGCAGAAACAGTTACCTCTTTCACTCTTGCCTCTATCGCATTTACATTAATGAGCGTTGCATCACCCATAGGGTTAACTTCATGGGAGGATCGAGTTGATAAAGAGCTTCTAGCAAGAACCTGTAGGGCGGCATATCTATCCTTCATTATGATAAAATATGGATATATGCAATTAATTGAAGAATAATTGCGACATTTCGCCTGCAAGGTAAAGACCCAGCAGTCGAATTTTGCTGAATAAATCGAATTTTTCACAAACCATTAATTAAATACTTACAAAGACAAACTATAATTAAACTAAAGATAATAAAAAAATAAAATAAGGTTTACATGAGTGCAATTACACCAATCCCTTCTGAAACCCAAGGATTATGTGCTAGATTCGCTAGCAAGGCGGCGAATTGTGTAAAATATATTGGGAGTGCTATTAAATCTCCCCCTTATAACCAACTATCATTCCTGACTCAACTTTTTAGCGTTCGGAACATCTACCCTTTAATATGATAGAATATGGATGTATGCAATTAATTGAAGAATAATTGATGAAAGTAGTCTAAAAACATTAGTATTACAACAGTATTGAAATTTTCACGTCAACAAAGCAAAAAATTACAATTCTTTCATCCTCCCGATACTATATTCAAATGAATCTAAATTGAGTTCTTCCTATCATTTATACCAACTATAAAATGATTTACTTAAATAAATTTTTATGTTATTATAAAAAACTATAAAAAAAAACAACAAAGAAAATAATTATGATAATATCTTCTAAACAACTAGTAAACACACCATTTTTTTATTGTACAGAAACAAAATAATTTCAAGAAGGCCCAGAAGGACGATTAAATGCAGCTAGAAACAAGTTGTTAGATTGGCGGGATTTGAATCCTGATGAAGGTTACAATCACATTGCAGAAAAAGTGATCACATTTATCGCTTTGGCATCCCTAAGTCTACTTTCTGTAGCAGGGGCAATCATTTCATTCACTCTTGCTGCACTATTGTTCCTTCCGTGTCGTTTTATCAAAAGTCCTTATGGATTAGATATGCAGTTTATTGAGAGAACGAATAAAGCAGCAACTTCAGCTATTATCATGATGAAAAACGCCGTAAAGCCAAATGAGTAAGTAAAATTACCCGAGTTGCTGGGCGCACATTTCCGGTGTGCGCCTTTTTTCTATGCAGCTTTTAGAAGCTATCTTTTTTCTCTTAACTTCACAAATCCAAAATTGTTTTAACATTTATGTAAATGTACTTTTGGTTACGAATGCTACTTCTTGCAATCTATATGACAAGTAAATTTTTAAGGTTTCAGATTGAAATTAAATATGACTTAAAGCTACATAAAGGTTATATACAGGAGAGTTTATGTTGCCCCTCGTCATTTTTATTATTGCCCTGATAGTAGCCGCCATTTTTATGCAGATGTACAGTAGATGGGAAGACTGGGTGGATATTGTACTTGGGAGTTTACTCTTCTTCAATGTTGGAATTTTTGGGTTTATGGCGTGCTATGCACATACGATCATTCCAAACCAAACGGCGGCTCTCATTGGCTGGGCTCCCGGAAGCCCGTTCCAATTCGAAGTAGGAATGGCAAATCTAGCATTTGGTGTTCTTGGGGTTATGTCGCTTTGGTTCCAGAGAAAGTTCTGGCTTGCGACAATTGTCGGGTATAGCGTATTTCTATTCGGCGCCTTTTTTGGTCACTTAATCGAATACTCAAAAGGTAATGATGCCCCTTACAACATTGGGCTATTTGTATGGTTCCAAGATTTGATTCTGCCGATCGTTTTGCTCTCTCTTTTGTATCTGCATTTTAAAAAACAATACAGATACTAAGAGCTTCAACTGCTAACAGGTTGCAGAGTAGCGGTTTCTAATTCCGTCACTTCTTTGTCTACAATTGCAGCGACGCAAGAATCTGACCAGACATTAATCGCAGTTTCCAGCATATCAATAAATGCATAGAAGGGAAGAATGGCTCCCATAATATTAAGAGGAACATTCATTGCGGCAAGAAACGCGCTTGCCATGAAATAGCAACCCATTGGAACGCCGGCATTACCAACAGCTGCAATCGTTGCAATCCCAATCCACGTAACAAGTTCTATAGGAGAGAAAGTCATTCCGTTACTCATCGATACAAATAGAACAGTAATGAGGATAAAGGCAGCGCAGCCGTTCATATTGATAGTTGTGCAAAGAGGAAAGGTGAACCTTGCAACTTTTGATGAGATCCCGAGATTATTCTCACCGCATTTCATTGCTGTGGGAAGAGCTGCGCTTGACGACTTGCTAAAAAAGGCGACTGAAAGCGCCGGGAACATGGCGCGCGCGGTTTCCATTGGGGAAATGCCTTTAAATTTTAATAGAATAGGAAGAACAACAAATCCTTGTAAGATGTTTGCCGACATTACGCACATTAAATAAAGAGCAAGTGAGCTTATCTGCAGTCCATTTCTTAAATCGTCGACAAAGAGTACAACAAATGCCCATATGGCAATTGGAATGATGCCAATGATCCAAGTGGTGATCTTCATTATAGCGCTATAAATTGAGGAGAAAAAGGTGTTTAAAGTCTGCCTTTTCTCCTTCTGTATGGAGAGAATGGCAAAACTTAAGAGAATGGCTAAAAAGAGCACACCAATGACATTATTTTCTTGAAAAGGCTCAATGATATTACTCGGAATGATCGACAACAAATGGTTGGAGTAGTCCTGAAAGGACATATGGGTCGCTTCTACTCCTTCTACAAACGAGACACGCACCGGATCGACGACCACAAATAGGAATAGAGCGATCGAGGCGGCAATCACTGTTGTCAAAAATGTATAGCGGATGACTCTTCTTCCTATTACTTTTACTTCATCAAGACTCTCCATTCCTGAGGCTGTTGAGACAATAGAGAGGAAAATAATCGGCAAGCTGACAAGCTTAAGCAAATTAAGAAAAATATCGGAGATCACTTTTGCAAAAGGATTAAAGATCCCTGAGCCCAAAAATCCACAACACAGTCCGGCCACCGCGGCAATGCCGATCGATAGATTAAAAAAGGACTGTTGTTTATGTTCTTGGCACATTGTTTTCTCCTAAATTTTAGAGATTTGATTATAACAGAATATTTTTTTTATGTCTCGCGAGTCCCAAAAATGGCGCTGCCGATTCGAAGATGTGTCGCTCCCTCTTCAATGGCGATCTTAAAATCATTGCTCATTCCCATAGATAAAATAGGTAAACCAAGAGAGTCGCGGAGTTTACGAAGATTAGAAAAGCATTTGCGAATGACAGTCTCATTGTTTGTGTTGGGGGCAATCGCCATTAAACCTTTTACCTCAATACCGGGAAGATCGAACAGTTCTTTTGGCACTTCATCCTCTCTTGGCTGAAATAAAATTTGGGTTTTGATATTCATTTCAAGACTTGTAGTCGAAATTTTTTCAGCCAAAGAAAGTGAGTCGACAGAGTGAATTAAAGTAAATTTACCGATCGCCTTCCGCACCTTATTTTTTTGGAGCGTTCCGATTAGGTGCCAACGAATATCATTTGGAGCGCATTCTATCTTTGGAATCGCTTCTTGTATGCGGCTCTCACCGAAGTCTTTACATCCATCATTATAAACCGGAAGGATATCATCAAGTGGATAGGTTTTGCTAACGGCAATTAATGTAATTTCACGTGGATTTCGGTCACATGCGATTGCAGCATTGCTAATTTGTCTAAGAAGCTCATGATACTTATCCATCATACGCTTTTGGAGGCCCGATAATCTCTCGACCAATGATGATTTGTTTAAGAGATTTCCCCTTTAGACTCATTTTTCCTCGCGAGGACTTTTTAAGCTTCATCTCATGTTCAATCTTTCCCTTCCAAGAAGAGGAGCTTAACTGCTCTTCAAAACGCTTGGTATTTGCTTTGAGTTCTGCTTCAAAGTATCTTGGGGTGACCTTCGTTTTATGCTTAGGAAAGAGAGGCCCTTTTATTTCAGCGGGTTTTGAAACTGGCTGCGCTTTCCTGTTGATTTTGGGGCTTACAGGTAGAGGCGGCGGCTCATATTCTTCTTCTTCTTCGAATTCATCCCATTGATCAGCATCACTCTCTTCATCAACTTCCACACCGACTTGCCTCATAAATTGGCGCATCGCCTCTGCTTGGCGCTTCTGCTCCTTTTCATACTCTTCAGGATGTTCCTGCCGCCACTTTTCTTCCCTTCTTCGTTTGATATAAAGGAAGAAAAGGGCAAACATCATGATAACAAAGCCGATCAGCTCAATTAGATTCACTCTTTATCATCCCCTTCCGGCTCGGATATAGATTTTCTCATGTCAGTATCTGCTTGGATGTTTTGAATGCGCTGGTAGTCTAAAATTCCCATATGACCTTTCCTAAACGCCTCGGCCATTGCTTCTGGAACAAGTGACTGCGCTTGTACAAGATTTGCCTTTTTGTCGGCAATTTTAGCGATATTCTCTTGCTCGGTCGCCTTAAATTTGATTACATCCGCTTGTGATCTTTCAGCGTTCAGACGTGCGCCAATGTTCTCACCAAGTGTCATCTCAACAATATCGATCGAAAGAATCATAAAGGCAGTGGATGAATCAAGACCCTTTTCTAATGCATTTTTGGAGATTGTTTGCGGTGACTCAAGAACCTGTATATGATTATCAGATCCACCGATCGCACTAACAATCGACTCCCCGACCCTTGCGATAATGGTCTCTTCTGTCGCACCGCCGACAAGCTGTTGAATATTGGTACGGACTGTCACACGTGCGCGCACAAGGACTTGAATCCCGTCTTTAGCGACACCAATCATGTAGCCGCCGCCAGCTGGACAGTCAATGACGCGTGGGTTAACAGAGGTTTGGATCGCATCTCTAAGGTCACGACCGGCCAAATCAATTGCGGTCGCCTTTCTCCAATCAAGTGGAATGTTGGCTTTGTCCGCTGCAATCATGGCGCGTACAACTTCACTTACGCGGCCACCTGCCAAATAGTGGGTTTCAAGATCGGAAACTGAAATATTTTGCAGACCGGCTTTAAAGCCATTGATTCTTGCGTTTACAATATCTCTTGGCGGAATCTTTCGAAGACTCATTCCGATAATTTGAAAGAAAGGGATTGGGGTGCCAGACACAAATGCCTGAAACCATAAACTGACAAATTTTCCCATTATGCCAAGAATGACAAGGGCAAAGAGAGCCAGTAAAATAAAAATAAAGTAGAGCTGAAATTCCATTGTGATTACTCCTCGGGTTTCACGATTAAAGTTTCTCCTTGACCGTCAATAACAACAACCTTTTCCCCTTTAGAAAGGTAGCCGGACTGAGAAATAGCCGAGTATCTTTTTCCATCAATTGCGATATGTCCACCGGGGCGCAAATCTGTAGCTACTGTTCCGACCTTTCCGATCAATTCCTTGTCATATGATGAGGCGTAATACCCCGTTTGATCTCCTGCTGAAAATAAGCTCCCTCGGCTAATGCGCCGAAGAGCATATTTAAACACTAAAGCAAGGGATATAACAACCCCTACTAAGTATAAAATAATGTAAATGGGGGATTCTGATTGCATAGCAAAAACAATAATACTCCCAACCACAGTTAAAGTTCCGAGCACTCCCATGATTCCACCGGGTAGATAAAACTCGGCAAATATCAAAAAAAAGCCAATTGCTAATAATAAAAACGGTTGTATGGTCATTTTATTTCCTCTGCATCAGTATCGACCACAATGACGCTTCCGTCAAGTCTATTTACAACGATAGACTGTCCGCGATCTATAAATCCGCTATAGGTTACAGCATCATAAATCTTGCCGTCAATTTCAACTTTTCCGGAGGGTCTCAAGCTCGAAATCACACTTCCCTTCGAACCGGGCTTCGGGAGTTGATCCGGTTCATATCCTGCATAGTACCCTTTAGAGGCAAGTTGCTCATTGCCAACGAGTGTAAACCGCCTAAGGCCGGCAAGGTTGGGAGTGATATAACTTGCGAGTAGCGCTATAAGGCCAAATCCAACCAGGAGTGTACCCGAGAACCACGCAAGCCGACTGATAAAGACCTCACCTGCAGGATTAAATGTCTGTGTATCGAACTCAAAATTAACTGAGGCAATGCCCGGGAGCAAAATTGCAAAAAGACCGACGATAAAGAGTATCACCCCGGATATTCCTAAAAGGCCGAATGTGGGAATCAGAAACAAATCAAGAACGATAAAAACGATACCGACTAAAAGCAAAATCACTTCGAGCCAATTAGCAATGTCAAGGGCAAAACTTGAAAGGATCATTAAAAAAAGACACAAAAGCCCAAGAGAGCCTGGAATACCAAAGCCGGGTGAGTTAAATTCGATGTAAAACCCCATCAACATTCCAAGAAATAGAACAGATGAGACGACCGGGTTTGTAAGTATAACAAAAAACCAGGTTCTGATATCCATCTGATACTCATCAAACTGCGCATTGGGGATATCTTTAAAGAAAGGTGCGTGAAAAAGCTGATTTTTGTCTGCCGGCCATTTGCCTAGATTCCGCTCTTGTTCGGTTATAAATCCTGTCTTTGCAGGCTGAACGATCAAATCTGCGACACCATACTCAAGCATCTGACTGGCGCTCAGTGTCAGAAGTTTTCCTTTAGATGAGATGACTGTATCATTTGGCTGTATCTGCTCATCGTTATCTAACTTTAGGATGCGCCCCTTCCGTTCAACTAAGATGATATCTTTATCGACCATTGCCATTGCAATATTGGAATTTCGATCAAAAAACGCGGCTCTATTTCCGAAGTCTGCTCTTAAAGCGGAATTTACCTTTTCAGACGCCGCCTCCATCTTCCCCTCTTTTCCCGCTTGAACGGGTTCTGCAGCTCCCATGCTTCCATCTTTAACGGTTGTAATATAGCGACTAGAATAGGCGAGCATCGCGCCGGCAGATATCGCCCAATTGTCGATATAGGCAACAATCGGTATGTTATGTTGAGTGTCAAACTCCTTCAAAGCATTTGAAATATTTTGAGCGGAAAAAACCTCCCCTCCGGGGGTATTTAACTTAAGAACAATAAAAATGGGTGGATTTTTCTTATAATATTCGAGTGCGCTTTTGACATAAATCCACGTGGCGGAACTAATACCGGTTTTGCGATCGTCAATTGTAATTAAACCGATGCGGTTTGGCCCCTCTTCGGTAAATTTAATATGTTCATTGAATCTACCGGGCAGTGACTCTTTTAGAGGTTCTTTCGCAACTTGACCCTCGTACCTGTTAAAAAACTGTTCGGGTGACAGTACCCCTTGAATAAAACCTTGCTCCTGCAATTGGTTTTGATTAAGTAACGCCGCATCCGTTACCATTTCTCTTGCTAATGTCTCCCATTTTTCTCGGTCCGGTCGATTTGGAGAGATCAAACTCAGCACTCTGCTTAAGAGTAGATTTTCGCTTGTAACAGTTAACCCCGCCTGAATATCTCCCCACGAAACAAAATAGGAGGTGTATAATTCGTCTGCTAAAAACGGAATGATTGCGGCAGGTCCGATTGCCTCATCATCGATATAGACAGTGACTTTGATCTGCTGTTGTCTCTTTTTTCCATAGATCTCCTTGACTAGATCAAAAATAGGATCTAGTTCTCCGCTTTCGGACTGAAGATGAATGACAAGATTGTCTCCATTTTTTAGAGCTTGAACATTTGCTTGAGCCGCTTGGAGAGTACTAGAGTCTAAAAAGCCATGTAACTTTATCTGCGTTGACTCTTCAGCTAAAAGAGCGGAAAATGAAAAAAGAAGGATAGAAAGTAAACGTATCATATTCCTTCAACTTTTAAACAAATTCTTCTTATTAGACAATACTTAAAAGGGAGGCGCTGGCTTTAAGTGCATTTGTATCAAACGTTACCGATCGGAACGGAACGCTTTTGCTCTAAACTCTCTAAAACAATATCTTTTGTTTGAAGAAGCTCAGCATCTGTGTGTGACGATGAGACAAACCACGTCTCATATGCACTTGGAGGGACGTAAATCCCCCTGTCTAGCCAGATTTTATAATGCTCTGAAAAACCTTGCGTATTGAGCTGCGTTAAAGAATTGACTTTGGTATGTCCGATAAAGAGCGTAAAAATAGATGAGACGCGCTGCAGTGCGGCCGGATACTCTGTTTGCTCAATGTATGACTGGATCGGATCTGTTAAAAGGCGCGCTTTACGCTCAAGCTCTCCATAAAACCCCGGCTTCTCGAGGCGGCAAAGGGTTTGATATCCAGCTTCCATAGCCACAGGGTTACCCGACAAGGTTCCTGCTTGAAAGATATCGCCAATCGGAGAGAGGCAGTCCATAATTTCAGTCCTTCCCCCGAATGCTCCGACCGGAAAACCGCCGCCGATAATTTTTCCAAGAGTCGTAAGGTCAGGGGTAACTCCAAATAGTGACTGCGCGCCCCCAAGAGCCACGCGAAAACCTGTGATCACTTCGTCGAAAATAAGAAGAGCGCCAGTTTTTGTGGTCTCCTCACGCAAGGTTTGCAAAAACTCTTGAGTCGCAGGGATGACCCCCATGTTTCCCGCAATCGGCTCGAGGATCACAGCTGCAACCGGATTGTTTCTTAAGTATTGTCTTACCGTTTCAGGATCGTTGTAGGGAAGTGAGATTGTATCTTGGACCGCGCTTTGCGGAACGCCTCTTGTCGATGCTCTTGCACTTGACCCTGCTTTCACAAGAAAAAAATCGGCATGGCCGTGATAGTTGCCGTCAAATTTTACAATCTTGTCGCGGCCGGTATACCCTCTAGCCAGGCGAACGGCGCTCATTGTCGCCTCTGTTCCGGACGAGACAAAACGCACCTTTTCAATAGAAGGGACATTCTTCACAATTTTTCGAGCCAGCTTTTCTTCAATCTCGCATGAGGCCCCAAATGTGGTTCCCAATAACATGCGATTTGAGACGGCATTAAGGATTTCAGAGTCGGCGTGACCGAGAATAATGGCTCCCCAACTAAGGCAATAGTCGATATATGTATTGCCTTCGATATCAAATAGGGAGCTACCTTTTGCACTTTTGATAATGACAGGATCTCGACCTATCTCCTTAAAACTGCGTACCGGAGAGTTGACTCCACCGGGGATCACCTCACTAAGTCTTTGATATAGCGTCACTTTTCTATCCATTGCCTTGTTGAAAAACAGCAAATATAGGATAATATCATCCTCAGTGTCAATTAGTTTGTTATGCGGTTTTTTTTCTTAATTTTATTTATTTTCGCAAATGCTTGCGCAGCACAGGATGCTGACTACTCCTACGACGTCAACTTTTCGGGCATCGCTCGTGAAAACGTTCTTAAAAGGCTTTATCACGCCTCACAGCTTCACGCCCAAAGACAACATCCGCCGCGAACAGAGTCTGCATTGCGTAGAAGAGCCGAGCGCGATATTGAAAACCTTATGGATGTGATGCAACACTATGCGTACTATAACGCAAAAGTCGCTGTTGACATTGATCTTGGTAGCTCCCCTATCCATATCACGTTTATGATTGATCCTGGCCCGGCATTTCCTCTCGCAGGAGTTGAAATTTGCCCCAACTCATACTCGCTGACACCTGAACAAATAGGGTTATTCCTAGGTTGCGAAGCAAGACCAAAGTGGATTTTAGAAGGAGAACAGAATTTATTAACTTTTCTAGCGAGGCAAGGCCATCCGTTTGCCAAACTTGAAAAACGCGAGGTCTTTGTTGATCAGCAAAATACACAAGTCACCGTCCGATATAACATCGACATGGGTTCCTACGCCTATTTTGGAGATGTAAAGATTTGCGGAAATTTTAATGTTTCTTCCCGTTTTTTCTTCAAAAAGTTACAGTGGCAACATGGAGCACCCTACGACCCATGCGCAGTGCAATCGACTTTGTCTGTACTTGAAAACTCGCGCCTTTTTCAATCCATATCCATTTCGCATGAAAATGAACTGATTGATGGGCAGTATTTGCCGATGCAGATAGAGGTCTCAGAAGCTCCGCCCAGGACTTTTGAATTGGGAGGAAGTTATTCAACGCAGCTCGGGCCCGGTTTTACTACTGAGTGGAAACATCGGAACTATTTTCATGGCGGTGAACATGTAGGCATTACTTTAGAGGCCCTTGAAAAACGGCAAGACATCAATTTTTTCTACATTGAGCCGGATGTCTGGACGCAAGATCAGGATTTAATTTTCCGAACGGAGCTTCAACATGAAAAAGTAGAAGCTTATAAGGAAAGATCGATTAGCTTATCTTCTCTTCTTAACAAGAGAGTGACGTCAAACTTTAGATACTCCTATGGGCTTAAATATACAAACTTATTTAACTCGAGCGCGGATGCGGATCCATTGCCCGGAACAGATATTATCGACTGTGTGATTGAGCGTTCATATAATTTATTTAAAATCCCTCTCAACATGTATTGGAGCAATGTCTGCGATCTGCTCGACCCGCAAGAAGGCAGTTCTCTATCATTAAAAGCGATACCTTCATTTCAAATTACAAATCCTTATTTTGATTATCACACCTTTATCGGCACTTACACAACCTACCACCCTCTCTCTAAAACTGCGCGTGTGATTTTTGCATCTAAAACGACTTTAGGATCGATTATTGGCACTTCACGTGAAAATATTCCTCCTTCCGAGCGATTTTATGCAGGATCTGAAAATAATTTACGCGGGTATGACTACTTCACTGTCAGTTCTATCTTAACTACGCTCAATGCCGATGGAAGCGTAAGTGATAAGCCAATAGGTGGAAAGTCGATTTTCACTCAGTCTCTTGAACTCAGATGGCATGCAACCGAAAAAATCGGCCTTGTCGGCTTTTATGACTTTGGCAATGTATTTGATTCTTCATACTGGACAGAGAATATCCAAATTGTCGCAGAGCAACAAGAAGGCGAAGACTTCAAGCGAATCATTGAAACCAATAAAGAACCGACACTCCTCCATTCTGTAGGTATTGGCGTGAGGTATTATACTCCTGTGGGTCCGCTTCGTTTTGACATCGCGATCCCATTGAGTCGAAGAAAGGGAATTGACAGTTGGGGCCAAATATACTTTAGCGTGGGACAAGCATTTTGAAAATCATGATTCGCATCTTTGAAGCTATTTTAGCTACATTCATTGGGGTATTTCTCGCCATTATCCTATTACTTGAGACCGAACCTGTGAAAAACGATCTTAAACGTTACATAGCTCAATATTTTTCCGAGGCCACTGGTTACGACTTAGAAATCGGCTCTTACTCTTTTCGCCCCCCTTTTAATTTAACAGCAAAACAGATACGTATCAGCCGAGATCAAGAGCCGGTCATTGCAATCGACCAATTGGCAACACAAATAAACCCCTGGCATTTGATAAAAAAAACCTTAACATTGACTCAACTGGATATTAACGGTATCGCAGCGACATCGCCCTCTCTTGTGAATGCGCATGAGTCTCCCCTTCGGATCAAAGGTATTGCCTCTATTGATTTAGATAGAAGGCACGCAACTGCTTATCTAGATCTTATTCACATGAAAAACCAAGACACCTTGGCGACAAAAATTGAAGTAGCACAGGATCGGGGAAAATTTCAATTCATTTGGTCAGATAAAGCCTCCGCAGAGGGAAACTTTTCACTTGAGCCAGAAAAAGGAGTCACTTTTTCAAACCTTCGCGGCCATTTTGGTCCGGCTCAATTGTCCGGAAAAATCACTGTTTCAAAAGAAGGGTATATGGATGGGTCGGAGCTGCAACTCACACACCTTAATCTCTCAGAACTGCCTTTTACTGCTACCGGATCTCTTTCAGGTAAGTTGTCTTTAGCCGGAAAATTCTCCTCTCCATTTCTTATTCTTCATTTAACAAGTCAAAAGTTTCAAGTGGAGGGACGGTCATTTAAAAATCTAACCGCACACCTAGATGGAAAATATGAAGCGCTGAACGCGACCGGAAAGGCCACATTAAGTTTTGAGGATCAAGAAAGACCGTACCAGTTCAAACTAAATTACATCCTTGATAATAGTGAAAATGAGTTTATTACTCATCTAGCGACCACTCTTAACATCATAGAAATTGAAAGACTTGCCGGCGTCGATCTTCCCGATATTGATGGAGACGTCCACGTGAAGTGTGACATCTCGCCACACCTTTTTGAGTATGCCTGCTTTGTAGAAGACGCCTCCTTTGAATCTGACGAATTTAATCTAAACTTCTCCCATGTGCAAGCAGCCGTGAATGGTAATTTAGATCGAATTCTTCTTCAGGATTTTCGTGCTGTAGATGAACTTGGAGGAATCTACACCTCAACCGGAAGACTCGATTTCAAGGAAAACTTTCCGTTTACGTTAAATACAACCATTGAAAAGGGCCACTTCACAGACTGGAGCCTCTACTCCACCAATTTTCACGGAGATCTTCATCTAAAAGGCGATCTCACAGGAGCTGCTCTTACAGGAAAGCTTTTAAGTTATGATACGCGTTATACCATTCCGAAGCGCACAAGCGAAGATCCGATTACACTGAACGTTACTTATGTCAATGTGATTGATCCTCCCGAACAGCAAATCTTAACCAGCCAAGAAAGTACAGTCCCAATATCACTTGATATTGAAATTCAAACTGAGAAGCCGGCACGTATTGAAGGAAAGGACTTCTTTAGCGAATGGATGGGATCTGTTCAAGTGAAAGGCACTCTTGATGAGGATACTTATCACGGCGCGCTTCAATTGACAAACGGTGAGGCAAGTGCCGGCGGAAGAGTTTTTAATCTCACGCAAGGGACACTTTCATTTAATGGCGATGTCAAAAAGGCAACGATTTCCCTTAATGGGCGCGTCGGAATAAAAAACAACACCATTGAACTCTTAGTCCGCGGTCCCACAAGTAGCCCGTCATTCTCACTCCGTTCCACTCCACCGATGTCCCAAAGAGAGATCCTTTCCTGGATTCTTTTTAATCGAGGGATCGCTCAGCTCTCTCCGGCTGAAAGCGACATGATTCAAGCCACAACGCCGACCTTTCAAGCCGATAGTGATGGGCCAACCGATCTACTCACACAAATCAAACAAACGACTGGTCTTGACCGCATCGAAATCGTCACAAGCGAAGAGGGAGACGCTTCGAGATTTTCTCTTAACATCGGAAAGTACATTACCGACCGCACAATGGTCTCTGTTTCAAGAAATTTGACCAATGCAGACGAGGAAGAGGGGCAAAACACTGTAGGAATAGAGACTGAATTGAGCCCCCATATTAATCTACGCGCTGAAATTGACGATGACCAAAACGGGGTTCTCAATCTCTTTTGGAAAAGAGATTACTAGAGTGAACCTGAGCGTCTTTTCAGATGCTCATAATAGAGTAGTGTGCTGATCGTTTTGCCATCAATAATCTCGCCCTCATCGATCATGAGAAGCGTCTTTTCAAAAGGGATCCCATGAACAGTAATCTCCTCTGTTGGATCGAGCTTTTGACCGATATATTCAAGGTCACTCGCTACAAAGGCGTGTATCTTCTCATTGCAAAAACCGGGCGTTGTGTAAAAATGTAATAGAGGATGAATGGATGATGCTTTGTAACCCGTCTCCTCTTCGAGCTCGCGACCGGCAGTTATCATTGGCTCTTCCCCTTTTTCAAGGGTTCCGGCAGGAAGCTCCCAAAGGGTTTTGTTAACAGCAAACCTTTTGTTTTTAATAAGCAAAACCTCCTCCCCCTCTTTTAAAAACGGAAGGATGACAACAGCGCCTGGATGGACTACATAATCTTTTGCATGCCCATTTAAAATGATTCGATCCACGTCAAAACGCGGACCTTTAAACATCTTTGTCATAGTCTAACCTGGAAGCAATACTGCTTCAAGCGGATTAAACTTCCAAATGGCAACTAGAGTGAGTAAACAAATACAGACCATTAGAAGGCTTAAAAAGGTTAATAGGTGTGGTGAGGTGCCCGGTACAACACGCACAAAAGGAATTTTTTTCACCTCTAAATATGTCATTGCAGACGCTGTAAATGAGACAATGCTTAAGAAAATTAACATTAAAGTTAAACTTCTCATTAATAGAAAAGGGATGGTCCCGCTGAAAAGCCTTTCAATACCAATGGCCGCCGCAAGAGAAGTAAGGCCCGTTCTCACCCATGCCGCATAGGTTCTCTCATAGGCGAGCAAGGTGTTTCTTTCTGCATGGTGCAACTCTGTAAACTCATTCTTTTCCATTATCAACCCTTTTTTTAAGACCTTAACATATTCCAATAAATCTTTGGATCATTTATCCTATTTCTATGATTCGATTATTTATTTTTTTAATACTTTTTACCAAGGTCTACGCTATGCCCGAAGTCGTTATTCAAACCTCTAAAGGAAACATCAAACTAGAACTGTACGACAAGAAAACCCCCGCAACTGTGGAAAATTTTCTCTCTTATGTCACTGATCAATTTTATGACGGAACGATTTTTCATCGCGTAATCGACGGTTTTATGATTCAAGGCGGCGGATTTACAGAAGACATGAAGCAAAAAAAGACAAATGATCCGATCGTTAACGAAGCAGAAGCAGCTTCTTCCAATGCTAGAGGAACCATTGCGATGGCAAGAACTTCCGATCCTCACAGTGCCACATCGCAATTTTTTATCAATGTCCAGGATAACACGTTCTTAGATCAATCTCCTCAAGGCCATGGGTACTGCGCATTTGGAAAGGTGATCGAAGGCATGGATATCGTTGATACAATCAAAAAAGTCTCGACACACTCTAATAAAGGGTTTGACGATGTTCCTGAAGAGCCGGTCGTGATAAAATCGATTAAAATTACAAAAAAATAGAGCAGGCTTAAAACTGCTCTTCTTCTGTTGATCCTTTGAGCGCCGTTGTTGCGGAGTTGCCTTGACCGATGATTGTTGTTAAGGTGTCGAAGTAACCGGCGCCAACGAAGCGCTGATGTTTTATCGCGCTAAAGCCAAACTCCTTGGCCAATGTAAATTCATATTCCTGAAACTTAGAGTACGCTGCCATCCCCTCATTTTTATAATGAACAGCTAGATCAAACATACTCGCGTTCAAAGTGTGGAATCCGGCGAGTGTGACAAATTGAAACTTATACCCCATCTCGCCAAGCGAATCTTGGAAACGTTCAATCTCCTTTTCACTTAAAGAAGCCCTCCAATTGAATGAGGGAGAGCAGTTGTACGCAAGCCATTTACCCGGAAATTGCTTGTGGATCTCGCTTGCAAATTCACGCGCTTCGCCAATGTCTGGTTTTGATGTTTCACACCAAACCAAGTCGGAATAAGGCGCAAAATTCAACCCCCGATCAATTGCAAACGGAAGCCCTCCTTTGAGGTAATAATACCCCTCCGGTGATCGCTCTCCGGTCACATACTTGTGATCGATATGATCAAAATCTGAACGGATCATTGTCGCAGACCTTGCGTCGGTTCTTGCGATTATCAAAGTTGGAATTCCCATTACATCGGCACACAGTCTTGCCGCCATCAATTTTTCAATAAAAATATTTCCGGGAACGAGAACTTTGCCTCCCATATGACCGCATTTTTTTAATGATGAGAGTTGATCTTCTAAATGAATGGCCGCAGCGCCAGCTTCAATCATCCCTTTGATCAACTCAAATGTATTTAAGGGACCTCCAAATCCAGCCTCAGCATCGGCAATAATGGGAACGAACCAGTCATGGTGATCAATGTTCTCTATGTGCTGAATCTGATCAGCACGAATGAGCGCATTGTTAATGCGACGAATCAATTTTGGCATGCTAGAGTAAGGATAGAGGCTTTGATCGGGATAGGTTTGATACGCATCATTGGCATCGGCTGCCACTTGCCATCCGCTCACGTAAATCGATTTAAGACCGGCTTGTACCATCTCAACCGCTTGATTTCCGCTCATCGCTCCCAAGGCCGGAATATATGGGCAATTTTCAAGAAGAGCAAATAACTTATCTGCTCCCAACCTTGCAAGCGGGTAGTCAATTTGCAAAGAACCTTTTAGACGAATAACTTCTTCAGCCGAATAGAGCCTTTTAATCCCCTTCCACCTAGGACTCGTTTTCCATTCAGTCTCTAGTCTTTTGATGTCGTCTTTTGTGTACATAAAATGTCTCCGGCTAGAATTGTCAGGAAATCCACAAACTCATCAGCGAAAATTAAGGACTCTAAGATTCTTTTCGCCTCTCCATCTTCCTCAATGAGAGCTTTCACATGCTCCTTGGTAAAGATTCCCTCTTGAATCCACTTCCACACTTGCGACCTTGAAATTTCAGCAGTTGCCACATCTTCCATTAAGTGATCAATCGCAACAGCTCCTTTCCCATTTAACCAGGATTTAAGATAGAGGTGTGCGACACGGATATTTTTCTTTAATCCTTCCTCTGTGATTTTCCCACCGGGTACTGTAAAATTGAGAAGATGTTCTCTTGTAATTGGGGTGTCATCAACAAACGGTTTACGATAGTGAGAGGAAAACACCTCAAGCACTACAGGAACTAAATCAGGATGGGCCACCCATGTCCCGATGAAGCCGTCATCAATTTCACGAAGCTTATCTTCTCGCACTTTTTGAAGTGCAATTTGTGTCACCTCGGGGTTATTTCGATCCGGAATAAATGCAGACATTCCGCCAATGGGCTGCGCCCCTCTTTTATGACATGTTTTGACAAGCAATTTAGTATATGCGTGCATAAAAGGGGTTGTCATGGTAATTTGATCACGATCAGGGAGATGTAAAGGTATTTCCCGATTTGTTTTAATCACGCTAAAGATGTAGTCCCAACGGCCGGCGTTCAATCCTGCTGAGTGATCTTTCAACTCATAGAGAATTTCATCCATCTGAAATGCGGCCGGTAGCGTTTCTATCAATACTGTTGCTCGAATCGTTCCTTTAGGAAGCCCAAGCTCCTTTTGAATAAAAAGAAAGATATCATTCCAAAGCCTTGCCTCTAAATAACTTTCCAACTTCGGGAGATACAGAAAAGGCCGCCTCTTTTTCGCATTATGGAAGAGGTAAAGTCCCGCATCGAATAGACTTGCTGAGATACGTTCACCATTAATTAAAAGATGCCTCTCTTCTAGATGCCAGCCACGCGGACGTACAAAGAGTGTCGCGCAGTCCTTTTTTAAGGCATAATTCTCACCAAAAGTAATCGTGCCGTCTACAGCGTCGCAAATATTGATCTGACCTCTGACCATGTTGTCCCAAGTGGGAGAGTTCGAATCCTCGAAATCAGCCATAAATACATTAGCGCCGGAGTTCATCGCATTGATCATCATTTTACGATCTGTCGGGCCCGTAATTTCAATGAGGCGGTAGATTAATTCATCCGGAGCTTCAGCAACCCTCCAATCGGGATCATTTCTAATGCCTTGAGTCTCTTTAAGAAAATCAAGAGGGTTTAAATGGCGCTCTTTTCGCTTTTGCAAAAGCTCTAAACGTCTTGGATTAAACTGTATATGTAGTTTTTCAAGAAAACGCAAAGCTTCATCAGATAAAATATTTTTGAATTCAGAGGTGATTTTGACTTGATATGGCATAATTTCTATCTATACGAAAAATCGTTCGATAGCAATAAAAAAAAGAATGCCAACCCCGATGCTTATGACCATCTGCCGACGCCAGTGTTGAACCAGCAATGTCGCAATAATGGCAATTGTTGCTGAAATACTTTTATGGCTCAACGCGGCATAATAATTTTCCATCTGATGAATCAGTAAAAGAACCAGAATCATTGCCGGTAGTTGAGCTGAAATCTGCTTAATCCACGGTTGACTACGTAGCCAATTAGACGCAAGGAGCGGCCCCATTCTTGTAATTGCTGTGAGCAGAGAAAGAGCAATCAATGCTTGAATAACAGTCATGATGCGCCCCCCTTTGTAGAACGATAAAGAATTGCGGCAATGCATAGTGCAATTGATGGAAATAGCCAATCCTGACCGAGGGTGAACCTTGTGATTGCTGCGCTTCCTATTGCGATAAGGAGCGGCTGCCACCAATGTTTAGACTTTTTTAACTGCTCATATGCAAGAGCAGCTATTAATGCCGGAAGGGCAAAATCAATCGCATAAAATTCACCCGGAAGCAAACTTCCCATCCAAACACCTACTAATGTCCCAGCTCCCCAGTATAGGTAAGATAGAAGCAAAAGGGGCATACAGTACCAAAGATCACGGCACTCCTCATCTGTGCGACATGTTAATATTGCAAAAGGAGCATCAACAAGGGTAAAGGTGTAAAGCAAGCGTACCCAAAGTTTTTTGGGCAAGTGATCAATTAACGCGACAGTATAAAAGCTATTTCTTAAACTGACAGGTAGTACAGTAAGAAGCATCGCAAGTGGAGCTGCTTTCAGAAGAATAAATGGAAGAGCAATAAATTGAGTCGCGCCTGCATACACAAAAAAACTAAAAAAAGGAGCCCAAAAGATCGGTAATCCGGACTGTTCCCATAACACTCCCCAGACAGCACTTAAAAAGAAATAACCAAAAAAAACAGGAATGGAGTCGACAACTGCTCGGCGAAAGCGAGTGGACCTTGGGACAGACATTGTGTGCGGAGTTTCAAATGTCATTACAACTCAGTTACTTTTTTTTGCACCACCGAACAATGGAGCGTCTCTACTTTCCTATTTACATATCAGAATAAAAAAATTTTAACATACACAAACTATATATTCAACATTAAATTACAAAAATAAATTAAAACACAATTTATACAACCTAAATTGGATCGAAGTATAATCCTGTATTTAAAAGATGAAAACTGTCAATTAATAATAAAAATGTAATTTTGCAAATTCAACTCTCGTTTTCTGTTGATAAAGGTGATTTCACTAAACCTTAGGCTACCACCTTTCTCTTTTTTTTGATTGCAAATACATTCTGATCTCATCTGTTATAGAACTTACACATTGAATGAAATGCAGCATCCCAAAACTCATTAATCAGTTTAACTCGATCTTCTCATTCCAGTCCTGATTGCTATCTGCAAGTCGTAACTGAAAGCTAAATGTATAATCTTTATTTAATATTTATGAGCTTTCAATTGACTCGAAGTGAATGATTTGTGTGCTGAGATGACATTTAAAAAAATATTAGTTGTGGAAATAGTACGTATAATGCTATCTTTGTACTAACGACTCAGAAAATTGAGTCATTTCAAAACGTTAGGAGAGCTTTAATGGCTAAAAAATTATTTGTTGGAAATCTTGCACATGAACTTAATGATAACGATCTGAAAGATCTGTTCTCTCAACATGGAAGTGTTGAATCAGCGCAAGTGATTACTGATAGAGACACAGGAAGATCTAAAGGATTCGGATTTGTAGAAATGGGAAATGATGAGGAAGCGCAAGCAGCAATCAAAGCTCTCAATGGAACAGATGCAAGTGGACGTCCACTTACAGTAAACGAAGCTAGACCAAGAACTGAACGTCCAGACCGTGGTGGTCGTGGCGGCGGCGGTGGTGGTTACGGCGGCGGCGGAAGACGCTACTAGAATCTTTGAACCTCGTCTCATATCTGAGACGAGGTACACTCTTTAAAATTTCACTTTTCACATCATCTCAACTAAGAACTTAATGGATATTCCATAAGATCTTACGCACTCCATATATGCATTCCTACTATTTCAATTCAAATCAGACACGTATGTGTAAATAAATGCAGGATACCCTCTGAAGGAAGGTCTGATTAACGCAGGTTAATTAAATTTTGCATGAATTTTTTCTAAAATTCAAAAAAACAATCGAACCTAACTGCCTGATAGTTAATTGAGTGCTTTTTTATCGAATTCCCTTGGAAAAGGCACAAAATTTAATAATCTGAGTTAATCAGAGGTTCCTTAACCGCCACTGAAAGAGTAGTAACCAAAAGGCTGTCCACACATTAAAACGCTCCTACCACTTATTTAAGTTAACAAAAACAACTCATTACAATTAAATTAAAAATGTGATAAGATTGTTTTAAAATAAATTTAATAAACATTAATTATGATTAGTTTTCGCGATCAGATTTCTTCATTTGCACATTCTCTTGAGGATTTAAAATTTAGTGATCAACAAGAGGCAAACTTAGTGATTACACGCCTCTTTTTAAACCGATGTGCCCAACCATTAGACTTGGAAATACCTCTTCAACGCACAATTGTCACATGGCTCTTTAAAAATTATGATCAGATTGACTCTTTTGCCAAAGTACAGTTACATAAGATTTCAAATGCATTTGAGGAATTCTTAGGTGATTCTACAATAAAAGAGTTCGAAAGGGTCTTAGATAGAGATTTTGAAAGATTTGTAACTGAGAAAAATTCTGAAGAACTAGCGACATTATTAGCCGGAGATCAGTACAACCTCTTTGAAAAGACGATGATCTTCATCCATCTTTCTACTGATTTTAGCTACCTATGCAAGCTTGCAAAACAGACTCAGGCTCATGCAGCTTTCGACCTTGCGAGTAAAATCATTTGTCATTATCACAATATAAATGCTGAGCAAGAGACCGTTAACATCTTTGCTGAAATTCTCATTAAAAATGATCCAAAATCACTTGCGCGGAACATTAATGCTTTTGTCAATGCCGGACTGACAGAGGATAATTTTTACGCCTACACCAACCATATCATTCAAGTCTCCCCTGTTACAATTACATCACATATACAATCCTTTATTTATTCCTCGAAGAATGTAAATAGACTCGCAGTGCTAATTGCCAATAAAAATCCGTGGTTATTCACGTATAGCATCAAATATTTTATCAAAGCAGGACTCAAAGTAGAATATGTGAACGAACTGGCTAAGAGAGTTGTAAAAAAACATCCAAGTGATTTTGCCGATCACATCGAATATTTTATTCAAGGCAACCTCGCTCAAGAAAAACTCAACAAATTCGCTCTTTTTATCGCTCAAGAGTCTCCAAACGCTTTTGCATGTAATATCGAAGCATTTTTAAAAGGCGGTCTTACGAATAGTAACTTCAACGCGTGCATAAACCATATGATTGAACGCGAGCCAATGGCGTTCACTGCAAATGTCAGAGCATTTGTAGATGCCGGACTTTCCAAAGGCGATTTTGAAATGCACACCAAGCGTATCATTGAGATTGACCCCATGGCGTTTGCTGATGATATCAAAAACTTTGTCGCTGCAGGACTTTCTAAAAAGAATTTTGATATCTACACCAAATCTATTATCCAGAAGTGCCCGGAAGCTTTTGCTGAGAATGTTCAAAACTTTGTCGATGTCGGGCTTTCCAAAGAAGCTATTAACCACCTGGCTAAAATCATCATTGTAGAGGAGCCAAGAGCATTTGCATTTAATATCCTTGCCTTTATCAACAACACTCAAAATATTGAGGAACTAGCTACAATTGTTGCCGATGAAGACCCTCAAATATTTGCTCAATCTATTGAATTTTTTATTGAGACCCGATGCCTCTCAGATGCATTCATAATAAAATTTCTTCTAAAGAATCCGACTATTCTAGTTGCATACCCAAATTTTTACTTTCCTGATGTTATTGAAGATAATAGGATCAATGATCTATGTACTCTAATCAAAAAAGTATCTAATGAATGCATAGAGTCAACTGAGAAGATCCTTAAGACCTTAACTAACGCTAAGGAGGGAAGAAAATCTAGGTTGATATGGGTACTTTACGTTCTTGGAAGAGCGCAAACAATTGAATTAGAAAACAAAAAGATCATCTATAAAAACTTGTGCAATATTTCACAAAATTTTAACACACAAAACCAAATAGATCTTGCAAATGTACTTTTCGACAAAATTGCAAAGGATAAAGATAAGCTCGAAATAATTCACAAAATGCTAGATTTTCTAGATCAACAGCCATTACGAAAAAATCTCCGCAATGGTTTAAATGACTTTATTATCTATCTTGCAAGTCTACACAAGACACCCTACAACAACAGAATTGCAGTCTTAAAAGCGCTGCTAGCCAGCAACAGTATAAAGAAAATCTTTAACGATCGTAAAATGCAGCTGCAGTTACTCATTCTCCTAAAGGAGATTGATAAGAAAATCAACCTCGAACATCTGCATACAAAAGCCCTTGAAATCTTAACTAAGATCATTTCACATAGACCAAACGTAGGAAGCGAAAGGAAAGGGCAAATTCAAAAATATTTCACCCAGTTGAGAGCTTACATCAAACTAAGCCCACAAAATCTTGAGGCTATTGACGATCTTAACTGCATAAGCCGAGAGCTTAATATACTAATAAACCACTTATTCCCCTCTTTAAAAATTGAAAATTTTTCCGATAAATACCTAAAGGTTTTCGGGTCTAACCCGGGAGCACTGCCATTATATGCTACTTTGCACCAAGAGGATCCAATGCTACAAAGTGCACTTGAAACCTACATCACCTGGGCTGTCGAGAGCCAGTTTTATAGACGTTATCACGAGTCAAATTCAGCGCACCTGAATACCTTATTTAAAGATGCGCAGCTTAAGCGCAATTGGATGAAAAACGCGTCATTAAACAGTATCAATGAAGCAAACCAACATGAAAACCTTACAGTCATTGAAACAGATGACCCCCTCTATTTATTCACATGTGGTCAGGTGGGTGTGAGTTGTCTTAAATTAGGGGGCAATCCCACTTACAACAAAAACCTAATCGGATATCTAATCGACGGTAAAAACCGTATGATTGCGCTGATTGACAATCAAAAGAATCTAAAAGCGCGCTCCATCATCCGTCTCCTGCTGAATCAGGAAAATCAGCCAATTCTCTTCCTTGAAAAGTGTTATCCGACAAACACGAAAGATCATGCATTGATTACCCGGGCGGCCATTGAGAAAGCCAAACAACTTAAGATCCCACTTCTTACTGTTCATTTTAGGAAGGGTAAGAAATATGAAGGAACGATTCGCTCAATAGACTCAAACGCACCTTACGAGTATGCAGATGCATGTATGAAACAAACCGATGGTAAGTGGCAGATTGACGATGCTTGCATCCTATGGGATCCAAAGTACGATCTTATGCCGCATCACATTTAGCGGCAAAAATACAGTCACTTTCAGTCAAACCATCAATTTTATGTGTCCAGACAAGAACTTTTACCTTTGTGTAGGATAGGTAGATATCAGGATGGTGCTTTTGCCTCTCTGCGATCTCGCCCACTTTATTAACAAATGCAAGGCCCTCTTTAAAGTTTTTGAACGCGTACTCTTTTTCTAGGTGATGCTCATCGATCACTTTCCAGCCATTTCCAAGCTCTTTATGCAACTTAGTCAGGCGTTCTCCTTTCAGAGGAGCCACCCCTCCTTTACACGGCACGCACTCTTTTTTTGCGAGTGAGTTTTCTAAATCCATCCATCCCTCATCGTTTCTTTACATCTATTAATAAGAGCAATATAAGAAAATTTACAATACAGAGGTAATTTCCTTGAGACTTATTGCATATTTTGTCCTTATATACTTCTCTTTTATGTTTATTCTGTATCTATTTCAAAGGCAATTGATTTATTTTCCGGTAAACATCAAGGTTACACCGGAAGAGTATGGTGTTCCCGAAATGGTGATAGTAGAGTTAAAAACAGATGATAACCTTCGGTTAATGGCGTGGTATCGCGCAGCAGAACAGGGCCGTCCCACCATTGTATATTTTCACGGAAACGCAGGCCATATTGGAACGAGAGCCCCTATTGTAAAACCGTTTTTAAATGAAGGGTACGGCGTTTTATTAGTAAGCTATCGAGGATATAGCGGAAACCCGGGAACTCCGAGCGAAGAGGGTTTCTACAAAGATGGAAGAGCGGCTTTAAATTTTTTAAGAAATAAAAGATGCATCGTCCTGTATGGAAACTCCATTGGAGCGGCTGTCGCTGTCCAAATGGCAACGGAATTTAAAGTACAAACTGTCATTTTGCAGTCTCCTTTTACAACTCTTGCTGATGTCGCGCGGCACCATTACCCCCTATTTACCTTTGAAATATTAATCAAAGATCAGTATCGATCGATAGATATTGTAGATAAATTATTACCTCCAACTCTTGTCATCTATGGGGAAGAGGATGAGATAAATCCGCCCGACTTAAGTCGGAGGCTATACAAAAAATTGCCCGATCCCAAAAAAATTCTGGCTGTGCCACATAAAGGGCATAATGACCTATTCGTCCCTGAAGAGATTATGTACTACATCAAAGAGTATATAAAATGTCCTTAATCGGACTCTTTGGGAGCTTTTCGCCCTTTTTTAAGCTTGGATCGGTGATGTTTATCTTGCAGAATTTTTTCCTTACTTGCTTTTGATCGTCCTTTTCTTTGTTGTCTTTTTAAGTGATTTTCCCTTTTCTTCTGCTCTTTTTCTTCCTTTCGTATGACCTCAATCATTCGAACGAGACGCTCTCTTGCGTAATATCGATTTTTCACTCTAGAGCGTGACTCCTGACATTTGATCTCAATCTTGGTTGGCACATGCTTTAAGTAGACGCAAGAGTCAGTTTTATTAATTTTTTGTCCCCCGCTACCGGCGCCTGGAATAAACTTCTCAATGAGATCATCTTCATGGATGCCAAGCGCTTCCATTCTTTTTGTCAATTTATCATCCATTTAGATTTTAGAGACTCCAGCTTTTGACTTCCGGAATGTCTTCTCCATTTTCAAATATGTAGTCTTTACTTTCTTTTAGTTTCTTAAGGAAAATGTCCCTTACCCCTGGTATTTCCGGAAACTTTATCTCTGACACTCGATCTAGCGCAGCAATTGCCAGCTGATAGCGACTTGATTCATTGAGCATCAGCATATCAAATGGGGTTGTTGTTGTCCCCTCTTCTTGATATCCATGGACATGAAATCTTTGTGTATTAGGTCTATGATGAATAATCTCGTGGATTAGTCCAGGGTAGCCGTGAAAGGCGAAAACAACATGGATATCGTTTGTAAAAATATTCAAAAATTCGTCATGCCCCATGCCATGAGGATGATCATCGGGCGATATCATCACAAAAAGATCAACCACATTCACAACGCGAACTTTAAGCCCTGGCAAATGCTTTTGTAAATACCACGCGGCAGCAACCGTTTCAGTTGTGGGAACATCTCCGGCAGCGCAGAGGATCACATCGGGTTCTCCTTCCTCATTACCGGCCCAGTGCCAAATAGAGGCGCCTTTCGCGCAGTGTATCTTCGCCTCATCGATTGATAGCCATTGGATGAATTCTTGCTTGTCCGCGATGATTAAATTGACGTAGTCGCGACTCCTAAGGCAATGATCTGTAACGCTAAGAAGACAGTTGGCGTCCGGAGGGAAATAGATACGCGCAACAGACCCTTTTTTATTCACCAAATTATTAACAAACGAGGGGACCTGATGTGAATAGCCATTATGGTCCTGTCGCCAAACATGAGAGGTCAATAGATAATTAAGCGATGCAATGGGCTTTCGCCACGGAGTTTCTTTTGAAACTTTTAACCACTTTGCAAATTGATTGAGCATCGAATCAACAACTGGGATAAACGCTTCATAACAAGCAAATAGGCCGTGTCTTCCCGTTACTAGATATCCTTCTAAAAGCCCTTGACAGACATGCTCGCTAAGCATTTCAATTACGCGGCCGTCCGGAGAGAGAAACTCATCTTTTTGAAGAATTTCTGCCATCCAAGCTCTCTCTGTTACCTCAAAAATCGCCTGTAGTCTATTAGATGTAATTTCATCAGGACAAAAGAATAAAAAATTGTGAGGATTCTCTTTCACAACATCTCTTAAGAAATTCCCAAGTATCGTTGTTGCTTTTCCTTTTGTGACCCCACGTTCATCAATTGAAAGTGCATATTTTTCAAATTCCGGCAGTTTGAGGGGTTGTAAAAGGGATCCGCCATTACAATGGACATTTCTCCCCATTCGCTTGTCTCCCTTCGGGCACATCGCTAAAATATGTTTCTTAGGTGCTCCATCTTCTTCAAAGAGCTCTTCAGGATGATAACTATGCATCCACTCTTCTAGCCTTTTTAAATGAGCAGGGTTATCTTTAGGATTTGGGATTGGGATTTGGTGCGCTCGAAAGGTGTTTTCCACAGGCTTTCCATCGATTTCTATCGGGCAGGTCCATCCTTTGGGTGTTCGTAAAATAATCATCGGAAAACGCGGAACATGATGACTTGAGGGATCATAATGATTCTTTATCTTCTGAATTTCAGCGTATGCCCAATCAAGCGCTTCAATACAGTCTTGGTGCATCTCAATTGGATCGTTGCCTGAAATTATACAGACCTGGTAGCCAAACCCAAAAAACAGATGATTTAAGCTCTCATCGTCCATTCTTCCCAACATTGTGGGTCCACCGATTTTGTAGCCATTTAGATGGATAATCGGCAAGACAGTGCCGGATGTTCGCGGATTAATAAACCGATTACACCACCATGAAGTTGCAAGGGCTCCGGTCTCAGCTTCACCATCTCCAATTAGACAAGCGACAATTAAATCCGGGTTGTCTAATACAGCCCCGTATGAGTGTAAAAGGCAATATCCGAGCTCGCCGCCTTCTTGAATTGTTCCCGGCGTATCCGGCACTAGATGGCTTGGAGCGCCGCCCGGCCAAGAAAACTGGCGAGCTAAAAGATTAATCCCCTCTTCTGTGAAATCGAGTCTTGGATCGGTTTCCTGAAGCGTCCCTTCTAAGAACAGGTTTGCCAAATTAGCAGGAGCCCCATGACCCGGTCCAACGACTAGCATCATGTTTGCATCTGTCTTTAGTATTAGCCTGTTTAAATGGGTGTAGACAAAATTAATACCCGGGACAGTCCCGAAATGCCCAAGCAGACGTGGTTTGATGTCTTTAGATTGTAGACCTCTCTTTAATAGCGCATTATCTTTCAAGTACACTTGGGCAACGCCAAGGTAATTGGTCGCTCTAAAGTATTGATCGATCTTCTCTATCTCTTCTCTAGAGACCGGCCCACTTTTTTTTTCTTCGCCCTTTAGTTTAAGCATCAAACATCTCCCTAAAAACTTTCATTGCTTGTGCAGCAAGCATTTTTTCTTCATCACTTGGAATTACAAAGACATTAATCGAGCTATCTCCACTTGAGATCAAAAAGTCTCTCTGTTGATTTTTTTTCTCATCAAGTTTGAGTCCTAAAAACTGCAAGCTATTACAAATTTCCGAGCGAATTTTCGGAGCGTTCTCACCGATTCCTCCAGAAAAAATCAATGTTTGAAGACCTCCAAGCAAGGGTAGCGAGGCTCCGATATGTTTAGCAGCGCTTTCACAAAAAATGGCAATTGCTTCTTTTACTTTCTCATTTTCACTCTCAAATTTCAGCAACTCTTCCATATCAGAAGTCAGCTCCGAAAGGGCTAGAAGCCCCGATTTTTTATAAATCAGACAACGGACTTCAGCTGGGCTCATCCCCTTCTCTTGCATTAAATAGAGAACTGCACCCGGGTCAAGCTCGCCTGTTCGCGTGGACATTACAAGACCGCTGACAGGAGTGAAACCCATTGTCGTATCAATACAAACTCCATTTTTAATCGCCGCTAAAGACGCCCCACTTCCTAAGTGGCAAGCGATTATTTTCCCCTTGGCAATATTTGGGTCAATTCTTTCCAATTCACACATAATCGACTCATATGAAAGCCCATGAAAGCCATACCTAATGATCCCTTCGCTCTCATACCTTTGCGGAAGGGCATATTTCTTTCTATGAGAAGGGCGTTTTGTATGAAATGTAGTATCAAAGCACGCAATTTGGACTGTCTTAGGATTTTCTTGCTGAAACGTCTCTATGATATCAATTTCTTGCGGTAGATGATCTGGTGCGAGTGCTTCATATTTTCTTATTTCAGTGACAAATGACTCTGAAATGTGTGTGGGGTTTTGATAGTTAAGTCCGCCTTGGACTATGCGGTGTGAAACAGAGTCAAATGAAAGTCCTTGATCATTCAACCAATATATCAAGTATCTGACTGCAGCTGCATGTCCTGATATCCCTTTTACATCCTCATAAACATCAATCCCTCTGTCGTAGGAGGCCTTAAATGTAGGGCAATTCGACCTTATCTGTGTAAACGATCCCGAGACAATGCGCTCCATCTCAGCGAAGCAACTAAACAGAGCAAACTTTAAACTTGATGAACCGCTATTGACAGTAAGTATATTCATTTGAGTCCTCACTATTTTCTTTTGATAGATCAAAAAAAAGAATAAAAAAAGAGTTTTATTCAGTGGATCATATATATAATTTTTAATCCTCTTTTGATACCACTAGAATTGTAGACTCCTTCGAGTTAGGGGTCTTAAAATCTGACTTAATCAATTCAAGGAGAAAAACATGAAACCACTACTTGCAATAGTGATAGGGGCTTTAGTACTTGGTACTGTTGTTGTCGCTTCACAAAGTAACCAAACGGATATCGATCAAAATACCCCAAACCGCTCAATTGAACCTAGAATGGAACGAGTGCACCGAGAAGTGGATCGTCGAGCCGACCAAATGAATCGAGGGGCGGATCGTGTGAATCGCGAGGTGGATCGAGGAATCAATCAAATGGATCGAGGGGCTAATCAGGTGCGTCGAGGAATGGATCGTAGTAATGATCAATTGGATCGAGGTGCTAATCAGGTGCGTCGAGGAATGGATCGTAGTAATGATCAATTGGATCAGCGCGTAGATCGGCTGCAACGCACCAAAAGATCAATCGATAGAAATGAGAACGGGATCAGAAGTTTAGATCGTAATGGTTCTGAAACGAGAAGTCTAAACATTAATGGTAGTGAGACTGAAGCTGATAGAACAGATATAAATGGTAGCGATGCTGAAATGAGAAGTCAAGAGCTCAATAGAAGTAGATATAGAACACTTGACTCTAATAAAAGCGGACGGGATCGCGATAGAAGAGGGCGATTTGATCGCAAAAGAAGTGATCGTTTCTTCATTGATTTTGGACTTGGATTCAATGAAAGAGATTACTACCTTCCGCCACGTGAAAGGGTGATCGTTCTATATCCTATAGTAGAAAGAATCCCAGAGGTTAGTGTGTTTGTTGAAAACGTAAGAATCGTTGAGCCGTCTTGTATTTTTCCACGAGATGGTTTTTACACCCTCTTAATTCCGGAAGACAGATACTTCAGAAGAATTATTGCAAGAGCCGGCAAAGGAGAGGTTTGTGAGGTGTTAAAACACTATATCGTTCCAGAACCTATAATATTTGACGAAATTACTGGAGAAGAAACATTTACGACACTAGCCGGGGACGAAATTGTAATCAGGAGAGAAGGACGGGATTATTATATTGGAGATGTTAGGATCTCTAAACCCGCTGCGTACCAAGAAAAAGGACTAGTGATTCACGTTATCGATGGTGATATCAGATAAAGTGACATAAAACTTTCTTGAGAGGAGAGATTTTCAATCTCCCCTCTCTTTTTTACTCTCTTAATTTCAGACACTTAAAATCAAACTTAAAATTTTCATTTTAAAACTTACAAAAAAAATATATTATCCATATACATAGAAAAAAACAGGTCTTTGAACAAAAGGGGAATCAAATGAGAGAAATTTTACTTATTATCCTAGTCTTACTAGTGATTGGCGCTATTCCAGCATGGCCATATAGCCGCGGTTGGGGATACGGTCCAAGCGGAATACTTGGTTTAATCTTAGTTGTTATTATTATACTCGCTCTACTTGGAAGAGTGTAGATCAACTTAGATTTAATTGGGGCGTAATAAAAGCCACAAGATTTAGGAAGTATTTATGCGATTGAAACAAATAAATAGCTTCAAAAATCTTGAACGGTTTTTTAGAAAATACGCCCCATTTAATCGTATGAATGCTTAAAGAAATTCAAAAGAAGACGATCCAAATCTTTAAAGCAGCAAAATTCATTACAAACTCCCAAGAAATAAACAGAAAGTTCAAGTTAAAGACTGTATCAGTCAAATGACGGAGTCAACTCAGCAATTTTCATAAAACCCAAAACGACTAATTCTATTAAATCTCAATGCAGCTATTGTACGACTCCCTGAATAGGTCTAATTAGGTATCAAGCTCCCCTTAGATTCAATCATGCATTATCATTTTTCTCAGACATTTTCATATATTGATAAAAATGCCAGTCTCTTTTTTCCAAACAAAAAAAACGACGAACTTCTTCTTCAAATTCTCGTTTTTTAATGATTGGAATCTCTTTATCGAAAGATACCTCTTCTGACTCAAAAAAAATCGTTTTTGACTCGTTTCTATCTATACTCTTTGCAAAGGAGGCAATGTCCGGAATCATTCCGTCTGTTCCTTTTGCATCTTCGGATTTATGCTGAAGCACAATTTGTGTGATTTTCAGACCCTCTAGCTTTTTAGAGGCAGCAATACAATCTAATTCCATACCGGCAGCTAAAAATATGGGTTTGGCAAATTTTCCAATGGTCACACTCGCAAAGTCTGAAAGAGTTTTAAATGTACGATCTGCGATAAAAAGGTACTGAATATCCTCGGCAAACTGATGCTGCAGAATCGCCTCGCTCATCATTCCACCTCCTAAAGAAAACCCGTGCATTGCAATGTGAGTTGCCTTAAAGCAAGTTTCTAAAAATTGAAGACCCGCTTCAAAGCCGGCTCCCATTTGATACCTTGTCGGGCAGCCACCGCTACCGCAGACAGACGGCCCATTAATGAGCATCGTGTTACATCCGTTTTGGTAATCACGTTTTGATATCGGGATAAAAGATGTTTCTATTGCGTCACGACCCCCCAGGGCATGGATCGTCCATTTGCCATTTTGGATCGTTGTTTTGTGACCGATAAGCACAGCGTCATACCTCGTTCCGGATTTTAGCAATGAAACTTTTTTAATTGTGTAACCTTCATCCCTAAGCGAGGAAAGATAAAATTCTCCAATATTTTTCAAATGCTTTCCGGAAGAGCCTGGGAAAGAGGTCCAAGATGCGGGATATGAAAAGTACCCAAGCGCTGTTGAAATGACCTTCCGAGCCGCCGGTGCGAGAGCAACGCAAGAGGCAATGCCTATTGGGCCTGTTACACACCCGTAAGCTCCGTAAAAAGCTGCGCCCCATATGCCATAATTAGCTAACCGAAAAAATTGATCATTGATAGGAGTTTTTGCATAAAAATTTTCGATCAATTCTGCGTCTACAGCACATTCAGCTTCCTTTACTTCTGAAAAGCTCATACCCACCTCTTGATTTGATATATTTCTATCTTAAAACAGCGTTTATATTAATCAAAAAGTTAGATAGGCTCACTTAAGGAACCCCTGATTAACTCAGATTGTTAAATTTAGCGCCTTTTTCGTGGGAATACGATAAAAACGCAATCGATTAATCATCAAATGGTTAATTCGATTAATTTATCGAATTTTAGAAAAAATTCATGCAAAATCTAGTCGAGCCGAGTGATTCAGAGGCTCCTTTAAGAATGAGACACGATCGCATCAAAATGCTTCTTATCAATCGGCATGATCGAAAGACGCTGCCCCTTCTTTAAAAGAAGCATATCTTGACATTCAGGTACTTTTTTTATTGAATCGAGTGAAAGGGTGCATGAAAATTCCTTCACAAATTTTACATCGACCAAGAACCATACAGGACTCTCTATTGACGACTTTGGAAAAAAGTATTTGCTATTTGGATCAAATGCACTCATATCCGGATGCGCTTCTCTGCAAATTTCTGCAATCCCTGCTACACCCGAGGGTTTGGCATTTGAGTGATAAAATAAGACCTTATCTCCAACCTTCATTTCATCACGCATGAAATTCCGCGCTTGATAATTTCTAACGCCTTCCCAGCTACATATTCCATCTAATTTAAGGTCTTGAATGCTATAATCATTCGGTTCGGACTTCATCAACCAATAACGTGCCATCATTTATCTCACTTTAAAACGTGGCACGTTAACAACATTCGCTTTAATTTTCTATATAATGCCGAAAAGCCAAAGTAAAATTAAAAGACTTATTGGTAGTCCTAAAAACCACAAGATAAAAACTCGTCCCATAATCACCCCCAATGAATTAAAATATTACTCTCCTTACCGACCAATCAGGATAAAAACCCCGGAAATAATCGCAAGCAAGCCCAGAATAATTGCAGGGATTGCAACTCCAAAATATGTAATTCCAACAAGTATCAAATAAATTGATAAAAGTAAAAAACCAATGTTATGTGTAAAAGTCATCTTATCCTCCTTATATTGAATAAAGACCTATTTCCTTACTTAACTTAATTATATAACTATTTAATTAAATTAAAAATATAAATAACAATGGTCTGATAAAATCACTTCTGTAACGACTCTTTTATATGTTTTGCCGTGAATTAACCCATTTGCTATAGATAAATTAAGATAAGGAGGGATAAATGGAGAAAGAATTTGACAGAGTGCGGCTTAGCACAGCACAAAATGTAAATAAAAAAATTGATGCAAGAATTATAAAGAACTTGAAAAAATTTTCCGGTCAACCAAAAGAAGAGATCACAAAGCGCATTATTAAACTTGAAAAGGAGTGGAGCATCGAGCGTTGGCTTGAACTCAACGCTTCAACACTTGCCTTTATCGGAATTATTTTAGGGGTCTTTGTTCATATGTATTGGTTGTTTCTACCTGCAATTATTCTCCCCTTTTTAGCTCTACACGCGGTTAACGGTTGGTGTCCTCCCCTTCCGGTTATGCGCTTTGTCCATGTGCGCACGCGTCGTGAAATCGATTGGGAAAAATTTTCACTCAAATTTATGAGAGGAGATTTTGAAGAGTTATCTGCTACTGAAAGCGAGGAGAACATTTTTCAAGCGATGAAAAAAAACTCTTAAGGCGATACTTTGGCTGAGTCTTGGTCTGCTTCCTTTAATTTTTCAACTGCACGTTCAGCTGCGTCATAGAAGGGTAAGATAACCATGTCAGCCCCTTTTCCTTTAAGAGATTCAGATTCTTCATAGTTTTGTGCCGACACAACAATTTTTCCACCATAATTCCTTCTCTTTAAGCTCTCAATTAGGACTTGTTGTGGATCTTCTTGCATGAGCTGCATTCTGTTGTAGGGAATTGCAGATATCACAAACTTAACTCCCACAAGAGACAGCTTCATAAGACTCTCATAATCAGATACATCACCAAAGAGCGAGTCGAATCCAAGGCTTTGCCAGCGCTTAACGGCAATAGGGTCGTAATCAATCCCCAAAACATTGAAGTTCGCCTTTTTGAGATTGATTCCAAGCGCGATACCATATCTCCCAAGTCCAAAAACAATGACATCATTATTTCTTGGCGTAGAATGCTGTTGATCAAGCTCCTCTTCTTTAAAGGCCACTTTACGCTCAAATAATCCCAAGAAGGGCTCTAACCACTCATAAAGGATATGAGAATATGTGATCATATAGATCGAGGTTGCAATCGTGATGAGGCCAACCAAAGTGACAACCCCCAGCGATTCGCTTGTAATATGTCCAAGCGAGATGCCCATCGCAATAAAGATCAGTGAAAACTCGCTAATCTGAGCGACAGTTAATCCGGCAAAAAATCCAGTCCGCTTGCGGTAGCCCATATATCCCATGATTGCTAGAACAATCAAGGGATTGCCGATTAGCACAAATACAGACAAAACAAGAGAGGGAAAGATTTGAGCCTCAAGCTCGCCGACGTCAATTTGACTTCCAAGAGCGATAAAGAAAAAAAGTAAAAGAAAATCACGGAGAGGAGAGAGCCTTGAGGCAATACTCTCACGAAATGGGGTGGAAGCCAAAGAAATTCCGGCAAGCAATCCCCCAAGTTCTTTACTAAACCCAAAGTAGTCAAAAGCGGCCGCAAAGAGAGCAGCCCAGCTGATTGCAAATGTAATCATTAATTCAGGCGAGCGAATAATGCGATTAATAAACGGTGTTGCTAGGTAGCGAATGAATGCCCACATTAAGACTATCACAAATGCGATAGTTAACAGCGCATAAGCCATTTTAAATAGCATATCAAGGCTGCTGCTTGGTTGAATATCTCCCCCAAATGCGGATAGCAGCATCATCGTTAATACGACGAATAAGTCTTGAACTATTAGGAAACCGATTGCAATCCGCCCATGCAATGAATCAACTTCATGTTTATCAGAGAGCAGTTTTATGATGATAATTGTGCTTGAAAACGTAAGGGCAATCGCAATATACCCGGAACTAATATAGTCGAACCCTAAAGCTTTAATAATGACAAATCCAAAAACAGCAGTAAAGGCGATCTGACCAAGACCTGTCATCAAGGAGACCATTCCTAAGGTTTTAATCTTGTTCAGGTCTAGCTTTAATCCAACAAGAAAGAGCAGTACTGCGATACTCAGCTGAGACAATTGTTGAATATTTTCCTGAGACCCAACAATACCAAGCATTGAAGGCCCAACTAAAATACCAACGGCAATGTGACTGACGATCAATGGCTGATGCAAGAACATTCCGATCACACCAATGGCCGCAGCAAGAGCTAGAAGTGCGGCTAGTTCATAGAAGGGAGATGTGTGTACAATTTCAAAAAAATCTCCCACTATATATCTCCCAGAGTTTTTGACTTATGACACATACATTTCCAAGCGCCATAAGCTAGGATGTGTCAGTGGATACTTAAGTATTGAATTTTTCACAAAAAGACAAAAGATACAAATAGAATTTTTAAGGAATTATGTGTTAAATGCCGATATGAGGTATATCAGATAATTTTTTTTATCCTTAAAATGGATAAATGCGCAAGTGATGGGGTTTCGAAATGAAAATGACCCCAACAGTTGCGCTTTCACCTTTCGGAACCTCTTAAAAAACTCATGTTGTTAAATTCAGCGTCTATTTTGAAAAAATTCATGTAAAATTTGATAGAACCTAAGTTTTTCAGCAGTTGGTCATTTCCGGATACCAATTAGTTTACAAAGAGACTCAACTCCGACTATTTTCGAATATAACCTTTTAAGATTTTTCAATTTAGCCCTGTACTGTCTGAATCTACGCCTTTCTCTTTATGTTAAAGTGCCTTAATTTAAATTTTACTTCTCAAAAATCAGATAATTATAAAATAACTATTATTATGTTATAATTACTATATATAGACTATACGAATATTTGGAGTATTATGTTTAATATCGGAGGGAACAGTTTTGGTCCTCAAGGACTGCCGGTTGATTCTGAAGATAAAATCTCTCGAAAAGAAATAGAGCTTGATAACTCTGTTACTGCTTCTGAAGTCGAAGCAAAAGAGGACAAAGAACTCAAAAAAAATATCACAAGCATCCTGACGGGTCGGTCAGATTTTCAATCAAAATCTGAAGCATTATGGAAAGTAATCGATTCTAAACTTCCACACCATACGCACGCTCTAAAAGCAATCACAGAAAAGCACGCAGGAATACTAGATAAACTAAAAGCAAAGACATGGCTCAAACTCAAAGCCACAGCCGAAGATGGAAACATTAAGGCGCAAAGAGAGGATATGACCAATTTTCGAGATGAGATCGTAGAGCAAATGACAACGACTTGTCTCGGATTGTTAAAAGAGATGGGTTATGATCCTCCAGGTGAATTCTCAGCTACAGGTACAGTCGGATGGAACTCAGATATTGATACGGTCTTTATCGCACCTAATGACATGCCATTAGAGATACAAGTTTTAACCAAAACAATGTTCGATTTGATTTCACATGAAGCTTTAGGAGGCCTCCCCGGGCCAATTCTGGATACAGAGTCGTATGTCAACCACCCGGGCGCATTGCTTGCAACCGAAGAAAAACTGTCACAATCACCTAAAAATCAAGGGGAACTTTTAAAAATCGAATGGACAGCTATCGCTCTGCAAACGTTGGTTCAAGTCGGCGGGGACGTTAAGAGTAGTCAGTGGGAGAAATTTAAAGAGAGTACCCCGGATGACTGGGCTCTTACAATCTGTAAGGACGCGGAAGAATTTATCACTCGAATTGACAATGAAATTACAAGCGCAATGTTTGATCAAAAAGGGATCGATACATCCAGTATATCCCCTAAAGAACAAATGGACATTAAAGGAGAGTTAACCAATGACGGGTCGTATCAACTGGCTCGATTAAGCTATAAAATGTCAGCTCTGCAAAAAATTTCACAAAAGATTGACACTGTCACTCATTCAATAAAGGAAAAAGAGAAAGAAATTTTGGAAAAAAGAAACATTAACCATCCCGTTGATGATCTCCAATCAGAAAGAGATACACTTGAGCTTAAGCGTGCCCACCTATTTACTTTCGTTAAATTTTTTGAGGACGAGGGTTACCTAACCCAAGGTGCTTTCAACAAAGTGTGCTTAAAAAATGAAGGGCAAATCCACCAGTCTATAGTCAAAAAATATAAAGATGAAAGGATGCAGCAACAGCTAAATACCCTCCCTTTAAACCTTCAACTTCGAAGAAAATCGTCATTCAGCCTTGGCGTAAGACAAAGGCGCTCTGCAAGCCAGCTTGAAAGACTCTCTTCCATGCTTGAAAACCATGCAATGTATCAAGGCCATTTTAAAGAAAATATGGATCATCTAAATCAATCGGCGACACAATCTCTTGTGACAGTTTCTAAATACAGTCATCGTATATTATCATCAGGCCTTGACCTTATTCGCACTTTTACAGAATCGAAGAAATTCAATGCACTCCAACCAAGAGTCAAAAAAAAATTTCAAAAGCAGATCGAAATATTAGCTTCAGCAAAAGAACGGGCGGGTGAACTTGAGGCTGTGAAACGCGGTAAAGTTATAAGTATGAATATGACTAAACATCTGCTTCTAGAAAGACTAAATGAAATGCATCCCGGGAAAAATGAAATTGTATCTCGTATCGACAGATTGATTGATGGTGTGCAGGATCTTGAGTTTGAGGAGTCTGTGACACCTCGCGATCAGTATATACAGTGGATGTCAAAGATTATAGGATTAGAACTTGCAGGCCCTCCCGAATCCATCCAACCAGGAGAGCTACTCACTTGTGATGACCCCGAGATCAACGCAATAATCAAGGCTCGACTTGGACTTGAAACCGAACAACCTGAAGTAAAAAACTATATTAATAATTCCAAAGAGTTTACAATCAGAAATTACAAAACAGAAGAAAGCGTTAATGATTTCAACAAAGAACTTAATATAATCATTCAAAATACGCAAACGCTTGCCATTGACTATGGAGCTATCGATAGACCGGATCCATCTCAGGGTTTTAATCTATTAGAAAGTTGGAGTCAAGCGATCAGCTAAAGAGGAAATAATGAATGTAGAAAATAACCAAGCGCTAGACAATCTTTATGATTATGCAATTGATCTACTCGCTAGTCCTGAAAAATTTCATTCACAAGCGGTCCAAGAGACAATTGAGCAGGTTGCAAGATCGATTTTAAATTATGATCCCGAAGAACTTTCTGATCTTCCATTTTCTATCCGAGTCGCAGTCATTGACCGCAGTTTAGAACACAAACAAGTCGATCAAATTCAGCACTTTCTAAAAAGCGATATCTGCTCTGCGATTATGAACCAAGATCATCATATGGATTCACTTGCCGAATATTTTATTGAAGTCATTGATGATGGAAGATCCGCTCGGATTAGAGATAACAGATTAGATGATGCTCATCTCCAAACAGTGATAAATAAAATTAATAATGCTGTAGAGAGTCTGATATTAGACAATTGTAAGATATTTAAAAAATTGCCAGACTTTCAAAACCTGAATAACCTAAAGTCAATAATCATTCGAAGTGCCTTGAACTTGAGTGATATTTCCACCTTGAATACCGCAGAAAATCTAGAGTATTTAGAAATTCATAACGCAATGGATATTGAATCTTTTGAAGCTCTAAAAGACAATAAAGAACTTAAAACTCTGATTGCTGACCGATGCGGTGTTAGTTCAATTGAAACGCTTACCTCTCTTGAAAAACTCTCACACCTTGAACTCTCCAAATGCTTTCATCTAACTGACTATGTGCATGGGGATAAGCCACTATTAAAGTCTCTAATAGAACTTAAAAATCTCGAGGTATTAAACTTAAGCCATATCTTCGGCCTTAAAAATGCAACTCCTTTGGCAACGTTAAGTAGACTTAAGCAGCTAGATATTTCAAATACAGGGATTCAAGACCTTACTCCCCTGTCCGAGCTTGAAAACTTGGAATCGCTAACCGTTGACGCAAAGCAAGAAGTACCTGAACTTTCCGACCGCGTGGAAATTCGCACTGTAGACAGAGATTGACAGTTCCCTGTGACTAAATACGGTCGATTCTTAAACCCCAAGAGACCGCTTTGCAACAAAATAGTGTTACCAATTACTGCACTCTATCCAAATGCTTTCCTCTAACTGATTATATGCATGGGGATAAATTCTTGTTCATTTTCAAAGAGTTTTACGGCAACTCTTCTATAGGTCTAAAATAGGCTTCATCTAACCATGACTGCACTTGGGCGCCAGACACTTGGCCAAACCGCTAAAGCATAGTAACCAAGGTAATTAAATGTACGTTGTCTGTTTGGATTTTCTGTTAAACTCCCGCTCATACCTGGAACTGCGTAATCTGTTGTCGACCAAATGTTATAATATTTGCGTCTTCCGCCCGTTTCAGATTGCCTGCATTGAGTAAAAGACCCTGCAGTTAATTAAAGCAACCACACAAATAATCGAAAGGCCTGTAACAGAAGATCAACTTGTCAATAGTGAAAAACTCATTCACGAATTTTAAGAAGGAAACTTTTCTGTAATATAATCCTCTGCCATTTCTATAGTAAAGAGCTCCGACAGAGCATCTTTCTCTATTTCGAGTTCATCACTTTGATGAATACGAACTTGCAGTTGATTAATAAAATTTTCCTTAGATTTAACATCGCCTGATTGAGTAAAAATCTTATACTCAATATCAAGAAAATCATTTAGGGTATAAGGATCCATAGTACAGAAATGCTGTTGTTGCAAAACAAAGAGGTGCACTTCTCTTAAGCCTACCCTCATTGTCGCATTTATTTTATGATCTTGAAAATCCATCTCAAAGAAACGATCATCATTCAATTGCTTATAAAAAGATTTAGGTGAATTGTTCATTTTCATTACATTTCCAAGTGAGACATCAAATGGCAAACTTAAATTGTAGTCAATAGCTCCATCAAGGTCTGTAATATTTTGTTTTAAGTATTCCTCAAGATTCTTTGCTCTATCTTCAAAACAAACCCCGTTGAAAGCCTTAAAGTATTCGATAAGTGCAATGTCACCAGCTTCTTTTGCTTTATCAAATGCTTCACCAAATATCATATTCTGAATCATCTCCATGTACATGTTCTCAACTGCCCAAGGATTTTCCTTAAAGTGCCAAGTCAGGCCACCTGTTAACCTGCCAAATTCTTTAAGTTTGTTTCTACCTGTTTTATCAAAATACAGATCTTTAATTAGGTCTTTATTTTGAAGAAGCATATGGAAGCGCATAATCGCTTGAGAAGCTTGCTCATAGGCTGTACGATCCGAACCTACAGAAATCAAATATCCGCTTAATTTCCAAAAAAAAGATGGACGATAGGCATTTTTGATAGCACGTCTAATATACTCTTTTACAGCTGCCATCGATATACCGAAGAAATACCTATCTTTATCCTTTTTATCAATGATAGGAGGGCGTTTACCATTATAATTAGGTGAACTACCCAAATGATTTTTAAGCCGATCAATTTCATTTAAAATATTATCAACTTTATTTTTTAATTCATGATTTTTAATTATAAATTCACTTGAACCGTTTAGTTCGATATTTCTATTTGCTTGTTCTAAAATCATCTGAAAAATAAATTTCTTTTTATTTTTCAAATTCTCCAAAAATAATTCCATACCGCTACCAGGAGCAACACCACTATTTATGAGGTCAGAGAAAACATTTTCGAAGAGGGATTTTGCAACACTATATTCAATATTATTAATTGACTCTTTTAAATTTTTGGGTATGATTTTCTTTATTTCATCGCTTTCAAGAAATTGTATTGTCTTTTCTGTAAGACTATTAATCATTTGGTTTTGCACTTTAAATTCGTCCAAAATTTCCTGTAAGGGTCGCTCAGTTTTATCTTGTAATATATGATCATAGAGCGATTTTAGTGGATGATCAATTGTATCAGCATTGACCTCCTTTAACCCATCCCTTATTGCTATCTTTTGTCTTCTATATAATTCTATTTGTTCGAAATCTTTCCCATAAACTTTAGCAAACTGTGAATATATTTTTTTATATTTATTTACTAAATCATTTCCAAAAGTGAATTTTCGAAAAATAAATCCATCTTGAGATTTATCGAAATATCTTAAAGCATTTTCAACTGTGTGGTAACCGCAACTCCAAAAGTCAAGTTGTAAAGTCTGCTTAAGGGGCATTGATCTGAGATAACTATCGTCAATAATATGTTTCTTCTTACATATATTCAAAATATTTTGAGGAAGAGGCCTTAAAGGGAAAGAGTCAAAATAAGTATATGTTTTTTTGTGTCGATCAAAAATAAGTAAGCCAGAGTGCTTATTATTTAAGACAGGAATCGGTAAAACCACATAGCGCTTTAGGTTCTGATGATTAAAGTCCTTACCTTCAATTAATGAAAAGGGCAAGATCTGAATATCATTCCTTTTTTTGTCTACAATTAAGGATTGGTAGAGAAGAGCAGTAATATGTTCATCTCCAAGTTGCATATTAGTGATATCGCTATGCCGATCAATAAACGACTGAAGATACTGAAGAGTCAGTTGATTAATCTTATTATCTGTTTCTGCACCTACATTCTCTTGAATAGACACTTTAATTTCATCATTTTCTGTAAATGATCTTAAATCATGAAACTCGCTTAATCTATTAACCATATCAAACCAACATTAAATTTCAATAATCTATTATAAAACACATTTGTAAATATTTAATTAAGAAGGTTATGGAGATGAAAATAAACAAAATAATTAAATTTTATTGTTTATTACAGGATTATATTAATTATTATTTAAAATATAACCATACAACTATAGAGAAGGCTAACATTAAGCGGTCACTTCATATACCTCATTCAACCATAACTGCACTTGACGCCAGACACTTGGCCAAACATGTATACCTAAGTGGCCAAGATAGGTAAACTTGCGTTGTCTATTTGGATTTTGAGTTAATGTTCCGCTTGTACCTGGAACTGCGCAATCTACGGTCGACCAAATATTGTAATATTTAATAGCCTTTTCTTCATCTGACTGCTTCGCTTGACCAGATAAGCTTTGACGAAAATGCGGATCATTTCTCGTCCCCCCGCTACGACTCATTTGTTGAAGGCTCTTAGACTCTTTATCCTTTGAGAATTGACCGCCCAATTTCCATCCTCTATCGATCATAGGGGCCCCCTGCCATGGGGATGCAATGGTGATCACGTGCTCAACTGAAATCTCGTCTTTTTTCGCCAAGTGTTCAGCATAGTAACTAGCAATCAAACCACCCATAGAGTGACCAATCAATATCAGTTTATCGCTCCCTGTTATCTCTTTGATATGCTGTATCATACCCCGAATTTTGTCCCCATTTGCATAATCTTCAATTCCCATACGAGGATCATTACTACATAGACCATCATAGTTCACCGAAAATACAGAGCCAAATTGTTCCTTTTTTAAGAACTGGCGCCCGACTATAAACTTGCCTTCATTGGATTTTGCACCATGCAAGAGTAGAATTGGTGTAATCCCCTTTTTAATTTTATTTTCTTTAGGGTTATAATTAACCCCACATTTGGCTACTAGTGCGATAACTCCACCAAAGGGAATAAGAAGCAGGTCAAAAAATATACTAAAAACAATTCTAGGAATAAATGTTGCAATTTCTACTGCTTTTGAAATGAATGTTGAAAATTTTCCTTTTACTTCTTCATTTAAAGGCCGTATATCTCTATCAGGCCGTATATCTCTATCAGAAAAGACGTTGCGAGGTTCTTCTTTATTCTCAAATAGGTAATCAAATGCATTACCTGCTTTAGACAAACCATTCACAGTAGACATAATTTAATCCCGTATCATTTAAATAAACTTTGATATTAAAACATAATTGTTAAGATTTTATAAAACGTAAAGCTTGGGTTCGAATAACTACCGTTCCATACTAAATTTAGGTGTGGTATTTAGATGAAATACTTATGACTAGCACTAGAAGAGAGAGTAGATCTTTCCCTTGGTAGCGCCCAAGAGATCGAAATAGCCCTTAATAGAAGCCAGGACAACTGTTAATAGAGAACAAAAGGGGTGTGAGGTTAGATCAACATATTCTCCCTCAAAAACACATGTGCAAAGTCAAAATCTTAAAAAGGGCAAAAAGCGCCTTGTGGATAAAACCCCCCGAGGCACTTGCATGAACTTATCAGGAGATAATTTGACAATCTGTCCCTAGGAGCAGATCTGTCAATCGGTTAAAGAAGACCACCTTGAAGAGCCTTGGATGCGGATATCCAACGAATCAATCTATCGGTATATCTATGCGATGCCTCGAGGAGAATTAAGAAGGTATTTATCTCCTCTAAGTCAATGAAGACATCTAAGGAAAGATAGGCAAGCCTGCCCTCGAAAAGCGAGGTCAAATACAAAACACAGTATTTAGAACTTTCATTCCAAAAAGTTACTTATTCAAAACCTCTCCATAACCAATTGATTACAGAGTTTGTCAATCGGTTACAAATACTAAGTTTCTTGACCTTTCGACGTTGAAATTTAACCGAAGACTCCATTTTTTGGGCTGGGTCAGGTAGTGAAATGGCTTTGTTTTCTACTTCAAAGTCCAAATCATCGTTTAGGATGGGTTGTGGCAACTGATCATTTTGAACTAGATTCGGCTGATCATCATCTTCAAACCTATGTTGGTTTTCCATTTGCTGAGCATTTTGTACTAGACCCGGCTGGTCATTATCTTCAAGCTTATGTTGGTTTTGCATTTGCTGACCATTTTGAACTAGACCCGGTTGATCATCATCTTGAAGCCTATATTGGTTTTCCATTTGCTGATCATTTTGTACTAGACCCGGCTGGTCATCATCTTCAAGCTCACCCAGCTCACTAACCTGTTCACCTTCTCCTTCTAGTTGCTCACCTTGTTCACCCACTTGCTCAGCTTTTCCATTTCCTATTAGTATGATGTTAGCACATGGATCAATTCTATCAGCAACTGCTCTTGGTTCTGTAGACAGATCGGTTAATCTCCTTATGCGATTAACAAGGGAACGTACTCCTTCATAAGATAAAACAGCTCCCGTAAGAATCAACATTATAAGGGGAGCGATGACTGTAAAATAGGATGCTCTAACCAGATTAGTATTACTGCAGTGCGTTGGGTTCCAGTAATTCTTTACAGCACTTGTAAAATTTATAACTTCCATATTAACTCACAAATTTAAAAAGACATTATAATACAAATTACTATTTTTTTTCAATAACATACTAATAATGTAAAGTATTATTAGATAAAAAAGTTAAAACTAATTTATATAGATATAAAAACTTAGAGAATTAAATTTAAAGAAATAGAGTCATGAGCAGTCTCTTATGGAAAAATTGAAATCAGAAATATAATAATCAAAGTCAACGACAAAAAGGTCATACCAAAGACCTTCCACCTCCCTAATAACTCTTCAATAACAAAAAAGCCATTTGCATCGATCTTGGGGATCTTGAACGCCTCGCGTCCCTTTGTTTTCAGTCTCTTTGAGAGTGCAATCAACCCGTTTAATGGTAGAAAAATGACCTTGGCCACTTTTATATAAACAAATAGTAGATCTCCGGCAGGGATGAGATAGGTGGGTTTGAATTTCATTTTCATGATAATCAGCAGGATAAAGCCGCCAATAATAAATGGGATGATATTGGCTCCCACTCCTTCTTTAAATGAAACTTCGCTCAAACCAAGCCAACTTGCAAAAAGAGGAAAAAGAATCGAGACTGTAACAAGCAAACTCCATGGAAGAACAATTCCGACCTCTGCACTTACATTGCGTTTAGGGTCGTGTTTAACAGACTTCCAATAGAATCGCGCAAGTAGTAAAAATGTCCCGATTGCGGAGATAGCAATCAAAAGATTGACTGCTTCTATCCACGGATCGCTCGTAATTCCGTGATTAAGTGCTGTTTTTAGTGATCCCTTCGCTAATGCCCCACTTGTAAAGGGCGCTCCGACAAGAGCAACTGCAGGAAATAGAAAAGCTACCGTCCAGATTGCTTTTCCTCTTGAAACAGCTGTTCCAAGACTCAAGAATAATGCCCCCTTTGCAATGGCGTGCTGCATCGCAAAAATCATAAGTGCTGTCCATAAAAAGGGCCATATCTCCGGAACTGCAAGACCGGTGCCGACAGCCACCATCATTAAACCAACCTGGCTCACACTTGAGTAGGCGAGTATCGCTTTTGGGGAATCTTGCGCAAGCCCGACAATCACAGCGTAGTAGGCTCCTATTAGACCAAGAATAACAAGCAAAATCCCCCAAATAGGAATAGAGACCTCTCCAATTGGTAAAAATCTAATCCACCCAAGAAGTCCTGCCTTTATCATTGCGCCGCTTAAAATAGCGCTTGCCGGAGTAGGCGCTGCCGGATGAGCCAAAGGGAGCCACACGTGAAGTGGAAATAAACCTGCCTTTATTCCGAACCCAAACACAAGTAGACCGACGATAAGCGAGGCGTTTGAGTGGTTTATTAATATAGATGTAAAATCTTGAAAAAGCAGATTCTCAATTCCATCTGTATTAATGACAATCCCTGAAAATATCAATACTTCACTCAGAATAACCAAACTGATATAGACACTGCCAGCATAATAGGAAAGAGCATTTCGCTCATGCACAATTAACCCATACGCTGCAAAACTCATTAATCCGAAAAAGAAGTAAAAACTTGCGACATCCACACTAAGAACAAGTCCGATATTTCCGTACATCGCAAGCAAATAGCAAACAAAAAAGGATGTGAGATCATTTTTCACATACGAAACTGCATACACACCCGAAACTCCCCATAAAAGAGCGGTAAAAAACAGAAATATCTTAGCTGTTGGGTCCAAGCTAAATGTCATCCCGAGAAGAACCCAAGAGAGGTCGATTTGTGGTATGGGTGAACTAAATGATAAAATAAGGGCAGGAAGTGCAGACAATGGGCTCAATTTAATTAACATTGAACGCCAACTTGGAATAACAAACCCAATACAAACAATTAATGGGGCAAAAACAGAAAAGGTGAGAAGAAAGAGATTCATTATCGGTTACCCATACTCAAGAAATACAATAAATTTAGCCCATGACAATGGGCTGAACGGGAGCTTTGCGAAAAGTCCCATCAAAAGAGTCACTCCGGCAAGAGCAACAGGGGGGAAAATTAATTTTTTTCGGATATTGGGCCAGTCGTTTGCAAAAACAGGAGTGCGCGTATCTGGCCTTTTAAACCAAGCAGCATAGAGAATCGGGAAAAAATAGGCTGCACTTAAAAGTGTACTAATCACAAGAATGAGAACAATCCAGAGTTCACCTGCAGAAACTGCCCCATTAGCCAAGTACCATTTGGTAATAAACCCGGCTGTTGGCGCAATGCCAATCATCCCAAACGCACCAATCGTAAACGCAACCATCGTCCAAGGCATAATCAACCCAATACCATTCATCTGACTGACCCGGGTAATTTTACATCCATGCGCTAAGATCCCAGCACATAGAAACAGCGTAATTTTCATGATTCCTTGATGAAACAATTGAACGATGCCTCCAACTGCGCTTACGGGATTCAAAATAGCAACACCAAGAAGAATATATGAAATCTGGCTGATCGTTGAGTAGGCAAGTCGCAGTTTTAAATCGTCTTGAAAAAGAGCCCGAATTGATCCATACAAAATGGTAATAGACGAAATAATAACAAGACCCCACGTCAACCCAAACTCACGGCAAAACTCAACACCATAAATGTCATAGACAAGCCGAATAATTCCAAATGCACCGGCATTGACAACTGCGACAGCGTGAAGAAGCGCACTCACAGGAGCGGGTGCAACCATTGCTTTGGGTAGCCAACCATGAAATGGGACAATTGCTGACTTCACTCCGAACCCAATAACAAAAAGAATAAAAATCACGAAAAGTTGTGGGTAGTACATTTGATCGATTTCTGAAAGAATTCCTCTCTCAGCAAAATGTGAGGGACCTGTGATGGAACTGAGCCACACCATTGAGAAAAAAAGTAGCGCTCCGCTTAGAATCGTGTAAATCAAATAGACTCTTCCCGCTTTAATAGAGTTTCTATTGCCCCAATGTACAACTAAGGGGTATGTAGTGATTGTTAAAAACTCATAAAAAATCAACATGGTAAACAAGTTACCGGCTAATGCTATTCCGGTCGTCGCTGTAATACAAAGTCCAAAAAACCCAAAAAAGCGGCTACGATTGCGCGACCCCTCTAAGTATCCGATCGCGTAAAAAGTCGTAAACAACCAAAGCAGAACCGAAAGAGAAACAAAAAAAAGAGAGAGCGCGGTCGAACTCAAAAGAATGTTATAATTCATGAAAAGAGGATAGCTAAACTCGTATATATCCCCTAGGTACGCACCTTTTAATAGAATCAAAACTAAAAGAATTTTAGTACTTGCGCTAGCAACATTAAAAAAAGAACGTAGTCTATGGCTTTCTTCGTTTAGAAAAAAGATCGGTACGCTAGAAACAAGCGATGTGAAGGGAATAAGAAATGGGAGCCAAAAATATTCATTCATAATGCAAGGGCCTTTAAGTGTTCAATTGCCTGTGGTTGACCCACTTCTAAAAGGGTGATAAGGAGATTGGTTCCTAGGCCTAAAAAAACAGAAACTAAAGCAATCAGAAGAGCAGCGTAGTGCAATTGTGTATATGTTGCTGGAACTATCTCCTCTTCAGCCTCACTTAAACAGATCTCAAGAACTTTAAATATATAGGCTGCAGTGATAAGTCCTCCTAGCAAAATGATGACGGCATACCACCATTGACCCGAGTGCATGGCAGCTTTTAGCAAAAACCACTTGGCAATGAATCCACCACTGGGTGGCAATCCCATTAGACTAATTCCAGCAAGACCCAAAACAAAGACATTCATTGGCGATATTCTCGCAAGACCATTAAAGTCTTTGATACGATCATGTCCAAGCTCTTTTATAATTGACCCGGCAGCCATAAATGCAGCAGCTTTTGAGCATCCATGAGAGAGAGCAAATACAATTCCTCCATTCCAAGCAAACGCTTGAGACAATGAATCACCGCTTGCTAGAGGAAACATCAAAAAGATATACCCCATTTGGCCCACTGTGGAGTACGCAATTAACATCTTCAACCTTTTTTGGAAAAGCGCCTGAAAAGATCCCCAAAGAATTGCCATTGTTCCCAAAATGCCAAAGAGATTTGCAATGTAGGTTAGATCAAAATTAAAGAGCAAAAACCAAAACCGTATCATGAGGTAGACAGGAGCTGTCACAACAAGTCCGGAAAGAGCTGCGCTTACAGGAGAGGGCGCACTGCCATGTGCTGCCGGAAGCCAAAAGTGCAATGGGAAGAGAGCTGACTTTATTAATAGTCCGGTAATGATCAAAGAGACAGCTGAGATAGTCATCGGATCGGGCCGGATTATATCACTTAAGGAAACAATATCTAATGTGCCGTAAGAACTGTATAAAAGCCCCACACCTAACAGGTACCCCATAGATCCAAGAAGCGTAACAAAAAGATATCTGCTAGCAGCCACAAGTGCGCTCCTTGACGATGCTAATGTAATCAATGCGACAGCAGAAAAGGTAACAAGTTCAAGGGTCACGTAGATATTAAAAATATCAGCCGAAAGAAAAAGGGCGTTCAGCCCTCCCCACAAGAAAAACCAAAGAGGCCAAAAAAATTCAGAGGCATCCTCTTCATTATCATCAGAAAAATATCCTAAAGCATAAATTGTAATGCAAGACCCAATTGCAGCTGTTAAGATCAACATGGCAGAGCTGACTCCATCGACAAAGAGATCGATCCCAAGAGGAGCGCCCCATCCGCCGATTAAGTATCGTTCCGTACCGGACCAAGAGATCCCAATACCCAGTTCAACTGTAAAAAAGAGTGTGGCAAGTGAAGATACAATAACCACTGCGGATTTTAAATAATACGGCCTTATATACACATAAAGCATAGAGAAAAGCGGAATCAGTAATATAGGTAAAATCGCATGCGAGGGCTCAATCCACATGATCTTCCTCCCCTTTACTCTCATTTTGAGACGACATTAGATGTATACGAAGAGAGATTGCAAGCATTAAAGCAGTTGCGCAAACAGCTACAACGATTCCGGTTAAAACAAGTGCATAGGGAACCGGGTCCGGCAATTTCTGGTCGCCTCGGTTTGCAGTGGCTACTAAATAAATAAAGACCCCCGTACTCATAATATTGACCGCTAGCGCCTTTTTCAAAAAATGTTCATAGGCAATCAGTCCATAAACTCCTAAGCAAAACAAAATAATCCCTGTAGAGGCGTAAAGTAAAAACATTTCCATAATCAATTATCCTCCTCTTCAATTGGCGAGATTGCAATGCCGGAACAGAGCTTGAATAGAGAGATAAATATCACGGCTACAGATAAAGTGCAGAGTGATTCAATAAGCAGTATCAGATACTTTGCTGCAGCAATTGGGTATTCTAAAAATGCCCGATTGAAAAAAGCTAAAAGAAGGCCCACTAATAAAAAGCCTCCGAAACCGGCTACAAAAGCGTATTTCCATATGCGATAATTGGGATCAATCGGAACGTCCACACCTCCAAGAAGAAGTAAAAGACCGGTTCCCCCCAAAATTGACCCTGCTTGAAAGGCCCCTCCGGGTATGTAGGTTCCCACCCATAAAAGGTAGAGTGCAACTGAAACGGTCAATGGAGCCATAAATTGCAAAAAAACTTTTAGCGGCATGTGGCTTGAAAAATACAATTTTGGCATGCGGAATTTTCTAAGACCTAAGATTTCTGTTACTGCGATACCGACAAGCAACAAAACCCCAACTTCCAAAAACGTATCGTAAGCGCGAAAATTGACAACGACTGCCACGACAGGGTTACCGACACCACTCTTTGACATATTGGAAAGGACGTAATCGCTGAGACCATTAGCCATAGGGATATAAAATATACTCCAGCATAAAATAGCAGCAAGAATACCTGTTGTGAAAAGCAGCGTGTAATCAATAGTCATAAATGAAAGTGATTTTCTATCTTTGCTTGACTCAAGTCTACCAAGAGTACCTAGGAAAAGAGCTCCGGTCAGTCCGGCTCCGATTGCAATCTCGACAAGCGCAATATCGGGTACCATTAGCTGAACCCATGCAAGAGCCATTATCAATCCGAAGACGATAAAAAGCACGACACTAATAAAGAGTTTTTTTGACGTTAGAATCTTCCAAGCAAGAAAAATCAAAGTCAAAGATAAAGCGATATCGAGTAAGGTCGCGTTCACAGCTTAGTCTTGGGTTTAATATTCATCTTTAACCCTTCACGGGCTATGAGGTAACAAGAAGTTGCGCTTGAAAAGAGAACAAATTGCCAAATAAAAAGGAGCTTAACCAATATTTCAAAGCTTTCCATTTTTATGGCAAGGCCCAAAACAACAAATCCAAGACCTAAATTATCAGCTTTAGTCAACGCGTGCAGCCTAGTGTAAACATCGGGAAAACGAATGAGTCCAAGCGTACCCGCAAAGAAGAAAATGACCCCTATTCCGGTAAATATTAATGAGGCAATATTGCTAAACGTCATCACTACCCCCCTGCACCTTTTTTCGCCATGTTAACTGAACAAAGGCAATAGCGACAATTGAGGCTAGCATCGCAAACACAAGGGCAATATCACAAAGATAAAGTCGATCTGTTGCAAAAGCGAGAAGTAAAAGAATAGCAGCAGTTGAAGTTCCGCAAATTTGCGTTGCGAGCATGCGATCTGCACGGGTCGGCCCCTTTAACACTCTATAAAGCCCGCCAATAATGCTTAGAAAAATTAAAAAGGCGTAGAAAAAATACCATTCGCTCATTCAACACCCTCACAGAATACGCTTCCGATCTTATCCTCAATGATTTTGAGGTTCTCATAAGCAGGTTGCGCTTTATCAAGAACATGCACCACAAGAACTCCGTTTTTGAAACGCGCGCTTAGCGTCCCGGGAAGTAAACTAATGGTATTTAGAAAAAAAATCTGAGCCCACTCGCTTGACAAACGAGTTTGATACTCAACAAATCCAGGATCAAGTGGCAGTCTCGGATCAAAAACTCTTTTTGCCACATCGATCCCTGCCATAAACGACTGCTTCAAAAAATAGATCAGAAAGAGAACCGCTCCTTTCGGCGAGATTTTAAAAAATGCAATCGGAGGTAAATATGCATTTACAAATAGAGCAAGAAAAATAGATGGAATGCCAATGATCCAGGACTCGAGGGCGCCCCCAGTTAAGAGAACCCAAACAAAACCAAAAATCAGAATCCGCCAAATGAGACCCTTTCTCAAAATGGGAGCTCTTGTCATCTTTACCAAAACTCCAACTAAAAAATTGAACAATACCATTGCAGAAAAGAGCTGTCAACAAATCATTATAAATGAATTTTATTAAGATTTCTGTTAAATTCATCAACTCTCTTAATTCAAATATGGATGACACTTATGTCTATTAATTCAACCTGGAACGACCTCTCACCTTATGCTATCCCGCCCATTGCGGCCTCAATTTCAATCATACCGGTCTTCCCCGGCTTTATCGCAAAGACTGCCCAACAACTCGGTCAGCCGGTCCCCAAAATGACAGTAATGAAGGCATTAAAAAGCGGGATCAAGTCCGCACCGATTGCCGGAGTTGTCACCGGTACACAGATGGTTGCACAGAATTTGGCAGAGAAAGCCTTAACTAAAATCTCCGGAGAAAGCGACAAGCCAAATGTAGCGCTTATGTCCATCAGCTCGTTAATGGTGGGTGTGATCTCTGCCCCGCCACTCTCGGTGTTAAATGGTCATTCTATGGGCTATACTGCAGCGCAATCCCTTAAAAAACTCTCTATGAAACAAACAAGTGTAATCACAGCAAGAGAAGGATGCTTTTTACTTTCATTAAGAGCCTCAGATCCCATAAACGAACAAATGAAAGAGACGCTAGGCAACAGTGCGCTTGTAAAACTTGGCTGCGCTTTTTTCAGCGGCGCAATAGGAAGCATTTTGAGCCACCCATGCGATACGACACTTACGCTTTGGCAAAGAGGGGTGAAAATTGAGAGCTATCATCAATTAATGAGAGGCGCGCCGATGAAGGCACTCACAATCGGAAGTTTCTGTCTCTTATATAACAGCACAAAAGACTTTCTGGATCGTATTGATGGATACTCTAAAGTCTAAATCACTCGACCCTTAATTGGCCCAGTAATCCCGGAAGACCGCCATGTAGCGTGCTGTGCACACGAAATTCAGAAACCTTGCCATCCTTAAACTTGAATGTCGCTTTTTCTTCAGGGAGTCTGATCTGGGTCCCAGTGGGTGGGATCGGTTTCAAGTTTGGCAGGGGCAAAGCAAGAGCATTTAAGTGCGTACCGGTAATTTGGACAATCGCCTCAACTGAATCGCTAAGCTTCTCAATCTTTTTTAAATTATACGCCCAGTCGGGAAATGCGTGCTGAACAGCCTTTTGAAACGAGAGCCAGACCTCTTGATCAAAGGAATCCGGCACGGGACCATAATACTTAAAATCGCTGGATAAGAGTTTAGATAGCTTATCAAAATCCTTTTCTTCTATGTATTTGAAAAATAGAGCAGTTCTTTGTACGTCGTCCACATTCACCCCATCTGTTTTTACACATTCATAATGAATACAACGCAAAATCGCAAACGAAAAATTTATTTGCATCAATCAAATCTGTCAACTACAGTGCGATTTACACTAAATGAAGGAAAATTGATGAATAAGTTACTCAAAACATTAAAAATTGCAATTATTGGACTTACAATACTCACATCCAAATCAGAGGCGTGTACAAGAGCCCTGTATGTCGGTTCCGATAATGTAGTTATTACCGGTAGATCGATGGACTGGACTGAGGATATGAACTCAGACCTTTGGGTCTTTCCAAGAGGAATTAAGCGAGACGGCGCCGCGGGTCCTCACTCTGTCAGCTGGACCTCTAAATATGGTAGCCTGATCGTCTCCGGTTATAATGCTGCATCAGCAGACGGGATGAATGAAAAGGGACTTGTTGCGAACTTACTCTATCTAACAGAGTCAAAATACGGGCAACCGAAAAGGAATACTCCCGTGATGTCCATTTCACTATGGGCGCAGTATGTTCTGGATAACTTCTCAAATGTTTCAGAAGCTGTGAGCGCACTAGAGAAAGAACCCTTCACGATACTTGCCCCCTCGCTCCCAAACGGATCTCCCGGGCAGCTGCATCTATCTATTTCAGATCCTAGTGGCGACTCCGCAATCTTTGAATACATTGATGGGAAGCTTGTGATTCACCATGGAAAGCAATATCCCGTGATGACCAATTCACCCACATTCGACAAGCAGCTTGCTCTTAATGCGTATTGGGAGTCAATTGGGGGCCTCAATTTTCTTCCCGGAACCAACCGTGCGGCAGACCGTTTTGCCAGAGTTTCATTTCTCTTAAATTCAATCCCCAAAAAAACCGATACGCACTACATTGATGCAGTGCCTCATCAAGACTATCAAAACCAAGCGCTCGCAAGTATGACAGGGGTCATTCGAAGCGTAAGCGTTCCGCTTGGTATTTCAACCCCCGGTCAGCCCAATATCGCATCGACACTCTGGAGAACAATTTCCGATCAAAAGAACAAAGTGTATTACTTTGACTCAGCGACAAGTCCAAACATCTTCTGGACTGAGCTCAAAGACCTTGATTTTCATGAGAAAGCCCCGATTAAAAAGCTTGCTTTAAGAGGCAGAATCTTCTCAGGAAATGTCGCGAGTCTGTATAAAGAAGCAAAACCCTTTACTTTCTTACCGGCAAGCCCAGGAAAATGAAAAGAGCTCCAAATCGCTATCTATTAGGAATTCTAGTTGTAGCCGTTGCGCTTTTCACCTACCTGTTCCTACCCGATACATACCCGGAAGCTGCCAAACGGTGCGCCGCAATTTTTATAATTGCTGCCGGCTTCTGGGCCTTGGAGATTTTTCCTGTTTACGTCACATCATTGATTGTCGTCCTCCTTTTATGCTTCACCCTAGCAAAACCAGGTGGAGTCCTTGACATGGGCCAAACGGGCTACACAGTATTTTTAGCCCCCTTTGCAAGCCCGATACTCATGCTTTTCTTCGGGGGCTTTATCCTTGCTGCCGCACTAAGAAAAAATCACGCCGATCTCTTTATTGCCTCTCGAATACTGTCACACTTCACATCTAACCCTGCATGGTATCTACTTGGCGTTATAATCTGCACAGCAACCCTTTCCATGTGGATATCCAATACAGCTGCAACAGTTATTATGCTTGGGATGACACGCCCTGTCTTTGAAAGCAGTAAAATAAGCGCATCCTTTCGAAAAGCCCTCATCCTTGCTGTCCCATTTAGCGCAAATATCGGAGGTATCGCAACACCCATTGGAACCCCTCCCAATGCACTTGCCAAAGGATTCTTAAGCGATCTTCACATTTTTGTTAGCTTTCCTCAATGGATGATGCTCTGCTTACCACTTGTTCTCATACTTTTGATCATCACCCACGCAGTCCTTATCACTCTTTATTTACCCAAAAGAAAAAATGAATCCATTCAAATGATGAGTGAGGCTCCCCTATCAAAGTCCGGTCTGCAGACATTGCTAATCGCCGGCTTTACAATTTTGCTTTGGCTCACTTCTCCCATACACCGCATTCCTGAATCTTTGACGGCACTTCTTTCCGCAGGTACCTTTTCAGCTATGGGACTTATCGACCGCAACGACATTAAGAACATCGACTGGGATGTGCTCATTCTTATGTGGGGCGGTCTTGCGCTCGGGGTTGGAATTGAGAAAACAGAGCTTGGACGCGTGCTTGTAGATCACTTATTTCCCAGTTGGGATGGACCCATTCTTGCTCTTTTATTTGCAACGCTAGCCCTTCTCTTTTCACTCTTTATTAGTAATACTGCAGCAGCAGCCCTTATTTTGCCAATTGCCTTAGAGACAACGACGGAACATCAAATGCTATTTGCAATTACAATCGCACTCATGTGCAGCGTTGCGATGATCTTTCCTATTTCTACCCCTCCAAATGCTCTTGCGTATAGCACAGGCTTTATTGAAAGCCGAGAGATGATTAAGGCCGGAACCCTCGTGACTCTCCTCTCGTATTTAACTATTTTAATTGGATTTTGGTGGATCATCCCCTTGACACTAGGGACATCATGAGAACGCACTTCAATATCTTCTATATACTTTTACTTATAATAGTCGCTCATGAACTATCTGCAAGGGACTTTCAGTTCTGGTCGCTTGCGATTGCAGAGATGCCGCTTGCCTGCGACTGGAAAATGGAGACCCACATCGGAGCGCGTTTTGAAAACGATGCAAGCAGACTTTACTTTTATTACGGCGAGATTCTCTTTATCAAAGAGTTACCCGGAAAATGGGAAATCGTTCCTGGCTACCGCCTCCCCTATAGAAAACAGGAAAATGGGGATTGGATGGAAGACCCAACTGCCCTATTTGCTATCATAAAAAAACATCAGGTTTTTGGCCTTAACTGCTTACATAGAAGTCGGTCGGAGTATCGCATGCATAGTAAACAGTGGGTCTTCAGGCAACGGTTTCAATGCGATCTTCCATTTAAGCTCCCCCACTCCTTTAAGCCGTATTTTTATGAAGAGGTATATTTTCAAAGGAATGCGGGATTTAAGCAAAATCGATTTTTCATCGGCGTGAAGAAAGAAATTTTTGATTCGGGCCAAATCAGTATTGGATATCTTGACAGAGAAGTCAAATCTCAAAGAAGATGGAATGGGGATGACGTTCTCTACTTAACCGCCCGCTGGAAATTTTAACAAGAAAGTATTCGAAATGAGAGTCATTTATGTCTTCCTCCTTGCTCTCTTTTTTATCAGTCCAATCTCAGCTACTGAACAAGCTGTCACATATGATTTAGGCGGAGGTCGCTTTGGCGATAAACTACTTGGGTATCTCCATGCCAAATGGATTTCCTATCAATATGGAATTCCCTTCCTGTACCGCCCATTTATCTACTCTGACCTACTAGTGATGGATCAAAAAGAAGTCCTGTTTAAAGCAAATCTTTTAATGAAATACAAAAAGGTGATCAAGCCAACATCTAAATCCGATATTGACTTTACAAGTGACATCTCTGCTTTATATATCATCCCCTACTTTCCGGAGTGCCTCTGGGAGCGAAACCGAAAAAAGTACTTTTGCTTTGAGATTAATTGGGATGATCCCGGATTCCGAAAAGAAATCAAAAGTATGATTAAACCCATCAATCCGACGCCCTCAATTCAACTACCGGATGACGCGATTACCGTCGCGCTTCATATACGGGAAGGAGGCGGATATGATCATGGAAAAGCAGCCCAAGTGCTACCCTTAAAGCTTCCACCCGAAGATTTCTACATTGAACAGCTTGAGAAAATGTATGCCATTTTTCAAGGTCAGCCCTTGTACGTCCATATCTTTACCGATAGCCGAAAACCCGAACAAATAGTAAAAAAGTTTGAGCACAATTTTGCAGGCTATAATATCCAATTTAACTGCAGAAAAGATGAAAACAACCACTATTCAAACGTGATTGAGGATTTTTTTGAAATGCAGCGATTTAGCTGCTTAATTCGTCCCGAGTCAAATTTTTCAATTACCGCCGAAATCCTCGGAGACTTCCAAGTGGTGATTCATCCCTTAGACTTTGAAAGAGTGAATGGTAAGGTATGTATCAACGAAGTTGAGATTATTATGAAAGAGCAGCCTTAGGACTGCAAAATGTAAACGAATCTACTCCTCAAAAATAATATCAATATCACACTAAAGGAGTCTCTATTTACCTCGGGTCGATTAAATTTTTTATGAATTTCATAAGAAATTTAATTGACTGGGGAATATTTCCATGAAAAGATAAAAGGGAATGAAAGGTAGAGCCAGTCATTCCCTTAGTCACACTATGCCTGTGAAGGCTGCAAACATGTTTTAGCGATTGCAGCAATTAATGCGACGCCGAAAAGAACACCTAGCCCTATCCCAAAAGAAACACCTGTTAAAGCACAAGCAGCTCCAAATGTCATAGAATACCCAAATGCTGATGAAACACCTAAAGTGGCACCGGCTGTAGCGAAGAACCCTGCAACAATACTTGTGATCGTTGAAACCACTATTGCTAATTTTGAATTCATATTAAATGCTTTCACGCAAACATACTCTACAGCTCTTCCAGCTAGGTAACCGACTCCTCCGGCAACTGCCCCTACAGCCGGACCGATGGGACTACTGATTGCTACAGCTGCAAGAGCAGTTGCACCTGTATATAGCCCAGTGCGAAAGATTTCCCCACCAAAATCTGTTAGAAATGAATTATTATTACTTACATCAGCCGCCATAATTACTCTCCTTATGTTGTTGTTAAATTCTATAAATACGATTGTAATTCATTATTATTAACCTTAGATTAAGATACGTCTGATTTCCTCAATAAAATTTTACATTTTTCTTATCCTTCGTAATAGGGTCACCTTTTTCCCAGTCTAGTCCTCTACTCAGAGATTTCTTTACTTTTTCTTAACATATTTAATTTACCATTTTTAATTTACACACTAAATAACAAAGCAAATTATAGATGAATATTTCAGATTTAGTTCAAGCTAATCAACCAGACAGCCAAGTTGTGATATCGGGAGCCGGTCCTGCAGGTTTAGCATGTGCACTTAATTGTCTGAAAGAAGGCTATTCTGTCTCAATTTTAGAAAAAAGAAAGGAGATATCTCCCGGAAGAGCACAAGCTGTCATCCTAGACTCTAAAACAGTCGATATACTAGAAGAACACAATATCTATCGGTATTTGCTTGAAAATCACCTTGTGTTCCCGATCCGAGATAATCGATTAAGAGTCCGTCTAACAGATCTAGAAGACGCTCTTAAAATTGCCCTTAAGACATATTATCCAAAGGTGGAAATTCAATACGAGAACAGTATTCGGGAAATAGAGGAAAAAGACGAAAAAATTCAATTATTTCTCAATGATGGTACAGAGATAGATCAAGTTGATTACCTCATTAATGCCGAAGGATTTCGAAGTCGCATCAATGAAATCACTCAAAATAGAAGAGAAACACTCCTAGATCAATTCCCTGTCATCGTCTCAATACTAAAAGATGACAGACCAAATATTAAAAGCGTTAAGAGCTTTGCTGAATACGTTGTAAAATCAATGAGAAACATTGCTTGTTTTACCTACTATTTTTCTATCTATCTTTTTAAAGCTCTCTTTTGCAATGAGCATTTCCTTTCCTCAAAACGTCACTTATCGATCTCACAAACTCTAAAAACGCCCGGACAGCATAATGTCTCATTAGGGTTTACAAAAGAAAAACACGAGAAATTCCTTCAATTAGTGGAGGAAGTTGAGAGAGGTCAACGACCCCAGAAGGATTTAGATTCATTTGTTAGATTCTGGACAAATATCGCTCTTTGCGAGGTGACAGCATTTTCTTGTTTGGCAAAAATCGCTGCACTATTTGGAGTCAAAGAGGAACGATTCTCAGCAGCTTCCTATCTTCCATTTGAAAATTACAATATTGTGCAGATCCAATCAGATCAACTACAAAGACCCTCAATCACATTTGGACAGTCGCATCTATTAAACATAGGCGATGCCCTTGCGACGGTAGATCCCACTACCGGACTTGGCTGCAATCAGGCAATCGAACACTCCAAACTTGTTTTGAAACTCTTAGGACGCGAATGTGACTTAAGAGATTACGATACAGAGTCAAAAGAGATCATAGATACGATGCATAAGAAGGCCCTTGAGCTACGTCAATTTGCCCGCCCTGATCTACATCCATAAGCTATTTCCCAAGTGATGCATCTCCCTCAGTGAAAAAAACGAATGTCTCCAAAGAGATATTTAAAAAATCTAAAACAGAAACAGATAGAGGCCTCTCGCCTCTAAACTCTTAGTAATTTACAATAAATCGCGGGTCAATCCAATCTTTTATCTCTTCAAACGACCCAATGACTTCTTAGTATTTCAAGTCTTATATTGCACTGCATTTAAGTTGATAAATCCCCCCTTGCAAATAATTGATGTTTTTCCGGATCCGCGCGTTCCCGTAAAAATGTATCTTTTCACTCAGCTTCCACTTTTTTTGGTGCTGCAGTTGCTCCTGCCAAAATCCCCCCATCTATTGAGAGTTCGATCCCGGTCACATATTTAGCTTCATCAGATGCTAAATATAGTATCGCATGCGCCACATCGTCGGCCGATCCCATTTTCTTCATAGGAATATCTCTTGAGATTTCTTGCAATACTTCCTCTCTATTTTGACCCGTTCCTAGCATCGGTTCCCACATCGGAGTCAGTATGGCGGCAGGATGAACAGAATTGCAGCGTATGGGGTAGTTTTGCTGGCAGCAGTAAAGTGCGACAGTTTTTGTGTGATTTCTTATAGCAGCCTTGCTAGCAGCGTAAGCGGCAGCTCCGGGAATTCCAACTAAACCTGAACGAGAAGAGACGTTGACTATAGCACCGCCGGTTTGCTTCATTGCATAAATGGCATATTTGCAGCCTAAAAATGTTCCGTCGTTATTGACCGCATGCACCTCTCTCCAACTCTCAAGGGAGGCATTTTCTGGATCTTGCGGGCCGGCGTTTTCATAAAATCCGGTAATACCCGCATTATTCACAACGATATCCAACTGTTTAAACTCTCTTAAAATGTAATCAATTGCATTAGACCAGTCCGATTCATTTCGAACATCTAAGTGTAGGTAGGAAGATCTACTTCCAATTTCTTCTACAACCTGTCGACCTGCTTCATCGTTAATATCAGTTATAATGACTTGAGCGCCTTCAGATACAAATGCAAGGGCGGTCGCTTTTCCTATTCCTTGCGCTGCACCTGTGATTAGCGCTACTTTCCCTTTCAGTCTTCTATCTCTCATCAATGCTCCCATTTTTTTAAGTCATTTAAGCATCATAATGCATTCCAAACTTTTATTTCAGGTATCTTTGATCATTCTTCCATCAAAGAAAACTCTTCTTCAAGGGAATGGACAATAAAAATCACTACATTCGATTTTCAAGCGATTTCTACAGGTTCCACTTGGGTTGACCTATACGTTATAAAAAGATAAACTTTTTCCTTTAATCAAATGAACGATCAGGAGGCGCAAAAAATGAGTGTATCAATAGCAACTAGAGGAATTTCATCTTTTCAACCCGCGGGACTCTTTGTTAATGCAGGGGCGCGATTTTACTCCCAATGCGCAGTCTTCAGGCAGTCTGTTCAATCTGAAGACTTACTCAATGTGATCAACCGCCAATGCTTTGCACTTATTGTCCCCAAATACTGTGAAAAGCATGTTTGCGATTTTGCATCTAATAAAATTAAACAGCTTCGATTAGATGAGTATGACAATCCCCAAGAAGCATCCGAAATGAATGGACTTTGTATGGCCTATTTCGAATCCAAAAAAGACAAAGAGGAATTCGAGCCGTACTGTGAACACAAAAGTCGCTCTATGGATAAACTGGAAGTCTCTTTCTATCCTTTCAAAAATCCAATAGACAAACTGAAACAGGAGCTAAATAACGCTTGGTTAAGCGGATCAAACACCTTGAACTTTGAGAATGGAGATGCGTTCACTGGAGTTGCTACTGTTATAAACAGCCAACCCTTGCCCCATATTGACAATATCATATCAAACAAAGGAGATAAGAGGGCTGCTCATGACTACATCGCAATGCTTGCTGCCAAGATCTATCTAAAAGTCCCTAAAATCGGCGGCGAGTTGTGTTTTTGGGATCTTACACTTGATGATAAGGAGTATGATAAAATGTGCGGTGATTCGGATGGAATCGACCCAAAAAAATTACCACCTCCGGATATAGAAATTAAACCAAGCCAAGGCGACCTCATACTTTTTAATCCACAAAAACTACATATGGTGAAAATACACTCAGACTGCTCTGATAAACTCATTTGCTATTCAAGCTTCATAAAGTATGCAGGGCAAGACAAACCACTTTCTTTTTGGAATTCGAAAGGTTTGTGATTTTTGCACAAATTCTTTAATGAAAAAAAGTAAGGATTCCATATACACTCGTTGCATTAATTTTTAATTTGGAGCTTCCCTTTTAAAATGCTTTTTCAAGATGATTACGTTCATGCGAAGTTTGGGATAGATGAAATCTATCTACACGAAAAAATTTCAAGTAACCTGCTCCATAAACTTCATCAACGCGCAATTTTTAGTGTCGATACCGAAAGCGCAACCGTTCAAAAGTATGCGTCCCATGACATGATCTTGGTCTTTTACAAGCAAAATCCCACACAAAGTCTTGTCTATCGTCTTCTAAAGTTTTTAGATCAGTATGAAAAAAAACAAGAATTTATTAACTTCAATATCATTGAAGACGAGTCGGAGCTATTTGCTACGGTTAAATCGAAAAAGTATGTATTGATCACATATCAAACGCTTTCAAAAGAGTCGTATATTCCGAATTAAGGGGTCCCTTTGAAAATCACTGTTTTGGGTGGGGGTGCTGCCGGGTTTTTCGCAGCAATCACAGCAAAGAAAAAGTACCCGGAGGCGACAGTCATCCTTCTTGAGCGCTCCAATAAACTTCTTAGCAAGGTGCGGATCTCCGGCGGAGGGAGATGTAACGTTACCCACTCCTGCTTTGACCCAAGGGAACTGATCAAAAACTACCCACGAGGATCAAAGGAGCTTTTAGGCGCATTCCATCAGTTTCAACCTCGTGATACTATCAACTGGTTTTTAGAACGCGGCGTCTCTTTAAAAACAGAAGCTGATGGCCGCATGTTTCCCATAACAGACTCTTCAGACACCATTATCAACGCTCTTTTAGATGAGGCTGATAAAGTTGGGGTCATTATTAAACTGCAGTCTAAGGTAAAACTTGAAGAGATCGAAACAGATCGTTTAATCCTTGCCACCGGGAGCTCAAAGAGCGGATTTGAGATTGCAAAACAGTTTGGTCATACGATTCAAGCGCCCGTCCCCTCTCTTTTTACATTTAATATTCCAAGCTTTCTTTTAGAGTCCACTTCTGGGGTTACACTGGAGAAGGTAAACTTACGCCTAGAGGGAACAAAACTTTTTCAGGAAGGCCCTCTACTCATTACCCACTTTGGCTTTAGCGGTCCTGCAGCTTTAAAACTCTCGGCTTTTGCCGCGCGCTACCTTGCAGAAAAAAATTACGAGGCAACTCTTAAGATCGACTGGGTTCCAACCCTTGCTATCGAAGAGATAATGACTCTTATACTCTCTGAAGGTACTTCCAAAAAGCTAGGCAACATCAAATCTATCCCTCTTCCAAAAAGACTCTGGAAACTTTTATGCGAAAATGAAGATCAAATTGTCGGACAGACAAGTAAATCAACCATCCGCAAGCTATGTGAAAAACTCAAATCAGACTCCTATTTAATAAAAGGAAAGACAACAAACAAAGAAGAATTTGTCACATGCGGCGGCGTGACACTGTCTGAGATCAACTTCAAAACAATGGAAAGTAAAATTCATAAGAATTTGTATTTCTGCGGCGAGATCTTAGATATCGACGGTGTGACTGGCGGCTTTAACTTTCAAAATGCATGGACTACAGGCTGGATTGCCGGGAACGCGTAATTTTCCAGCATCGATGGATGTTTTTTTTATTAAAATCTTCGGGAACTGTTTTGTCTGAAATTTCCTTGATCACACACTTTGGAAATGCAGATTCATTGAATTCAAATTTCCTGTAATTATTACTAAAGTAAATGACCCCATTTTCCTCAAGTAGACCGACAGCTAAATGAATGAGTCTCATATAATCTCTTTGTACATCAAACATCTCTTTTACGCGTTTGGATCTTGAGATTGTCGGTGGGTCAATTACGATTAAGTCGTACTTCTCTTTTTCAGACATCAAAAACTTCATGCAGTCATCTCTGACAATAGGATTATTCTGAGCCGATAAGTGATTGAGCTCAAAGTTATCCCTTCCCCATTGCGTGTAGGTGTTCGATAGATCCACACTTTTAGTATACAGAGCGCCATGCATCGCCGCATGAACGCTAAACGAGCATGTGTAGGCAAACAAGTTTAAAAGCCGCTTTCCCTTAGATTCTGAGGCAACCATTTGTCTAGTTGTCCTGTGATCTAAAAAAAGTCCTGTATCCAAATAATCGGTGAGATTAATTTTAAATTTCACTCCATGCTCTACAGCTGTGAAAAACGCTTTTTCCTCTCCGATTTTCTCGTACTGCTCAAGCTTTTTTCTGCGTATTCTAGACTTCCAGAAGATTTGACAATCGCCAAAAAGTGACTTCAAGATTGCATCGACCTCTGCAGTATCAAACTCCTCATCATCATAAGCAAACTGCTGCACACAAAAGCGACCTGCATAAATATCGATTGCGAGTGGAAACTCTTTAATGTCGCGGTCGTAGATTCGAAAGCATTCGGTATCCGCGCGCTTTGCCCATTTACGCAAGTGTTTATAGTTTTTTCGAATGCGATTCTTAAGAGACGAGCTCTTGTCCTCACCGTCAATGATTGTAGGTAAATAAATATCGCTCATTCTACTGACTCTTTTTTACAATCTCAGACTTGAGCATCATTAAACCAAACCCCGGAACCTTACCTTCCAGATTGTGACCATTCACCTCGTCTACCAGCCGTATCCCCTTCACTTTTTCTCCCATCTTGATCGGAGATGATGATCCTTTGACTTTGATATCTTTGATGATCGTTACATTATCGCCATCATTAAGGACATTACCGTACGCATCTTTGACAACGATTTTCTCTTTTTCACTTTCCTCTAAGGGTTGAATCGTCCATTCATATCCGCATTCAGGACAAACATATAAAACCCCATCTTCATAGGTATATTCTGAATTACACTTCTTACAATTAGGGAGGTTCATCGTTTCCTAGCTCAATTTAGAGATAATGGTACGATAGAGACCCGATTACATTCCATTAGAATTTTAACAATACTGTATAAGAGAGGATTCATAGTTTGATTGAATAAATATAATAATTTCCATAAAGAGGAATTAGTTTACTTATGGAGGTCAAAGATATGGCGACCCACTTTAATCCACTCAGTCTCCAAGAGATGCAAAAAATCATAGAACAACTCATCGAGATTGAAGCAGAATTCAATCGCATAAAAGAAGATAAGGTTGAGGATACAGAAAGACTTAGAGCAATCTACAGAAGAGCCTCTCTACTCTCTAGCGAAATCATCAATAAAACAGTTCCGATACTTGAGCTCATAATCGATGAAGAAATTACACCTGCTCAGGAAAGCGCCGATGTGCCTATCGAGAGAATTTCACAACAATCGGGAGTCATTCAAAGTGTAAAAAGAGTGGGCATCCGTTTTTTTGAACAGATCACAAGAATAGGTCGCGCAACTAAGTAATCATCGAAGTATTTTCTTTAAATCCAAGTAATAATTTACTGAAACAAATTTACAATTATCAATAATTAATATATAATAAACCAACTAAATCATTAAAATTTAAAGTAATTATGTCATTCTCTTTAGAATCCATTAATTCCATCAGTGCAAAATCTTCAGAACACAGTGCTCCACCTGAGAAGTTAAATAGCAAATGTCAGCAAGTCCAGGACATCGCAAAAGATATATTTCATAACTCCATTATAAAAGAAAAGCTAGCTGAAGATATGCAAAGTGGAAGTACTGAAACTTTAAAATTTCTTTTAAAAGCTGGAGTTGATCCGGTGTTAATTTATTCGGAAGCCGGTATCAAAGACTTCCACGAAGCAGCGGCTCGCAACAATCCAGAAAAAATGAAAGCTCTCATTGATAAGGGAGTAGATGTAGACGAACCTTCAAGGGATGGAGGGACAGCTCTACATGTTGCTGCAGAGAATGGGGATCTAAATATTTTAGACTTACTCTTAAGTGCAAAAGCCAATATTCATGTCGCTATGCACAACGGTGTCACTCCTTTGCAGCTAGCTGCTCAAAATGGAAGGTTAGAGGTTGTAAAATGGCTTTTGAAATCTGGTGTCAATGTCAATGCAAGCGCATGCGACAACAGTACAGCCTTGCATGATGCTGCAGAACGTGGACAATCAGCAGTTGTAAAAGTACTCTTAGAGGCTGGTACAGATGTAAATGCCACCTTGTTAAACGGCGTTTCTCCCCTCCAACTTGCAGCACAAGCTGGGCACTTAAAAACTGCAAAGGAACTAATACACGCTAACGCCTGCATTAATCATTTGGCAATAGACAACAGTACAGCTTTACATGGTGCGGCACAAAATGGGCATTTATCTGTTTTAAGGGCTCTTGTACAAGCGGGAGCAGATGTAAATGCTGTATCCATCCATGGCTATAATGCGCTCTTCCCTGCGGCACAAAATGGGCATTTTGACGTTATAAAAGAGCTTATAAGTGCCGGTACAACCCCTCTTATCCGCACACTAGACGGTGTGACTGCCCTTCATATTGCGGCACAAAATGGCCATCGAAATATTGTAAATGCGTTATTGATAGATAAAGACGTAAAGCGTGATCTATTAAATGCAACAATCTATTCGGGTGAAAGTGCCTTGCATCTTGCTGTCCGTAATCGACACTTAGACGTTGTAAAAAAACTATTGGATGAAGGAGCGGAACTTGACAGACCAGATAAATATAACAAAACGGTTTTGACTATAGCGATAGACAATCGCTGGTTTCAAGCGGTTAAAGCGCTCTTAGACGCAAAAGTACGTACCGATTCTAACGCTCTAAATCAAATTCTAAAGTTATGTCAAGAGGTCACGCGCGAGGAACTTCTCTCTATAGCAGGCGATCATCGTAAAGCAAGATCGATTGCTCAGGCTATCAACTATTCAAAGGCATTGATAAAGAAACTGTCTGAACAAGCGACCGTATTACTTCAGCAAAACAGTATAGAAATTAGATCTGAAAAATCACTAAATGATTTTTTACTAGAGCTTGAGATAGAGCATAAAAATGCAAAGGTAAAGAAAAGTAAAAAAAAGAAAGCTAATCATAAGAAAAGTAATTTTCAAAATATAGAAAAGTTAATCCCGGAGCAAGCGCCAAAAAATGCCGTTAAATCTGCCGCTATAGCTGAGAATATTCCCAACAACCTAGTAATAGAAAAGCAATTGATGATTCAGAACCTTTATAAAATGAGAGTGAAAATTCATGCGCGTGTTTCGAGATGGAAGTGCTCCAATCCGGATATCATTTCGCAATTCCTGGATAAAGGAATAGAAAAATACAGTCATAACACACAAGCGGAAAATCTCAAACTGCGCGCAAGACACTATCTACCCGGAACAGAACTTATCGCCGAAAATCCAATCTACTCAATTACTAAAAACACAGGAAAGTGTCTTCTTGCAGAATTTACTTACGACAACCACTCTCAATTTGGAGTTGTAACCTTTGGCTATACCGAAGATGGCTGTTTATACCACAGGTTTTTTGAAGAGGGATCTATAAACAGATACATATTCGCTGAAAACAAGTGTGATATTGACGAGTTTCAAGAGGACGCAAAGCAGGAAGTTGAAGTATCGGGCTGGAGCTCTAATCTTGGCTATGAGATGTCTGTTCAAGATAATGGCTGTATTCTACTTAACTACCACAAAGAGAGCTATACACTCAAAGTCTTTCCTATAAGACAAGACCTGCTTCCAGATGCTTTGAACGGTAGAGGATAATCACAGGAACCTCTGAAAAGCTTGGGATTCCGACACTACTACTATTTCCTTTTACTGATTTTAATATGAAAGTCTGTAAAATATCCTCTCATTAGGTTGAATCAAGACTACGCCTTAATTCAATCGAATTAACGAAGAATTCAATTCACCTAAACTCAAACCGTGAATTTTAAATTATGAATGTTAATGATCGATCAAATCATCGCAATAATTTCGAATACGATATTCCATCCCATTTCAATCATTTAAAATTTTCAAAACATTCAGATAAAGAGAGTTTCGAAGTACCCTCCCAAATCATCAGTCACTCTAAGAACTCAAAAAAACAAGTGATTCACCCTATTAATCGTTTTTCGAAAGCCCTAAAAGAACATGAGTTAAGTGATGAAATAATACAGAAGATCTTTGACCAAGCTCAAAAAATTGAACTTGGGATGAGTGCTTCCATTTTAGATGGAGAAAATAGCTTTTACCTTAACTGTGATAGAGAGCGTCTCTCTTTATATAATTTATCGGAAATACAAGAGATCGGTCGAGGGACGTTTGGAATAGTCTACAGGGTCCAGAATCTTGTTCAGGGGATATTTGAAGTTTTAAAAATGGCAAAAGTAGGGAAAAATTCAGCAGAAAACGCTATTCAGCATGAAATAAAAAACTTAAGAAGACTACACAAAATTCTAGGAGAAAAGAAAGTTAAGGGTTTACAAGACTGTCCGAGCGTTTTCCTTGAAAATGGATATATTGGAAAACAGTATGATTGTGATTTAAATACTGTGATAAAAGAAGAATTATTTAAGAGCGAGGATGCACTCAATGCAATTTTACAGCTCTTATCAGGTCTAAGTTTCATGCATGCATCTAATTTATTGCATGGCGACATTAAAGGTCGAAATATCTTAGTAGATACAGTAGCTAAAACATGTCACTTGGCGGACTTAGGAGGAGCTCGATTTATAGATGAACTGGATTATAAGTCGTTTATTCATACTACTATCGCAACCGCTTCAACAGATATGGATGAATTTGTAGAATTAATCGAAAAAATTCTTCAACAAGAAAATAAAATCAAAAACATTCACCCCAAATATGTATCTGAAATAAGAAAAGATAGGATGAGACTAAAAAAAATGAAAGAGGAGTATGTAGATAGACGCCGAGCGCATGACGTCTTTTCTTTGGGCTTTACATTTTATCAACTTTTTACAAAAAACCATTATCCCTACTTTCAAACAGAGGATGATTACATGAATACGATGGGACAAGTGAATTCTTTAGAACTCGAAAGTGGGATAAACCGTCTCATGGGTGACTTTGTAAACAAAGTCCAGAAAAATCAATTAATCGATTTAATTTTAAAGATGCTGAATCCAAACTTAGATTTAAGACCAACTGCTCGTCGCGCATATGAAATGATTCAAAACATACTAAATAGTCGTTCAAATGAGTATCGAATAGATTGTGCTGAAATTTCTCATCTCCCCTTTGCTAATATAGATGAAAAACAGGAGGACCTAAGTGATGTCGGGGGTTTATCATCGCATTATTTTAGTGAAGAGCTATCGCTTCAAAAAAACCTTTCAGAATAGATATATACCACTACTGTCTAAATAATCTCTAAGTACATTTTGCATGTGTTTTTATGAAATTCGAAAAAAAATCGAACTTAACTACTTGATAGTTATGTGAGTGCGTTTTTATCGAATTTCATGGGAAAGGCACAAAATTTAATAAACTGCGTTAATCAGGGGTTTATTAAGTGAATCTACTATTAATTTCTAGTAGAAAGAGGGTGATCTCAGTCAAGATAAAAGGATACAAAGATAAGAGTCTTCAAAGAGAAGCTAATTGCATTGGTAAAAAGAGATCAAGTGGAAAAAAAGCTGTCCTTGTTCACTATTCATTTTTAACCTCTAAATCCATTCCCTCATCTTTTACTCTCATCACTCTGTCATGTAACAGACTGAAAGCAGTCGAAGTACTCGGCCAACAACTTGCAATCTCCTTATCAAAGAAATCAAAATATAATTCTATTTCCTTCGGATCTAAAGAAGCTAAATATTCAACTTCACGCTCGCTAAATTTGAGCTTACGACCAAGCACTTTTATTAAAAGTGTGAGATCAGGGCGTGCTCTTAACTGTGAAATATCAATGTCATTCTGCGCATTTTGAACAATTACTTTTCCATTGGGCGCCATGAGGTAAAAATCCTTATCAAAGGATTGAAGACGTCGCCTTTCTGGATGCAGGCTATCTATTCTCATTGCTTCCAAGGCACCCTTTGAATCTTTCTGATCCATAAGCACAACCTTAAAGGCGCCATTTTCATGAATGACAAGATATTGATAGGCAGTTTTTAGAACCCCTTTTGGTCGTCCGCCCGATTCGACCATACGAAAGAAGTTTGTTGATCCGAAAAAATCTTTCAGTATGGGCGCAAACTTTTTATCAAAACTATTTACTGCCAAAGAATTTTCATCAACACCCAGCTCAGAATACCTTATAGGAGGTAACGGTTCTGCAGGAGTAAAAAATATATCTGGAAGTTCACTAGTTGCATTTCGCTCCTTTTCGCTCTCATTTTCTTGCACCGATTCTACTGATCCTACTTCAAACTCAACATCTGCTACATCAGCGCTCTCCCCTTGTCGCTCTGCAGCTTCTACCTCAACCACACTCTCGTGTTCATTGGCAGATCCCATTTTCATGGTCCGAGGCAGTTTACTTAAGTCAACTAGTTGATCAAATTCTTTGTCAATTGACTTCCAGTTGATGACGTTACTCACTCTTTTATCCTTTAAAACAGGCATGAGTTTTGCAAAAAAACGCTCTTTAATTTGCTTAACCGCTTCTTCAATCGAAATGATTCCACGGCTTTGTTTCAGTGTATCAAGTGGGTCTTGAATAGAACTCTCCAAAAAGAAGGCTTCCATCGCATGGAATAGTTCCACACAGTTTTCAATGGTATTTTCATTTTTATCAAAATATTCCCAAAACTGCTTTTCAAGTAGATTTTGCAATAGGAGTTGTAAATTAAAAAACAGATCCTGCCCCTTCTGATCTCCTTGGTTGCGACTAACGAGCGATAAAATATTTTCCAATGTAATTTTATCACTGCCTATTTTGAATATAGAGGCGTCTTTATCTTGTATTAGAAACCCAACCTTCTGCCCGTTTTGAATACCCCGCATTCTTCCTACTCCCTGAAGGAATAAATCGCGTTGCGTATCACCTCCAACGGTGACCAAAGCCTTAGCTGTCATTGGCATAGGAGTGTCGGAACCAACAGTTGCACTTTGACGCATAAAAACAAAAATATTTTCAAGCGGGACCGTGCAATGTTCACGAGGAATCGGTTCACCAAGTTCTTTCCCTTTTTTTGGGCGCAAGATAACCAAGTTGTGACCTTTTTCATCATAGTAGCTGAACGCGTCGACAGATAATTGACCCGAGCTTTGAGTGTTTTTAAAAACAATACGTGCAATCTCCTTCTCATCACGCAGGTCGCGGAAAGTAGAATCGACATCAATGATGACGCGGTAATCACGATGCGTTTTTAAAGTCGCTTCGAGTATTTCACTTGCCTCCCCTGTTTTAACTGTATGGATCGCCTCTTTTGAATCTTTCCACATGGAGAGTATTGATCCTATCGGGGTGCTCAAGTATTGTGCAGTTTTTAGCTTCGGGGAGAGCGTGTCCGGGTTAATTGTTCCGGAAGCGCCATAAACACTCTCCATCGCTTCCACAAGATTTTGAGCTGTGCTACTGACCTGCTTTGAATGGATTTTGATTTGAGGTAAAATGTGACCGGAAATAAATGCAAGCTTCGATCGGAAGTTCTTAGGGTCATTTAAAAACTTAAGAAGATTTTTTGTGTCATCATTATTAAACTCAAGGAAAGAGACAGGCCGATCGATATCTTCGCTAATTTTTAAGTAGCAGAGGTATTGAGGATCGTGTTTTTTAAATTGATCTAAACGCTCAGCCTTTGCCATTCGAAATTTAAGAGATGTGATGAACTCAGAAATATCTTCGTATGTAAAAGGGGTTTTCAAATTCGCCTGTACAGTAAAGTCGAGCAGATCATCAATCGTGGAGAACTGAGAAGATAATTTCGGAACTCCTCGCTCAAATGGGTAGGCAAATCGATTGCCGGTTTTTGCAGTCGCTAGACCATAACGACCGTTACACTGCCGTGTAAGAGTGCGCGGGAGGTATACATTCAATTGATCACGATAGATCGCATAAGTGCGTCTTTTCTCTTCGGTGATTCTGTCTAAATATCCATGGATTTGATCAATCGACTCTCCCATGAAATGTTTGAACAACAGTTCCTTTTCGGGTCCTTTTAACTGAGGTATCACTTTTTTTTCGAAAAGATTTTCAAGTAAACTCTTTGCAATTTTCTCTTTGATTTCTCTGTTATACTTTTCTTCTGTAAGGGTATTTGTATCCCTGTCTGCACTTCCGGATAAAAAGTCAAAATCCAATCCCAAGTGAAGAGATAACAATGTTTCATATACACTACCAACCGCTTGACAATAGTTAGCGGATATCACTTTTGGTGCACCGACGGCATAATCAAAGTACCGACGAATATCGAAGCACTCGCGAGACTCATCAAAAAAATTGGATAGTTGATGCTTAGCTTTATACCGCAAATCACGCAGCTCTTTTATTAACGCAAGATTTTCCGCTGTCTGCTCTAGAGAGAGACATTCCTTTAGCTTCAAGTTCACAAGACTGTGCATAGAGCCAACTGTTGTAAGAACGCACATGCCATCTTTTGCAGCTTTATCAAGGTTTTCGTTAAGTTTCTTTAAGTAGTCTAGTTTGCCGCCCTTTTCCCTATTAAACTCAAAAGCAAGTACAGATTGATTGAAAGCGCCTCCAAGTACTTTTTTTAGGTACTTGACTTGCTGTTGATATAAAGAAGCCGGAACAGTCATCATCGAGATGCCTGGATCCTTTTCAGATTTACGTTTCTGACCCGTTAAGTAGAGCCATAGCGGAATGAGCGCCTTGGATTTACCAAACCCTGTTCGAGCTTCGTAAATCAGATTTTGACCATTGTCTCCTAAGGTAAGTCTCTCCAATGCTTTAATTTGCTCGTCTCTTAAGCAAATATCGGCAAAAGACTCAAAGACCAGAAGGTGCGGGTTGACTTTTGGTTCATAGACGCGCTTTGATCGAAGAGTCTGTATTGCCTGGGCTTTGGCAACTTCGTATTCGACAGAGTTACCCTTTTTTTCAGCTACAGTAGTTAAGTCATTGATCAAGCGAAGACGCTTTTGGTAATTCAGTTTTTTGAGCAGATACTCTCCGATCTGACTCTTGACATTTACAAGTATATCTTTAGTAAAATCTGGATTTGCCAGATAAAACGCAGTGTCATCTTCTCGACCAAAATGCACTAAAGCCGTTTCCAAGGATAAAGGAATAAGCAGATCTCCATGCATTTCTAGTGCGCGATCTATAGAGTATGTTTGCAACCTCTCAACAATTTTTTTTTCATCCTTCTTTAAACTCTCAAGCTCAATAACGCCTTCTCTCTTAAGCTCTTTGATTGCCTCTTCGATTTTATCTGCTTTAATATCAACAATCGAATGTTCGGGGTCTATAATTTCAGCCCCTATTTTCGATTGGATTGTTCTGATTTGTCCCTTTGTCTCGGCAATTACCTCTTGGACACCCCTAAGCAATCGCTGAAATTCCCTAACAACAGATGGGTCTTTAGTCTCTATCTCCTCCGGAGAGGAGCTTGAAGATTTTACCTCCTCCTCAGAAGGTACTGCCTTTTCTTTATAAAAATGCTCTAACTGTTTTAGTTGCTCGAGCTTATCATTTAGCGTTGAGAGATCTTCTTTTCGAGGAGGTGTCTGTGTAACTACACCTATTTTAGCTAGCGACGTTAAAAGTTGGTCCGGTTCCTCTTTAAATTCAGGGTCAACAACCTCCACTGCTTGCGGCCGTGCTCCTTCTAAGTGCAACTGTGCGGGAATAGCAACCGGGTTTCTTTTACCCTTCAAAGACATTTTAAAAGACGCCAATTCCCTTGAAAATTTATGATGATCCTTTTCCTTAAGTTTGATTGCAAGTTTCTTAAAAGCATCGCCTATTGAACTAGATATAGACACATCTGTTAATGTTGGCGCTAGGATCTGATGAAGAGGCGGAAAACTTGCAGGATCTGAAAAAACACTTAATAAAAGGGCTCGAACACACTTGATGCGCTTATCGCTTGAGTATCGGCAAGACTTCAATAACTCTTTGATTTCCTGAACTCTTTTCTGAGGAGCTCCTTGCTGTAAAATTCCATAATAAAAGAGAAAGTTTTCCACAAAGGCAATTCCCGGACGCATTGTAAATGCGAGGGGCTTCGGCTCGCTGATTGCCTTGATCATTCTCTTTTGCATAGATTCATCAATCCAGCTAAAGTCCTTTGAAATTTCAAGCAAATCTTTAAAAAATCCTGGATCTTCTAATGAATTTTGATGTTCTTTTAAAAAGGAAAATGACTGCTCCTTTAAAAAATTCATTCGGTTTCTAAGGATAATCTCTTCGAGTTTAGTGTGTTCTTGCTCAACCAATACATCGTGAATATTTTTTTCACTTTCCAAACTTAGCCTTTGATTCCCCTGTATGTTGTTTAATTGATTGAGATAGTTGATATAATCTACCTTTAAAGAGTCTATTTGCTGATTATTCAATTTCCGTAAGGAACGAGACAAAAACGTTGTCTTTAACTTCAAGCGAAGAGCTGACGCTTGAGGGTGTTTATTAAATCCGCTTTTCTGTTCAGAATTCGGCAGTTCAAAATACTCCATCATATTGTTCATCCGGTCATCCCATTCAGTCGGATGTTGAGTCAATTTTTTCATAGCCTCAAAGCCTAACTGATAATCCTGCTTCTCGTGACTCAAGTAAATAAGGTATTGAAGTGCGAGTGGGTCTTCCGGTAAGACCACCCGCCCATCAGCATCTATTTCATAGGTAAACAATTGCTCTAAAGGATTACTATGCACTTCAAATTCTTGTATTTTTGAGAACTTAATCTTTTCCGGCTTGTATCTTTTCGATGGGCAAATAACTTTACGATGCCCTTTATCGTTCACAAGCACAAGGTATGCGGGAATTGGATCGAAAGATAAGCTCCTCTGATGGGTATCAATGAAGTAGCCAAAGTCCTTTAAACTCTTCCATCTGATGCTATTATTAGCCGCGTCAACCTCAGAGTAAAAGTCTATTCCGAACTCTTTTAATTCGATTTTTTCAAGTTCCCCAGACTCTTTATCTTTCCAAGCGAGAATCTCTTTAGTTGATGTGATTTTAGAAAGCGCCTTAATTGCTCCTATGTTGTAATCATTAAGCAAAACTAGATTTGGATCTTTAGGGTGGTGGATATATTTGGGAGACACTTGGCAAATATGTTCGCCTGTATTTTTGTTTATTACTAACGCTTCTTTTGTTGCGCCGACTTTAAACCAATACTGCGCATCCTTGGTGAGATAACCTCCTTTTTCAGAGCAAGGATGTTCTACCTGACCTCCATAACCTCTAAATGGTGAAATCTCTAAAAAACAGTATCGAGCTGCTTGACCTTTATCATCCAAAAAAGTACGAATCACATGTATAGACCCCTCTTTAGTGGACTGCACCTCGTATTCAATTCCCTTTTGATCAAGGAATTTGTAGTGACCAGGAGAAACCATGTCGATACTGTTAGCGGTGATAGAGAGTGAATGATAAAGATATCTTTGAATCTGATCAGGAAGCTCTCCAACCCTTTTTTCGCGTTTTTTCTTATCCTTTAATTCCTCTAAATATTTTAGTTGAAATTCTCCTGCGACCACATATGGCTCTAGGGCACATTCACTTACCCCTGCGTATACGGATTTATCTTTGACTTTCTCCAAAATATCATGAAAATTTTGAATAATCGGTATCATTGACTTATAGACAGATAGATGAGGAACTATAAGGCGTATGGTACTAGAAACCTCGGATTGTTTCATACTAGTCATAAAACGCATCTTAGATTTAACCACTCCAATTTTTTTTTCAAAATTCTTAACCAATTTTTTTGTTCTTACGGAATTTTCATTGTGTTCAAGACAGTGTGAAAGAGAGATAGCATAAGCTCTCAAGAGAAAAAAATAGATATTCCAAGACTTTACCTTTTCCGCTTGTTCTAGAGAACTTTCTAGAAATGAAAAAAAGTTATTGATCTCCTTAGTTGAATCCGACCGTTCTAGCGCCAGCTTTAATGGAGATGATTCAACAAGAGTTTTAATTTTAAAGAGAAGAAACATGAACGCACCCTGAAAGAATTCTTTATCTAACTTATCGAGATTTTCAGTAAAATAATATTCTATTTGCGCAAGAGGAAGAGCATCTGCTGTACGTGCAGCCATGATATCTTGAAAATCGAATTGTGTTGACCAATAATATGTATTGATATCTGGTTGATTTAAACTAATTGCATTATGAGAACTAATCATACTACTATTGTCAAGTAAATGGCCGAGTCTAATATACTGACTCTCGCTATTTTTCAACCTTAATTTCCCGGAACCACCGTATAATCCACCAAAGATGCTATCCTCGAATAATTCATCCGAATCGTTCTTTCTAACGAGGCTGAAAAAGACATTAAAATGGAACTCATCCTCTTTATCGATATGGGCCTCGAATATCGGAGGTCTTGGTCCATCAAGTGCCCGGCACCCGTACTCGATGCGACCTGGAGAATCCAGAAAATATGCAACACGGAAGAGGGAATTTCGAAGAGATTGATATTCTTGCGGGAGATGCTCAGATTTACTATAAAGATGTGATATTGCGGTTAGCTCATCTCGATCAGAATCTCCTGTGTCCGGTTTTATATCCTCAACTCTTTGGCTCACTTTATGAAGGTATCCAATTTCGGGATTTTCTATTGCCTCAACCAAATTGCGTTCGAACGTTTTCTTACAATATAGAGTTTTAGCAAGTGTACTAAATGGTTCACTATCTCTACCTTCTGGGATCACCCCTGCACCCTTTTCAATCGCCTCTTGATAAATGAATTGGATAGCATTTTGAGCTCCCTTAAAATCTTTAGAATTTAAAGGAGAATGTACGCCAGAAACCCGATTCTCGATTAAATTCTTCAATCCATTTGCATAATACTGACGTAAATCTTGAGGCAGGTCACCCTCTGTTAAGCGAAAGACAATCCCTAAGGTTTTAATCCAAACACAAATATCTTCATTCGATTCCCTATACAGATATGCATGAAGAAAATATTCTTGGATTTTATCGATGTTTTTTAGAATCTCTTTGCGATTTTCAACATTTGACCACTCATCATCAGACGGATTGGGCAACGCCCTTAAGGTATGGTATAATATGCTTACTCCTAGTGAGTCATCTCTCAAATTTAGTTTGTTGGCCAGTTCTAGATGTCCCGATATATATTTATCCAGACCAACCTCCTTTAAATTTAAAAATTGGACTTCGGATTTTTCTTCTTTAACCTCTGCGATTTCTCGCTCTGGATCTATTTCAGGTAGACTCAGTACAAAATTTGCCCTTTCTTCAACTCTAGCTGAGACATCTATCACTTCATTCTTCAGTTTCTCCGCTCTTTCATTTTGCACCTCTGAAATTTTCTCTTTTACACGTTCACAAAACTCATTGACAGATTTCAATTCTTCTTCAGGTAAGAGATTTGCTTTTGTAAGTTTAAGTGCACGACGGGGCAATTTCGATAGTAAAGGGGCAATATGATCTACATTTTCCTCTGTAATCATATTCTCTTCTATAAATGCTTTCCAAGAATCCAAAGTAATATAAAATTTAGCAAGCTTACCACTTTTTGCTCCCAGAATATTCATCATTTCGGTAATTAGTGGCTTTACTGTGCAAGTTGGACCTCTTTGTGCAATTCTAGGAATCGGATCTTTTGAGAATTCAATTCTGCCTGGCCAAGAAGGGAGAAAGACATCGTAGAAGTCATCTGCAGAAAATCCTGCAGAACTCATCACATCATCTTTTACTCTAACCTCTTCATCTTCTTTAACCTCTTCGTCTTCTTTAACCTCTTCGTCTTTCGGGCGATCTAAATATTGAAGTTGAAGATAATTACTGAAAAATGCACTTTTTTTAAGATCGTCAATAGACACTGCTTCAAAAGCCACTTCTGGCTCATACGCAACCTTTACCCCCTTGATAAACGCTTCATGCCTCTCTACGCCCGCCCCTCTGTTTATAATTCGGCCTTTTACCATTAAGGCTCCCTTCTCATTTTTATAGGGAATCAACTCGAGTGCAATATGATGACCAGCAGGGCGACCAACCCAACCGGAAGCGAGATAAAGAGATTCGTTATTTTCGAGCCTCTCTGTAAATTGCCTATGGAGGGAGTGCTTGGCTTTATTAAATTCTTCAACTGTATTGCAGTTTTGACCGATCCATTTAACTTGCCTAGCCACCTGATTGGCATAACGAAATTTCTGTTGAAGCTCATTGACCTTGAATTGTTCATTTTCCGGTAACCTAGCTTTATTTGCCTCAAGAAGATCGATCATTATAGGTAGAACATTTTCTGAGCTTAATGGAAATTCTGACAAATCAAGTCCCGAAAAATCAGTATTAAGGAGAACAAAACCTAAAGACACAGAGTCTCTCCTTGTTAAACCTAGTGATCTATCACTCTCTATTTTGAGCTCATCATCTTCAGGCGGAAGAAAAATGGGTTTGTCCGCATCTAAAGTCGGAATATTCATTTTCCTTTGCACAAATGTATCAATTTTTTGAGAAAGCTCCGATTTTGACAATGTGATATATTTTATCCTTTTTCCGGTAAATACTTCGCGCCAAGAATCTTTAACTCTAGAAGAAAATAGTATAGTAAAACCAGTGATGAGTGTAAAAATTGAAAGAATTAACAGCTCAAAGGTACGGTGAAAAATGGAAAGTGTTTTTTGATTAGATACTAATGCCGTGTAGATTTTTCCATTTTTTTCAGATTTTCTACCCGGTATTTCTTTATAACCAGGGTAACTTTCATTCATTTCGTCAATTATGCCCTTTTGCTCTAACCCCTGATTTAAATAGATTTCCTTGATTTCCTTTTCTGTTGGGTCTGGTGTAACCATTAAAGTACCTCTTTATTCACTTCCAAATACCGAAAAGAATCCTACATCTGGATAGGTTCTAATTAACTTTTACCTTGCAATAGTCGTGCCATCCATAATTATTAACAGTTCAGTTTAAAAAACCTTTACAAAACAGAAACATTTGGATGCGTATTATAATTTCACTAAATTCAATCACATAAACAACAAATCCTATTTATTTCTATTATATATTAAATATAATAAAACTCAAAACTAGACCTATACATTTAGGAGATTCTATTATTAACTTTTAGAAGCCTCTGATTAACTTAGATTATTAAATTCATTCAAATAAACCCTACTACCACTATAATTATATTGAATTTTAAACCACTTTAGTTTACAATAAATAATTTTAATCAACCAATAAATTTTATAATGTCTTTCGCTATTCATTCGATGATTTTTCCTAAACAGGAACCGGAACAATTTGCCAATGCAGCTAATCATCCTCAACAAAACCAACAAGTGCAATCAGTTGCCAATTGTGTATTTTTTAATAATCTTAGAATCGAGAAATTAGCTAAAAATGAGAAAATTTCTGTTTTTCAAAAAGACGATGTCAACAACACAAATGACAATTACACAGCCCTGCATATTGCAGCGCAGTTCGGGGATCTAAAATTTGTAAAAGATCTTTTAGAAAAAGGGGCAGATGTTGCGGCAATCTGGGATGAGGGTATTACCCCCCTTCACCTTGCAGCACAGAACGGTCATCTAGATATTGTTCTCGAGCTTTTAAAGTTCGGTATCAATGTTGATATCCCCACGAATAATGGAACGACTCCCCTTCTTGCTGCTACGCAAGCCGGGCATTTACAAGTTGTGATAAAGCTTTTAGACAAAGGGGCATCTCCTTTTGCTGTCACAAAAGAACGATTCACAGTCTTGCACTTTGCCGCTCAAAACGGACATACGACAGTTCTTGAATTTTTCTTGGAGCTTGGAATAGATGTTAATATTCGCGCTAATGACTCTTCTACCCCCTTGCATAATGCAGCACGGTCAGGAAAATTCAATGCGGTAGATCTACTTTTACAAAAAGGGGCAGATCTTAAGACTCCGATGCGAGGAGGGACTACAGCTTTGCATTTTGCTGCTAAATATGGAATCTTGGAGTTTGCAAAAAAAATATTAGAGAGTGGAGTGGATGTTAATGCCACCACAGAAAACGGCATCACCCCTCTTCACTTCGCAGCGCAGAATGGTAAACTAGAGGTTGTAGAGGAGCTTTTAAAAGTAAAGGGAATAGAGGTGGATGCCATTGCAGATGGTAGCATCACTCCCCTCTATATTGCAGCACAAAATGGACATACAGAGATCGTAAAGAAGCTTTTACTTGCCGGAGCGAACATCCAAAACGCAACATCTGATAAAGCCTCCCCTCTTCATATAGCAGCACATAACGGACATGGTGAGATAGTAAGAGAGATAATTAATAGTGAAGGAATAATAAAACATTTAATTGAAGATGAAGGCGACAGAATCTCATTCATAAACAAAAAAATATATACCGGTGATAGTGCCTTGCATTTTGCAGCAACTTTTGGGTATGAAGATATTGTCAAAACACTTTTGAATGCAAACGCTGAGGCTAACAAACCGGATAAATTTAGCAGAACAGCCTTGACTAAAGCGATTGAAAGTAGATGTTTGAAAACAATTTTACATCTTATAGAAGCCAAAGCAGAACTCAATAAAACCAATCGTGACGAAATATTAACCCTATGCAGCGTATCTAAAGAGTCCGAGCTGCTTACTCTAGCGGCCATTTATTTCAAAAAACCTAAAGAGGAAATCATAAGGCAGAAAAAATTGTACATCAAATCTCTAAAGAAACAGATGCACAAGCTTTCTGAAAAAGTATCTAAAGAGTTTAATATAGACAACAAAAGCGATGCCTCTCACAGTGCATATGAAGATCTTTTAGTTGAGCTTATAAAGGAAGACAATGCGGTTCCTAAAAAAATTCAGTCCAAAATAAAGAGAAAAAAGAAGAACCCGTCTCTAGATAAGTTGGAAATACAATCTGAAATTTTACCAACGAAAGAAGTGATCTCAGCAGCAACACCTGAAATAACACTTAACCCAAAACGTGAATTTATTTCTATTATCTATAATAGAATAAATAAATATAAACCTAAATTCCATACTAGAGTGTCTCGCTGGAAAGAAAACGATCCTGATATCATTGCTCAATTTATGGACAACGGGTTTCAAAATTACCGTTTCAATACTCCAAAACAGAATCTATTACTCCGTGCAAAGCACTATCTACCTGGATCAGAACTTCTTGCTAAAGACCCGATCTACAGAATTTACACAAGCAAGGGGACGAGTATTCTTGCTGAATTTATCTACAAAAACCGCTCTCAATACGGGGTGGTCAGCTTTGGATATGATCAAAACAAGGTGATTTATCATCGTTTTTTTGAAGAACTTTCTATAAATGCAACTATATTTACTAGAAACAAAAAGCACCTCTCAGAAGAAAAGGAGAAACAAGAGATTGAAGAAGAGGGGCAGTGGAGATCTATCACTCCATATACATTTAAACCTCTAGAGAATGGGTGTATTCAAATCGATTATCCAGGTGAAAATCATAAACTTAAAGTCTATCCGGCAAATCAGGATCTATTAGAAGAGGTTTTGGGAAGATAGACCTCTCTATTTCTAACTCAAAGGTTGCGCGAAGCTTCACATTAAATCCTTGTCAACTGCATAAACATTCTACTTAAGCGACGATCTGTTTTAAAATTAATGGGTAATATGATTTACTTTCCACCAACATATAAAAAATGGAACGTTATTTATGAAATTCTCATTACAAAATATTTTAATCGGGATTACTCTCATCTCATTAACAAGCTGCGCCACGGTTGTAAGCGGCACAAGACAGCCCATTGGAATCTCATCGTACCCCTCCAACGCTAATGTTTGGATTGATAGCCAATACGTCGGCAACACTCCGCTCATTCAACACTTAACAAGAAAGCATACGCACTGGATTAGAATCGAACTTGAAGGCTTTCAGCCTTATGAAACAGTTCTAACTAGAAAATTTAACAAATGGGTACTCGGGAACATACTCATTGGAGGAGTTATCGGGGTTGCTATAGATATTGGAACTGGTGCTGTTTATGCACTAACCCCAGAGCAAATTCAAGCAGAACTCGCAAGCAATAATATAACGTATTCAAAAAACTGCGACACATCATTTATTGAAGTTGTACTACAACCAGACCCCTCTTGGAAACAAATTGGAACTCTTACTGCTACTCACTAGAGCAGGCGCTTCTTAAATTTTGTACATAGGCAATCTGTCCCTCTATTTAGGGGGGACAGATATCTTCTTGAATATGTTCTCTAACACTTAACCCAAGACACATCCATTTTTTAAGCGCTGCAATAGTCGGTCTCAAAATATGTTACAGCATCTACCAAGGAAATCATCTCTAGCTTTTTTTCACTCATGCGGGCGAGTTGCCATCTATTAAATGGTAAGGCTGTAATCAACAACTCCATTCTATCCCAATACTACAAGGAACCAATTACCATTCAGGCGGAAATACATAAAACCGTTTCTTAAAGAGCCTCTAATTAACACATGTAAATCAAACCTATCTTAATGTATTCTTAACATTCAACAATTAAAATCTAAATCAAAATATCGCAATTAATTACAATAATTCGGGCAAAAATTCAATGAATAATTTTAACTTATTAGATGTAGCTTATACACCTACCCACTATTTACTCAGCGACAATATAAAATCAGAACAAAAGGACGGGAAACGTCAGTTGACTGTCGGCTTTCTCGCCATGAATCGCTTGAGTATTCTAGCAGAGCAGGCTAAACACATCTCGCCAAGCCCTAATATATCAAATCTCGCCTACATCCCTCTTATTATTGGAATCAATAGCAAACTAGTGGCTCCATACGCAAAGCAGTATCTAGACGATCCAAAAAAAAATCATACAATTCTAACCGACCTAATTCCAAATCTCATTGTAAAAGTCGATAAAGTCTTAAGCCCAATTCTTGACCATGCAGACGAAATCATCAACGTGATTTGCGGGGTTTCTTATGTTGCCATGATTGTTCTGGGATTTCCTATATCCGGAGCCATTGGGATTGCCGGACTCATCTGCACTCTTGCAAAGCGAAATGGGTGGATGCCGGCAGGATTGGATCGTGCGATACGTCCATTTCTAATTATTGCATGTATTATCTCAGATATTCGAGTCCCAAGGAACATTATCATAAAGTCTCTCAGCATACTTCTCTATGCATCTTGGGCAATACATACTTTACTTGGATTTGAAGTCGTTCGAAAGATTTTACCTAAAGCTTTGTTACAACCTACAACGGGAACCTTTTCTGTTAATCAAAAAGCCCTAGAATCTATCGATGAAGAGATGTTAGAAAACGACGACAATTTTGTGGTGAACCTGGATCACATTCACTCTCCAATGCTCGAAAACATCTTTACCAAAGAATTTGATAGTGAATTGGAGAGTGTAGACCCCACACAGTTGCTTAATGATATTTGTACTAAAGCACAGTCTGAAGGTTTTGAAATTGAAGTTACATATGAAACGGGACTTGCGCGACTAAAGAATATACTCGTCAATGGTAGACTTGATGACGAAACTCCAGGAAATGTTAATCAATATATCAAGATGGTGAAGGCGAAGACTTACTCCATCCTAAAAAGTTCCGATTTCGTAAGTGAACTTGAGGAATTTCTTTTTGATATAGAAGGTACATGCGGCAGCGGTATAACCAAAAATGCTTACTCAATCTTCCGCCTTAACAGTAAAAATGCAACATACGAACAATCCATTCACAATAGATTGGCTGAGTTTAGAGAAGCTCTCATCAATGATATTGTGCGAAAAATGCCTAAAAGCAAAACAGAAAGTATTTTAATGGAGTCAGTAGGAGGAACTAACAACATTCATTTACTTGAACAGGTTCATCAAGCTTTTTGGCATATTTACCGAACACCAATGGGCCAAGCACAAGTCAACTTAAACGGGATCAAACCTCTAAGTGCGGCGATTATTCATTATTTTCATCCAGGACAAGCGTTGATGCGCTTACAGTCGGGACAAAAAATGTCAAAATTTCAGCAAACTGCGCTAGTTATACACTTTGCGATTTCTATGAGTGACCTCCCACCCGCCTTTTTATTTTCAGGTGGACATCAAAAATTATTAGAAGAATTAGAAGAAGACTACACAGCAGAAAATATCGTAGATATCGTCTACGAAGCATGTAAACCTGAAGTCATTAATAGAGATGAAGAAGAAGCTAAAGAAGATTCTATTGTTCCACCTAGAATCGAATGGGATGTAACGAAATGGTTAAGCTCGCAAGAAGAAATCAATAACGGCTTAGATGAAGACTTGATTAATCTCAACCCCAATTACGTCGAAAAAGTCGGTCAACGGCATTACCTTACCAAACCCTCTATACGTCTGCTTCTTGCGCAACTTGGGATCATTAGACCCAAGAGTGAACATGAGAAAAAAATTGATGCCTTGATAAAACAATTTCAGACGCGTCCAAATTGGTAGCTTTTTTGAGTTGAAATTTGAAGAATTGAAAAATTCTTTCAAAAGGGTTTATGCTCTGATTTACTGCACACTGAATTGACATTTTTTTAATCTCTCGCCAATCAGCTTTAGCATTTTTCCCTTCAAGCTTGATTCTGGAATGACTATTACGCGTTACCTTCTACAATCGACTTTAATTTTCGTCGCAAAATTGCACCAGGTAGATAACTCAAAGTCCTAGAAATCTTAAATGTAAGACTCTCACACCAATGTAAGTTAAGACGCTTTAGATGGGGTAGAGTTGCTAAGCACTCAAGTCCTTTATCTGTAATTCTTATACACTTGAATAGCGACAGGTATCGCAGGTTTTTAAGAGCTGATGAATACAGTACCCCCTTGTCAGTCAGATTTTCAATACAACCTAGATCAAGACATCGCAAATTTTTTAGAGCGACAAGAGGTATTAACCCCTCGTCTGTAAGTTTTTCACAGTTGCTTATTTTGAGAGTCTCTAAATATTCAAGTCCGGCTATACACGACAGACCTTCATTTGTAATCTTATGACAGCAACTTAGATCGAGATATTGCAGCTTCTTAAAAGTACCTATAAACTTCAAACTCTCATCTGTTAGATTGCTGCACTTTGCTAGATTGAGGTACCGCAGTTTCCTAAAACCTGCTAAAAACTTCAATCCCTCATCAGTAAGGTTATGATACTTACTTAAATTCACCCGTTTCATCCGTTTAAATTCACTCAAACCGGATAGGTTTGATATAGGAAAATCAACGTATGTCACAGAATGAATGCTTGGAACTTTTGAAACTTGCTCTAGATTTTCATCTGTAATCTCACCAAAAAGCGTGAGATGGCTGGCATTTATCTCTTTAGCAAGCTCAATCGTCCTATCATTATCTGTTTTTTCAAACTCAATTACTCCAAGAGCATTCATTACTAAATTCTGTACATCTTTAGTTTTGATACCGACATGCTCTCTAAATGCTTTCACTGCAGGGTGAACGATACGCTCGACAACTATCCTACCTTCTTCTCTATTGACTTGTTCTGCAAGACTGTTAAAACATCCTCTGGCTACGCTGCCAGTTTTCTCAGCCAGTGCTCTTCGCTCAATTAAAAACTTGACGTCTACTTCGTTGATCTTAACTTCTTTCTCCTCACCAATTGCAGACATGAACCGAAAGAGCAGATCACCGTAATCAATTTCACTATCCATACCATACCTGAATTTACGATCAGAATCACCGATCTAGATATATAGACTCATAAATACATATAAAGAAAAATTGAATTGCACCGAATATATTTCAAGATTCTCGATAAGAGAAAAATTGAAATTATTCTTATCAAGACTTACTGTACAGTCTGAAGTGTTTCTAAATATAAAAATTGGCGTGGATCTATGGGTGAAGAATTAAAAATCATTTGGCTTTTGGCAATTGGACTTGGGTTAGCCTGTATATGCGGTTACATCGCGCAAAAGTTTAAGCAACCCACAACGATCGGATATTTGTTGGCCGGATATTTGATAGGACCGAACTCACCCGGTTTTGTCGCTGACTCATATATCTCAAACCAACTGGCAAACATTGGTGTCACGCTGCTAATGTTTGCAGTTGGCTTAAGTTTTAGCTGGAAGGATTTATTAGCTGTAAAAAAAATGGCAGTACCGGGTGCCCTCACCCTTTCATTCATTTCCTTTCTATCAGGCTTTTTTTATAGCGCGTACTTAGGTGAAACGTTACTTGCCGGGGTGGTCATAGGTCTTGCTATTTGCGTCTCCAGTACGGTTGTCATTGTACGCGTACTATCTGACAGGAACCTTCTTCACACAAAGCAGGGCCATCTTGCCATTGGCTGGACGATTGTAGAGGACTTAATCTCTGTTTTCGGACTTTTATTGCTGCCAGCCTTAGTCTCGGCAAATACAGCCATGGATCATTCCGGAATGGATGTCATATTTAGCATTCTCGTGGTTTTAGCAAAGATCACTCTTTTTGGTTTGATTATGTATCTATTCGGAGGGAAATTTGTTGAGATGCTTTTGAAGGTGATCGCAAGAACACGCTCCCACGAACTGTTTACGCTTGCGATTCTATCCTCTACATTTTTAATTGCAATCGGCAGTTCTTATTTATTCGGAGTCTCTATTGCTTTAGGAGCCTTCATCGCCGGAACCATTGTTGGTAAGACAGACATGAGTTACCAAGCGGCGGCAAATGCGTTGCCAATGCGTGATGCATTTTCAGTGATATTTTTCTTATCAGTCGGGATGCTGTTTAGTCCAACGACTGTGATCAATAACCTGCCACTATTTTTCGGCCTTACTTTTATCTTACTTGCGCTACGTCCCATTCTTGCCTTTATTCTCGTTACAGCAGCAAGGTATCCCTTCAAGACTGCATTAACCGTAGCGCTTGCGATTGCCCAAATCGGAGAGTATTCGTTTATTCTAGCTGAAGAAGGAAGCAAACTAGGGATTCTTCCGGTTAACGTCCATGACATTTTGATTGCCGGGGCATTTGTTACAATTACATTAAACCCCATCCTTTTTAAACTTTTCAGGTTAACCGGGGACACAGGAAATCAATATAACATTCCGTCCGAGGAATTCTCAATTGAGCAGCTAAACGAAAACACCTCTTCGTTCCTTCCCCGCGCCATCGTGATCGGATTCGGGCCTGTCGGACAGGTGGCAACGAAAGAAATTCTGGGTAAAGGATATCACGTTACCGTTGTAGATCAAAATATTGACTCGATCTCATTCCATAAAAATGAGGAATTAGAAACTATCTTTGGTGATGCCGCTCAATTCCATATTCTGGAAAAAGCGCAAATTGAAAATGCCGGTATACTTGTCACTACTACACCTGACTTTCTTGTTACTGAATCCATTATTAAGACAGCAAGAGATATGAACCCCAAAATAAAGATCATTGCCAGAGTGAGGTTTAAAGCAAGTTTACACAACCATACCTTGGAAGATGTCTCCATTATTTGCGATGAAGAAGCTTCATCTGAAAAAATCATTGAGCTTTTGAAGACTGAACTAGCGTCAATCAAATAGCTATTTTAAGTATTTGAGAATATCAAGACGCGCCTGTTTATGACCATTAATCCGTAGCAGAGTGGATACAGGAAAACCGATACAGGAAATAGAGCGTACACTCGGTATCTCTGAAATCTCTTTCATATGTTGTACTGTAATTTCACCAAAAAACGTCACATGACTTGCATTGATTTCTCTTGCTATCTCGATCGCTATATCGTTATCATTTTTTTCAAACTCTATTGTTCCAAGAGCATCCATGACTAAATTCTGCACATCTTTCGTTTTGATACCGATGCTGTCTCTTATCGCTTGAATGGAGGGATGAACAATACGCTTTGCGATCATTTTGCCCGCTTGTCTATTCACATATTCCACAAGACGGTTAAAATATCTCCTTGCTATGCTACCCGATTTCTCTACCTGGGCCCTTCGAGTATCTAAGAATTGACAATTGACTTCGTTGAGCTTAACCTCTTCTTCGTCATCAAGTTCATGCATAAAATGCGTTAACACATCCCTGAAATCAACTTCTGAACATTCCATACTAACCATTACCCCTCTCCTTTTGCACAGTGGGTTAAAAAATCTCTGAAGACCCCGAGTAAATAAATTTTATTTAAAATATGAAAATCAATCGATCTTAACTGTATTTAGAGTTAATTGGGTGCATTTTATCGAATTTCAGGAGAATGGCTGTAAGTTTAACAATTTTACGATCTAAAGTGACTCCCTTGTTACGAAGATCTTCAACTTCTTCTCTTAATCCTTATAGCAAGCGAACTAGGAGCATCACCCCCCTTCACAAGTAATTGACTAGAAGATTAAAGGTAATTTAACTAATCTATCACCAATTTTCTACTCAAAAAGGAGAACTTCAATGGATCCACTAGTCAATGAACATCAAGATTTCACCACATTCAATGAAATTGAAAATAGATATAATCAAACCTCTTGCTCAATTTGCCTAGAGGATTTCACCTCTGAATCCTATACTACAGTTACTAAATGCCATCATATCTTTCACAGCCTATGCTTAAATGCGTGGGAAAACAGCAACTCTCCAAAAAGTAACCGGTGCCCTCTTTGCTCGGAAGTTATCACTAGACCGAACTGGCTATATGTAAAGTTGACGCAATGCAGCGGCGTTGATATTTGCGGTGCTATGACTTTTGGATTCATGTTGGTGCCCGTAATTTGTCGTGACCTGAACTACGTATTTACACAGATCATCTTGTAAAGAGACTGATCGCATTCAAGCGCCACGAGACTAGTCAAATGCAGTTCACTACAAACCAAGCGAGCGAATCAAAAGCCTCTTATAAAAAGTTAAGTCTATAGGAGCAGCTTATCTTGCCACTCCCCTAGACTGTTTCACTATTGCAGTATATAAGACTCTACTAAGCTTGCAGATGTGGTTGTCTGCATACATGAACAATGACACCTGTCATTGCAGCAAGCGAGAAGACACCTAAAGCAATCGCAAATGTTGCAGCTGATAATGTGCACGCAGCTACAAATGTCACAGCGTGTCCAGTTACAGATGAAACCCCAAAGACAGCACCTGCTGAAGCAAAAAATCCAGCAACAGCACTCAAGACTTTTGAAATGACTCCCGGTCCATTTTTGTCAGCATGAAAAATCTTACCAAAAGCATGATGAAACGAAATCGCGCCTAAGGCACCGGCTGTTCCAACAATCGCACCTCCAAACGCCCCTACAGGATTACTTAGTGCCAAAGCAGCTACAGCACCGGATCCGGCGGCGAAACACACTTCAGTAAGTGATGGATTAATCGAATGGTTTAATACGCTTGACATGATGTCTCTCCTTTTTTTCTATTGTCTACCTATAGAAACCACAGAACTACTCAACTTGTTGACCTTTGTACCTTTTGGCAGAAATTCAACAAAAGGGAAGATTTATTCAAACAAGTCGCATTCAGAGATTCCTAAACGACTGTATAAATATAGACAACAATTGTAAAGAGGAGATTAATTTTATCAATTTTTTTATGTACTTTCAGAACATCTGAATATTGTAAGACACGTAAATATTTTATGAATTTTTTCGGCAATTCGAAAAAAAAAAATTAACAATCTCAATTATTCCTGAGAACCGTTAACGACAGCGCTTCGGGTTAATGGTATAAAGCCAACTCTTATACGCGTTGTACTCTATCGGACTTTTCGCATTCTTCCGCCCAACCTCTTTAAGAGCTTCTAGTTGGGAGGCGCGTCCATCTAAGTAAGCAGTCCACGCCTCGCTTGAATCAAGCAGTAACTTTGCTTTATTTAATGATACAGCAGTTGTTGCAATGGCCACAAGAGCGACAAGGAACTTTACAGGAACAGACAGCAACTGAACAAGTGAGTAACCCACAAGTTTTGTGTTAATTTTTGCACGCTCGCGCTGTTTCCAGTTTTTTTCCAGCACGATAGGTGTCCATATCGAGCGAATAGGCACTTTTAACACCAATCTCGCTGTATCGCGAATGAATTGAATCCCTCGCAGAGGCAGTTGTTTAAAAGTTTGCTCAAAGAGTGCATTTGCAGCGCGTCTCGCCTCAGAATTTTGACCATTCAAAGGCTTTTCAGTAGACACACTCTGCCAATCGCGGTTTTCAAGATAAGATTCCCAAGACAAGGCAATATTGAATGAAATTGACATTTGTGCGATCTCCTATGAATTTTGTTCTGCAACTTGAAAGCGCTGAGTGCTAAAAATATTATTTGCAAGTTTAACAACAACTTCAACGCGCTCAAAACCTGGCTCATAGGTTCCTGAGTCATTATTAAACATGAAGCAATTCTGAGTATTATCGTACCATAACTCACCTGAGCAATAGACCGCTTGTCGCCCGGCAAGCAGAGCATGCTTGCTAAGAGCCCAATCAGCCACTTTTCTATGCGTCTCTTCGCTTTTAGTGTTGGCTTGCGCTCTTGCCAAGACCACTTTATCATCGAGAAGCGCGTAGTTAAAACGCTCCCCATTTGTTGACTTGAGAAGGTTAAATAGGTCTTGCGTATGGAGGTTAAGTGCGTCTACTCGCCCCATCATATGCCTGCGTAGAAACCGTATCATGGGTCCTGAGAAGAAGAAATCTCTCTTTAACCTTGTGCCCAAACTTGGCTTTACCTGTGGAAATGGCTTTAACTTAACAAATCTGTCACCCTTAGCCTCCTCTTGAGCCAGGTTTTGGAAAGCTTCTGAAATATCAGCTTGCCTATCGGAAAGATCCACTTCAAAGATTGTGTGCCGACCCCAGATTCCCGCGATGAAATCGCCAAAAAAAGAAGGAACGGAGACGGTAATTTTGCGCTTTCCGAAATTTCGATCCATCACTTCATGATTGGATATGACATCAGATAGTCGCCTCTCTTCCTGAGCGATTAGCTCATTTGCCATTTCCCCTCGCGCTTTCCGATTTTCCTCATTATCAGCACTTCTGCGACGATGACGAAGGCGCGTGCTAACAACTGCAGTATCTATAATCTCAAGGTACTCTTCTAGGCTATGGGGCGTTGTATTAAGAATATCAAAATGCACCTTATGCTTATTACCATCCAAATCAGTGTAGATCACATTCCTAAATAAAAGGTGTTCCATGAGTGTTGAAGGTAAAATAACATCCTCCATTTCCACAGCCTCAATGGAAATACCGGCAGCCTTCAATACTCGGCAGTTAGTGTTAACGCAAGTAATATGAGAGCTCCCTTCCATCTCTTTAGCTGCCTTCTTAAAGCGATCTAAAGCTTCTGTCGGAAGATTAGTAGGTACGATAAATACCCCTGACTGAATTTTACCATTTGTTGAATGATAGGACATCTCGGCGCGATGTAAAGACTTTGCATCGACCTTTACTGTTTCTACAGTACCATCCTCACACTCTTCTGTAACAAACGTAGCGACGTTTGGGGAGCCAAAATTGATTGCCATCATATTCGCCTCGAAGAGATGAGATGCCATAATTGCCTTTAGAGAAGGGTCTGATGTGGCTGGTAACTCTGCAATGTCCGGACGAATCACTTTAAACGTTTTACAGCCATGCAGATAGCTTGAGTACTGCTGAAACTCCGTGATTTGATGAACTTTAGGATAGCTCTTGAAATCTATCCGATTCATATCATCGGCAAAACTTTCCGATTTCGCAACCATGTCTAAATAGCACCGTTTCGCCATTGAAGGGATAAATAAGATGTCTCGGACTGCTTTAACAGTTTTAAGATACTCCCTCTCGAAGTAATCATATGACTCTGTGTGATATCCAAGCACTTTATTAATAGCGGATTTTGTCGAGACCCATGTGATCAATTTAATGATCCGATATGTAAGTGTTGCCACTGTTGCGATAGGACGCAATAGAATGGTTTGTGCCAGTTTAGCAAAAAAATACAACCGACTGCTCTTAACCACGTTTGGTTCGCTATTAAGATCTATTGACTGCAAACTTCCGGAAATGTCATCTCCTTTAGACTCTTCATAAATAGGAAAAATTGAGCTCACAACAGATTGCATCTTACACCTATGACTGAATTTTTAATTTCAGTAATTCTAACATTCAAATAGCAAAGAGTTTATTAATATTGAAAAATGAAGTAAAGGAGTCTCTGATTCACTCAAGTCCTATAACCATCAACTCAGCATAAGAATTGCGGGATATACTTTTCTCTTCCACATCAAACGTTAAACGGCTAAAATCCGACTTAAAAACTAAGAGAATACTCAATGTCTTCACCTCTTAACAACAATCAAGGCATCATCCCTCTCTACGAAATAGAAAATGCATTCAACCAAACAGAGTGCGTGATTTGTATTGAAGATTTCAATCCACAAGAGCCAGTGACAGCCCTTAAGTGCAATCACATATTCCATTCACAATGCATAAACGACTGGCAAAATTGCGATTCTCCAAAAAGCAATCATTGTCCAATTTGCTTTCAAGCTGTTGTGATACTCGATAGACCCAATCGCAGCAATTCACTCTACCCGGAGCTATTAGAAGTAGACCATCCCAATATATTCTACCCAGAGCTATTAGGAGTCATCAGCATGCTTATTTACACAGTTTGTATACTTCCCTTTCTGTATAGTGTGGGTTAGGGATATATACAGATCTTCATCCAATTAGAAAAACTCGATTCGAACATTGAACCAAGAGACGGTGTCCACTAATGCCGTTGAATTGCACAAAAAAAACCAAGGTGTAGGAGGTGCATTTCTCTTGTGCATCAAACGTTAATCAACTATAAAATTACTTGTAAAAGTAGGAAATATTCAATGTCTGCATCACTTAGCAACAGTCACGGTATCGCAAATTTTCATGAAGTAGAAAATAAATATGATCAAAAGCATTGCGCGATTTGCATTGAAAATTTCACTCACGACTCCCGCGTCATAAATATTAAGTGTAACCATATCTTCCACTCGCAATGTTTTGAGAATTGGCTAAATAGCAGCTCACCAAACAGAAATACTTGCCCGATATGCTTTCAAGCTGTTGTGATACTCAACAGAGTTGACCGCACAAGTTCAAAGTGTTTAGAAACAGTAAAGGTTTTTGCAGCCCTCATTTTATCTGCTTTCTTCCTCCCCTTTGCAGTTTTGCATACCATCCACACATACAATGTCTCTTACAATTAGAGAGTCTAAAATTCTTTTCCTTCCATATTTTACCTTGACTGGGATCAGCTCCACTCTATAGTTTTGTATCATAAAATAAAGAAGCCAACAGTTAAATATCCAAGGAGTGATGAGCAAGAATGAGTCAAAAGATAAAAAGAGCGCTTTTTATTTTCAGAAGAGATTTGCGCCTAGAGGATAATACCGGTCTAAATTTTGCTCTTGAAAATGCGGATGAAGTGATTGTTTGCTTTATTTTTACCCCCGAACAAATCGACTCTAACCCGTATCGAGGAGATCATTGCTTGCAATTCATGATTGAATCACTAGAGGAGCTACAGGAAGATATAGCCTCAAAAGGAGGCCGGCTCTACTTATTTTATGGAAAGCCAAAAGAAGTGGTCACGCAATTGATTCAAACGCAGCATATTGAGTCTGTGGTTGTCAATCGAGACTATACACCCTACAGCATCAAACGCGATAAGAGTATAGAAGAGACTTGTAGAGAATTTGCGATTTCATTTCACGCTTTTGATGACCTTCTCTTGCAACCACCAGAGCAAGCATTGAAACGGGACGGAACACCATATCAAGTTTTCACGCCGTTTTATCGCAATGCAATGCAACTAAGAGTAGACCTTCCAACTTCCAATCAACATAAAAATTATTACTCAGGTTCCATTGAATTTGCTAAAGACAACTCCATTTTCAAAAAAATCCTACCCAAACGTCTCCTCCCTCGAAGTGGCGGAAGGCGCAATGCATTAAAAATCTTAAAGGATATCAAACGCTTTTCTTACTACGAGACATTCCGTGATTTTCCGGCAAACGACAGTACTACCCACCTATCAGCACATCTAAAATTCACCACATGCTCTGTTCGAGAGGTATATTTATCGATATCAAGAGAGTTTGGAGCCTCTTCGTCTCTGATTCGGTCGCTCTATTGGCGCGACTTTTTCAGTTCAATCGCACTCTACTTTCCGAAAGTTTTTACAGGCGCTTTTCATTCGAAGTATAACCAACTTGAGTGGAGTTCCAATGAAGAAACTTTTCAGTCATGGTGTGAAGGACGGACGGGATTTCCGCTGATTGACGCCGGAATGAGAGAAATGAATAAGACAGGTTATATGCATAATCGCGTGCGTATGTTAGCTGCAAGTTTTCTTGTGAAAGATCTTCACATTAACTGGCAGTGGGGAGAGAGATACTTTGCGAAAAGACTCATTGACTACGATCCTGCTGTCAATAACGGCAACTGGCAATGGGCATCTAGCACCGGATGCGATGCGCAGCCATATTTCCGCATCTTCAATCCATGGACGCAGTCAACTAAATTTGATCCGGACTGTCTCTACATCAAAAAGTGGGTTCCGGAGCTTAAAGTTTTGCCTCCTAAAGCCATTCATAAGTGGTATGAGGAGAAGAATCATGTGTTAGCTCCGGATTATCCCCCGCCGATTGTTGATCACGCAACTGAATCGAAGATCGCTCTTTCGCTCTATAAAAAAGTCCGCTAATTAGATGGCTTGTTCAAAATGATGAGAAAGTGCAAGTTTTAAAAAAGAGTGGGGTTATTCATGACATTCAAAGGCTTGATTCACAAACTACTTGATAAATCCATTGTTTTCTCGTTTGATCGTACAGGATTCAAGCGCCACTGCCAAACCCCTCTCATAATCCCGGATTTATCGGCACGCTCTGGAATTGTAACAGGAGCAACTAGTGGAATTGGGCTTGCAACAGCAAAGGCGCTTGCCTCCCATGGAATGCATTGCCACTTAATAGGAAGAGATCTAGAGAAGATAAAGAGGCTTTCTGAGTCCAAACCCTTATCCCAATCAAAATGGCATCAACTTGATATGAGTGACTTGAAAAAGGTCTACTCGTTTGCAGAAAATGAGGTTAAATCCCCTATCGATCTTCTCATTCATAATGCCGGAGGAATGCCAAATGAACGGGTAATTACTAAAGAGGGGTATGAGCACATGTTTGCCTCTCAAGTCCTTGCACCATTTATTTTAACGAAGAGACTCGCGGATTTAGGAAAACTAAGTAAAGGCTGTCGGATCATCTTTGTATCATCAGGCGGGATGTATTTGCAAAAACTTGATCTTTCCGACCTTAAATACGAAAAGCATTCATACAGTAAATATACAGGCTATGCAAACGCCAAGCGCGCTCAGGTTGTTCTTTCTGAATTGTTTTCAAAAGAGTATCCCGAGTTCCTATTTAGTGCGATGCATCCCGGATGGGCAGATACTGCTGGTATTCGGTACTCGCTGCCATTTTTCACAAAACTGTTAAGTCTACAGCTCCGCTCTACCGAAGAAGGAGCTGACACAATCCTATGGCTTGCGATCAACAACTACCCGACCGGAAAGTTTTGGTTTGACCGTAAACAAGAGAAGACAATGATCTTGCATTTTGCTCAACATAGTAAAGAAGAAGAGGTTCGGCTCTGGAATCTCTGTAATTCAATTATTGATTCAATACAGGCGTCTTAAAAGTATTTTCTATATGGTTGAGCTTGCTGCTAGATAATACCCCTTTTAAAAAACCATATCTAGACCCAACATTTAAAACTCAAAAACTAAGTCACTGTGAATTAATGATATATAAAACCTAGTTATTAGTAATTTTTATTTCAAATTAGTGTTATAATTAAAAAAAAGACAACATTAATATGGTAAATTTTCACGATAACTTATCCTCTTTTGCCAAATCTCTTGAAGCACTAAAAATTGACGATTCAGAGAGTCGAGAGAATATTCAATCGAAAATCACAAATCTATTTATCGAAAAATGCCAACCCTTTGCAATCGATCGTGACGCTGAAATTCAAGCGCAGTTTGGAAAATGGATAAATAATTACACACACGCGATTGAAGATTTAGATGTAGAGGAACTGCATCGCATTTCAACTAGAATCAATCAACTTTTCAACAAAAATCAAATAGATGAAATCGAGCAGACAATCGATAAAGATTTTGCAATTACTATAAATAAATTAGATAACAATCAACTAATAGAAATACTCAAGAAACAAAAACTTAATGTCTTTCAAAAAGCAACTATAATCCTCAAACTATCCAAAGACTTAATTCAACTGCAAGACTTAGACGAAAATATGTCTAGTGAAAACCAGGTAGCCTTTGATCTTGCATTAAAAACAATTTGTCTAAATCTTAACGAGGATAGATTATCCTCCTTTGCGCACGATTTAGTTACTTACAATCCCGGGGCACTTGTACGCAACATCAAAGACTTCACCGCTGCCAAACTCTCAAAAAGCGACATTAATGCCATTGCTAAAAAACTCGTTAAAAATGCACCTGAGAAATTGGCGAATAATTTCAAAGACTTTTTAGCAGGCGGCCTCACGGAGGAGACCGTCAACACCATTGCGATAACTATAGCGAAAAATGCGCCTTGGGCAGCTTGTAAAAACATCAAAGATTTCGCATCCGGTGGGCTCACAGAAAAAAATATCAATCTCATCGCAAAAATTCTCTCTAGAGATGTCCCCTGGGATTTCATACGCAATATTAGCCAATTTAAGAGCGCCAAAATCTCTACCGATCTCATCAACACCCTTGCCCCGAGTGTAGCTAGAGAGGATCCTTATAATTTTGCACACTACATCCAAGACTTCATTGATGCCGGTCTCACAGCTCATAATGTCAATGTCACCGCCGAAATTGTTGCAAAAGAGAATCCTTCAGCATTAGCATTTAAAATCAAAGATTTCGTTGCAGCCGGCCTTTCAACAGATGTTGTCAAAGACATTGCGAAGAACCTCGCTAAAAAACCTTGGGCTTACATCAATGCAGGCGTCACATTCAAAGACCTAGCTGCTGCCGGCAAACTCACAGAAGATGAAGTCAATGATCTGGCAGATACTCTTTTTAAAACCCACCCTTCCTCATTTCTGCACTACTTCAAAGACTTGGTAGCAACTGGTCTGAGCAAAGCAAGTGTCAACACCCTCATAAGATCTCTTGCTGATCGTGACGCATCGCTGTTGACAGATGAAATCAAAGAATTCGTCGCCGCCGGTCTTACTAAGGAAAACGTAAATGTAATCGCAAAGTTTTTTGCTAAAAAGGAACTTGGATTGTTCATCAGTAATATCAATGACTTCATAGATACCGGTCTAACAGGTGATAGTCTTATCGCCATCGCCAATACTGCTGCGGAAGAAGAACCTAGGCTATTCACTCTCTTCCTTAAAGATTTTTCCGCTGCTGGTCTATCACTCGAGAATATCTACAGATTTTCCATAAAGGCCTTCCTTGCTTCACCTGAGTCCTTATATGAAAAGGGATTTAACCCTTTTCCAAATCAAATTAACGATCAAGAAATCCATACAATTTGCAATCTCATCAAAGAAAAGGACAAATCACTTGAGAGCATCCTGACAACTCTTATTAAAACAAAACCACAAGAGAGAAACGCAGTTCTCATTTGGACACTATACGCTCTAGGAAGAACAAACCAATTAAATCCAGATGATGCACAGATGAACAAAGAGACCATCAATAGGCTTTTATCTTCCATCTCTTTGCGTTCTGACAAAGAGACCCGGCTTGATCTCACTCACCTGCTGATTGATGAAATTGCAGGAGATAAAAGAAAAACTGAAACCCTTCAACAATTGATCATGCATCTTAAAAACGATATCAGTGAAAAATTCAAAACAACCCTAATACACCTTAGCATCTCTCTTGCCTCTTTATCTTGCTCTGATAATGAATTACTACAAAGGGTTATCACCTCAATTACTACCCGCAAACAAGTCTTTAAAGATGGCGTGGCACAGGTGATATTAATTAGACTACTTTCAGCAATCAGTGACTTAGATACCCCGGAGGCGCAATCTAAGGCACTTGAGATCCTAAACAATAAAATCTTACATAGATCTAAAGCAAAGAGAATAAACTCAGATGATGAAGTGAAAAACAGTGAAGTGAAAGGTCACTTAACAAACTTAACTGCACTACTAAAAGTCGACCCTGAAAACATTCATGAGATTCGCAAGCTAAGTGATATTAGCGCCGCATTTTCAGGAAAGTTTCAGACTCTGATCCCCACGCTCAATATTAAAGAAAATTTTATGAAAAAGTATCAAAAGCACTTTGGAGCCAATGTAGCTGCGCTTATACTTTATGCAAATGCACACAGTGAAAACCCAGAGGTTTTACAAGCTCTTGCGACTTTTCTCACATGGGCAGTTGAGGATAAATTTGATGAGCGCTACAAGGCTAAACATTCTGATCATTTGAAAATACTATTTCAAAATAAGACCCTTAAAGGCAACTGGCAAAATCCAGCTGACTTAAGAGCTATCAATGCAGTTAAACAAAAAAATATCGATTCGAAACCTTTTGTAATCGAGACCCACCTATACCTAACAATTGTGACTTATCACCACCTAACCCATGAATACCCACTTCTTCATTCATGGCTTAAAAATGAGACTAGGGAGCAAGTCATCAATGAACTCAATCGCAAACTGAAGGATGATCCACAAAACCCCTCTCTTCTACTCCAACAGAAAACAATTACCCTCTGCCAAGCAAGTGCAGGCAAAGAGATATTGAGGCTAACAAAAGAGCTCATCAAGCTATGTAAAAAATTAAAGGAAAATGAGTTTATAAATGACCTTCAGCCCATTCAAAAAGCTCTTAACCCACAAAAGACCGCGCAGCTAACCGTTATAGAAACAGATAACCCTTTCTACTTACTCACAGCCGGTGAAGTTGGAGGCAGTTGCCAAAGCATAAACGGTAACCCCAAACTAAACAAATGCTTGACAAGCTATCTTATTGATGGAAAAAACCGTATGGTTGCCCTTGTTGACAAAGAGGGAAATTTAAAGGCTCGCTCTTTTATTCGATTACTTTTAGATAAAGACAATCATCCGGTTCTTTTCCTTGAACGTGCCTATCCTCCCACCCTTTCCGATCAGAATAGGGAGATGATTATTCAAGGTGCTATTGAGAAGGCGAGACAGTTAGGCATCCCGCTATTTAGCTACCAAATGGGCAGTGGTAAAGAATACGAGAACTTAATTTACTCACTGGGTTCTAATGCTCCACATGAATACGCGGATGCAGGTGGCGGGGAGACTATAGGAATATGGTCAGTAAACAAATCCCATATCATATGGAGCCAGGATACCGAATCTGAATCTAAAGAGGAGTAGCAGGATTTCAATACTCTAACCTTTACTTAACCCGCATGTCAGTATATTAATCGAAAAGCAAAGGGAAGTAACAGGAGGGTTCTGCCTCCCCCCTCAATTTATACTAAGCATTTAAAACAAAAGAAATCTCACACGCATTCACTTGAATAACAACGCAAAGTGGTCAAGCAATCAGAAGAATCTTTGAGTTACAGCTTAAGAACCTCTCGAACTTCATCTTCAACAATGATTTCACCTATAAATCGATGAATTTTTTTCATAGGCGCATTTTGAATAAAACGATAATCATCTTCTGTAAAGATAACCCCAGAAATCATTAACGTATCGAGTTCCATTGTCATAAGAGCCTTTAGTTGCTTCCTAGAAATAGCGCATCTACTCAACGCAAGGTTTTTGAGTTTCTCACACCCTTTAAGTGCCTCCAATATCTCATCAGTAAGGCACTCTAAAACAACATTTTCAAGATTGTATAGCTTTGCGATCTCTGAAGGTAATGCATTTGTAATCGCTTCTTCAGTAAGATAATCACCTCTTAGCTCTAAGTTTTTAGTCTGACAAGATCCCCCTAGGCAAAAACCGCCCTCTACAGTCACATAGTTCATACGTATTGATTCAAAATTATGACGTCCAATCTCTTTAAAGTACCTTTCCTTTATTTCCTCCACACGGGCGAGTCTTAAATTCCCATTAATACCCCTTGCCCTTTCAATTACAGCCCCTCTTCTAATCCCATCTAAATACAGTGAAGAGTATCTTAATCTCGCTTCTGAAATATGATTTATCTGCTCACCATTAGTTTTGAATCGGGTCTCGGGTGATGGAACGCATGCCGACGCAACAACCTCTTCTGCAACATCTCGCGTTAAATACTCCTCTAGTAGAGCTCGAATTTTAGTAACAGCTTCAGCATTTACATAGTCTTCCATTAAGTAAAAATCAGGAACATACCCAAAAATAATATGGTTTTGTAAAAGATTATTTCTGAATATAAATTCAAATTCTGGATTTTGAAGTTCTCGTGTAGAAACATCCTTCAACACCGTGGATCCATTATTATCTTTAGAAAAAACATCCGCATTTTTGTTTATTAAAAACGCGATTAGAGCATTCACAGACCCCGGGTCGTAAACATTTGATATCCCGCCAGTAATAAATGTGGCTACATATTGTAGCATCGATTGACCAAGTTCATTTCTATCTTCAAGACCATAGCCGTATTCTAATAATAGATTGATAATTGGTATTGTTTTATTATATTTTTCGTATGAATCGCATTCTTCATGTGACACAACATACTGAAGAAGCGGGACATTTACATCTCTAAAATTAATAACAAGAGAATCCATTTTAGTTCTGCGAATCTCTTCGAGATGATCCTCCAGAAAATATTTGATTATATCGATGGAAAAATTATAAACGGCAGAATGTAGCACACTTCCCAAAATTTCATCTATTTCGTAAAAGGCATCACGACTTTTTTCAAGAATAAGTTTTAAGAGCTCTATATCATCAAACTCTACAACGTAATGTAAGGTAGGTTGATCATAGATCCTATCTGGAACATTAGCACCCCTCTCAATCAACAACTTTACGACTTTCGTCTTATAATCTTTTAAGGCAAGCGCTAACGCAGTTCGATTCAGATGATCCATAACTTCAGGATCACATCCCTCATCTATTAACTGTTCAATAACCTCTAATGACGCATTATGATCGTCCAAATATTTGACAGCATAATGTAGGGCCGTCCAACCCATCCCATCTACATAATTCAAATCAGCCATTTTGCGTATTAAAAACAAAGCCGTTTCTGGCAATTTACATGCAATGGCTGCTTGAAGTAAGCTACACTTTGAAATACCTGAGGAGCGTTTATGGTAATGACCCAAAAATTCCGAAAAACAATCAAAGACATCTAATTTTAACGTGCCTAATAAATATTGGTTCACATCCTTATAATCTTGATATTCTCTCTTTAGACAATTGAGCAACTCTTCATCTGAAACAGGATTAAATCTAGCTCTCTTAACCGGGACCCAACTCTCCTCATCCTTACTCTCTAAAACTTCTTTTGCCTCATCACTCTCTAACCCTCTTTCTTCCTCAAAAAGATCGTAGATTTGAAAAGGTCTATCACCAATTCTATCCATAAAAAACCTATAACAACAATTTAATATAGGAATTATAAATTAAAACAGTAAAAGACACTAGAATATATTTAATTTTTCAAAAAAATTTAACAATTTTATATTATTGGCGCACCACACGAACCCATTAGTTATTTAAGATAGGTAAAAAATATTTACTCCCTAATCAGCCCCTATCTGTTCATTATTTTTAACTGTTCAATATATATTGAACAGTGTATTCTAATGAACAGAAGGAGATCACAATGAAAGGCCAATTTCTAGTAAGTTCTAACGAAGATCCTGCAGAAGGTAACATCTACGCTGATAAGTCAGCTCTTATTCTTGATTGGCTTTTAAGAGAGGGAATAAAGAGGCAAGGATTCTCCTTAAGACAAGTAGCTAAAGAAACAGAAGTAAGCGTGGGACTAGTCCAACGTGTCTTTGGCATCTTAATTTTGAAAGGACTCTTGCAAACTGAAGGAATACGAACGGGAAAGAAATTTTTCTTCATGAAACCAAAGCTTCTTCTCGCAAGTTGGTTAGAGCACTACAGCATTACGAAAAAATGCAAAATGAGAACCTACCACACAGCCTTCTCGGAAAAAGAAGAACTTTTTGATGCTTTAAAGAAATCAAATTTAAGTCAAAAGGTGGCACTGGCCCTCCATTCTGCCGCTCAGGCCCACGGCTGTAAGAATACCAATCTGAATTCTCTAGAATTATACTTGCTTGATCCGACTGTTAGAGCAAATCTGGAAGATGTTCTTCAATTAGAGCCTCAAGAAAGAGGATACGAGGTTTTACTCATCGAACCCTACTATGAAAGCTTACTTAGCCTTGGCGTAGACTCAGGATTAGATCTGAAAATCTGTCCGGCTCTTTTAACTTTCCTTGACCTTTACCATTTTCCTCTGCGAGGACAAGAACAGGCTGAATTTATGGCAGAACGTGTTCCAGAGCTAAAACGCATCTACAAGAAAAATTAGTCGCAATGAAACAAAGTCAAGAAGATAAGATCGTCTCCGAATTTCTAAACTCAATTGGCCCATGGCGTGAATTTATTGTCATCGGAGGTGGTTTTGCTCTTTTTATCTACAAACTCTACCTAGCGGATCCAAATCTAGAGAATTCTCCAATAGGAACGCGAGATATTGATTCGCTTATTCCCCGAAGGGTACCGGAAGTCTCTAAAAAGAATATCGCAAAGCATCTTCACGAAGCAGGATTTGCACATGTTTTTAAAGATCTGAATATCCCTGCCACTGAAGCCTATTTGAGGGAGATCGACGGCTTAGAAGTGGAAATAGAGTTTCTGACAGACTCTGCCAAACGAAATGACAAAACAAAAAATGTGGTTATTGGAGGTGTGGTCGCCCAACCGCTAAGTTATTTGACTTTGAGTTTGCAAATGACAACAGAGTTTCAAACCTATTCAGGTCAAATAGGACGAGCTGTCTCTCCTAGCGCATGGATGTTTCATAAAGGTCTGACTTTTACAAAGAGAAAGAGCTCTTCAAAGATGCTTAAAGACCTTTACGGAATTTGGTATGTGGGCACGCAGCTGGGGGACTTTTCAGAGCAATCCCTGGTCGAGTTCAAAATGTTGAAAAAGCAGCATTCTAAATGGTTTGAGACTCTACGGAAAAACCTGCATAATTGGATATTGAGTGCAACTCCTGCCGAATGGTCTAAGCTAGAAACTCAAGATCCTGCTGGAAAACTGAAAAAGCTAGGTTTTGAACGCATTATAAAGAAACTGTTGGCCCTTTAGCCCAGGTACTCAATAATTACAATTGACACCTTGTGTTGCATAGATAACAAAATTAAAATCGCAAAGACATAGTTAATTATTAACCTACTGCAAAAAGGATTGCTCATTTATTTCTCTCTTAAGCAGTGGCCTGTAAAACCATTTTTTCTCCAAACCGAAAATTTACCAATTAGACTTATTTAGAGGTTCCTAAACGCATTTTACTTAAAAAATCAGTTACTTTAACAAAAAAATCTCTAGGCTGTTCTATATAGGGAAAATGGCCGCATTCTTCCAGTATCGCCATTTCAGAACCGGGGATCGCTTTGTGAATTTCCACAGCTGTCCAAATCGGTATAATATCTTGCCTGCCATGTACGATTAATGTAGGGACATCAAGTTTTTTTAAATCAGGAAGTAAGTTGACACTCGGTTGCAGCCAGGCAGTTTTTGACATTTCTTCATCCACCTGATAACCACTCCTTGCTGAATCTACTGTAAAATTTAAACTCAATTCTTCAACTTTATCCGGATTATCAAAGTAGACAGAGAATATCTTTCTATACAAGGCTGAAATTTGAGCAGCATTTAGCTTTTTGAAATCATCAAAGGAAAATAACGGTTTAATTTCATCAATAATGGACTGAGTGCGTAACCCAAATTCGGAAGCGAAAGCGTTTTGCCCTTCGTAATCTGCCGGCGCTGTACTAAGTAGAATCAACCCGGAAAGCTGATCGCGATGTTTGATAGCATATTGCATGGCAAGCAACCCGCCCCAGGAATGCCCCATTAGAGTAAATTTGTTAAACCCAAGGGACTTTCGCAAAACTTCCAAGTCCTCAACAAACTGTGCAATATTGATATATTCAGGGCTAAGCTCTGTCTTAAGGGATCGACCGGAACCCCGCTGGTCATAAAATATTAATTGATAATTTCCTGCCAACGCCAAAAGCTGAGGCAATAGATATCCCTGATCTAAGCCCGGCCCCCCATGCAATACGATAACAGGATCGCCATGACCAAACGACTGGTAGTACAAGCTTCCTTTGTCAACATCAATGTATCCTTCTATCCTTTTGCTTGATATGCAACTTTCACAGTACTTGTGAGGACAACCAGCAAATACGGTCTGTATAAAAACACAGAAAATAACAACTTTCCACTTCAGTAAAGTCGACATCTATCAATTCTCCTTACATAAACATTGAATGAACAGTTAAGAATAGGCTATCGAGTCGTATCGATCAATTGTAAAGATTTGTAGTATGTGGTGATTTTTGGATAGGAGTCCAAATCTTTAATCAGACTCAACCTCTTGAGTCCACTCCATCAACATTTCAGAAGTTATAGCAGACCCTCCGCATACTACAACTAAAATATTTTTATATTTTTGCAAATCAACATCTTTGTCGTAACAAAGCGAAAGAGATGCCCCACACGCCGGCTCCACCAAGAGTCTGTGATCGCTTAAAAACCTCTGACATGCTAAGACAGCAGCTTGATCAGAAACCACCCTAGAGATAACCGGGTGTCTATGTGCCCACCTTACAGATTGTTCGGTAACAGCTCGTGCTCCTAAGCTCTTTGCAAGAGTGTCAATTTTCTCTATTTCTACAACGCGGCCGGCCTTCAATGCTGAGGCAAAAGAAGCAGCTCCAGTCGTTTCAACAGCGTAAACAGGTACGTGCTCCCAGCCGACATCGTGCATTCCCTGGACAACACCACAAAAAAGACCGCCCCCACCTACAGAGACAATTATAGCATCAGGCTTCAGGCCAATACGATCCACTTCATGAATTAGCGTTGCATTCCCACTCCAAATCAAAGGGTCATTAAAAGGAGAGACGTAACATATCTTTGAGCTTTGGATTAATGAACGCGCATATTGATCAGCTTCTTGCCAATCCGCTCCTGTTTGAACAACAGTCGCCCCCTCCCCTTCTATTTTATCGATCATCATTGAGGGAGTACTCAGCGGAACGACTACCGTAAGTGGAACGCTAAGCTCTCTAGCAGCAAAAGCTGCGGCTAACCCCGCATTACCTCCTGAGGAGCAAATAAACTGTGTGATGCCTTGTTTTACTTTCTCGGAACAAAAATGCCCAATTCCACGATTTTTAAAAGATCCGCTTGGCTGCAGCATTTCCAGTTTCAGGAAAACATTGCTTTGCACAATTTTTGACAAAGAGTGTGAAAAAAGTACCGGTGTTTCTGTGTAGATCATCAATCGTTATCCTCAAGACCCGAATTTCAACAATAGCCTCTGACTTTACATTATGTGCCTAATAATTTCGATTGAGTCTGTTAAGTTGTGTAAATTAGGTGAATCATTCGACCACCTATTACCTAAAATCCGAAAGGACCTCGTCAATAATTTATGAGGCTAAAGGTAAAGAAAAGAGCAACATGTAAGATATCACTAGATAGAGGAGTTTTATAAATCAAACCGATAGAATTTTTCGTCACAATCCATTGGCTGACAGTAGGAAGGCATCTCTTCTTTAGCAATTTCACAAAACCCATTCTTTTCATAAAAGCGATGGGCCGCACGAAAAGCGAGTGTGGTGCCTAAGTAAATTGTATTAACATTATGTTCTTTAGACCAATCTAACACAGTATCAAGAAGCTGCTTCGCAAATCCAGTACCGCGATAATCTTTATCTAGAAAAACATCCCTTAATTCAAAGGCATGATGCCCAATGTCTATAACAGCAATGGTCCCTATTACTTTTTCGTTAAAGAAAGCAATCCAATAATTCCCCTTATTCTGCTGAAAGGACTCCGATATCTTCCAATTCCTTGCGTTGACCTGCCTCAATTGGAATATTGAATTCACCTACCTGAATTTTTTCTATTAAAGAGACAACTTCGCGTTGGTACTTGGATTCAAAGGGTTGAATTCTAAATGACATTTCCATTTCTTTAACTTCTGACATCAAAAAATTTTCTACAAAAACAAGAACACATCCTAAAAAAGCAATAAGGAAATATTTCATTAAAACCAAACCGACTGTTTTATCGGTGTTATTTTACAAGAGCTATCCTACCCGATTCATTTCAAAACTGCTGGAATACACAATTTGGCTCTTAGTAGACAATACTCTATCAAAAATACGCTCATATCACAAATAAAAATGACTACTTAAACTAACCCAGGGATCAATCACTTTACTCTTTCTGTTAACTAAAATCCGAAAGCACCTCGTCAATAATACTCCAGCATTGTGAAGACTCTGTATTATTTGGATTTGTAAGGCCTGCTGCTACAATAACTGCCTTCCATAGTGCCCATCCTCCACCTCGAGCCCATGTTCCATCATCAAGATGCATTGCTTCTCGAAAAACTTTTCTACTTTGACCCTTAAACATTGTCGAGGCAATCACTAAATCACAAGCGGGATCGCCAATTCAGGCGATTGTACTTTGCGTGAAAAACCCTTTAAAAACCTCCGGAAAATAGAGCGCAATCGAAATAAAAAAGGCGCGCCAAATCTTTCCAGTATCAAAAAGTAGATCTCTCGTACAGAGCATGTGGTAAATTTCAAATGGCGCGATAGGTGCGTGGTTTTATCCTCAACCGGGAAATCCCGCATTGACTCATAGCCGGAGAAACGATCGATCTTTTCTAAAATTTTTAAACGATTACGCATTCCTCTACTTGGAGGCAAAGCTCGCTCAGGAAGAACCCTCTTGTAAATAGAACTATCTTCAGCAAATTGAATTGTGGCCGAATAATAATTCTTATATTTACTCGTAACAGATCCTTTGGCCATTCAGGATATTTCTTCGTTTGCAGAAAAAGAAGAAGTGGCTCATGCATCAATAATTCATAATTTGAAGGCTATATTTAAAGATGCCCGAAGCGCCGATAACAAAAAATATTTTATTCATTTTTCTCCTGGGACTTCTCCCATTCGTCGCGATAAACATGGTAAAAAACATGCCTTCTCAATGGATGATCTTCCTGCAATTTTGGATGGTCGAAATCGTCTTTTGGACTAGGATGCATGCCAATTCTTTCCATTACGGCCCTTGATCGTAGATTTTGTGTTGAAGTAAAAGAGATGATTTCGGGCAATCTCAATGTCTCGAAACCATATTTTAAAGATGCTTTTGCTCCTTCAGTTGCATAACCTTTTCCCCAATACTCATACATAAGTCTCCAAGCTACTTCCACATTAGGGGTGAAGGCAGCGGGAAAATCAATATACCTTAAACCTATGAATCCAATAAACTTGGCTTTATTACTTTCAGATACAGCCCACCAGCCATAGCCGTGTTTCTCAAAATGATCAGCAATAGCGTGAAATTCTTTTAGACTTTCATCGAAACTTTTTATGGCAGGAAAATACTCCATAACATTTGGATCAGAATTCATTGCAACAAAATGTTCTAAATCTTCTTGCTGCCAATAGCGTAAAATCAGTCGCTCTGTTTCTATTACAGGTTTTATATAGGTCATAAGTTTTTCCTTAACATGAACATCTTTGAGTCGTTTTCAAAACCTTCACGGGCAAATTAAATGCTGTATCCAAGCTTTTGGTAAAATAACAAAGCTTCCCAATCCATAGCATTCACGGTAGCAAAAGAGCATCCATGTTCCTACCCGATTCATTTTCAAACCACTGGAATACACAATTTGGCTCTTAGTAGACAATACTCTATCAAAAAATACGCTCATATCACAAATAAAAATGACTACTAAACTAATCCAGGGATCAATCACTTTATTCTTTCTGTTAACTAAAATCTGAAAGCACCTCGTCAATAATACGCCAGCATTGTGAGGACTCTGTATTATTTGGATTTGTAAGGCCTGCTGCTACAATAACTGCCTTCCATAGTGCCCATCCTCCACCTCGAGCCCATGTACCATCATCAAGTTGCATTGCTTCTCGAAAAGCTTTTCTGCTTCGATCTTTAAACATTGTCCAGGCAATCGCTAAATCACAAGCGGGATCGCCAATTGCTAACTGACCAAAATCAATAACGGCATGTAATTTCCCATTCTTTACCAACAGGTTTCCAGAGCTGATGTCGCCGTGCACCCAAACGGGAGAATTGACCCAATGAGTGGCAATTGCCTTGTTCCAAACATCCGTTACTGCTTTGCCATCCACCCTCCCCTCCAACTTGTCAAGTGCTCTCTTGGTATCTGCGTCGTATACTCTTAAAGAGCCTCCACGATCGAAGCTATGCACTCCAAATTTCGGCCCTCCGGTAGAACTTATCTTTTGTAAAGCAGTCAAAAACTGAGCTAACTCTTTTGCAAAATCGCATTCGTCTGCTATTTGCGCCGATGCGGCACTCTCCCCTTCAATCCAGCGGTAAATCGACCACTTCCAAGGATACCCACTTCCCGGCTTTCCCATCGCTACCAGCTCGGGTATTGCAAGTGGCAACTTTGGAGCAAGCTTAGGTAGCCAAGTATGTTCTTTCTCTACTTGAAGTTCATAATCAGCCGCACTTGGCAGACGCACAAGCATATCCTCTCCAAGGTGAAAGGTGTAGTTGTCCCACCCACACGAATCTACTGGACGAATTTTCAAATTACTATAGTTTGGAAACTGACTATATACCAAACTCCGAACTTGCGAGGTATCGATGGTTATGCGTTGTTTACTCACCTTTTTTCCTTTTTTACAATAAATGGATTCATTTTCAAACTACCGTAGTGCACAATTTGGCTCTTTGTAGTCAATAACCCTATCAAACAATAGGTTCATATTACAACTGAAATGGGTCTTTTACAGGACTATGAGTGTTCGTTTAAACTAAGTCTGAGGTCAAATTGATATATTTTACATTATATTTATGTCGTATTGGCATATTTTCTATTGAAAATTATGTCGTATATGCTATCAATAAGTTATGAGGTAAACTTATGAAATCATTTCCCCCCTCGGAAAAGCTTCTTATTGAAGAGATCATGCAAGCCGCCCAAAATACAAGAGTTGCCGTTAGAGGTCTTACGATTGGAGCTCTCATTAAATCTATTCGTGTACAATTAGGGATGTCGCAAAAAGCCTTAGCAAAGCGAGCCAGGGTCCCTCAATCTACAATCTCTCGCATTGAGCAAGAAAAAAGAGATGCCAACCTGTCAACATTAAACAAAATTTTAACCGCAATTTCTTGTGACCTTGTCATTGTCCCACTTCTGCAAGATTCAATAGAGGCTATTCGGCATAAGCAAGCCAGAAAAATGGCTGAAAAACAAGTTCGCTACCTCAAAGGAACGATGAACTTAGAAGACCAACAACCTGATTCTAGATTTATAACAGAACTAATAAAGCAAGAAGAGAAACGGCTCCTTCAAGGACCGAATTCTAAACTATGGGATGAAAATGCCTGAGCGCTTTGAATTTCCGGAAGGCGCTACTCCGATAGGTGATTGCAGCAGTCTTATCCCCTTTGGGTGCATCATTTACATGACCTCAATCGCGTGGAAGCAGAAAATATACTGAATGCACAAAGAAAACACCTCCAAGGAAGAATTGGCGACCCTAAAAACTGGTTTCAAGTGAAAGAGCTTAAAGCAATCCATCAAGCTATGTTTGGAAGTGTTTGGGAATGGGCAGGTGTATACAGAAAATCTATAACATCTATAGGAATCAACCCCAGCTTAATACCTACAAAACTTTCGGAGCTTTGTCTAGAAGTTTCATCTTGGTCACAACACCCTGTTGAACTTACTTTTCTGGAGATGGCAGCAAGAGTTCATCATCAATTAGTTTTTATTCATCCTTTTGAGAATGGGAATGGTCGCTTTTCGCGTTTAATCGCCGATCGGTTTCTTTTAGCTTTCAAATGTCAACATCCTGTATGGCCGACTCATTTGAATCAAGAAGGTATTGTACGCAAAGACTACATTAAAACCCTTAAGAGTGCTGACAAGGGTGATTATGCGCCTTTGGTTGATTTCATGAAGAAGCTAGGAGCGAACGAACCGAATCTAAGTGAGCTCATTAAGAATAACTTCTACCGAAACCACATTACTGGAGATAAAGGGCTAGCTATAGTGAACGCCTTATTAAGAGATGGGAATAGTCCGAATGATCAAACTTCAAATGGGTATAGAGCTCTACAATTATCTGTTAAAGCTGGCTTAGAAGAGATCGTTAAACTTTTGGTATCTTTTGGGGCGGATATTGACAGCAAAGATAAAAGCGGTTTAACACCTTTTCAAACTGCGGTTATACAAGAAAATAAAATTCTCGCTGATTTCTTTTTGTCAAAAGGAGCAAAACAAAAAACACCTCCAGGCATAGGTTATGAGAAG